>NZ_CP095078.1:3674834-4287307 GCF_022919075.1 Nocardioides sp. W7 | reverse complement strand
CGTCCGGCCTGGTGCTGACCTACAACACGTCGGGCATCTTCAACTTCGCCCACGGCGCGCAGGCCATGATCGGCGCGTTCCTCTACTACCAGCTGCAGGTGGTGTGGGGTGTCCCCACCCTGCTGGCTGTGCTGATCCTGCTGCTCGTCGTCGGCCCGGTGATGGGCTTCCTGCTGCACCGCTTCATCATGGGCGGGCTGCGCGACACCGCCGAGGTGACCAAGATCGTGGTCACGGTGGCGATCCTGCTCGGCTTCGTGTCGCTGTCCCACTGGGTGTGGGACCCGCAGGAGGCCCGGATGTCGAAGATGTTCTTCGGCGTCGACAGCTACGTCACCGTCGGCGGCGTCGTCATCCGCTACCACGAGATCATCTGCCTGCTCGCCGCGGCGGCCATCGCGATCGGCCTCCGGCTGCTGTTCACCCGCTCCCGGATGGGCGTGCTGATGCGCGCCACCGTCGACGACCCGGACCTGTTGCGGCTCAACGGCCACGACCCCGAGCGGATCGCCGCGCTCGCCTGGGCGCTCGGCTCGACCCTCGCGGTGCTCGCCGGCATCCTGATCACGCCGGTCGCCGGCGGCGCCCTGGAGGCCAACGCGCTGACCCTGCTGGTCATCGACGCGTTCGCCGCCGCCCTGTTCGGCCGCCTGCGCAGCATCCCGCGCACCTTCGTCGGCGCCGTCGCCCTCGGCCTGGCCAGCACCTACCTGGTCGCCTACGCGCCGACCGAGTGGACCTGGATCACCAACCTGCGCGACGCGCTGCCCATGATCATCCTGTTCATCGTCCTGCTCGTGCTGCCGCAGGACCGGCTGCGCGGCGCGGCCGTCCGCACCCGCGAGCGCTACGAGGTGCCGACGGTACGACGCGCCGCCGTGTGGGCGCTCGTGATGGTCGTGGTGACCGTGGCCTTCCGCCAGCTGATCGACGACTCCAGCGTCGGCACCCTGGTGCTCGGCCTGTCCTTCGCGATCGTCGCGCTCTCGCTCACGCTGCTGACCGGCTACGCCGGCGAGCTCAACCTGGCGCCGATCTCCTTCGGTGCGATCGCCACCATTGTGGCCTTCCACAGCGGCATCAGCGGCGAGGGCCTCGATTCCCGGATGAGCATCGTCGGGCTGGTGCTCGGCGTCCTTGCCGCAGCCGTCACCGGGGCTCTGGTGGCGCTGCCCGCGCTGCGCCTGCGCGGGCTCTACCTGGCCCTCGCGACGCTGGCCTTCGGCGGCTTCGTCTCCTCGATGGTGCTGCGCGAGACCCAGACGCGCTCGTGGTTCGGCCACGACTTCGCGGTCTTCCCCAACGGCAACCTGATCATGTCGCCGCTGAAGGTCGGGCCGCTCGACCTGGCGAACCAGGACACCTTCCTCTACACCGTCGCCGCGGTCTTCGCGGTGCTCGGCGTCGGGGTGGTCGCGCTGCGCAACAGCGGCTACGGCCGCCGCCTGGCCGCGATGAAGGACAGCCCCGCGGCCGCGGTGATGCTCGGCCAGCGGCTGGTGCGGCTGAAGCTGTCGGTCTTCATGATCTCGACCGGCATCGCCGGACTCGGCGGCATCTTCATGTCGATGGCGCTCAGCTCGGTCACCTCCGAGCACTTCGTCTACACGCTGAGCCTGTCGCTGGTGATGCTCACCGTCGTCGGCGGCATCGGCTACGTGAGCGGCGCGCTGTTCGGCGGCCTGCTCGCGGGCGGCGGCTTCGCGCTGGTCGTCGGCACCTTCAACGAGCTCTCGATCGAGCACCCGGTGCACACGGAGACCTTCAGCCTCCTGTCCCACCTGTTCCTGGTGGCGACCGCGCTCATCGGCATCGGGGTCGGGGAGAACCCGAGCGGCAACCTCTACCAGATCTTCGGCAGCCAGCGGCTGCTCAGCCGGGCTCCCGAGGTGCGGTACGCCGCTCTGGGGCTCACCGCGGTCCTCTACGTGCTGACGTTCGTCGAGGTGATCGGCACCTGGACCTTCGGCATCGCGCTGATGGTCCTGTGGCTGGCCCTCCCGGCGCTGGGCACCGCCCTGCGACCGACCCGGCTGCTCACCCCCGAGCAGCTGGAGGCCCGCCGGACCACGCCGCTGGAGCTGGTCGGCATCGACACGCCGTACCCCGAGACCCTGGCCGAGCACCTGGACCGCGAGCTCGGGCTGCCCGCCCGGCACCGCGGCACCACCTCGGCCCCGACCCAGCCCCTCGCCCCCCAGGAGGACGTGCAGCATGTCCCCGTCTGAGACCCTGCTCGAGACCCACGGCGTCGTGGTCCGCTTCGGTGGCAACACCGCCGTCGACCAGGTCGGCATCGACATCCGCGCCGGCGCGGTCACCGGGCTGATCGGGCCCAACGGCGCCGGCAAGACGACCCTCTACAACTGCATCACCGGCATGCAGCGCCCCAACGCGGGCCGGATCGTCTTCGGCGGCACCGACATCACCCGGACCGCGCCGGGGACGCGCGCCCGGATGGGCATGGCCCGGACCTTCCAGCGCCTCGAGCTCTTCCTCTCCCTCAGCGTCCGCGACAACATCCGGGTCGCCGGCGACATCGTGCGGGCCAACACCCGCCGCCGCTTCGACCTGGAGGCGGAGACCCGCCGGGTCCTGGAGCTGACCGGTCTCACCGACATCGCCGACCGGGACGTCTCGGACATCCCGACCGGTCGGGCCCGGGTCGTGGAGGTCGCCCGTGCGCTGATGACCCAGCCCCGGCTGCTGCTGCTCGACGAGCCGGCCTCCGGCCAGACCGAGCAGGAGACCGAGGAGTTCGCCGCGATGCTGCGCGGCCTGGCCGACGACGGCCTGGGCGTCTGCCTCGTGGAGCACGACCTGCCGCTCGTGATGGGGCTCTGCACGCGCATCCACGTCCTCGACCACGGCGTGCTGATCGCCTCGGGCACGCCGGCCGAGGTGCAGGCCTCGCCCGAGGTCATCGAGGCCTACATCGGATCGGAGGTCGTGGCGTGACCGTCACCGAACCCACCCCGGCGCCAGGCGCCGCCGCGACGGAGGAACCGCTCGTCGAGCTGGTCGGCGTCCGGGCCGCCTACGGCGCCATCGAGGTGCTCAAGGGCGTCGACCTCACGGTCCCCGCGGGCGCCGTGGTCGCGCTGCTCGGCCCCAACGGCGGCGGCAAGACCACGACCATGAAGATCGTCAGCGGCCTGATGCCCAGCACCTCGGGGGAGCTGCGGATCGCGGGACGCAACGTCACCGGCATCACCGCCACCGAGGCCAGCCGGCTCGGCGTCTGCTCGATCCCGGAGGGTCGCGGAGTCTTCGCCAACCTCACCGTCCGC
Source organism: Nocardioides sp. W7 (assembly GCF_022919075.1). Taxonomy (NCBI): domain Bacteria; kingdom Bacillati; phylum Actinomycetota; class Actinomycetes; order Propionibacteriales; family Nocardioidaceae; genus Nocardioides; species Nocardioides sp. W7. The sequence goes on along the minus strand of NZ_CP095078.1, from coordinate 4,284,017 downwards.
GAGAACCTCTGGGTCGCCACGGGCACCGGACGCAAGCTCGCCGAGATCGAGGAGGCGGCCTACGCCCGCTTCCCCAAGCTGTCCGAGCGGCGCAACCAGCTCGCAGGCTCGATGTCCGGCGGCGAGCAGCAGATGCTCTCGCTCTCCCGGGCGCTCGGGACCGACCCCGTCGTCCTGCTGCTCGACGAGCTCTCGATGGGCCTCGCGCCGATGATCGTCTCGCAGATGTACGAGATCGTCGGCCAGCTCGCCGCCGAGGGCATCTCCATCCTCGTCGCCGAGCAGTTCGCACGCGTCGTACTGCCCATCGCCGACACCGCGGCCCTGATGCTCGGTGGCCGCGTCGTCAGGGTCGGACGCCCTGCCGAGATCGAAGACGAACTCTCCACCACCTACCTGGGAGGCTGACATGCTCACCGAAGAACGCCGCACCGAGTTCCACAACGAGGTGGCCGGCCACAAGCTGAAGGCCGACAGCTCGAAGTCCGACGGCCCCGTGCGGATCGTCGGCATCCTGCTGATGATCGGCGGCGCGATCGGCGCCTTCGTCGCCTACAACGCCTCCGGGGGACAGTCGGACACCCGCGACATCCTGTCCAGCCTGATCCTCGCCGTGGCGTTCCTGGGCCTGATCGGCATCGGCGCGGCCCTCTACGTCGCGACCGCTCTGGCCCGGGTGCTGCGGCTGTGGCTGCTGCGCCAGCTCGTCGAGGGGCAGGCGCAGACCGACCAGATCGACGCCGCCCTGCGCGAGCGCGGGTAGCCGGACCGGTGCCCAGCGAGCACCCGCTCGACCGCCTCGACGCCACCGGGCTCGCCGCCGCACTGCGCGCCGGCGAGATCGGCGCGCGGGAGGTCGTCGAGGAGTCGATCAGCCGGATCGAGCGCCACGATCCGGCGCTCAACGCGATCGCGCACGAGCGCTTCGAGCAGGCGCTCGCCGAGGTCGACGCGGGTCTGCCCGACGGGCCACTGCGCGGCGTACCGGTGCTGATCAAGGACCTGTACGCCGATGTCGCCGGCCTGCCCTCGACGCGGGGCAGCCGGCTGTTCGCCGACCTCGTCCCGGACGAGGACAGCGAGCTCGTACGCCGCTACCGGGCCGCGGGCGCGGTCGTGCTCGGCACCACCAACGTGCCCGAGTTCGGCCTGAACGCGAGCACCGAGGGCCAGCTCTTCGGCCCGTGCCGCAACCCGCGTGACCTCGAGTGCTCGCCCGGTGGCTCCAGCGGTGGCTCCGCGGTCGCCGTCGCGACCGGGATGGTGCCGGTGGCCACGGCCAGCGACGGGGGCGGCTCGATCAGGATCCCGGCGTCGATGAACGGGCTGTTCGGGCTCAAGCCGGGACGGGGCCGGGTCAGCCCGGCGCCGTACCCCAGCCTGCTCGCGGGGCCGGTGAGCGTGCACCACGCGCTGACCACGACGGTGCGCGACAGTGCGCTGCTGCTCGACGTGTCCCACGGCTCGCTGCCCGGCGACGCGTTCGCGGCGCCGACACCGGAGGCGCCGTTCGTCGAGCTCGCCGCGCGGGCACCGGGCCGGCTGCGGGTCGGGCTGGCCACCGCGCCGGGCGACGGGGCGGAGGCCTCCGCGGAGGTGCTCGCCGTCCTGAGACGGGCCGCCGATCTGCTCGCCGACCTCGGCCACGAGATCGTCGAGACCACCCTCGACTACGTCCTCGAGGAGTCCCAGGGCGGGGGAGCGGTGCTGATGGGCTCCGGGTTCGCGGCCGCCGTCGACGCCCGGCTCGCCGTCCTGGGGCGGGAGCTGCGCGAGGACGACCTGGAGCCGTTCAGCCGGATCCTCTACGAGCACTACAGCTCCTCGCTGAGCGGCCCCGACGTGACCCGGGCGATGGAGACCGCGCAGCGCGTGGGCTGGCGGCTGGGCCGGCAGCTGCGCACCTACGACGTGCTCCTGACCCCGACGCTGGCCGAGCCGGTGCCGCCGCTCGGCACCCTGGACACGACGCGCCCCGAGACGATCTGGGAGCACGCCGGCCGCTTCGCGGCGTTCACCAGCGTCTTCAACCTGACCGGTCAGCCGGCGATGTCGCTGCCTCTCGGCAACGACGCGCGCGGGCTGCCGATCGGGGTCCAGGTCGCCGCCGATCTGGGCGGGGAGGGGTTGCTGCTGTCGCTGGCGACCCAGGTCGAGCAGGCCGCCCCCTGGGAGCGTCGGGCACCGGGCTACTGACCCCCGACGTGGCCCCGGCTCCCAGCCAGCGGGATCACCGAGGGGCGTAGTCGGGGCCGGCTCGCTACGGTCGAAGCGCGACCGATCGCTGGTGACCCGCGACGTCGCCGGCCGCCACGTCGCGGCCGTACGCCGTCCCGCCCTGCCGGACGGCTGCCCCGCCACGAGCACCGACCACCGAGCATCCAGAGGAGCCCCATGGACCTGCGGGAGACACCGGCCCAGCTGCAGCTGCGCAAGGAGCTGCGGACGTACTTCGCCGGGCTGCTTCCCGAGGACGAGCGCCGCGAGGTCGGTGAGGCGGGCGCCGGCGGCGACCGCTTCCGCGAGGTCGTGAAGATGCTCGGCCGCGACGGCTGGCTCGGAGTCGGCTGGCCGAAGGAGTACGGCGGTCAGGGCCGCTCGATCGAGGAGCAGTACGTCTTCTTCGACGAGATCCAGCGCGCCGGCCTGCCGTTCCCGTTCGTCACCGTCAACACCGTCGGCCCGACGCTGATGGAGTACGGCACCGAGGAGCAGAAGCAGGCCTACCTGCCGGGGATCCTCGCCGGGGACATCATCTTCGCCATCGGCTACACCGAGCCCGAGGCCGGCACCGACCTGGCCTCGCTGCGCACGCGCGCGGTCCGGGACGGCGACGACTTCGTCGTCGACGGCAGCAAGATCTTCACCACCGGCGGCAACACCGCCCACTACGTCTGGCTCGCGGTCCGCACCGACCCCGACGCGCCCAAGCACAAGGGGATCTCGATCCTGATCGTGCCGTGCGACGACCCGGGCTACACGTGGAGCCCGATCCAGGCGGTCGGCGGCATGATGGTGACGGCGACGTACTACTCCAACATCCGGGTGCCCGCCGGCAGCGTCGTCGGCGAGGTCGACGGTGGCTGGCGGCTGCTCACCGCCCAGCTCAACCACGAGCGGGTGGGTCTGGCAGCGCTCGGCGGCCGGATGACCCAGCTGTGGGAGCACACCCTGGCCTGGGCCAAGGAGACCGGCGTCATCGAGCAGCCGTGGGTGCAGCAGGAGCTGGCCCGCAGCTACGCCAAGCTCGAGGCGATGCGGCTGATGAACTGGAAGATGACCGCCGCGGTCGGCGACGGCACCCTCACCGGTGTCACAGCCGGTGCGGCCAAGACCTACGGCACCGAGACCCACATCGACGTCCAGCGCAGCCTGAGCCAGGTGCTCGGCGCCGCAGGGCGGATCCGCACGGGCTCGGCCGGCGCCGTACTCGCCGGCCAGGTGGAGCAGCTCTCGCGGCAGGGCATCGTCAACACCTTCGGCGGCGGCGTGAACGACGTGCTGCGCGACATGGTCGCCACCCAGGGCCTCGGCCTGCCGAGGGCGAAGCGGTGAGCGGGACGGACGAGGCCTTCGAGCAGCGGCTGTCGGCGTTCGTCGGCCGGGTGCTCGTCGAGCGCCGCCCGGCCACGGACCCGGTCAACCAGCCGATGATCCGGCACTGGGTCGAGGCGATGGGCGACGAGAGCCCCGTCTACGTCTCGGACGACGCCGCGCGAGCCGCCGGTCGCCCCGGGGTCGTCGCCCCGGCGACGATGGTGCAGGCCTGGACCATGCGCGGGTACGCCGCGTCGGTCGCGCCCAGTGCCGAGCCGTCGTCCTTCGACGAGCTCGTCGACCTGCTGGCCGAGGGCGGCTACAGCTCGGTGGTGGCCACCGACTCCGACCTGGAGTTCGTCCGCGAGCTGGTGCCGGGCGACCACGTCAGCGTCGAGGAGGTCGTCGAGGCGATCTCGCCGGACAAGACCACCGGGCTCGGTGTCGGCCGGTTCGTGACCACGCTGAAGACCTACCGCGACGCCGACGGCGAGGTCGTCGCCACCCAGCGCTGGCGCACGCTGCGCTTCAAGCCCAAGCCCGCCGCCGAGGAGGCCCCGGCGAAGCCGCTCCGGCCCCGGCCGGCGGTCAACCTCGACAACGCCTTCTGGTTCGAGGCCGCCCGGGAGCGCCGGCTGGTCGTGCAGCGCTGCGCGCAGTGCGGCACGCTGCGGCACCCGCCCGGCCCCTGCTGCCCGGAGTGCCAGTCCTTCGAGTGGGACACCGTCGAGGCCTCCGGCCGCGGCACGCTCTACTCCTACGTCGTCGCCCACCACCCGCGGCACCCCGCGTTCGACTTCCCGCTGCTGATCGCGTTGGTCGAGCTCGACGAGGGCACCCGGCTGATCACCAACCTCACCGGTGTCAGCCCCGAGGACGTCGTCATCGGCATGCCGCTCGAGGTCGCCTGGCACGACGCCGACTCCGAGCTGACCCTCCCGCTCTTCCGCCCCGTCACCGATCCCGCCTGAGGAGCCTCCCGTGGACTTCACCCTGGACGAGGACCAGCTCGCCGTCGCCGAGCTGGCCCGCACCATCCTCGACGACCGGGCCACCACCGACCGCGTCCGCGCCGTCGAGTCGACGCCCTCCCGGGTCGACGAGGACCTGTGGCACGAGCTCGGCAAGGCCGGCCTCCTCGGTCTCGCGCTGCCGGAGGCCGACGGCGGCGCCGGCCTCGGCCTGGCCGCGCTGGCCGTGGTCCTGGAGGAGCAGGGGCGCCACGTCGCCCCGGTCCCGCTGTGGTCGCACGCGGTCGCCGCGTGGGCCGTCGCCCGCCACGGTGACGACGCGCTGCGCGCCGAGCTCCTCCCGGGTGCCGCGGACGGCAGCCTCCGGCTCACCCTCGCGCTCGAGGAGTACGACGCCCGCCCGCCCGCGCAGCCCGCGTGCCAGGCCACCCGGGGCGCGGACGGCTGGCGGCTGAGCGGCGTGAAGGCCGCCGTGCCGTCGTACGCCGGTGCCGAGCACGTGCTCGTCTCCGCGACCGGTCCCGAGGGCCCGGCCCTGTTCGTGCTGCCCCGTGAGGGCGCCGGCACGACCTGGCAGCGCACCGACACCACGAGCCACGACATCGCCGGGGAGCTCGTCCTGGACGGCGCCGTCGCGCGCCAGGTCGGCGGGGGAGAGGCGCTCGCCGACACCCTGCGGGCCGCGGCGGTGGCCCTGGCCGCGCTCCAGGTCGGTGTCGCCGACGGCGCGCTGCGCCTCGCCGGGACCTACACCTCCGGTCGCGAGCAGTTCGGCCGGCCGCTGGCCACCTTCCAGTCGCTGCAGCACCAGCTCGCCGACTGCTGGATCGACATCGACGCCATGCGGGTGACCCTGTGGCAGGCCGTGCAGGCCGTCGACGAGGTCGCCGATGGGGTCGGCGCCGGGATCGACGGCGTCGACCGGGCCGTCCAGGTCGCGTCGTGGTGGCGTGCCCAGGCCGGGCTCGACGTCGTGCACCGCGTCCAGCACGTGCACGGCGGCATCGGCGTCGACGTCGACTACCCCGTGCACCGCCACTTCCTGTGGGGCCGCCAGCTCGCCGGCACCCTGGGCTCCCCGGCCTCCGTGCTCGCCGACCTCGGCGCCCGGCTGGTCGTCGAGGAGGTCGTGTCGTGAAGGTCGGCGACCAGCTGCCCCCGCTGGAGATCCCGCTGACCCGCACGATGATCGTGGCCTCGGCCATCGCCTCGCGCGACTACCAGGACGTGCACCACGACCCCGACCTGGCCGTGGCCCGTGGCTCGAAGGACGTCTTCATGAACATCCTGACCACCAACGGCCTGGTGGACCGCTACGTCACCTCCTGGGCCGGTCCCGCCGCCGTCGTCAAGCGGGTGCGGATCCGGCTCGGGGCGCCGAACTACCCCGGCGACACGATGACGCTGACCGGCACGGTCGCGTCCGTCGAGGACGGCCGGGTCTCGGTCGACGTGCGCGGCGACAACGCGCTGGGCACCCACGTCAGCGGCAGCGTCGAGGTCGAGCTCGAGATCGGGGTGGGGGCCCGATGAGCGGCCTCTCCGGAGCCAGCGCGATCGTCGGGATCGGCGCCACCGAGTTCTCCAAGGCCTCGGGCCGCAGCGAGCTGCAGCTGGCCTGCGAGGCGGTCACCGCCGCCATCGCCGACGCGGGCCTCAAGCCCTCCGACGTCGACGGCATGGTCACCTTCACCGCCGAGTCGAGCAGCGAGAACCACGTCGCGCGCAACGTCGGGATCGGCGACCTCTCGTTCTTCTCCCGCGTCCCGCACGGCGGTGGCGCGGCGTGCGGCACCGTCGCGCACGCGGCGGCGGCGATCTCCGCCGGGCTCGCCGACGTCGTGGTGTGCTGGCGCGCGTTCAACGAGCGCTCCGGCGAGCGCTACGGCCTCGGTCAGGCCGACCGGCCGATGGACATCAGCGCCGACCGGGCGGCGTACTCCTGGATGACGCCGTTCGGCCTCTCCACGCCCGCGCAGTGGGTGGCGATGTTCGCGCGCCGCTACATGCACGAGTACGGCGCCACCTCGGAGGACTTCGGCCGTATCGCGGTCATCGACCGCGCGCACGCCGCCACCAACCCGCAGGCGTGGTTCCACGGCCGGCCGATCACCCTGGCCGAGCACCAGGAGTCGCGCTGGATCGCCGAGCCGCTGCACCTGCTCGACTGCTGCCAGGAGACCGACGGCGGACAGGCGGTCGTCGTCGTCTCCGCCGAGCGGGCGCGCGACCTGCCGAACACGCCGGCGTACATCGTGGGCGCCGCGCAGGGCTCCGGTGCGGACCAGCACATGATGACCTCCTACTACCGCCCCTCCATCTCCGGCATCCCGGAGATGGGCGTCGTCGGCCGCCAGCTGTGGGGACAGAGTGGGCTGTCGCCGCAGGACGTGCAGGCGCTGGTGCTCTACGACCACTTCACGCCGTTCGTGCTCCCGCAGCTGGAGGAGCTCGGCTTCTGCGGCCGCGGCGAGGCACGGCACTTCATCGCCGACGGCCACCTCGACCCGGGCGGGCCGATGCCGCTCAACACCCACGGCGGCCAGCTGGGCGAGGCGTACCTGCACGGGATGAACGGCATCGCCGAGGCGGTCCGGCTGGTCCGGGGGACCTCGGTCAACCAGCCGCACGAGGTCAGCAACGTGCTGGTCACGGCGGGCACCGGCGTGCCCACCAGCGGCCTGGTGCTGGGCGCGTCCTCGTAGGTCTCGCCCCTCAGAGGGCGGACGGGTGCCGGCCCAGTGGGGTCACCTCGATCGTCATGTAGGGAAAGAGCGGCAGTCCCCAGAGCAGCTCGTGGAGGGCGTCGTTGTCGGCGACCTCGAAGATGCTCAGGTTGGAGTACTGACCGGTGATCCGCCAGATGTGGGCCCACTGCCCGGAGCGCTGCAGGTCCTGGCTGTAGGCCTTCTCCCGGGCCAGGAGCTCGTCACGGCCCGGGAGGTCGCTCGGCAGGTCCACGTCCATGCGGACGGCGTAGAGCGCCACGTCAGGCGGGGTCGAGCACGAAGTCGTAGGTGACCTCGTTGCCCTGGCCGTCGGCGCGCGGCGTCGGGGTCAGCAGCAGCTCGGGCTTCACGGCATCGGCGATGTCGGTGCCGACGTACTCCCCACCCTCGAAGTAGAGCTGGGTGGTGATGAGCAGGTGGTCGGGCGCCGAGACCTTCAGGTGGATGTGGGCGGGCCGCCAGGCGTGCCAGCCGGCGGCCGTGATCAGGGTGCCGCAGGAGCCGTCCGTGGGGATCTGGTACGGCGCCGGCTGCATCGTGTTGATCGCGAAGCGGCCCTCGTCGTCGGTGATCACGCGCCCGCGGAAGAGCCACTCCGGGAGGCCGGGTGCGAACTGGGAGTAGAAGCCGAGGTCGTCGGCGTGCCAGATGTCGACGACGGCAGCGGACAGCGGCGTGCCGTCGACGGCGCGGACCTGACCCTGGAAGCGCAGCGGGGTCCCGGGCTCGTCGGCCCGCATCTCGAGGGTGCACTCGGCGGGCAGCATCGGGGCGTCGGGGATGTAGTAGGGGCCCTCGATGGTGCCCTTGCTGCCCTCGCGGTCGGCGTTGGCGACCTCCTCGACGACGTGCTCCAGCCAGACGTCGAGGAAGAGGGGCCACTCGCCGTCGAGGCCGACCTGGATCATCCACTTCTTCAGGTAGTCGTACTCCTCGTAGGTCACCTGCTTGTCCCGGATGACGTCGTGGAGCGCCTTGATTGCGGCGGTGGCGACCTCGTCGACCCGCTCCGTCGGGATGGTCGAGCCACCGGCCAGCTTGCTCTGGAAGACCCGGGTGGCGTTCGCGCCGGAGTCGGCCGCGCGGGCGGTCCGCTCGAGGTCGGTGGAGTTGTCGAGCTCGGTCATCGTGGTGCTCCGTTTCGTCTGGATGGTGCGAAGTCGGCCGGTGCGGATCCGGATGGTGCGGATCCGGGCTCAGCGGTCCTGGCGGTAGCGCGCGAGCTTGTCCTCGTCGATGACGAGGCCGAGGCCGGGTCCCTGTCGTACGGCGAGCTCGCCGTCCTGGATCGTCAGGGGATCGGCGAGCAGGTCGTCGGTCATGTCGAGGTAGTTGGAGAGCTCGCCGGCCCGCCGGGCGGTGAGCGGGTGGGCGGCGCCGAAGGCGGCGGCGCACAGGGAGCCGACCTGGGTGTCGATCTGGTTCCCGATGACCACCTCGACGCCCAGCCCCTCGCACAGGCCGAGCACCAGCTGGCTCGTCGTGAACCCGGTCCGCGAGGTCTTGATGCTGATGCCGGTCGCGGCGCCGTTCAGCAGCTCCCGGGTGACCTCGCCCGGCCGGGAGACGCTCTCGTCGGCGAACATCGGGATCGTCGACTGCTGCACCAGCCAGCGCCGGCCGAGCACGTCGTCGGCGGGGCAGAGCTCCTCGGCGAAGGTCAGGTCGAGATCGCGCATCTCCTGCAGGGCGCGGGCCGCCTCGCTCGGCGTCCAGCCGCGGTTGCCGTCGACGTACAGCTCGACGTCCGGGCCGAGGGCGACGCGCAGGGCGCGGCAGGCCTCGACGTCGTCGCGGTACGGCTTGCGTCCCACCTTGACCTTGAACGTCGAGATCCCGTGCTCGTCGCGGATCCGCTCCGCCTCGGCGACCATCTCCTCGGCGGGAGCGAAGCCGACCATGTGCGAGACCCGCATCCGGTCGGTGAAGCCGCCGAGCAGCTCGCTGACGGAGACGCCGAGGCTCTGGCCGATGGCGTCCCAGATGGCCATGTCGACGGCCGCCTTGGCGACCGGGTTGCCGACGGTCCGCTCCAGGCGGCTGCGGACCACCTCGCGTTCCAGGATCCCGAGGCCGACCAGCTGCGGGCCGAAGTGGTCGGCGACGATCGAGCGCACCGAGACCTGGGTCTCGCCGTACGTGAACGGGCGGGGCGGGGCGTCGGCGGTCCCGACGATCCCGCCGTCGGTGTGCACCCGGACGAGCACGTGCTCCGCGGTGGCGACCTCGCCGCTCGCGAAGCGCAGGGGCTTGCGGTAGGGGATCGCGTAGGGGATGGCTTCGATCCCGCTGATCTTCATGGGACGAGCGTCACACGGGGATCAGGATGAGTGAAGGACAGATTTCGTCTCGATTGAGACGTCAGAAATCTTGATTGACCAGCCGGCTGATGATCTCGACCGCACGGAGGACGGCCGGGTCGGCCTCGTTGCGGCGGGTGGCGACGGCGAGCGCCACTGTCGGGATGCTGCCGGTGAGCGGTCGGTACGTCGCACCGGTGATGCGCAGGTGCTGCACCGAGCGCGGGACGAGGGCCACGCCGAGGCCGGCGGCGACGAAGGAGACGAGGGTCGAGGTCTCCGCGACCTCGGTGGCGCGCGGGGTGAAGCCGGCGCCGCGGCAGGCCTCCACGACGGCGTCGTGGATGACCGAGCGGTGCCGGGACGGGTAGCCGACCAGCGTCTCGTTGCGCAGGTCGGCGACGTCGACGTGGGTGCCGCCGGCCAGCGGATGCGACTCGGGGAGCACGGCGATCAGCGGCTCCTCGCGCAGGATCCGGGTGGTCAGGTCGGCGTCGCCCACGGGCGGTCGGAGCAGGCCGATGTCCAGGCGGCCATCGAGGAGTGCCTCGGTCTGGCTCGGGGTGAGCATCTCGCCGCGCAGGTCGAGCCCGACGCCGGGAAGCTCGTGGCGCAGTGCCCTGCTCAGCGTGGGCAGCAGCTCGTACGTCGCCGTGCCGGTGAACCCGATCGCGAGGTGCCCCAGCTCGCCGGCCGCGACCCGTCGGGCCTCGTCGGCGGCGGCCTCGACGCCGGCCAGCAGGGCGCGGGCGCGATCCAGGAAGGCCTCGCCGGCGGCGGTCAGCTCCACCCGTCGGGTCGAGCGGACGAGGAGCTGGACGCCGAGCTCGGCCTCGAGCTGCTTGACCTGCTGCGACAGCGGGGGCTGGGCGATGTGCAGCCGGGCCGCGGCCCGGCCGAAGTGGCACTCCTCCGCGACGGCGACGTAGTAGCGGAGATGGCGCAGCTCCATGCGACGAGGCTACGGGGGTGCTGGCCGACCCCAGCGCGTCGTACCCGTGCTGGCCGCGGATAGCCTGCGCCGGTGAGTGTCCCCGCCCAACCAGCAGTCCGGTACTCCGTCCCCGGCGTCGTGTGTGCGCTGGACGTGATGGCGAAGGCCGTCCTCGTGCTCCTGCTGCTGACGGTCGTGGTGTCTCCCGAGGTCGGCAACCTGGAGGGCAAGGGAGCCACGGCCCGCGCGGTCGGCTACCCCCTGCTCGCCTTCGCGATCCCCGCGCTGTGGTTCCTGCGCTGGCGCGACCGGGCCTCGTTCCCGTGGCTGGCCGACCTCCTGGTGACGGTGACCTGCTTCTCCGACACGCTCGGCAACCGGCTCGACCTGTACGACACCATCCGGTCGTTCGACGACTGGATGCACTTCGTCAACACCGGCCTGCTCGCCGCCGCCTTCGTCATCCTCACCCTGCCGCACGGCGCCTCCCTGGGCGCGGTCCTGGAACGCTCGCTCGCCTTCGGCGTCACCGCCGCCCTCGCCTGGGAGCTCGCCGAGTACGTCGCGTTCCTGAGCGCCTCGGGTGCCGTCGACCGGTACGCCGACACCCTGGGCGACCTCACGCTCGGGATGCTCGGGTCACTGGTCGGCGGGATGGTGGTCCACCGAGCGTGGCAGGCCGGCTACCTCCGGTCCGCGGCGCCGCAGATCGAGTCGCGACCGGCCGCCGCCCTCCTGTCGTCACCGCGCTGACGTAGCTCCACGTCCGGGCCTGCGTCCGGCCCGGCTCGGGTAGTCCTCGATCCGCGACGGTGGACGCGCTGCACACCGACGTTCTCCCCGTCGGCATGAGATACCGGGCAGTGGGATTCGTCGCCGCAGAACCCCGGTGTGGTCGTTAGCATCCGAAAAGTCGCGGATGTGACTCAGGTCACCCGCTTGTTCGGAGCCGATTCACCACCACCAGGAAGCGGGCCAGCGGATGTTGCGAAGAGGGACACGGAGACGGTCACTGGGGATGGTGGCCGCTCTCGGATTGGTGCTCGGCTCGTGGGGATACCCGGGCACGCCGGTGGTCGCCTCGGCGCCGAACGTCGACAGGACCGGAGAGATCAACCGGAACGTCACCTACGAAGCGCTGGTCAGGCGCAGCGACGGGGGAGTGCCCAACGTCAAGGCGGACGACTACGCCAGCCTGGGCTACGGCACCGGGTACGCCATGGCCGAGGACAACGTCTGCATGATCGCGGATCTCGTGATCACCTTCGCTGCGCAGCGTTCCGAGCTGCTCGGCGCCACACCGCAGAACGTGAGTAGCGACTCCTTCTACCAGCTCTTCATCGACCGCGGGGCGGCCGAGGAGCCGCTCGAGTCCAAGCAGGCCGCGGTCTTCCGAGGGGCCGCGGCCGGCTTCAACAGGTACCTGCGGGACACGGGTGTCGACGCGATCACCGACCCCGGCTGCCGCGGAGCCTCCTGGGTCCGGCCGGTCGACGAGCTGGACCTACGTCGAATCTCCCGGATGCCCTTCTTCCTCCCTGCGCTCTCCACGCAGTTCCTGGCCGCCGCGCCCCCGACCGCCACGGGCTCCGCGGGCGCCCGCGTCCGGGCGGGATCGACCGAACCGACGCCCGAAGAGGCGATCGCCCGACTGTTCGACGAGGACCGGGGCAGCAACGGCGTCGCCATCGGTGCCGCCGCAACCGCCGGCGGCGGCGGGATGTTGCTCGCGAACCCGCACCTGAGCTGGAACACGCCGGCCCAGCGGATGTACGCCCTGCACCAGACGATCCCCGGCGAGATGAACATGACGGGGGCAACCACCATGGGCCGGATCCAGGTTGCCTTCGGCGCGACGGAGGACATCGCCTGGACCGCCACCGTCTCGCGCGCGAGTGACTACACCTTCTACCGGCTGCAGCTGGTCCCCGGGAAGCCGACGCACTACCTCTTCGACGGTGCCGAGCGCGAGATGGTGAGGGAGGTCGTCGAGGTCGAGGTCCCGGACGGCAACGGGGGGACCACGAACGCCGAGCACACCTTCTACTCCACCCACTACGGAGCCCGGCTCGTCGGCGGACCCGGATTCGCCTGGAACGACGACATCGCCTACGCGGTCCGTCCCACGGATCCCGGCTGGCGGGGCGTGGAGTCGCTCAACGAGTCCTGGAAGGCGACCTCCGTCCGGGAGTTCGAGAAGATCCAGAACAAGTACCAGTTCCAGGGCACGAACGTGATGGCCGCTGATTCCTCCGGCGAGACCTACTACACCGATGCGAACCCGATTCCCTACTTCACCGACGACCAACGTGCCGCATGCGCCGTGCCCGGTGGTTACGACGGATCGAGGTCGGAGTGCATGTGGAAGATCGACCCCACGGCCGCGAACGACTTCACCTTCGGTCCCGACGCCACGCCGCACCTGTTCCGCGACGACTTCGTGTCCAACATGAACGACAGCTACTGGCTGGCCAACCCTGCCCAGCCGCTGACCGGCTATGACGGGGCCTTCGGGGTCACCGGCACGGAGCGCACCTTGAGGACCCGCGCCGGCCTGAGCGCCATCGAGCAACGACTGTCCGGCACCGACGGCGAGGTGGGCAACAAGTTCACCCTGGGCAGGCTGCAGAAGCTGATGTTCAGCAACACCAGCTACTCCGGAGTCATCCTGCGCGACGGCATGGTCGAGCTGTGCGAGGACAACCCGACCGTCACCGGACCCGACTCCACCGTGACCGACATCAGCGAGGCCTGCGGCGTCCTGGAGGGATGGGATCTTCACGACGACCTGGAGAGCCGGGGCGCCCACCTCTTCCGCGAGATCATGGCGGCGGGTCGCGGCGGCCGGGTCCTGCCGGCCAACTGGAACTACCTGGTCGACTTCGACCCCGAGGACCCGGTCAACACTCCTCGTGATCTCGACCCGGAGGACAACGACGCGGTGCTGCAGGCGATCGCCGCGGCCGTGACGAAGCTCCGCGCCGCGGATGTCGACCTGGACGCGCGCCTCGGCGACGTCCAGTCGGTGACGAGGAACGGCGTACGCATCCCGATGCACGGCGGAACCGGTGAGTCGGGCCTGTTCAACATCCTCACCGCTCCGTTCAACGCGGCGGCGGGTGGCTACCCCGAGGTCAGCAGCGGTGCCAGCTGGATCCAGGCATCGGAGTTCCGTGCGGACGGGCTGGTCAGCCGGGGGATCCTCGCGTTCTCCCAGTCCACCAACCCGAACTCGCCGCACTACTCGGACATGACCCGGATGTACTCGAAGAAGCAGTGGGTCGACCTGCCGGTCACGGAGTCCGACGTCGCAGCCGCCACGACCAGTTCGACCTACCTCGTGGAGGACTCCGGTGTCTGCCTCGACGACGGTTGGCGCGAGGGCCTGGGCGTCGACTTCGCCGATGAGCGCGCCTGCCTCGCCCACTACGACGGGATGCGGAGCCTGCGGCTGCAGGAGTACGACGCACGCCATGCTCCGAGCGGATCCGCCTACACCGGCAAGTCCCTCACCATCACGGGCGTCGCTCGGGTCGGCAGGAAGCTGAAGCTGGCCGAGGTCTCGCCCGCTGACTTCAGCCCGGTTCCCGAGAGCGTCGTCGTCCAGTGGCTCCGCAACGGCCGGCCGATCGTCGGGGCCACCGCCCGGACGTACGTCGTGCAACCGGCGGACGTCGGCGCCCAGCTCACGGCACGGGTGACCGCGATGACGGGTGGGAGGGCCGTCGGGTCGGCCACCACGAAGGCGATCCAGCCCCGTCGGGCGGCCTCAGCAACCAAGGTCTGGATGGTGCCGGGCAAGCGCACCATCGACATCACCGCGAAGGTCGGTTCGACGGCAACGGTCACCGGCTGGGTCCGCATCACGGTGGTGCGGAACGGCAAGGTGATCCGCTCCACGAAGGTCGCGGTCAACCGCCGAGGAGTAGCGCAGGTCCACGTTGCCCGGAACCGCGGTGCGTACAAGGTGACCGCCCGCTACCGGGGCAGTGCCGGCGTAGCGCCCTCGCACGGATCCCAGACGAAGAAGGTGCGCTGAGGGCCCGGCCCGACGGCCGCACTCGTGATCCGTACGACCCCCCCCCGGACCGGAAGGACCGGGGGCGGGGTCGTACGACGCCGGTACTGCTCTTCGGGCGGACCACCTGCGAGATGACGGGGTCCGCGTGGCGACCGCTGACGCCGACGGGGCGAGACCCGAGTGGACGGAGCCCTTCGCCCGGACGATCGACGCGGCGAGGAAGTACGTCGTCTCGGGGCTGTCGAGGCAGGTCGACCTCGAGCTGGTGAGCCGGCTGGAGTTCGGCTCGGGAGCAGCGGTGGCGATGCGCTACGAGCCGAGGAGCCATCCCGCCCCCGACCTGCCGTGACCGCAGAGCCGCGGAAGGTCCGCAGCCAGTTTCACTGGATGGGACTACGGGTGAGACCACGGTCACACGGTGCTTGTCTGCGGGAACGATGTCGTTGCGTCAAGCACGCATTCGTCAGGGGAGGGGACCGGCGATGACGCTCACCAGGAGCGAGGTTCTGGAGACGGGCATTGGCGGATCCCCGTCTCCGTCGACGTCGATGATCGAGCGGATGACCGCGGTCCTCGACGCCTTCGAGTCTCCGAGCTCACGGCTCAGTCTCGAGGACGTCATGGGCGCGACCGGGCTGGCTCGCTCGACGGCGCACCGGATGCTGACCACCCTCACGAAGTTGTCGTGGGTGCGGCGCATCCCGGAGGGCTACGGCCTCGGGACGCGCGCGACGAGCTTCTCCGACTGGGGGAACACCTCGATGGAGCTGCGTCACGTTGCCGCTCCGGTCCTTCACGAGCTGCAGATGTCCACCGGCACCGTCGTCCACCTCGCCGTCCTCAAGGGCGCCCACGTCCACTATCTCGACAAGCTCGGCGGCCGGTTCGCCGCTTCGGTGCCGTCGCGGGTCGGAGGTCGGGCCCCGGCCCACGGCACGGCGCTGGGGAAAGCCATCCTGGCCTGGCTGCCGCCGGAGGAGGTCGACGAGCTCGTCGGCGCCGACCTGGGCAGGATGACGCCGCGCACGATCTCCAACCTGTCGGTCTTCCACCAGGAGCTGCACCGGGTCCGCGAGCGCCGCGGCCTCGCCTTCGAGCAGGGCGAGTGCTTCCCGTCGGTCGCCTGTGTCTCGTCCGCGATCCTCGGCGCCGACGGCCCGGTCGGGAGCATCTCGCTCTCGGTCTCCGGACGCATTCCCCTGGAGAAGATGGCACCGCTGGTCGCCGACGCCACGCGACGGGTCAGCGCCGAGCTCTTTCCGCGGCGCGCGAGCGTCCCGGCAGCCGAGAGCCACCCGTTGCACACCTGGTCCGCGGAGACCCTGGCCAGCATCCTCGCGACCAGCAGCGGGCGCTGGATGTAGGTCATCCCACTCGCTGGGTTTCGTCCCTGCGCGCCGGCCGCGGTCCCTAGCGTGCCGCCATGCGCCATGGAATCTCACTCTTCACCAGCGACCGCGGCATCACTCCTCAGCAGGCCGCCAAGGCGGCAGAGGACCGAGGCTTCGCCACCTTCTACGTTCCCGAGCACACCCACATCCCGGTCCGTCGGGATGCAGCCCATCCGGCCACGGGAGACGACTCCCTTCCCGACGACCGCTACATGCGCACCCTCGACCCGTGGGTCGCACTCGGTGCGGTCGCGGCCGTCACCGAGCGGATCGGTCTCGGGACCTCGGTCGCACTGCCGGTGGAGTCCGACCCGATCACGCTCGCCAAGACCATCGCCACCGTGGACTTCATGTCCGGCGGTCGCGTGGTGCTCGGGGCCGGCTTCGGCTGGAACACCGACGAGCTCACCGACCACGGTGTGCCGCCGGAGCGTCGTCGCACCGTGCTCAAGGAGTACGTCGAGGCGATGCGTGCGCTCTGGACCCAGGAGGAGGCTTCCTACGAAGGCGAGTTCGTCTCCTTCCAGGCATCGTGGGCCTGGCCCAAGCCGATCCAGGAGCACGTGCCGGTCATCATCGGCGCCCAGGCCGGTCCCAAGACCTTCGCGTGGATCGCGGCGAACGCCGACGGCTGGCTCACCACCCCACTCGACCAGAGCATCCCCGAGCAGATCACCCGCCTGCAGGCAGCCTGGGACGCGGCCGGCCGCTCCGGCCATCCGGAGGTGCGAGCGCTCCGACCCACCTTCGAGGTGCTCGACGAGTGGGAGGCCGGTGGCGTCACCGAGGCCGTGTGGACCCTTCCCGACGGCGACGAGTCCGCGGTGATGAAGCACCTCGACGACGTCGCCGCCCGGCTCGGCCTCTGACTCCCCCCGCAACCTGTCGACGAGACCACTCCCGATCACTGGGAGTGGGCTCTCGGGGCCGCATCCGCCGATCAGGATCAGCCGTGCGATGTGACCAGCAGCACGCGCAGGCCCCTCGGGCGGGCACACACCAACGAAGTGGAGAAACCCGTGAAGCGATTTCCAGCTCTGGCGGCCGCGGCCTGCCTGACCCTCACTGCCTGCGGTGGCGGCAGCAGCAGCAGCGACGGCGGCAATGGCGAGGCTGACCCGAGTGCGATCCTGAGGTACACCACCTCGGGCGGCGTCACGTCGTTCGACCCGCACAAGACGGTCGCATCCTCCGACTACATCCTGCTCAACTACGTCTACGACCGCCTGGTCCACCAGGACGTCGACGGCCAGCCGGTGCCCGGCCTTGCCGAGTCGTGGGAGTTCGGCGAGGACTCCAAGAGCCTGACCTTCAAGCTGCGCAGCGGGGTGAGCTTCGAGGACGGCACCCCGTTCGACGCCGAGGCGGTCAAGGCCAATCTCGAGCGGGCCCTGGAGCCGGACTCGATCACCGCTCCGCTGCTCGCGGTTGTCGACAGCGTCGAGGTGGTGGACCCGTCGACGGTCACCCTGAAGCTGAACTCACCCGGTGCCCATCTCGTGCTGACGCTCTCCGACCTGTCCGGGATGATGGTCAGTCCCCAGGCGTTCGCCACTCCCGATGCTGCCGCGGCGCTGGCCACGGACTCGAACGGCATCGGCCGCTTCACACTTGCCGAGGCCGATCCGGGTGCGCACTACGTGTTCGAGGCGTCCGAGAACTACTGGGACGCCGAGGCGCTGAAGGTCGGCGGCATGGACGTCACCGTGATCGTCGACCCCCAGACGAACCTCAACGGGATCAGCTCCGACCAGGCCGACTGTGCGCTGGTGTCGCCCGCCATGATCGCCCCTGCGGAGGCGATCCCCAACGCGGTGACGAAGGCGCGCACCGTGCTCACCCAGACGGTCCTCTACTTCAACCAGACCAAGAGCGAGCTCGGTGACCCGCTGGTCCGCAAGGCGATCAACCTGGCCCTCGACCGCGACGCCATCCTCGAGGCGGCCCAGGAGGGCAAGGGCGCGGCGTCGACCGGTCTGTTCCCGGACGACTACTTCGTGCCGAACGACTCCGTCGCCGACCTGCTCACCCAGGACCAGCAGGCGGCCAAGGACCTGCTCGCCCAGGCCGGGCTGGCGGACGGGTTCTCCTTCACGACGGTCACGCTCACCATTCCCCAGTTCGTCACCACGGCGGAGATCGTCAAGGCCCAGCTCGCCGAGATCGGCATCGACATGGAGATCAAGGCGCTGCCGCCGGCCGACCTGGGGGTCAACTTCCTCAAGGGCACCGGTGACGCGGTGATCACCGCCTGGACCGGCCGTGCCGACCCGTCCATGCTCCTGTCGAGCTACTTCGACGCCGACGCTCCGCAGAACGTGAGCCGCACCGAGGTGGACGGGTTCGACGAGGCCCTGCAGGCGGCCAACTCCACCGACGACGTCGCGGAGCGCGGCGAGGCCCTTGCCGAGGTGCAGCGGCTGGTCCTGGAGCAGGGCGCGGTCGCGCCGCTCACCTTCAACGCCGTCGGAGCGGTCTGCAGCGAGCGGGTGACGGGCTACGAGCCGCCTCTCGTCGGCATCAGCGAGTTCCGCGGCGTCGGAATCAACGGCTGACCGACGCTGTCGGTCCGGTCACGAGGGAGAGGCACATGAGCACCAGTGCGGTGGGGAGCAGGACCCGGTCGATGCTGGGGCGACGACTCGTCGCCCTGGTCCCGCTCATGGCGATCGTGAGCCTGGCGACGTTCAGCCTGGTGCTCCTCATCCCCGGCGATCCGGCCCACCGGATCGCCGGGGAAGGGGCCACCGAGGCGCAGATCGAGGCGGTCAGGACCGACCTCGGCCTGGACCGGCCGGCGTACGAGCAGTTCGCCTCGTTCCTGGGCAACCTGGTGCAGGGTGACCTCGGCACGAGCTACACGTTCCGCACTCCGGTGTGGGACATGATCGTCGCCCGACTGCCGATCACGATCTCCCTGACCCTGGTGGCGATGGCCGTCGCGCTCTTGATCGGCATCCCCACCGGAGTGCTGGCCGCCCGCCGGGCCGGGCGGTGGGAGGACCGCGTCGTCACGGTCGGCAGCACCCTCGGTCTGGCCACGCCGAACTTCGTGCTCGGTCTGCTTCTGACGCTGATCATCGGGGTCAAGCTCCAGTGGCTGCCGGCGACGGGGTACGTCGAGCTGTCCGAGGGCTTCTGGCCGTGGCTGGAGCATCTGATCCTGCCCGGATTCGCTCTCGGCGTGGTCGCCGCGGCAGAGATCGCCCGCCAGTTGCGGGCCTCGTTGGCCGACGTGCTCCGTCAGGACTACGTGCGAACGGCGGTGGCCAAGGGCCTGCTGCCGGGCGCGGTGGTCTGGAAGCACGGATTGAAGAACGCGATGATGCCGGTGGTGACGGTCGTCGGCATCCAGACCGGCTACCTGCTGGGCGGGACCGCGGTGGTCGAGACGATCTTCGGCATCCAGGGGCTCGGCGACTTCGCCGTCCGTGCCGTCATGGCCGGTGACCTGCCGGCCATCCAGGGCATGGTCGTCTTCGCCGTGACGATCACCGTGCTCGCCAGTCTCCTGGTCGACCTGACCTACGGATATCTCAACCCGAGGGGTGAGTCGCAGTGAGTGCCGTTCCCGCGCCGGGGGTCGTCCACGAGACCCCGCGCCGTCGCTTCGTCCGGCGTTTCGCCGGCCCCTGGGCCAACCGGCTCGCTCTGGCCGTGCTGGTGATCTGGCTGATCGCCGCCGTCACCGCCCCCTGGATCGCACCGTACGACCCGCTGGTGCAGAACAGCGAGGGACGACGACTGCCGCCGTTCAGCGACGGCCACTGGCTCGGCACCGACGCGCTGGGCCGTGACACCCTCTCGCGACTGCTGTACGGCGCCCGGGTGGCCGCCGTAGCAGCGGTGATGTCGGTCGGCGTCGGCCTGGTCGGCGGTCTGGTTCCGGCCCTGCTGGCCGGTCTCCTGCGCGGCTGGTGGGACGCGGTCTTCTCGCGCATCGCCGATGCGATCTTGAGCTTCCCGCCCCTGCTGCTCGCCCTGGCGATCGTCGGCGTGATGGGCCCGAACCTCACCAACGCCATGCTCGCCATCGGCGTCGTCTTCGTGCCGCGCTTCTACCGGGTCGTGCGCGCAGCGACGCTTGCCGTGCGCGAGGAGACCTTCATCGAGGCGTCGCGCAGCATCGGCACCCCTACGCACTGGATCCTGCGCCGTCACGTGCTGCCCAACGTGTTGTCGCCGCTTGCCGTGCAGATCAGCCTGGCGTTCGGGTTCGCGATCCTGGCGGAGTCCTCGCTGAGCTTCCTCGGGCTCGGGGTGCAGCCGCCGGACCCGAGCTGGGGGAGCATGCTGTCCGAGGGGCGTGCGGCCTGGTTCTACACACCATGGCCGGTGATCGTGCCGACCGTCACCGTCGTCACGTGTGTGCTGGCCTGCAACGTGATCGGCGACGGCCTGGCCGACTCCGTCGGCCGCGAGAAGGGAAGGGTGTGACATGACGTCACCTTTGCTGTCCGTCAAGGACCTGACCGTCGAGTTCGGCGCCCGCGGTGCGTGGCAGCCGGTGGTCACCGGGGTCTCCTTCGACGTGATGCCCGGTCAGATCGTCGCCCTCGTCGGCGAGTCGGGCTCGGGCAAGAGCGTCTCCTGCTTCGCGCTGCTCCGGCTCCACGGGGAGAACGGCCGCACCTCCGAAGGGGAGGTGCTCTTCGACGGCCGTGACCTCTTGAAGCTGAGCGAGCGGCAGATGGCCGACGTACGCGGCAACGAGATCGCGATGATCTTCCAGGAGCCGATGACCAGCCTGAACCCTGCCTTCACCGTCGGCTCCCAGATCGCCGAGGTGGTCCGCCGGCATCGGGGTGTCAGTCGCTCAGACGCCCGCAGACGTGCCGTCGAGGTGCTGGACCTCGTCGGCATCCCGCGAGCCGCGAGTCGGCTCGGTGAGTATCCGCACCAGTTCTCCGGCGGCATGCGGCAGCGGGTGATGATCGCGATGGCGCTGGCCACCGAGCCCCGGATGCTGATCGCCGACGAGCCGACGACGGCACTGGACGTGACCATCCAGGCCCAGATCCTCGACCTGATCAGCGGTCTGGCCAAGGACTTCGGGATGGGGGTGCTGCTGGTGACCCACGACCTCGGTGTCGTGGCGGACGTGTGCGACGAGGTCGTGGTGATGTACGCCGGCCAGGTCGTCGAGCAGGCGGAGTGCTTCAACATCTTCGAACGACCGCGGCATCCCTACACTGCCGGCCTGATGCGATCGCTCCCGCGGGTCGACGGCGTCGGCGGGATCGAGATCATCCCGGGAACGCCACCCATGCCGAGCCAGTTCCCGACCGGTTGCCGCTTCGCGCCGCGCTGCAGCCACGCCATGGATGCGTGTGGTCCGTCCCCGATCGCCCTGGAGGCACGGACTTCCGGGGGTGCAGTGCGCTGCCTGCGGGCAGTCGAGCTCGATCTCCGGCCGACCAGGAACGGGGTGCTGGCATGACCACCACCCAGGCTCTGCTGCAGGTCCGCGACCTGCATGTGTCGCACCGGGTCGGGCGCAGGTCGCTGCCGGCGGTCCGCGGCATCGACCTGGACGTCGCCGCGGGCGAGGTCGTCGCGCTGGTGGGCGAGTCCGGTTCCGGCAAGTCGAGTGCGGTCCGCGGGATCACGCAGCTCATCCGCCCCGATCGTGGCTCGGTGCGCTTCGCCGGCACCGACCTCACCGACCTCCGTGGTCGTGCGCTGCGGGTTGCTCGGCGCGACATCCAGATGGTGTTCCAGGACCCGTTCTCCTCGCTCGACCCGGCGATGTCGGTCGCCGAGATCATCGGCGAGCCACTCGTCGTGCACAGCGACAAGGGCCGTCGCGAGCGGCGACGGACGGCGATCGAGATGCTGGAGATGGTCGGCCTCCGGGCCGAGCACGCCGACCGCTACCCGCACGAGTTCTCCGGCGGGCAGCGTCAGCGCATCGCGATCGCCCGCGCCTTGGTGCTCCGTCCGAAGCTCGTGGTCGCGGACGAGGCGGTGAGCGCGCTCGACGTCTCCAGCCAGAACCAGGTGCTCGCCCTGCTCCAGGACCTGATCGCCGAGCTGGACGTGGCCTGCCTGTTCATCACCCATGACCTGGCCGTGGTGCGGACCGTCGCGCAGCGGGTCGCGGTGATGTACCTCGGCACGCTGGTCGAGCAGGGTCCGACCGAGGAGCTGTTCGCCGCACCACAGCATCCCTACACCCGGGCGCTGTTGTCGTCCGCGCCGGTCGCCGACCCGGTGGTGCAACGCTCGCGCCCGCGGATCCGGCTCATCGGGGAGCTTCCCGACCCGATGCACCCGCCGACCGGTTGCGTGTTCAGCTCCCGATGCCCGCAGGCGATCAGCCGGTGCCACGACGAGGCACCGGTGAGCCGGACCGCCGTCTCCGGCGCAGCTGTTGCCTGCCACCTGGTCGAGGACCTGACCCTGGACACCGGGCTGCTGCAGACACGCGAGGCCTGACCCGGCACCCATGCCATCCCGCACACGAATGACCGAGAGGACCGCACACGTGGCAACCCTGGAGGAACGGATCGCGCGACTCGAGGCGATCGAACAGATCAAGTCGCTGAAGCACCGCTATCTGCGGGCCTGTGACGACAAGCGGCCGGACGAGTTCCGCAACTGCTTCATCGCCCAGGGCGCGGTCATCGACTACGGCCCGCGGGTCGGGAAGTTCGAGGACGCCGACGGGATCGCCGAGGTCTTCAGCCGACTGGCCCTGCACCGGGTCGACGACCAGATCGTGATTCTGGACATGCACCACGCGGTGCACCCGGAGATCTCGCTGGTGAGCGAGACCGAGGCGACTGGTGCGTGGACGTTGCGCTTCCGCCAGGTCAACCTCATGGACAAGACCGAGCGGGTCAGCGCCATCGAGTACGCCGACCGGTACGTCGTCGAGGACGGCGCGTGGCGGATCGCCAGCTGTGAGGTCACCGTGCTGTGGGCGCTCGTCACGCCGCTTCCCGAGGGATTCACGATCATGGAGTCGTTCTCGTGACGGGTCCTCGCGTCGCTCTGGTCACGGGCGGCAGCAAGGGCGTCGGTCAGGGCATCGCCGTCGGGCTCGCCGAGGCCGGCTGGACGGTTCACGTGTCTGGCCGCGACGCCGAACGCCTGCAGGCCACCGTGGACCGGGTCGACGCGGCCGGCGGGATCGGCCGGGCCCACCGCTGCGAGCACACCGACGATGCCGACCTACAGCGCCTGGTGTCGACGGTGCACGCTGACGCGGGACGCCTGGACCTGCTGGTCAACAACGCCTGGGCCGGCCCGCGGATGAACCACGTGACCCCGGAGAAGTTCTGGGAGCGCCCGCTGTCCGACTGGGACAGCCTGATCGGAGTCGGTCTGCGCGGGCACTACGTGGCGACCCATGCGGCCGCGCCCCTCATGATCGCGCAGGGTGAGGGCCTGATCGTCAACATCTCCTCGGTCGGCACCCGCGCCTACCTGCACTCGACCCTGTACGGGATCTCCAAGGCAGGCCTGGACAAGCTCACTCACGACGCCGCGCTCGAGCTGCGTGAGCACGGTGTCACCGTGCTGTCGTTGTGGCCCGGCCTGGTGCGCACCGAGCAGCTGCTGGCCAGCGGTGTCGACAACATCGCCGGCGTGCCGGTCACCGACGCGGAGACCCCGGAGCTGCAGGGTCGGGTGCTGGCGGCGGTAGCCGCCGACCCGGCGATCCACGCACGCACCGGCGGCGTGCTGATCACTGCGGAGGCCGCGGTCGAGTACGACGTCACCGAGCCCGACGGGGGCACTCCGGTCTCGCCGCGCCTGATGTTCGGCGGCGGCCCGGTCTTCCCGCCCCTCCCTCGGCACTAGCCCCAGCGGACCCCGTCGCCCCAGTGCAGGAGCGCTGCCGGCGTGGCGTCGGGGTCCGTCGTACCTCGAGTGTCGAAGTCGACGCCGAAGGTGCTGCGGTAGTAGATCATCGGCCGCTGGAAGTCGGCCTGCTCGAGTCCCTGGACCCGTCCCACCACCACGTCGTGGTCTCCGGCGAGGTGCACGCCTTCGACCTCGGCGTGCACCCGGAGCATCACCTCGGGAAGCGACGGCGTACCCCAGGGCGACAGGTGCCAGTCGAGGTCCTCGAACCGGGTGCCGCGGCTGGAGCCGAACCGGTCGCACAGGTCGCGTTGCGCCTCGCTGAGCACGTTGACGCAGAAGCGTCCGGTGGCGCGGATCCGCGGCCAGGCACGGCCGCGATGATCGGCGCAGAACAGGACCAACGCAGGCTCCAGCGAGACCGAGGCGAACGACTGGCAGGCGAACCCGACCGGGCCCTCGTCGTCCATCCCGGTCACCACGGTGACCCCGGAGGCGAAGATCCCCATGGCAGCACGCATCTCTGCCGGCGTCGGGGGCCCGGTGCGGTCCGGGCCGACATCGGTCGTCATGGCACCACCCAAGTGGGAGCCGTCGAGCTGCAGGTGGAACTCCCGGTCAGCGGCGGGAAGTCCCGAAGCCCGACTCCCGCTGGTCGGCGCTCGTCGTACCTCCTCCCATTCAACGGGAGCGCCCTCCGGGAGCCGGAGCGCGGATCTAGCGTGCGCTGCGTGACCCAGATAACACATGAGTCGACACGGCGAGAGCTGCAGACCGACGGCGGGGTGCTCCGCTACCACGAGGCAGGCGACCCGGACGCGCCACCGTTGTTGATGCTCCACGGCTCCGGGCCCGGGGTGAGCGGATGGCGCAACTACCGCGGCAACCTGTCGACCTTCGCTCCGCACTTCCGGTGCCTGGCCCTGGAGTTCCCCGGGTTCGGAGTCAGCGACGACACCGAGCTCCATCCGATGGCTGCGGCGCTTCCCTCGGTCAGCACCTTCCTCGACGGGTTGGGGATCGAGCAGGCGGCGATGATCGGCAACTCGATGGGCGGCATCGTCGGGACCCGCTTCGCGATCGCGCAGCCGGACCGGGTGAGCCAGCTCGTCACCATCGGCGGGATGGGGCGCAACATCTTCAGCCCGGCGCCGGGGGAGGGCCTGAACCTGCTGACCGATTTCGTCGAGGACCCGACCCGGGAGCGGCTCATCGCCTGGCTCAGGTCCATGGTCTTCGACCAGTCGCTCGTCACCGACGAGCTGATCGAGGAGCGCTGGGCGACCGCCCTCGACCCGGCCGCGCTGGCCTCTGCGAGGCGGATGTACGGCCGGGGTGTCCTGCAGGCCGCCGCCCAGGCAGCGGAGGCGTCCCCGGAGCCGCCGTACTGGGCGATGCTGCACAAGATCACCGCGCGGACGTTGATCACCTGGGGACGTGACGACCGGGTCAGCCCGGTCGACATGATGCTGCTCCCGATGCGGACGATCCGGGACGTCGAAGTGCACGTGTTCTCGAACTGCGGGCACTGGACCATGATCGAGCAGAAGGCCGCCTGGGAGGCGGCCGTCCTGGCCTTCCTGACGCGTGAGGCATGACGCCCGCTCAGGTGCTTCCCCCGCCGTACGCCGTGCTGCAGGGCTCCGGTGCCCTGCCACCCTCCACGAGAGAGAGATGCGCATGACCAGTTCGGTTCTCGCTGCGATCGAGGCCCACGCCGAGGAGTTCGCAGCGCTCGGTCCGGAGAACGAGAGGCTCGGACGCCTGAGCGATCGATCGGCGCAACTGCTCCGCGAGGTCGGGGTGATCCGGATGCTGCAGTCCGCCACGTACGGCGGCAGCCAGTCGCACCCGCGTGACTTCGCCGAAGCGGTGATGCGACTGGCCTCACTGGACGGTTCGACGGGCTGGGTCGCCGGCATCGTCGGGGTGCATCCCTGGGAGATGTCGATGTGCGACCCGAGGGTCCAGGAGGAGGTCTGGGGAGACGACCCCGACACCTGGATCGCGTCGCCGTACGCGCCGATGGGCGTGCTCCGTCCGGTCGAGGGCGGTTACATCTTCAGCGGGCGCTGGCAGTTCTCCTCCGGCACCGACCACTGTGACTGGATCTTCCTGGGCGCGTTCCTCGGTGACGAGGACGGCAGGCCGCTGGAGCCTCGCCAGAACCAGCACGTGATCCTGCCGCGGGCCGACTACACGATCGTCGACGACTCGTGGGACGTCGTGGGGCTGCGCGGCACCGGCTCGAAGGACGTGATCGTCGAGGACGCCTTCATCCCCGACTACCGGGTGGTGCCGTTCTCCAAGTTCCTCGACAGTTCCCAGCCCCGCGAGTCCGGGCACACCGATCCGCTGTTCCACGTCCCGTTCACCACGGCGTTCCCGCTGGGCATCACCTCGGCAGTGATCGGCATCGCCGAGGGTGCGCTGTCCGCTCACCTGGACTACCAGCGCACCCGGGTCCAGATCACGGGCACGGCGGTCAGGGACGACCCCTACGTCATGTCCGCGATCAGTGCCGCGGCCGAGGAGATCAAGGCGTCGCGCACGGCGTTGCTCGACAACATCACCAGGTTCTACGAGCAGGCCGCCGCCGGGGCGGAGGTCAGCTTCGCCGAGCGTGCGGCGTCGCGTCGTACCCAGGTGGCCGCGGCGTGGCGGGCGGTCCGGGCGATGGACGAGGTCGTGGCCCGCTCGGGTGGCAACGGGCTCCGGATGGACAACCCGATCCAGCGCTTCTGGCGTGACGGCCACATGGGCCTGGCCCACGCCGTCCACGTCCCCGGCCCTGTGCTGCACGTCGCAGCGTTGACCAGCATCGACGTGGTGCCGCCGCCGGGTCCGCTGCTGTCGATGATCTGACACCCCACACCACGAGATCGGAAGGACGAGGACATGACGCAGATCCGAGGGCTCGGCTACCTGAAGGTCCAGAGCAGGGAGGTGCCTCGGTGGCGCGAGCTCACCGTCGACTGCCTGGCGATGCAGGAGACCGACGGCCCCGATCCCGACGGGCTCTACCTCCGGATGGACGAGCGGGCAGCACGGCTGATCGTGCTCCCCGGCGGCCAGGACAAGGTCCTCGCTGTCGGCTGGGAGGTGCGCGACCAGTTCGCACTGGCCACGGTGGGGGTTGCCGTCGAGGCCTCGGGCCGCGAGGTGAGGGTGCTCGACCAGGACGAGTGCGACGAGCGCCGGATCGAGGCGGGCATCCTCTTCGAGGATCCGGCCGGTACGCCGGTGGAGGTCTTCTTCGGGCCGGTGCTCGATCACAGCCCGGTGCTGACCGGGCACGGACAGGCCTTCGTGACGGGTGCGCAGGGGATGGGGCACGTGGTGCTGCCGACGACCGTGCCCGAAGCGTCGGTCGAGTTCTACACCGAGGTGCTCGAGTTCCTGCCTCGTGGTGCGATCCGGCTCGGTGGGCTGTCGTCGCCGACGCCCGTACGTCGCGTCCGCTTCCTAGGGGTCAACCAGCGTCATCACAGCCTGGCGGTCTGCCCCGCGCCGCACGGCAGGGAGCCGGGACTGGTGCACCTGATGATGGAGGTGGACTCCCTCGACGCGGTCGGCCGCGCCCTGGACAAGGTCGGCAAGGCGGGATTCTCACTGTCGTCGACCCTGGGACGGCACACGAACGACAAGATGGTGTCGTTCTACGTGCGGGCGCCGGGCGGCTGGGACCTCGAGTACGGCTGCGAGGGGACGTTGGTCGACGAGGCGTTCTACACCGCGGAGGAGATCACCGCGGACTCGTACTGGGGCCATGACTGGTCGGCCTCCGAGCCCCTGGCCGCCTTCACCATGCCCTGAGTCCCGAGAGGGGTCCCACTCATCGACAGCCCGGCCCGGCGAGGGCTCGGCCTACGTGATCCTTGGAGGATGAGCGAAAGCGTGCTGGACAACGTTCGCGACCTGCTCCCCGGTCTCGCCGACCGCACCGAAGCGGTCGAAGATGCCCGTCGGGTGCCGGTGGAGACCATCACCGAGCTGCGGGAGACGGGCTTCTTCCGGATGCTGCAGCCGCGTCGGTACGGAGGCCTGGAAAGCAACCCGGTCGACTTCTACGCGACCGTGCGAGCCATCGCCGGGGTGTGCGGCTCGACCGGTTGGACGGCGTCCGTGATGGGCGTTCACCCCTGGCAGCTGGGACTCTTCGCGGAAGCCGCGCAGGACGACGTGTGGGGGACAGGGCCGGACGTGCTGCTGGCATCGTCGTACGCCCCGGTGGGTCGGCTGACGGAGATCGACGGGGGCTACCGGCTCGCCGGCAGGTGGAGCTTCTCGTCCGGGTGCGATCACGCGGAGTGGTTCCTGCTCGGCGCGTTGGTGATCGGCCCGACCGGCAGCGCGGTCGACTTCATCACCACGCTGGTGCATCGACGCGATGTCGAGATCGTCGATGTCTGGAACACGATCGGGCTGCGCGGCACCGGCAGCAACGACGTGATCGTGCGCGACGTCCAGCTGCCGACGCATCGCGTGCTGCGGAACTTCGAGCACTCCCGGCTGGCCGGTCCGGGACAGGCGGTCAACACCGGACCGCTGTACCGGATGCCGTTCGGGGCGATCTTCACCTCCACGGTGACGGCGCCGATCCTCGGCACGGTGCAGGGAAGCCTCGACGCCTACGTGGCGACGATGACGGATCGGCACCGGCTCAGCTTCGGCGGCGGTCGCTTCATGGAGGACCAGTTCGCGCAGGTCGCGTTCGCGCGTGCGTCCTCGGACGTCGATGCGGCGATCCTGCAGATGGACCGCAACATCAGCGAGCTGTACGCCGCCGCCACCGCGGGCCGCGAGATCCCGATGGAGCTGCGGCTGCGCGCTCGCCGGGACCAGGTGCGCGGCACCGAGCGCGCACTCGACGCGATCGACATGCTCTTCAAGACAGCGGGTGGCAACTCGTTGCGGCACAACAACCCGATCGGGCGAGCCTGGCGCGACGCGCACGCCGGCTCGGTGCACGTGGCGAACGACGTGGAACGGACGTTGGCGATGTACGGCAAGGGCGCGTTCGGCATTCCGGTCGAGGACAACCTCGTCTGAGCGCTCGCGGCGTCGGCGAGTTCCGGTGGAGGTCGCTGTGCCGCCGGCGCGTGGCGCAGGTGCCTAGTGCCAGTCGCTGATCATCACGTCGTGCGGGGCGGGTGCGCCGGTGCCGGTCTCCACGAGCGCCTTGAGGCTCAGCAGGTACGACGCCCACTTCGTGCTGCAGTGGTGCATGAACTCCCCGGGCTCCGCCCAGCCCTCGTGAGCGAACAGCACGATGGTGTAGCCGTCGACCTGGGAGAGGTCGAAGGTCACGTGGGTGCCGACCCACTCCGGCGGGCCGTCCGCGACCTGCCAGCGGACCCGCTTGGCGGGCTCCAGCTCGATCACCTCCATGTCGAAGCCACCGGGGACGAACCGGAACTCGAGCGTGCCGCCCACCTCGGGGTCGCCGGTGGTCTGGTCGGTCCACCAGGCGGCGAGTCCGTCCACCGTGGTGAGTGCTTCGTAGACCTCCGCGGGTGACGCCTTCTCGACGCCGATGCGGTGCAGGATGTCCACCATCTGCCTACCTCTTTCCGTTGTTGGCTTCGTCGTCCTGGGTGCGTTGGATCGCCTCGGCGATCCGCTTGATCCGGTGGAGTCGGGCGTCCCAGGCCGCGCCGACCGCGGAGAGCTGGGCGATGGCCCGCGCGAACTGCTCGTCGTCCACGCGATATCTCTTCTCGCGCCCGTACGGCGTCGCGTGCACCAGGCCGACCCGGTCGAGCACGCCGAGATGCTTCGAGACCGCCTGGCGGGTGACGGGCAGCTGCTCGCTCAGGCTGGTGGCGGTGCCCGCATCACCGCTGAGCAGCAGGTCGAGCATCCGTCGTCGGGTCGGGTCGCCGACCGCCGACCAGAGGGCGTCGTCGACCGCCACGGTCATCGCGCGGCGACCAGGCGCTCGGCGTACGCCGCGAGGCGGGGGACGAAGAAGTCCCAGCCCGAGACATGGTCGCGGTAGGCCTCCTCGAGCACCGCGGCCTCCCAGCCCCTCTCGCGGAACCCGGACTCGGTCATCCGCAGCGAGGTGCCGGTCGCCGAGGGAACCAGGTCGAAGGTCACGAGCAGGGAGTTGCCGGGACCCGCCTCCTCGTCCGCGGCGTGGGTCCAGCAGAAGGCGAAGCGTCGCGGCGGGTCCGACTCCACCACCGTCATGAGCTGGACGTTGGCGCGCGGGTCGGCCTCGTCGCCCCAGATCAGCTCGCCGGTCGCGCCGGGGGCCGAGGACTCGAGGGTGGTCTCGTCGGGCCACCACTCCCGGAGGTGCTCCGGGCGGCTGACCACCTCGAACACCACCTCGGGGGAGGCCTGGATGTGGACCTCGCGCTCGATGCTTGCGTACTCCATGGCCGCTTCCCTTCGCGCAATGTTTGGTTGCGCATGACGTTAGTCGGGAACTCCAGGAGATGCAACCATTGGTTGCGATTCGGGGGTGCGGGCCCCGTCAGGCGCGCGCCGCCGCGGCTGCGCGGCCCGCCCGCCGCCCGAAGAACGTGCCGTCGCCGAGCGAGGTGCCGGAGACGTAACCCTCCCCGTGGATGCCCGAGCTGGCCCGGCCGGCGGCGTACAGGCCGGCCACGAGGGAGCCGGTCACCGAGCGGACCTCGCCGTCGACGGTCGTGCTGAGCCCGCCGAGGGTGAAGCCCTGGAAGCCGGTTCCGCCGCCCCCGGTGCTGCCCTCGGCGAAGAATCCGAGCCGGGGATCGACCGCGGCCCAGGGACCCTCGAGCACCCGCAGCCACCGAGCGTCCTTGTGGAACAGCGGGTCCGTGCCGGTCGCGGCGTGCTCGTTGTAGGCGGCCACCGTGCGGCCGAGCGAGCCGGTCGGGAGACCCAGCTCCTCCTCGAGCTCCTCCAGGGTCTCGGCGGCGTACGTCGGCCGCACCCCCATCTCGTCGCCGTCGGGGACCGACTCCAGGCCCTGCTCGTCGAGCAGCACCCAGCAGGGACCGGGCTGGTGCAGCGCCGCGTGGCTGAACAGCCCGGGGTAGACGTCCTCGTTGATGAACCGCTGCCCGAGCCCGTTGACCAGCATGCCGCGACACACCATCGCGGGCACCGCGGTGTACGCCGCCTCGACGAAGCCCATCCGGCGGGTGGCTGCGCCGAGCGCGGCGGCCATCTGGATGCCCGAGCCGTCGTCGAGCCCGTCGCTGACCTTGCCGTGTCCCAGCAGGACGGGGGCGTGGTCGGTGAGCATCTCGTCGTTGTCGACGAAGCCGCCGGTGGTGAGCACGACCCCGCGCCGCGCGCGGTAGGTGACCTGCGACCCGAACCGGCGGGCCACGACGCCGACGACGCGGCCCCCGTCGTCCACCACCAGCGACCGGGCGCGGGTGTCGGTGTGGACCGACGCCCCGCCCTCCCGGCAGGCGCCCATCAGCGCCTCCATGACGGTGTGTCCCGCCCAGCCCTTGGTCGCGGGGCGGTGCCCGCGAGGCACGGGGCGGGCGAGCTCGTTGTAGGGCCAGGCGTTCTCACCGAGCCACATCAGCCCGTCCTGGGTGAACGGCATCCAGGTCGGGGCGTCGTACAGCGACTCCTGGAAGTTCACGCCGCAGGACCGGAACCACTCGAAGTGCTCCACGGAGCCGTCGCAGTAGAGCCGGAGCTTCTCCTCGTCGACGTGCGGCCCGAGCGCGGCGCGCAGGTAGGCGAACATGTTGTCGGCGTCGTCCTCGAAGCCGCAGGCCCGCTGCACGGCGGTGCCGCCGCCGAGGTAGAGCTCGCCCCCCGACTGCGCCGACGACCCGCCGGGACCGCTGGCCCGCTCCAGTACGACGACCTCGGCCCCGGCCGCCGCCGCCTCCATCGCCGCTGCCGCCCCGGCGCACCCGGCGCCCACCACGAGCACGTCGACCTCGTGGTCGAAGGAGGACACCTGCGCGAGCGGCACCGGCGTCACGTCGGTGACTCCCGGGGCGGTTGCCCGCTCCTCGGCTGAGGCCTGGTCACTGGTCACGGGAACACTCCTCGTCGATCACCGGAAGGAGCGTCACCGTGCCACGGCCGGGGGTGGGCCGCCCCGCCTCCTTCCGTTGATCGGGACCCTCGTCGCGCGCTCAGCCCGGCCGCAGCACCTCGTAGCTCAGCACCACCGTGCCGCGGCTCGTCGTACCCGAGGCGGTGAGCGCGAGCGGGCGAGGAGCGGGCAGTTCCCGGAAGAGGCGCTTGCCGGTGCCCAGGAGCAGCGGGTGCAGGAAGAGTCGCAGCTCGTCGACCAGGTCGCGCCGCAGGAGCTGCTCCACGAGGTTGCCGCTGCCCAGGACCGCGAGGTCGCCGTCCCCGCTCGCCTTGAGCTCGCCGACCGCCGCCTCGAGCTCCCCGTCGAGCAGGTGCGTGCCCGGCCAGCCGACTTCGCGGAGGGTGCGGGACGCGACGTACTTGGGGGTGCTGTTCAGCCGCCGCGCCATGGGGTTGTCGTCGGGTTGCTGCGGCCAGAAGCCGGCCATCTTCTCGTAGGTACGACGTCCGAACAGGTAGGCGGTGGTGAGATTCGGCCCGTCTGTGGTGACGGCCTCGTGGATCGCGTCGGCGTACGGCGCGCCCCAGCCGCCGTGGGTGAACCCGCCGTCGGTGTCCTCCTCGGGGGAGCCCAGGCCCTGCATGACACCGTCCACGGACAGGAACTCGACGACCACCAGTCTGCGCATGTCCGCGATGGTGCAGGACCGACGATCCGGTGGCTTGAAGGAAATTGATCCGCGACACTGGGTCGGGTGGAGGAGCCGCACCGCATCGAGCTCGCGCGGCACCGTGCCTCGCCGGCCCTCGACGGCGTGGTCGCCGGCATGGTCGGGCTGTCCGAGCGGGCGACCGGCGCGGTTCGCCGCCGTCAGCCCGCGGGCACCGTGGTGCCCCTGGTGCTCTCGTTCGGCGACGCCCTCGCGATCGACGCGCTCGCCGACGGGGTGGGAGCCGGCCGCGAGTACCGCTCCTTCGCGGCCGGGCTGTCCACCGGCTGCGCCGACACGCGGTTCGCTCGCGGCCAGGACTGCGTGCAGGTCTACCTGACCCCCCTCGGCGTTCGCCGGATCATGGGCGTCCCCGGTCGAGAGGTGGCTCGCGCCGTCCTCCACGCGGGCGATGTCGTCACCGAGCTGGGCGACACCCTGAGCGACAGGCTCCACGCGGCGACCGGCTGGGAGGAGCGGTTCGAGGTCGTCGAGAGCCTGCTGCTCCGTCGCGCGGCCGCGCAGGGTGAGCCACCGTCGTGGCTGACCTGGATGTGGGACCAGATCCGGCTGAGCGGCGGACGGGCGCGGATCGCGGACCTGGTGACCGCCACGGGTTGGAGTCACGGCCACGTGGCGCGGACCTTCCGCGAGGAGATCGGACTCACGCCCAAGGAGGTCGCGGGGGTCGTGCGCTTCGAGCGGGCCGCGGCGGACCTGGGAGTGCTGCCGCAGGCCGAGATCGCGGTGCGGCACGGTTACGCCGACCAGAGTCACCTCGCGCGAGACGTCAGGCGCTACGCCGGCGAGACTCCCGGTGAGCTCGTCGCGGCGCGTCGACCGACGCCGTCGACGGCACTGGGTGGGTTCTAGCGGCGGCAGCGCGTCCGGCTACAGCTCGCGGTCGGCGATCAGCCGGTCGAGCTCGGCGTACCCCTCGTTGACGCCGACCTCCATGCCGCTGGCCAGCCACTGGTCGCGACCCTCCAAGGAGTCGCACAGCGAGACCGCGTGCAGCCGCGTGCGGCCGTCGCCCAGGTCCTCGAACGTCAGCGTCTCCAGCGAAACGGCGTCCGGCATGCCCTCCCAGGTGAAGGTCTGGACGATGCGGTCCTCGCGGACGGTGTGGAAGCAGCCGCGGAAGGAGCCCTCGAAGTCGTCGTGCCGGGCGGTGTAGCGCCAGGACCCGCCGTCGCGGGCGTCCCACTCGACGATCTCGTTCTCGAGCTCCCTCGGGCCCATCCAGCGGACGAAGATCTCGGGGTCGGTGTGGGCGCGGAAGAGCTGCGCCGGCGTGGCCCGGAAGTCGCGCCGGATGTGGATGGCGGGCACCGTCGTGTCGGCCTCGATGGCCGCCTCGTCGTAGCGCTGCGCGGCGGTGGGGGAGCTGCTGTCCTGCTGCTCGCTGGTGGTGGTCATGATGCGGTCCCTTCTCGGGTGCTGATGGGGGTGCTGTCCTCGTCGTCCATCTCGGCCATCTCGGCCAGCACGGCGTCGAGCCGGCTGAACCGCTCCTCGGCCTGTCGGCGGTAGCGCTCGATCCACTTCGTCATCAGGTCGAACACCTCCGCCTCCAGGTGGACCGGCCGGCGCTGCGCCTCTCTGCTGCGGCTGACCAGTCCGGCGTCCTCCAGCACCTTGAGGTGCTTGGACACGGCCTGGACGCTCACGTCGTACGGCTCGGCCAGCGCCCCGACCGTCGCGTCGCCTACGGCGAGGCGAGCGACGATGTCGCGGCGGGTCGGGTCGGCGAGCGCCGAGAAGACGCGGGAGAGCTGATCGGTCATCGTGTTCCTATTCAACCGGTGGGTTGAATAGAGGGTAGGTCGCGAACTGTCGGTCGTCAACCGTTCGGTTTACCAATGAGTCGCCAGGAGGCGGACAACGCGCCCCGGTGGGCAGCACGTAGTCGGACTGACACAAGTGGCTCGAGTCCACTCTCTGCACGCCTAGGGAGACTCACCGCCGGAGACTTATGTAGGTCGGACTACGAGACCCGGATCGGGACGCGACCAGGGACGACTGCAGCATCGGCATCCTCGGTCGGAGCTCAGTCAGCTGAGGTCTGCGCGCACCAGATCGACGAGGATCGGCTTCGCCGACAGGTCGCGGCAGTGAACGATGCCGGCGTAGGCGCTGCCCGGCGGGTTCGCCATCTCGGTTCGCCCGAGCACCGGCACGTCGGAGTTCTGCACACCCGTCTGGAACGTCGCGCCTGACTGGCGGCTGTGGTTCATCGACTGGGTTTGGCGGGCCACCGTGCGATTGCCCAGCCGTCGGCCGAAGTAGTCGGTCGTCTCCGGACCCGCGCCGGCCATCAGGATGTGGGTACCGCAGTTGGCGAGGATCGTTTCGCGCTGCTGCTCGTCGAAGTCAGTGACCTCCTGCAGCGCGAGCAGGATGCTCATGCCGGAGCTGGCCGACGTCGTCAAGAGCTGAGCCAGGTTGAGACGGTCCGCCAGCCGCGGCGCTTCATCGAGCACGAGCAACACCGGCCGCGACGAGCGGTTGAACTGGAGCATCTGCTGGCGGATGAACTGGGACAGGAACAACCCGGATACCGCCGTGGACGAGCGTCCGTGCGCGAGGGGAGCGGTCACGACGAGAAGCCCGGGCTCGTCGCTCACCCGGCTCAGGTCGATCCCGCGCCGGCCGGTGACCCGGTTGAAGTCGTGGGTATTGAGCGCCTCGAGGTACGTCACGAGGAACTGGACCCGGGTGTGGTAGTCGTCGGGGGACAGGCTGATCAGGTCGCGTAGGCGGGTTTGCGCCCGCTGCGGTGCGTCGTTCCCGACGTACTGCGCCAGCCGCGGTTGATCATGGAGCAAGCGCAGGAGGGAAGCGACGGTCCACGGGTGATCGCTGGTGCTGGCGTACTCCAGCAGACCCTGGAGCCATTTGAGATCGCGCAGCCGGAACTCGCGGTTCGGGTCGACCTCACGGTCATCACCGATGATCGCGGTCGCCGCCGTCGTGATCGCGCCGTCCTCGCCGTTGAGATCGCTGATCCAGTTCCAGGTGGCCGAGCGCTGGGCGTCGGTGTAGTCGAAGTTGGTGAGGGCCACGTCGGGCAGGTCGCCCGCTGCGCGTGCGTAGGTCTGCACCATGTCGAGCAGGTCGCCGTTGCCCTTGAGATCCAGGGCCACCACGAAGTAGCCCTGACCCATCGCGGCATGGATCCAGGGCGCGATGATCGAGGTGGACTTGCCGATCTGGCTCGGGGCGTAGACAACGGTGTGCTTGTTGGCAGTGCGCGGGGTGATCCCGATCTCGCCCTCGGCGGGGAAGGACCTGGACATCAGGGACGTCTTGGGCTTGACGTACCTGCCGAGCGGGAACGCCCAGGTCTGCGGCGAGATGTCGGCGGGTCGGGCGACCCCGGAGTAGTCGAGGAAGTCCTGCGCGCCGGCCGGCACCTGGTCCCACGGCCCGATCAGACCTCTGCTGACCGCGCGCGAGCCGCGGTTGGCCCGCCGCATCGCGGCGTTGGTCGCCGCCTGATTGGCCATGGTCCGACCGGCCCTGTTCATGCTCCGACTGGCCGCGTTGGTGGCGCCGAAGACGCCGCGGGTGACCTGCCATCCCAAGCCCATGGGCCGAAATCTAGCTACCTCGGAAGGTCGAGCGACCTGATTCGTGACAGTTGGTCAAATGATGGCGAAACCGTGGGCGCTCCCGCTTTGCCGCTGTCAGGCTGGCGCCTCGAAACGTACCAACCGAACACATGGGGGAGCGGGATGTTTGGAAAGGGCGCGTCCGGACGACCGGAGGAGCCGCCGGTCGTGGATGAACCCCTGGTTCCCCTCCAGCCCGTTGCTGTGCAGCCGTTAGAGTCCCTGGCGACGACGCCAGCACCGACGCCAGTACCGGCCCCGGAGCCGGAACCCGAAGCGGTCGCCCCGCAGCCTGATCCGCTGATCGAAGCGGTGGCCGCGATCGTGGCGCAGACCGCTCGCTTCCATGAGCGCTCCGCCGCCCAGGAGGACACGATCCGGCACCTTCACGCCCGGGTCGAGGAGCTCCAGGCCGACCAGGTGCGCACCCTGCTCAAGCCCGTGATCCAGCGGATGGCGGCGCTCCACGCGCAGTCGGGCGAGGCCGCGGACCGCGCTAAGGAAGCCGGCGAAAGTGCCGAACGCGACCTCGCCTACTTCGCGGTGGCCCTCGAGGACGCGCTGGGGCTGCTCGACATCGAGTCGATCGGCGCGGCCACCGGCCAGATGTTCGACGCGAGCCGACACCACGCCGTCCAGGTCGCGGCGACCGATCAACCCGAGCTCGACCGCACGATCTTCCGGGTCCTGCGCCAGGGCTTCACCTACTCCGGTGCGGAACGGGTTCTCCTGCCCGCACAGGTCGTCATCCACCGGCACGAGCCGGTTGACGCCTCCTGACCGACGCACTTTCCCGCCCCACTCACTGGCTGACCACGAGGAGTTCCATCGTGTCCGACACCGTCTACGGCATCGACCTGGGCACCACCTACTCGGCGCTTGCGCGCATCAACGAGCTCGGCCAGGCCGAGGTCGTCCCGAATTTCGAGGGCGAGCCGGCGACTCCTTCGGTCGTCTACTTCGAGGGCGAGCGCAACGTCGTCGTGGGCGCCGAGGCCAAGCGCACGCTGCTCTCGGACCCCGACAACGCCTGTGCGCTGGTGAAGCGGCACATGGGCACCGAGCACCCGCTGGAGTTCCAGGGCAGGAGCCACGGCCCGGAGAGCATCTCGGCGCTCATCCTGGGCGAGCTGGTGCGTACGGCGAACAACTCGACCGGCAGCCAGGTCGACAAGGTGGTCATCACCGTCCCGGCGTACTTCGGGATCCAGGCGCGTGAGGCGACCCGACAGGCCGGCGCGATCGCCGGCCTCGAGGTCGTCGGCATCGTCACCGAGCCGGTCGCGGCCGCGCTGTCGGCGGTGCGGGGCGAGCAGCAGCAGACGGTCCTGATCTATGACCTCGGCGGCGGCACCTTCGACACGACCGTCCTGCAGATCGGCCCGGGCGAGGCTGACGTCATCGCCATCGACGGCAACCGCCTGCTCGGCGGCGCCGACTGGGATCTGGCGCTGGTCGACCTGATCATCCGGAAGTTCTCCGAACAGTCTGGCGCGTCGGCGGAGGACGCCCACGACAACGACCTGTTCATGGCAGAGGTGCGAGGCTCGGCGGAGGAGACCAAGAAGGCGCTGACCCGTCGCGAACAGACGACCGTGCGGTGCCGGCTGGGACAGTGGGACGAGCAGGTGGTGGTGACCCGGGCCGAGTTCGAACAGGCGACCCGGGACCTCGTCACCCAGACGCTCGACATCTCCCAGCGGGTGGTCGCCAAGGCGCAGGAGAAGCGCCCCGGCCTGACCATCGACCAGGTCCTCCTGGTCGGTGGGTCCTCACGGATGCCGATGATCGGTGCGGCGCTGCGTGACCAGCTCGGCTGGACCCCGGTCGACACCGACTTCGACCTGGCCGTCGCCAAGGGCGCCGCCATCTACGGCCAGGCCGCCCTCGAAGAGGTGCTGACCACGGACGCCGACGAGCCTGCAGAGGTGCCGGCGGACGCGCCGGCCCGTCCCTACCTCCGCGGCGCACGGAGTCTCAACGTCAGCAACGTGCTGTCGCGCGGTCTTGGCGTCTACCTCATCGACTCCCAGACCGACGAGCCGATGATCGAGTTTCTCGTGCACGCCAACGACAGCCTGCCCGCCACACCGCCGACGCTGCCGGCGCGCACCCGGGTGGCCCAGCAGCCGAGCGTCCGCGTCCGGCTCTTCGAACAGGTCGGAGAGCGTGAGTCGCGGGTGCCCGGCGAGAACCGGGAGCTGAAGGCCCAGGAGTTGCCCCTCCCGCCGATGGACGCCGGTGCGCCGATCGAGATCACGCTCGAGGTCACGTCCGAGGGTTTGGCGCGAGTGCAGGCCTTCGACCCGACCAACGGCGGTCGGATCGACTTCGAGGTGCTCGTCGCACAGCTCGACCAGGAGCAGGTGGACAAGTTCACCGAGGAGCACGACGCGATCACCCTCCGCTCATGAGTCCGGTCTGATGGCATTCGACAAGTCCGCCTATCGCGAGACGCTCAAGCAGGTGGGCAGGGATCGCGGTCGAGCGGCCCAACTCAGCCAGGTGTTGCGCGATCTCCAGGCTCCGGGTCTCGAGATGTCCACGGTGATGACCATCGTTGGCGGCATCGACCTCGCCATCCTGCTCGCGGTCGACGACGACGTGCTGGCCGGCGATATCGCGGCCCACCTCAATCGGGTGAAGGCCGCTCTCAACAACGAGCCGTCGACCAACAAGGTGGCCGGGTTCGCCAAGCGCCTCATCGAGCAGCTGCCTGCCCTGGGTGTGGACCTGGAAACGTCGTTGTTCTGGGAGGACCTCGGCGGGGCGCGGGCCCGGGCGGTGCAGGAGCAGCTCGGTTCGTTCGCGACGACCCTCGCGCTCGAGTTCCCCCTCAAGGTGATCACACCGGCCGAGCTCAGCGAGGTCGCGGCCGTCCAGGGTCTCGGCGGGATCCCCGGTGCCGCACTCGCGAAGGCAGTCGCTGACCAGGGTCTCGAGGTCCATCCGGACTTCGACCTGCCGGGGGTCGCGGTGCCGGACTCGATCCTCAAGGCCCTCGACGCAGCGGCGTTCCGCACTGTTGCCGACATCCTGGCCCTGGGCCAGGAGGCTCGACCCGTGCAGGTGAGGGTCATCGGACGTGCCGCCCTCGGCACTCCGCCCGCCGAGATCACACCGGCCCTGTTCGAACCGGCGCAGCTCGCAGCACAGCGTCGTGACGACGACGCGAGCCACCTGGCGGACCGGGTGCTGTCCGAGCTCAGGTCCTACTTCGGTACGACGGCTCAACTGCGCGAGGTGATGCTGGCGCAGGCCGTCACCACCACCCAGAACCTGCTGCGTCGCGGCATGCCGCGCGCCGCGGTCCACCGCGAGCTGGTCCAGCTCGGCTACCACGCCACCGACGCGG
The DNA here is from genome assembly GCF_022919075.1 of Nocardioides sp. W7. Lineage (NCBI taxonomy): Bacteria > Bacillati > Actinomycetota > Actinomycetes > Propionibacteriales > Nocardioidaceae > Nocardioides > Nocardioides sp. W7. The sequence continues at coordinate 4,244,639 of NZ_CP095078.1, read as the reverse complement.
CGCGGCTGATCGGGAAGCTGGTCGGTTCGACGGCCGTGCAGCGACTCTCCGACGTGTCCGAACGCCTCGCCGAAGGTGCGCTCGGCGAGGCCCAACGCCTGCTGGAAACCCTCCCTGAAATCCCCGAGGAGCAGGAAGAACGCGAGCGCATCGCGGCCCGGGTGGCCGACGCCGTTCGACGCAAGCAGCAGTTGGTCGCCGAGAGCGAGCGTGCCCTCGGGTCTCGCCAACACGCTGCCGCCGCGGCTGCCCTGCGCGCTGCGCTGACCATCGACCGCGAGGACGGCGAGCTCGCCCGACGCCTCGAGCAGCTGCCGCCCCCTGCGCCGGCCCACGTCCAGCTCCGCATCGACGGCCTCCAGGTCGTCGTCAGCTGGACGGCGGACGGCGACGCCGCGGTGCGCTACTCCGTCGTGCGCACTCGTGACACGGTCCCGGCCAACCCGCAGGACGGCGAGCTCCTGGCGCAGGACCTCGAGCAGCAGGTGTTCACCGATGCTGCGCCGGCCGTCGGTCGGACGGCGCGCTACACGGTCTTCGCCAGTCGCGACGGAAGGTCCCACTCCGACGGCGCAGGCGCGGCGGTGGTCGTGCTGCCGCCGCCGACCGAACTGGTCGCGTCCGCCGGGGTGACCGAGGCGGCGCTGTCGTGGACTGCGCCCATCGAGGCTGCCGGTGTTGTCGTGACCCGGATCGCTCCCGACGGCAGCACCTTGGCCTACCCGCCCACCAACGCGGGCCAGCTGTCGGTGCCGGGGCTGACCACCGGCACGAAATACAGGTTCGCAGCGCGTGCGATCTACGTGACGCCCGACGGTCGGGAGGAGTCCGCTGCTGCGGAGGTCGACGTCACCCCGCGTGGCGCCATGGCCGCGGTCAGCGACCTCGCCGTGGAGAACCTGCCGCGCGGCGGTCGCGCCGCGCATCGCGTTAGCTGGGCGACGATCGTCGGGTATTCCGTGGAGATCTGGGCGTTCCCGGTCACCGCCACCGTTCCCACGGGTCTGCGCCGGGAGTTCCACGAGATGCAGGAGGCCGGTGCCGAGCGGGTGACCGGCATCTCCGCGTCCGACACGGGCGGCCGGAGCGTCCGCGAGCTCGCTCCGCTTCCCGACCTGCGTCGTCTGGTCGCTGTCACCGTCGACGGTGCCGGCGGGTTGCTCGGGGCGACCTGCATCGCGGGTTCGGCGCCCTCGGTCGGCGAGCCACGAGCAGAGCTCTTCGGTGACGAGGTGCGCCTGTCGTGGAGCTGGCCGAAGGGCGACCATCTGATGGAGGTCACCTGGCGGGCGTCCGGCCATCGGCAGACCGAGCGGGTGACCCGGACGACCTACAACGACAAGTCCGGGGTGAATCTCCCCAACGCCCGGGAGGTCAGCGAGATCGGTGTCGCGACCGTCGTCCGGGCCGGCGACCAGGAATGGCTCTCCACACCGGTTCCGGTCACCTACTCCGCGGTGACCAGCCGGGTGCGTTACAAGGTCCAGCTCAAGCGGGCGCTCCTCGGGGGACGGGCGACAGTGACGGTCATCGCCGAGTCCGACGACTACCGCGGCGCCCTGCCGGTTCTAGCGATCCTCAAGGAGAGCTCGATCATGCCCGGTTCGGTCCAGGACGGCCGCCAGGTCGAACGCTCCGTCCTCGACCTGAGCGAGGGCACGACGACCTGGGAGTTCCCCCTCGGGAAGGTGAGTTCGCCCTACTGGGTGCGCCTCTTCCCCGAGTCCGACAGTGCGGTTCGACTCGACGACCCGCCCACCAGCCAGATGCGAGGATGACCATGGCCCTCTTCGATTCCAAGGTCCCGTGCCCGTACTGCTACACGCGCATCAACGTGTCCAAACTGGCCTACCGGTGCAGCGGGATGAAGGCCGCCGGCAAGGACACCTGCGAGCCCGCCGTCGACGCGCGGCGTCAGGACCACTTCACGGACGGCCAGCCGCGGTTGCCGGTGATCACCGCACCCGACGGCAGTGACCTGCTGGGGCGCAACAGTGTGGAGTGCGGCACCTGCGGTTCGACCCAGAACTTCCGGGTCTGCCCGGAATGTCACCATGAGCTCCCGCACGGCTTCGGGCCCGACTCGCCGCTCTTCGGTCTCGTCGGCGTCCGTGGCTCCGGCAAGACGGTGCTGCTCAGCGCGCTGCACCGCGAGCTGGAGGGTCCGGTGGCGGCGCGATTCCGGGGGAGCGTCAGCACGGTCGGCCAGTCGAAGTTGGTCGACAGCTTCGAGACCTGGGCACGGGCCCTGTCCACCGGTGGTTCGCTCCCGGATCAGACGGCCGCGGTCGGGATCGGTCGCGACGCCAAGCAGACGCCGGCGGTCTACGAGTGGCGGGAGCCGCGGACGGTTGCACGGATCAGTCGTGACCGGGCGACCGTGCTCTCGTTCTATGACAACGCCGGCGAGGACGTGTCGACCCAGGACGCCGTCCTGAGCCGGGCCTACCTCGCGGCTTCGTCGGGCATGGTGCTCCTGCTCGACCCCTTCACCTTCCCGGAGAACCTGCGCCGCGCGGAGGAACGGCGGGTGGAGTTGCCCGAGACCGGCACGCCGGAGAGCGTCCTTGACGCGATCACCTACCTGCTGCGGGCCGCGCACGGTGTGAAGCAGTCCCGGAAGATCAAGCAGCCGCTGGCGGTCGTGATCACCAAGATCGATGCATTCTTCGACCAGATTCCCGCCGAGCACCCCCTGCGGCAGCCGTCCTCGACCGCGCCGGCGGTGAGCCGGGCAGAACTGCAGACGGTGCACGACCACGTGGCCCTGATGATCGACCAGTGGGGCGGCAGTGGACTGCTCCGCAAGCTCGACGCCAACTACGAGTCCTTCCGGCTCTTCGGCGCCTCGGCGCTGGGTTCCGAGCCCGACTACGCGGCGAGGCGAGCCGGGGACCGGGGCTTCCTGCCCCACCGGGTCGCCGAGCCGGTGCTCTGGCTGCTTGCCGAGCGCGGCATCGTCCAGGCGGTGGACTGACCGTGGCATTCGACAGGGCGATCTACACCGATGTCCGCGCTGACGAGGCAGTGGACGGCCACGACGGCTTCAACTTCCAGGCCGTCTCCGCGGGGACCACGGGTTCAGATCTGGCGGCCATCCGGGGTGTGTTGTTGCACCAGGTCCAGCCCGGCTGGGCCGTCGACCACGACGAACTGAGCCACCCGCCGACCTGCGCCTACGTGATGCGTGACGGACGGCGGTACCTGTCCCGAGGCATCTCGACCGGGACGACCCACAACGGCCGCCCGGGCAACCAACTCACCGAGATCGCGATCTCGTCGGACGCCGGCGACTTCGTGCCCTATCGGCCGGCCCAGTTGTTCGCCGCTGAGGAGTGGACCCTGGCGAAGGCGCAGGGAACGTCGGTGGAGCCGTGGCTCACCCCACTGACCATTCGTGAGGACTTCGAGGTGGACGCGCTCGGCGCGATGCTCCTCGACGACCCGTGGGCGACGACGGCCCTGGCGAGCTTCCTGACGATGGTGGAGCAGGCCGCGGCCACCGAACCGACCCGTCTGATCCTGCTTCACGACGACATCGATGTCGTGATGCGCTGGATCGCCGTCGGCACGCTGTTCCTGGACGAGGACCGGGCGATGGCCCTGCAGTTCCGGGCGCTGGTGGCGGACCCATGGCGCCAGGAGGCTGACGTGGTGGGAGTGAGCCCGGCATTCCGCGGATCGACGGCGTTCGCAGGCGCCAACGTGCTCGACCTGGCCGGCCGGACACAGCCGAAGCTCGAGCCGAGCGTCTCGGCCCAGCAGCAGGCCCGCTGGCTCGTCGAGCTGGGCATCGAGGACACCCTGGCGGCAAGCGGTACGGCGCGTCGCTGGGCTCCGGCGCTGGGCGAGGCGCGAGCCGCGGAGGCGGCGCGGGTGCTGCTGTTCCCGACGTCGCGCTCCGACGGGCAGTCGGAGTGGGCCGCCGCGATCGGTCTCGTGGGCGGGCTCATCGCGAACGGAGAGGCCGAGCAGCTCGATCTCCACAGCGAGGAGATCGTCGAGGCAGCGGCGTCCTACCGGCCGCGCACCGCTGCGGAGTTCCAGGAGCACGCGACGGCCGTGCGCAGTGCCCACGACGCGGGCATGGGGGAGTTCGCCTGTGCCCTGCTCACTCCGGGGCTTGAGGCACTCGCGGCGACACCGCACCTCTGCGAAGGGTGGGCCGCCGAGCTCGGCCAGCTCGACCTCGCGCTCCAGTGGACCGATCGTGACGAGCAGTCGGCCGCTTCGCAGAGTCTGGCGACCGTGATCGCCGGCGCACCGGACCGGGCGCTGCCCGACCTGCTCTCAGCGGCTCGGGCGCTCGGCCTCCAGCTCCCGGTGGCGGATCTCGACGCGGCTGCGCGTCGGGTGGCCAACGTCTGGCTCGCTGAACCCGCCCTCGGTGTCGGACGCTGGCAACGCTGGGCGGGTGGCGACCGCGTCGTCACACTCGTCGCTGCGATGCTGGTCCAGCGGCTCCTCTCGGGGGACCGGCCGACCGGAATCGCCTTCCTGCAGGGGACCTGGGACCACCTCGCCGAGCTGCCGCCCGGCGTACCCGTGCGCGACTGGGTCCAAGCCGCCAGGATCGGGCGCACCCCACGTGAGCGGAAGCAGGAAGTGATCGCCCGGTCCGAGCCGCTTCCGCCCGAATCGTGGACGCTTGCCCTGTCCGGCACGACGCTCGACCGCGACGCGGCGATCTGGGGTGCCTGGGTGGCCTGGCACGGACTGCCCCCGGCGATGGGGGACAGGATCCGGGAGCGGACGCTGACCATCCTCCGGGCCGACCCCGACGGCGACATCGAGGGACTGGCAGGCGACTGGCACCTGTTGTTGCCGACCATCCACAAGGTCGACTACTACGGCGACACGCCTCCCGACCCGGTGCTGTGGGATCTCGCGGCGGAGATCGGTCCGCTGAGCAAGGCGATGAACGCGGCGCTCATGGACCTGAGACTGCGTTCGAACCGTGGCATCGCGGCGTGCTTCCCCCACATCTCGCGACTGGCGCCATTGGTCCTGATGCCGATGGGACGGCTCCTGGTCGAGGCCAAGGACCGGGGGGCTGCCGAAGTGCTCGCCGAGCGACTCGGTCCCTGGGCGCGCGCGGCCATCGAGACCGGCCTGCTCCGCTGGGTCGGCACGGAGTACCGCCTCAACGCGGTTGAGCTGTCCCTCCGGTTGCTGAACTCCAAGAACGACATCATGCGGGCGACCGCGCACTCTACTCTCGTCTGGCTCCACGAGGCACATCCGGCCCTCGTCCAGGAAGCCAAACAGGCCCAGCTGCTCCGCGTCGCCCTCGAGGCCTTTGCCGTCGATGCCGGCCTGGCGCGCGCCAAGAAGGGCCGTGGTTCGGGGACCCGCGGTGAACGCTCCATCTTCGATCGACGACAGGACGGCTGATCCCATGGACGAGATCTTGTTCTTCCTCCTGATGGTGGGCGCTGCCGTGACCGCGGTGTTCTTGGTGGTCTGGATCGCCGTGGCGGCGATCGCGAAGGTCCTCGCCTGGCTGCTCGTCGTGTGGGTGATCCTGTTCGCGGTCGGTGTCCTCGGCGGCATCCTCAACGGGGTCGTGCAGCCGCCGCGAGTGCTCCGCAACCGGGCGGCCACCCGTCCTGAAGTGGCGTCGCCAGAGGCCGTGGTGGCGGGCAATGTGCTCGGCGCCCGCACTCGGGGCGCTGCCCGCAACTTCGGTTGGGACTCGGCCTGGCCGCTCTACGTCCCGTACCAGTCCCGGCGCGACCTCAGGGCCGTCGTCGCGCAGAACCGTGCGGTCCTTCGAACGGTGCAGGTGCGGACCTTCGAGCTCCTCGACGACCTATTCGACGACCTCTACGGCCTGATCATCTGCCTGGTGCTCTTCGCCGTGCCGTACGCCGGCTTCTGGATCGGCGCCTGGGTGTCGACCCTGGCGTGGGCGGCGGTGATGGTGGTGCTGGGCCGGACCGTGGCACTCGTACAGTTGGTCGGAACGTCCTGCTACCGATGGTTCGACAAGCTGGCCCGCAAGCGCATCGACGCGACGTTCAACTGCACCAGCTGCCATCGCGTGTCGCAGACGCCGAGCTACCGGTGCCCGAACGGGGCCTGCGAGCAGATCCATCGCGACGTCTCGCCCGGCGCGCTGGGCATCGTGAACCGACGGTGCTCGTGCGGGACGAGCATGCCCACCACGGTGCGGGCGGCCGCGCGGGTCCTGATCGCCGTGTGCCCCTACTGTGACGCGGAAGCCCACGCGGGCAGCGGCGCCCGCAAGGTCGTGGCCATCCCGGTGGTCGGTTCCGTCGGCGCTGGCAAGACCCAGCTGCTCACCGCAGGCGTCGTCGCGGCCGACGAGCGGGCGCGCTCGCTCGGCGGCCGTCTGGAGGCACTCAATCCGGCCGCCCAGGACTTCCTCACCGCAGCGCGGGGGGTCGTCGGTGCCGGGCGAGGGGTGGTGAAGACCGACTGGACCCACCCCGAGGGCGTTCCCTTCCTCCTGGGGCTGAACGATCGCGACGTCGAACTGCTGATCGTCGACGCGGCGGGCGAGCTCTTCGCCGAGCATGAACGAGCCCGGGGCCTGAACTACTTCGACACCTCCGACGTGGTCGTCCTGGTGCTGGACCCGTTCGCGTTCCCGCAGGCCCTGGACCTGCTGCGTGCCGCGGGACTCGGGCACATTCCGGTGGCGTCCGGGGATCCGGAGACGGCGTACGGGACGGTCGTCGACCGGATGCGTGACCAGGGGCTGCGGGTGGGTCGCAAGCACCTCGCCGTAGCCGTAACCAAGGTGGACGTCGTCCAGCAGCTGCCCGGCGCGACAGCTCTGGTGCCTGGGGACGGTGCCTCGGTGCGGGCGTGGATCGAAGCTCACGGCGGTGCCAACTTCGTGCGGCGCATGGACCTGGACTTCAAGTCGGTGGAGTTCTTCGCCGTCGACTCCTTCCGTCGCCGGGAGGCTCTCGACCCGCTCCATCCGCTGCGCGTCATCGACTGGGTTCTGCGCAAGTCAGGTGCCCGGATGGAGCTACTGCCGGCGCCCGTGAGCGTCGGGGAGGAGTCGGCATGAGGCACGACATCCCGATCATCTACTGGATATATCGCAACATCTGGACCGGGATCCACCTGGCCATCGTCACAGCACTGGCGATCGTGGCAATCACCTGGGCGCAGGGAGACACAGCCGAGCGGCTGTTCACCGACGCGTCGAACTGGACGCTCGACGTGCAGTACGCCGTGTCGAGTGCCGTGCCGTTCCCCTGGGAGAGCTGAGTCAGGCAGCCGGCGAGGCGCCGCGAAGGCGCCGCTGGACCCGGCGCTGGGCAAGGGTGCAGCCGGCGAACACGACCAGGCCGACGGCGCTGAACGCCAGGCTCACCGTGCCCGCTGCGGATCCGTCCCGCAGCGGTGCTCCGGCCAGGGCATAGATGGGGACGTAGAGGGCTGACCACAGCACCGCCGCCGGCACCGCCCAGACGAGGAAGGCCGACGGTGACCGACCGCTCAGTCCCACCGCGAACGGCATGATCGAGCGCAGGAACGGGAGGAAGCGGGCGAGCAGGATCGCCGGTCCACCGCGGTGCTCGAGGTAATCCAGGGCGTTCTCGACCCTGCCGTGCCGGCCCTTGGATAGGCGTCGTGCCCGCCACCGCGGGCCGAGCCAGCGGCCCAGCGCGTAGCCGCCCAGGTCGCCGACCACAGCCCCGACGGACACGGCCACCGCGAGGCCGACGCCCTCGCCGGGGCTCGCCACCGCCGTACCGGCCAGGAGCAGGACCAGGTCGCCCGGCACCAGGATGCCGATCAGCAGACTCGTCTCCAGGGCGGCCGCGACACCGGCGATCGCCATCCGTTCGCCCGGGCCGAACTGGCGGAACCAGTCGGCAGCGTCATCGACCGGGCTGGTGAGAGCCTGCAGCAGGTCGAGGTACTGCGCCCACAGGTCGTTCACCGCAGTTCGTCCGCCAGCCCCACGGCGGTGGCTGTCAGCAGACGGAGGACGGGGGCCACGCTGGACAGCGGGACCTCCCCGGTCGCGGGGAGCAGGATGGCCTGGCGCACGCTCACGTGAGCGATGCCGCCGATGCTGAGGTGGCACAGCCCGCCGCAGACGGCCTTCTCGACGGCCCGGAGGGCCCGGTGCAGGTCGATCTGCGAGAGCTGGGCGATCGGTGCGTCGGCCTGGGCCCAGGACTGGTCGTCGTTGTCGCGGACGTGAGCCAGGTAGACCTCCTGGAGGCGTCCCGGGGTGACCTCGTGGACCACGCGCAGGGTCTGCGGGCCGATCCGGTCGACGCCATGGGCACGGTCAAGGGTGGCGCACAGTTGATCCCAGGGGGACATGGTCATCTCCGCTCGTCAGCGGCCGTTCCGGGAATGCGACCGGTCACGGCTCGGGGAGGGCTTGGCCTCCTGCTTGGGTTCGGGCTTGGGCTCGACGCGGGCGGGCACCGGATTGGGCAACGGGCGCTTGCCGAGGTCGGCGTACTCCTGCTGGGTACGGATGCTCTGGTACTCCGCCCAGTCCTTCTGCCGGTCCTGATCGATCTGGCGCGAGTACGAAGCGCCCGTGACTGGATCCTGGCTGACGTACTGCTGGATCACGGGCGTGGCTGCTGGGTTGAGGGCCACGTAGGCCACATGGACGGTGATCGCGCCGACGCGCGCGACGTCGCGGGTGTGCTCGTAGCCCTTGGCCCACCAGGTCGACATGACCACCTCGGATCTCTCGGCCACCGCCTCCGGTGGGTGCGTGCGCAGTCTAGGCACGCACGGGGGTGGTCGGACCCCTGAATCGTCGAACCGTCACGGGCCGCCGAGAGGTGGCTGAACGGGGCGCCCTTGCCCGGCGTGACAGTTCGTCACGGGGTGCCTGAATCCCGGGTCAGGCGGCGTCCGAAGCCCCTACAGTTCAGGCACTTGAGGAATCGAAGGGGGACGCGCAGCCTTGGTTTCGACTGCACACCGCTTCCTGCATCGCCAAGATCCGGGCTCACCAAGCATGCCCCGACACTGCATGCTTCACGGCGAAGGCATCATCGATGTCGTCTTCCATGACATGTTCCACGGTTGCGTGGTCGTGCCGCGGTCCGTCGAGTTGTGGGCCGGCCAGGAGTGGGCCGACGGCGACTCCGCCCCGCTCATCGTGCGGCTGACCAACACCGGCGACCTCGACTTCGGCGGGAACGCCGATCAGGAGGCCGCCCGCCAGGCGTTCGACCTGCGCCGGAACCCGCGAGGCCCGCGCTTCGCCAGCCGCAGGCCGACGCGCCGTACGGGCGCGGCCGAACAGACGCCGCTCACTCCAGAGCAGGAGGAGGAGGCCCGCGAGGCAGCCGACCAGGCTGCCGACGGCGTGGCCGACGGGCTCGGGAGCGGCAGGGGCCTGCTCAACCGCATGGAGCAGGTGGCCGCCGCGCTGGAGGCTCAGGGACACGGGCGGATGCTGGTCGTCGTAGATGATCTCGCCGGCCAACTGGAAGAGCTGCAGGCGCTCGGGCAGGACGGCATGCGGTTGCAGGTGATCAACTGCCTCAAGCGACGCTGGCTGACCCGGATCAACCCCAACGAAGCGCTCGTCGTCCACCTCGACCGCGATCGAGCGCTCGCCCCGCTGCTGAACGGCGTCGCCGGAGTGGCGTGGTGGCCCGTCGGCGGGCCGAGCGCCGGCGAGATCGGCGAGGCGCTGGTGCGGCTGGACGCGCGTCACCGCATCGGGCTGGAGAACGTCTCCGCCGTCTCCGACGCCCTCGCCCACCACGGCTCACTGCGCGAGTCGCTCGGTGCCGCGTCGCGGACCTACCAGGCGCGGGGCCGGATCGATCCGGCCGGCGTTCTCGACCTGCCGGACATCGACGAGGAAGCCATCGCCACCGTCCTCGGCGAACTCGACCAGATGGTCGGGCTGGAGGACCTGAAGGCCAAGCTGCGCGACAAGCGCGACGGCGCGGTCAAGCTGCGTGAGCGGGTCGGTGCCGGGAAGCCGGACGACCTGCGAACGATGCACATGATCTTCAGAGGTGGCGCGGGCACCGGCAAGACGACCGCGGCCAAGATCGTCGCCCGCTTGTTCCATGCCCTCGGCCTGCTGTCGACCGATTGGGTCGTCGAGACGACGGCGAACGACATCGTCTCGCAGTTCCAGGGCGCCAGTCGGGAGCGGATGGTCGCCAAGATCGCGGAGGCGCGCAACGGTGTGCTCTTCATCGACGAGGCCCACCAGTTCGCCGATCAGTCCAACAGCCATGTCCAAGAAGCGCTCCAGGCGCTGGTCCCGCTCGCCTGGGACAACCGGCACAACATGGTCATCATTCTCGCCGGCTATGCCCCGGGCATGGCGGACCTGCTGGCGACCGACGAAGGCCTGGAACGACGGTTCCCGGTGGATGGGCGAATCGAGTTCCATGACTACAACCGTGACGAGCTGTGGGAGATCCTTTCCCGCCAGTTGCGCAAGCAGGGATTGCGCGTCGAACCAGGCACCGAAGCCACGCTTCGCCGGGTCCTGGTCTCGCGTTCCCAGCGCAGCGGGTTCGGCAACGCCGGCGGCGTGGGGAACCTCGTCGGCGAGATCCTCGACATTCGTGACGCGCGACCCGACGCGGACCCGGACGTGGTGACGTCGCGAGACATGCCGCCGCGCGTCAGGCGCCGTCCCGAGGAGCTGGCCCAGGCGCGCGCTGCCCTCGACCAGATGATCGGGTTGTCCTCGGTGAAGGACGCGGTCGCGGACGTCGTCGCGAACCTGCTCTACATCGAGCTCGAGGACGAGGACATTCCGGGCGCGCCCCGCTACCGCTTCGTCGGGCCTCCCGGCACCGGAAAGACGACCGTGGCCCGGCTGATGGGTCAGATGTTGTACGGCGCCGGCCTGCTCGACCGCAAGCAAGTCGTCGAGGTCAAGGGCGCGGACCTGATGGCGCCGTACGTCGGCCAGACCGCGCCGCGGGTCCGCAAGATGTTCGTCGATGCCCGAGGTGGTGTGCTCTTCATCGATGAGGCGCACGCCCTGATCCCGCGCGGTGAGGGCACTTTCGCCCGCGATGCCCTGAGCGCCGTGGCCGCCGAGCTCACTCACCCCGACAACCGGGACACGGTACTCATCCTGGCCGGCTACCCGGGCGAGATCGACCAGCTCATCCAGGCCGAGCCGGGACTCGCACGTCGGGTGCCGTCGGTGATTCCCTTCGAGGCGTTGACTCCGGCGGAGTGCGTGGAGAAGGCGCGATTCATGGTCGGTGCCGGGGATCGACCGCACACGGCGGAGCCACTCTTCTACTCGGCGCTCGAGGAGCTCGTGCTCGAGGCGCAGCAGAACCCCAACTTCGGCAGCGCCGGGTGGGTCGAGAACATCGTGGGTGGTGCCATCAGCCAGCTCCGACGGCGCGTGGCCGCAGACCCGGTGGCGTACGACGCACCGGGGCGCCGCCACCTGCTGGTCGAGGACTTGGGTCTGGTGCGCCCGACTGAGCAGCCGGTCCGGGAAGTGACAGTCGCTGTCGACCTCGCGGCCGAGCCCTCACTGGCGCCGCGGATCCCGATCCGGCTCGACAGCTTCATCCCGCACGCACCGGTGCTGCCGCGAGCCGGCTCGGCATCGGGTCACCTGCGTGACGTCGTGGCCCGTCGGGTCGCCGATGCCGTCGTCCTGGTCGACGTCGAGACACCCACCGCCACGGGCACGGGGACGGGCTTCATGGTCACCCACGACGACATCGTGTTGACCAGCTGGCACGTGGTGCACGACAGCGTCGCGATCCAGGTGTTCCTCGGGCCGGGCCGCGGATCTGCGCCGTCGCAGGTGGTGGCGCACGACGAGGTGAACGACCTCGCCCTGCTGCGGGTGCTGCGTGATGATGCGGTGCCGCCGCTCCAGCCCCTCGCGCTCGCGACGAGCACCGACCTGCGTCCGCTCCAGGAACTGATCGTGGTCGGCAACGCCCAGGTCGGTCACGGCGAGGAGCCGCGCGTCATCACCGCACAGGTGGCGCGCAACCAGGAACAGGACGGCGCCCACTTCGAGACCGACGGCGCGATCGAGGAGGGCTTCAGCGGAGGCCCCCTGTTCGAGATCGACCAGGGCGGCGTCGTCGGCGTGGTCCGCGGTGGTCGCGGTCGCAACGTGAAGGTCGCCGTCCGATCCGAGCGGGCACTCGACCTGCTGCGAAGCCTGGGCTACCGGGAAGGGGACCTGTGATGGACACGACACTGGACGCGCCCTCGGCGTGGGAGGCAGTGGCGGGCATGGTCGACGGGCCTCGCCTCGTCGAGGCCCTGCGCGAGGTGATCGAACAGGCACGCTCCCAGGGGTCCGCGCCGCGGGTACAGATCATCGGGCCTCCGGGCTCGGGCCGCTCGACGCTGGCCCGCCACCTGGGTCCCGTGTTCGCTGCCGAGGGCCTGGTGCCCCGCAGGGGAGGGGTCGAGGTGTCTGCGGTGACGTGGCGGCCGACGTACGTCGGAAAGGCCGGCGAAGTGGCGCGAGCGACGATGAGCTCGGCCGGGGGAGGCACTCTCCTGGTCCAGGACGCACCCCGGATGGGCGGCACGTCCGACGGATTCGGGGCATCTCCTGTCGAGGCCCTCGTCGCCGAACTGGCAGGACCGAACTGGCACGACACGGCTGTGGTCCTGATCGGCGAGCCGGGTCCGATGGCCGAGCTCGCGGCCGAGAAGCCGGCGCTGGCCGAGCACTTCGCTCACCGCCTCGTCCGCACGGCGTACGACGCCTCGCACTGTGTCGACCTGCTCGCGGTCCTGCTGGGAGCAGGGGAGCGGCCGCAGACGGCCGAGCCCGCGTTCGTCGCCGCGTTCGAGGACCTGGCCCGCGCGGCCGCGTCGGATCCTGGCTTCGACAGCGGCGACTGGGTGGTGCGGGTGCTCGACGCAGCGCTGATCCGGATGCGACGACGGGTGATGACCGACCCCGAGCGCTTCGACGCAGAGGGTCGCCGCCGACTGGTGCTCGACGACCTCGTGCCGCCCGAGATTCCCCAGACCCACAGTCAAGGGAGCTGACCATGGTCCATGTCGGTATCGACATCGGTACGTCGAACACCGTTGCCGCCTACGTCAACGAGCAGGGCGAAGCCGTCGCGCACCACATCGAGAACTCGGTGCTGGTGCCGTCAGTGATGTACGTCGACGAGCTCGGCGGGCGGCGTACCGTCGGCCAGGCCGCTCTTGACGAGTGGGCTGACCCGGAGTTCGACCCGGCCGCCTCCTTCCGGCGCTGGAAGCTGGCGATGGGCAATGAGGTCGTCCTGGGTGAGCTCGCCATCGGCGGGAGCAAGCGAAGCACCAGGGTCACCCCGGAGCAGCTGACCACCTGGCTGGTCGAGTACGTCGTGGGCCACATCGCCGACGGCGTCGGTGGCCTCGAGGTCGAATCGGTGGTCGTGACCGTCCCCCACGGCTGGCGTCGCGAGAACCCGGAGAAGTGCGTGGCAACGCGCGCGGCCGCCTCGCTGGCGACCACCAACGGCACCAACCTCAAGGTGCGTGAGCTCACCTTGAGCGAGCCCGTCGCGGCGGCCAGCTACTGGTTGTGGGCCGCACGGCGCGGCGACACCGGAGCCGGCGACGACTTCCAGGGACGCACGGTTCTGGTCGTCGACATCGGTGGCGGGACCTTCGACCTGAGCCTGGTCCGAGTGGGGGCGGAGTCGGACCCGCTGGTGGTGGTCGACGCGATCAACCACGAGTTCGCTGGTGACTTCGCCACCGCGCTGGTCATGGCGCGCGTCGCCACCCAGGCCAATGCCGACCTGGGCACGACGTTGCCGACCGACCCCGGTGAGTTGCTGACCCTCGTGGGCGGTGACGAATCGGCCTGGGCCCGGGCCTGGTTCCTGGGCGCGCAGGAGCTGGTGCGCAAGGCCTCGACGCACCTGGCTGCTGCGGCGAGCCGGAACCTGACGCCGCGCCCGTTCAGGAACCACTTCGAGATGCCTGACGGTGAAGCGCTCAGGGTCCAGTTCACCCACGACGAGTTTCTGACCGTCCTCGAGCCCTTCTACGCATCGGGTCGTGACCTGGTGCGCCAGTTTCTGGGGCTCCAGGAGGCCGCCGATCTCCCGTACGGCGTGGTCTTCGCGGGCGGCGGCAGCCGGATTGCCGGTGTCGCCGACGAGATCGTCGAACCGGTCCTCGCCGACGTCGTCAAGGACGTCGCGACGGTGCTCGGCCGGATCGTCCTCAACGACGCGCGGGTCGACCAGGCAGTCGCGCTCGGCGCCGCCCTGGTCGCGAGCGACGTGGTGACGGTCGAGGAACGCCTGCTCTACGACATCGGCCTCGGCGTCGAGGTGTCGCAGCCGATCGCGAAGGTCCTCGACCTGGTCGCGGGCGAGCGGACGGTCGCGGTCTCGCCGATGCTGGCGCGCGGCTCTCGGCTCCCGACGGAGGCCGACAGTGCCACGCTGATCGGGGCCGTGGAGATCCCGGCGGGTCACAGCGCCGACTTCAGCGTGTGGGTGTTCGACGACCCGCACCATCCCTTCAAGCAGGAGTGGTCGCTGCCGCGCTTCGCGAGCGAATCGAGTGTGTCGGCATCGGTGGTCTTGACGGCTGACACCGACGGGGTCCTGACCGTGCACCTGGTGCGCGAGGACGGGGTCAGCGAGACGGTCCTGGGCCGGCTCGCGCGGGAGCGGTCGCGACGGGTCACGCTCACCGTGGATGCGGGCATTGAGGACAAGGAGTCGGTTCAAGTGGTCAGCCCCGACGACCTGAAGGCAGCGGTTGACAGGGTGCGGCGAGGGAAGGTCACGTCATGACGTCGACGAGCAGTCAGGACACCAACCTGACGAGCGAGCTTACCGCGATCCTGCACGGTGTGCTGCGGGCCGGCAGGCGACTCGAATGGGACGCCTGGTTCCCCATCACCCAGGCGGTGTCGGCGGATCCGCAGGCGTTGCAGGACGCCGTGAGCGCCCTGGCTCTCCAGGAGTGCTACGACCTGCTCGACCATTTGAAGGCCGACGGCGGCCCGCTGGCCGACTACCTCCTGTGTGTGCTCGCGTCCCGGCCTGAGGTCTTCGACGACGACCAGGTGCGCGCGTACCTGCTGGCCGATGCGGGCCCTGCTCTGAACCGGCGAGCGAGCGGTCTGGCCGGTCTCGTGTCCCAGTTGCGTTCGAACGTGGCCGAGCTCGACCGGCGTCGTGAGGACGGCTTCGACCTGGCCATCGAGGTCACCAGGCTGGAGGCCCGGCGCAACGAGCTGCGCGCCGAGCAACTCGACGAGGAGTTCCAGGAGATGAGCGATCTCGAATGGGAGATCGCACGGCTCGAGACGTTGCGGGCACGACTGGACGACTACGTGCCGGCCGAACGCGCTGCGCACCGCGACGCCCTGCTTGGGGAGTCGCAACGCCTCCAGACCGACCGGCAACAGACCGAAGAGCTCGTCGCGGCAGCGATCCGGGCCCGGGACGAGGCCCTGACCGGGGTGGAACGACTGCGCCGCGAGGCGGCGCAGGCCGAGCAGGAACACGGCTCGTTGACCGACGAGTCGGCCACCCTGTCGCGCCGCCTGGACCGGACGCGTGGCGAGCTCGAGGCCCTGCAGCGCGACATCGTCATGGTGCGTGGCGAGTTGGCCGCGCTCGAGGAGCGGCGTACGGCGCTCCAGGAGGAGTTCAAGGCCGATGAGTCGCGTCTGACCGATCTGGAGCGCTCGCCCGTCGGCGACGCCGCTCGCGCCCTGCGCGAACAGATCCGTCAGATCTATGCCGGGCTGCCGGTGGACGAGATGGACTCCCGGTTCGACAACAAGAGGAGAGCCCGATGAGTGGACCCAAGCGTGCCGACGTGCAGTCGGCGCTGGACCAGGCGGCCCGCACCGCTCAGACCGTTGCCGAGACGATCGGCAAGGCGCAGGACGGAACGATCCGGGCGCTGGCCGACCAGTTGGCCGAGGAAGCGCAGAAGGCGCGGGGACTCGAGGACCAACTCGGCGCGCTCGAGAAGGAGCTCGCTGCGACCGGCAGCCCGGAGGCGCGGCGGGCGCTGCTGACGGCCAAGGCGGCGCGGGAACGAATCCGGGACGTGGCGAGTCGCCGTACCGACCTCGGCAAGCAGGTCTCCGAGATCGCCAAGCTGGCGGGTGAAGCCGGTGCCGCGCACGCCCGTGCGCAGAAGCAGTACGACGCCGCACGGGCGAGTCTGTCCGGCAGCGGCGGACACTACCTGAGCCAGGAGATGGCGTCGGCCACGGCCGCCGGCCGTGCCTTCGACGATGCGGCGGCGGTCGCGCAGCGGGCAGCGGCCGCGAGGGAACACGCGCGCGTCCAGGCGACCGCGGCGCTGGAGGTGTCGCACGCCGCGCTCGCCGCAGGGCAGCAGGCGCTCGGCCAGGCCGACAAGGCCAGGCGAGCGGTCGAGGAGCGACGCAAGGCTGCAGAAGAGGCACAGCGCATCGTCGAGCAGGCCCGTCGGGCCGCCGTGGAGGCGTTGCAGGAGGCGACGATCGCCGTCGATGCGCTCGATGGCGCGGTGGTCGACCAGTTCCTGCCGGACCGCCGTGCTCGGTTGGCGCAGTCGGTCGAGGAAGCAGGTCGCGCGCTCGCGGCTGGCAGGTTCGCCGACGTGCACTCGGGCGTCAAGGCCATTGCCTCCGAGACCGGCAAGGTCGCTGAAGAGGCGGCCGAGGCGAAGCGTCGACACGACGAGGGTCTGGCCCGGGCGTCGGCTGCCGCCTCAGAGTTGGCTGCGGTGATCGGCGGTGCCGACGAAGAGGTGTTGCGCGAGTGGGCAGCGGACTCCGCTGCTCTGACGGCTGCGCGAACTGCTGCGGCCGCGGTCGACGCCGCCATCGCCGCCGGCGACTTCGACCGGGCAGTCGCGCTCGCCGGACAGGCCGGAACGGCTCTGGACGCCGCGGTTGCGGATGCAGCGGAGACGCTCGCACAAGACGTGCGACGGGCCGAGATCGGCGACGCCGTGATGGACGTGCTCGAGGAGCTGGGTTTCGAGACGTCCTGCGAGGACGGCACCCGCGACCAGGCGTTGAAGATCAGCGGCCAGACGTCGAGCGAGACGGGTCGCGGCGACTTCGAGATCGAGATCCCGCTCGACGGGGAGGTCGACTTCGAGGTGAAGGCCGACGAGGGAGACACCGCCTGCGCCACCGTGATCCGCGACCTGCAGAAGAAGCTGGCGGCGCGCGGCATCGACTGGAAGGTCACCGACTGGGGCCATGCGACCGGCACCGAAACGGGCGGACGGACCCGGACGCAGACCCAGACGCAGACACAGACCCGGACGCAGACCCCGGGCTGATGACGCCCGAGGCACCGGGTCCGGGCCTGCTCCGGATCGGCCACACCGCTCTCGACGTCGTCGACACCCTGGGTCCGGGGCGGCGTTCAGTCGTCTGGGTCCAGGGCTGCACCATCCACTGCGCCGGCTGCATCGTCCCGGAGAGTTGGCGCGCAGGTGGCCGGCTCGTCGATCCGGCGGAGCTGGCCGACGAACTGCTCGCCGACCAGGACGCCCAGCTGACGGTCAGCGGCGGCGAGCCGACCGAGCAACCGGCGGCGGTGGCCCGGCTGCTCGCGGCCGCACGCGAGCGGGGGCGCACCACCTGGGTCTACACCGGGCGCTCCATCGAGGACCTGGTCGCCGAAGGGGACGACGACCTGCTGACCATGCTCGCTTTGACTGATGTGCTGGTCGACGGGCCCTTCGCCGAGGACCAGGCCGGTGGCGTCGGCTATCGCGGGTCACGCAACCAGCGGATCCTGCGCCTGACCGATGCGGTCGACGAGGAGTCTGCGCTCGGTGGCCGACCGGGCAAGATCGAGTTGCGACTGTCGTCGAGCAACCACGAACTCACGCTCATCGGCATCCCTGAGCCCGGCCTGATGACTAGCCTCCGCGAGCGACTGGCGGCCCGGGGTCACGAACTCAACTCCCGCCACTGGCGCTGAGACTCAGCGAACGGTCAGGCGGCCCGGACGTCCGTCCAACCCAGCGCCGTTCTCGTCGCCGTACCGCTCACAGGTCTGCAGCACGATGCGCGTCTTCGAGCGGTAGCCGACGAGGTCGGAGTCCAGTCGCCAGGTGTCGCTCTCGTCCCACACGTAGGAGCCGGACGTGCAGGGCGGAGGTGCCACCGTGCTCCGCGGACCAGGAGAGCGTTCGGCTGCCCGACGGGTTCGGCGTCGAGTTGGTAGGGACCCACCTCGATCCGGATGCCGCTCTTGCGCCACGACAACTGCGCTTCCCAGCGTTCGTGGGGCCTCCAAATGTCGTACTCCTCGCTCGCGCCGCCGCCGGCCGGGACCTCAACCCACGACGGTGCGCTGGTGGGTGATCTTGATGAGGCGCAGCAGGTCGCTCATGTCGCTCCCGGAGCGAGCTGATCGAAGGCAGCGCACAGGGCATCGGGGTCCTTCGTCACGACGATGACGCCCTCGCCATGGCCGTCGATGTCGATGACGTCGGCGAGCTTGTGGTCCAGCAGCGGTGCGAACCGGCCCCCTGGCGGGCGACGGAGCAGAACTCCGTCGGTGGTCAGGGCCGTGTCACCGCGCAGGAGCCGGACCTTTCGTCCGGAGGTGTCGGGCGTGGCGTGCGTCGGGCTGTACACGGTGATGAGGCTGCCCGTCCAGTCGATCGCATTCACCCCTTGGCCGAGCTGTCGCAGCGCCGGCAGCCGCTGCGCCCAGGCGAGGCGGCGACTTCGCGGGGGCTTCGGGCGAGAGCCGAAGGCGGGCCAGCGGATTCCGTCACCGACGTGCGCGACACCCGCGTTCGTCATCACCATGCGGATGCCGGCACCCGACGACACCTGGGTTGCCCCAGCGATCCGATGGCGGTGGACAGTGCGGAGCCTGACGGAGGCGCCGGGGCCGGGGGGAGTGGTCTCCGGCACGGTCAGGGAGGTCACCCAACCGTCGGTGTCCACGGTCATCAGTTCCAAGCTGTCGATGGCTACCCCGACGAGGTGGCCCAGGCTCGGGTCGGTTTGCACCCGGCGGAAGCCTCGCCACAGGCTGCCGGTGCTCTCGAGCCACACCTCGCCACTCGCAGTGACTAGGGCGTGACGGTGGCCGTGCCTGGTGCGGGCAATGTGCAGCACCCGATCGGGGAAGTCGATGGTCTCGCCACTGGGGCGGTGCCAGAGCCTTCCCGAGGCCTGCACGCCCCAGTTGCCCCGATAGCAGATGACGTCGGTGCCGCCGCGCTTCTCGAGGGACGTCGCGGTCGACACGCCTCCGTGACCGCCAGCCACGTCGAGGGCGACGACGATCCCACCTGGGCCCGGGCAGAGTGGCGCGCCGCTCGGCTTGGGCGCTGGCTTCAGGGCCGGGAGCGCGCTGGCTTCACGCGGGGCCGTCGAACGTGACTTGGCGGGTGGAGGTGCAGGTGCAGGTGCAGGTTCCGGCGTCGGTTCGGGCGCAGCCACCGGCGTGGGTTCGGGCGCTGGTTCGGCGATCGCGAGGCCCGCGGTCTCGAGCACGTGCAACATGAAGCCGCGCACTTCGTCGTCGTGCCAGTCCGTCAGGTCGACGAGCCCGGCCAGTCGTTCGAGATCGTTGAGTTGCGCCGGCGTGAGGCGATTGTTCTCGTCACACAGGGCGCGGGCGCTGCGGACGTATCTGTCGACGAGCTGGGCCGGCCATGCGTCGAACTGCAAGGGCATCGCCAGCTCACCCCCTGTTGGCCGTCGACATTGTGGCGGCCCGATCGTAGTCCTCGCACGGCACCGGAGGGGCAGTTCCGCCAACTGTCACGCAACCGCCCTGACGACGCGGCTGCGCCACTAGATTGTCGGCGACATTCGCCAAGGCTGAGGAGTGACGCCGGTGCCGCTTCGCGAGCTGGTGCTCGGGGTACCGCACGTCGAGCTCGAGTACGCCGACCGTGTCCTCAGCGGCGATGCGCTGTGGGATGCCGTGGAGGACCGAGCGCGCCGCCTGGTCGAGTCCGGCCTGTGTCCGGGGGATCGGGTGCTGCTCCACCTCGACCTCACCGACGAGTACGTCCTGGCTCTCTTGGCAGCGCTGTCGGCCGACCTGGTGGTCGTGCCGGTCGACGTCTCCACCCCGGCGGTGGTGGTGGAGGAGATGGCGGTGCGCAGCAGGGCGGCAGCCCGGCTCTCCGCCTCCGGCATTGCGGCGTGCCCCGAACCGACGCCGGGCGGGGTCAATTCGTCGGGCGACCTGCAGTACATCCTGTTCACCTCGGGCTCCACTGGCCGGCCGAAGGGCGTGCTGGGATCGCGCGCGGGCCTGGCGACCCGGATCAGGTGGGGGCGCGACGAGTTCTTCGCCGGTGAGCACCGGCGCTGCGCGGTGCGGGCGAGCATCGCGTTCGTCGACAGTCTCACCGAGATCTTGGGCGCGGTTGCTGCGGGCAAGCGACTCGTGGTGGCCCCACCAGATGCGCGGCACGACGTCGGACAGCTGGCGCGCTTCGTCGCTGAATCCGGGATCGAACAGGTGACGACCACACCGAGCGTTGTTCCGGTGCTGGCGAGCTCGGCCGATCGGTGGTCACTGGCGGGAGTCAGGCGCTGGATCTTCAGCGGCGAGGAGCTGCGCGCCGACTGGGTGGAGCAGGTCCGCGGCTTCAGCCCGGATGCCGAGGTGATCAACTCCTACGGCTCCACGGAGGTCAGCGGCGACGTGGCCTTCCACCGGATCACCAGCAGTCAGCCCCTGCCGCACCCCGTCCCGCTCGGGACCATCGTTCCCGGAGTGGAGTGGACCATCGAGGCCGACGCGGGTGAGCCGGGTGCGGCCGAGGGCGGAGAGCTGCTGATCGGCGGAAGCCAGGTCGCGCTCGGCTACGTCGACCAGGACGCTGCCGCCTCGGCATTCGGCCCGGGCCGATGGTTCCGGACCAAGGACCTGGTCACGGTCGACGACGACGGCGTGCTCCACCTCCGCGGTCGGCGGGGCCACGTGGTGAAGGTGCGGGGCCGGCGGGTGGATCTCGACGGCGTCGCCTGCTCGCTCGAGTCGCTGCCGCAGGTCGTCGAGGCCGTTGCGTGGGTGGACTCTTCTCCCAGCGGAATGACGGCACTGCATGCCGCCGTGTCGGTTCGTCCCGGCGCGGTTGCCGACCCATCGGAGATCCTGGCACGCCTGCGTACCGACGTAGCTGGCCATCTCGTTCCGGACCGGGTCGTGATCGTGCCGCGGTTGCCGCGCACGGTGACCGGGAAGGTCGATCGCGCGAGCCTGTCCTCGACCAGCCCTGTCGTGAACCGTCCGAGCCAGGACCGCTTCGCCACCGGCATCGAGTACGTCGTGGCGCTCGGGATCGCCGAAGCCCTCGGCCACAGCGACTTCGACGCGCAGACCCCGCTGAGTGACGTCGGACTGGACTCGTTGCGCAGCGTGCAGGCCGCAGAGGCCATCCGTCGCCTGCTCGGTTGCGAGATCGACGGCCTCGACCTCCGGGCGAGCAACAAGATCGAGGCCATCGCACGGGAGGTGCTGCGGGACGCAGGACGCACAGCAGGGCCGGTTCGGGTGGTGCGCGCCGCCGATGGCCCCCACGTCGTGGTCTTCCTCCCGCCGGCCATCGGCACGGGCCTGGGGTACTTCCCTGTGCTGGAGGAGATTCCCGAGGGCACCACCCTCGCGCTAGTTGAGCAGGACGCGGCGTCGACGGCCGTCATCGCGTCTGCCGGGATGGATGCGCTGGCCGCCCACTACGCGGAGGCCATCGCAGGCGGGTTCAGCGGTCGCACGATCTACCTCGTCGGCTACTCGTTCGGTGGGGTCCTCACCTCGGCCGTCTGCTGCGCCCTCGGAGAGAGGGGCGTCGAGGTGGCGGGCATCGTCCTGCTCGATCCTGCGATTCCCACGGCAGGAATCGAGCTCCCCGATGACTGGGCGCTGCGACGCATCCTTGTCGACGCCGGCTACGCCGATCACCTTCCGAGCGAACCGCTCACGGTCGCTGCCGCGCATGACGTCGTCCGGCGCGCGGCGGGACCATTGGAGTTCGTGGCGCCGTCGTGGCTCGAGCAGCGTGCGCGCACGCTGTCGTCCAACAACGCTGAGATGGTCGGCTACCGACCGCCGGTGTGGAGTGGTCCCGCGCTGGTCGTGCTCGCCGGTGACCGTGACCGCCTGTTGAGCGACATCGGCTGGGTGCGTGAGAGCCACCCCACCGCCAAATTCGACGAGGTCGACTGCGGCCACTTCGACGTGCTCCGTCCTCCCCATGCCGCAATCGTGGCGCAGCTGATCACGAGCCGCCTCCAACGAACGATCGAGAGGTGAAGGTGGAGGAGACACCCGCGGGCACGGACGGCAACCGGATGAGTCTGTGCATGTTCATGGGGACCACCGGCTATCACAGTGCCTCCTGGCGGCTGCCGGGCTCGAACCTGCGCGGTGGCACCGATCCCGCTCACTTCGCCGCGCAGGCACGACTGGCCGAGGAGGGCGGGTTCGATGCCGTGTTCCTCGCCGACAGCATGGCCCTGTGGTCCGACGTACGGGAGCGGCCCGCAGGAGTCATCGACCCGTCGGTGCTGGCCTGCGCCGCGATCGCGGCGACCGAGCACATCGGCGTGGTCCTCACGTTCTCGACGTCGTTCAACGAGCCGTACAACGTCGCGCGTCGGTTGACCTCCCTCGACCACCTCAGTGGCGGTCGGATCGGGTGGAACATCGTGACGTCCGCGACACAGGAGGCGGCCCAGAACTTCGGCCTCGACACGATTCCCGACCACGGCGAGCGGTATCGACGAGGCGAGGAGTTCGTCGAGGTGTGCCTGAAGCTGTGGGACAGCTGGGACGACGACGCCGTCATCGGCGACCGTGCCGGTTGGTGGGCCGATCCTGCACGGATTCGTGCCATCGACCATGTCGGAGAGTTCTTCAGCGTCCGGGGGCCCCTCGATGTCCCGCCGTCGCCGCAACGGGTTCCCCTGCTCGTCCAGGCAGGATCCAGTCCGGCGGGCATGGCACTGGCTGCGGCGCGGGCCGATGTCGTCTTCACCGTGCAGGCGACGATCGACGCAGCAGCGGGGTTCCGGGCCGAGATCCAGGACCTGGCGCGGCGCTCCGGTCGGAGCACCCCGGTGCGCCTCCTGCCGGGCCTGATTCCCGTGGTCCGGGACACCGACGAGGAGGCCGAGGACTACCTGGCGCAGCTCGACTCGATGCTCGACCTCACCGACGGCCTGCGCCAACTCGAACGAAGCCTCGGCTGGGATCCCGGGTCGCTCGCGCTCGATGACCCGTTCGCGCCCGATCTCCCGGTGCCGGAGTCGGTCGCCGGCAACCAGACCTACTACCGGGTGATCAAGGACATGGCCGACGAGCGGCGCCATTCGGTGCGCGACGTCGTGCGCCGGATGAGCACCAGCCGTGGTCACCGGCTGGTCGTCGGTTCGCCCGAGACCGTCGCCGAGGCGATGAGCGACTGGGTCGATCGCGGAGCGGCCGACGGCTACATCGTGATGCCGGCCGTCCTGCCGGACGACCTCCAGGTGTTCGTCGACGAGGTCGTTCCTCTGTTGCGGAAGTCAGGCCACCTCCCCGCTGGCCACGACGATCGGGTGCTGGCCGATCGATTCCGGTCGACGGACCTCGCTCGATGAGCGAGGTGGGGCTGCGGGCGACCGGTCCGGTGCCGATCGGGCTGGGTGGGAGTGTGTTCGGCTGGCTGATCACGCCCTGCGAGTCAGAGGCGGTCCTGGACCGGTTCTTCGAGATCGGCGGGCGGTTCATCGACACCTCGGACGGCTATTCGCACGCGAGCCGCGACGTCGGTGGCGACTCCGAGAGCATCATCGGACGCTGGGCCCGGCGCAACGGCGTCGCTGACCAACTGCAGATCTGCACGAAGGTCGGCCTGTGCCCGGGGGGCGAGGGGCTGCGTGCAGAGACCGTACGCACGGCCGTCGACCGCTCGCGCGATCGCCTCGGCGTGGAGATGTTCGAGGCGGTTCTCGCGCATGCGGACGATCCGACGACCCCGGCCCCCGAGATCGCCCACACGTTGAGTTCACTGCGATGGGCCCGGGCCCATCGCGTCGGCGTCTCGGGGTTCGCAACCGAGCGCCTCGAAGCGGTGCTGAGCGCTGCGGAGGAGTTGCCCAACGGCACCCTCGACGTCGTCCAGGCCGAGTTCAATCTAGCCGATCGATCCTTCGAGAGCAGCGAGCTCGGCCGGCTGTGTGTCTCGCGCGGGCTGGGTCTGATGAGCACGGGTTCCCTGGCGCAGGGTTTCCTCACCGGCAAGTTCCGGAATGCGACCGAACGGGTCGGACACCGTCAGCAGGTGGTCGCCCGGCGCTATCGCGGCCACAGGATGGCGAACCTGCTCGACGTGCTGGAGTCGGTCGCTGCCCGGCACGACGTCTCGATGGCCGCGGCTGCCCTGGCCTGGTTGGTGGGCCGCCCTCCGGTCGTGCTGCCGCTGGCGAGCGTCACGCAGCCGGACCAGCTCGAGGCCTTCCGCGAGGTGGGCGGACTCCGCCTGGACGACGAGGACCGCGCGCTCCTGGATGGCGCGGGGACGAACTGATCCGAGGCTGCCCCTCAGCCTCCGGCCAGAAGCAGTTGCACCACGGTGTCGGAGATGCGGATGTCCAGGGACCGTTCGAGCCAGAGGAAGGCCCCGGACGGATTGACCTCCAGGAAGTGGTGGTCCTCGCCCGAACACAGGATGTCGACACCGCCGAACGAGAGCCCGAGCCGCTGCATCAGCAGGTCGAGGGAGGTGCGAAGGCCGTCGGGCAGGCTGGTTGCCTCGAACTCCGACGGCCCGGGCGTCCGCTGGCGCCAGTCGACGTCGTCGCCGTTGCCTCGCCGGATCCGGGCAGCGAACATCCGCCGCCCGACCACGGTGATCCGGAGCTCCGCGTCAGCGACGATCCGCTCCTGGAAGAGGTGGGGGTAGGGGAGGTCCTCTGCGGGCGCCGCATCTGCAGATGCGGTGTAGAGGAATCGTGCCGACGCATCACTGACGGTCACGACGGGGGAGTCGAGCGACTTGGAGACCACCTGGGTGGTGGACTGCGCGGCCCAGGCGCGCACCTGCTCGGCACTGCTGGTCACCAGCGTTCGGGGTGTCCGCAGGCCACAGGCCGCTGCGGCGTCGAGCTGGACCAACTTGTTCTCGGCGGCACGTACGGCCCACGGATCGTTGACCCAGCGATCGACCTTGATCCTTCCGACCAGCGCCCAGAACAGCGTCGTGAGCTGCTCGCCGGCGTACGACCGTTCCAGCGGGGGTACGGCGGCCCACTCCGGGTGGTGCCGAAGGGTCCGGTCGTAGTGGTAGTGCACGGGTTGATCGCCTCGGTGTGACCGGCACAGACCCACGTCGAAGCGGAGGTGTTCGACGGGTGCGGGCCAGGTCAGGCTGGGCTGCGATGCGATCCGGTCGGCCAGCAACACACGCACAAAGGCGCCGCGGTCAATGAGTTTGCGTGCGATGGACACCAGCTCGAGGTCATGGCTCTGCCCGATCAGCAGGACCCGAGTGGCCCTGGTGGGCGAGTCCGGCGGCGAGGGGTCGAGGTCGAGGAGTTCCTCGTCCCATTCGAGGAGGGGGTCGACGTCGAGCCGCGTCCACTGATCGGTGCTGGCTTTTCGGGGTTCAGACAATGGATGCCCCTGGGTCGGTCGTGCGGCTGGTGCCGCACGACCGGCCTGCGGGTACTGGGGCCTAGACGCCGGCCTTGCAGTCCATGATGCCGAAGGCGCCGAGGGGCGCCGGCCAGTGCTGCTCCGACAGCTCGCCGTAGGCGGCGGTCATCAGCGCGAGGGTGGGCTCGATCGGCGGCTGCGCCTCACTGGTCGAGGGGAGCGGGCGGTGGTGGATGAAGCCGCCGACCTTCTCGCCGAACAGCGCGTAGTCCTTGGTGAACAGGATGAAGGCGTGCCACATCTGGTCGATCGGGTAGCTCGGCGCCGGCGAGGCGTCGACGATGCTGCCGAGGAGGAGGAACTTCTTGACGTCCTCGAAGAGGCTGAGGGCGTCGGCCTCGGAGTAGCCGTGGTCGGTGCAGAACTTCTCGATCAGGAACCCTTCGGGCCGGTGGGCCAACGCGACCTGGGCGAGGTCGGTGGAGACCCGCTCCTGGAGTTCCTCGGCGGTGAATCCACACAACGGGTCGGCGACGAAGCTCTGAACCTTGTCGGTGTACGCCATGCTCTTCCTTCTTTCGATAGGTACCGCCGGTTGCGGTCACAGTTGGGGTTCGTCGACGAGATACTCGTCGAAGATGCGGATCTCGCGAAGAGTGAGGCTGAGCCGGGGTCCGACCGTCGCCTCCTCGCGGACCACGGTGTGTTCGTGCGTCGCCTGGACTGCCAAGTCCATGACGACGACGGCCCCTTCCTCCATCACCACCGACCGGACGTCGGTCGGAGCGGCGTAGGAACGGACCGAGAGGGTGCGCGGGGCGCCGAAGCTGACGATCGCGATCTTTGAGTCGTCCACGTGCAGGCTGGCCTTGTCCGAGTGCCAGCCGGTGTGGTCCTCGCCGTCGCGGTACAGGTTGGCCAACGCGTAGTTGAAACTCAGGCCGAATCGCTTCGCCACGACGTCGCGCAGGTCGGCCAGCTCGTCGGACCACACTCGGCTCACGTCCATGCCGTCGAGCCCGAGGGGTACGTCCGAGAAGGACGACACGAGGCGCGGTGCCGGATGGCGTTCGCCGTCGACGATGATCTCGCACTCCGCGTGCTGGTCGGCGCGCATCAGCGCGTTCCTGACCTGCGCGACGAGATCCGCATCGACCACGCCGGGGAAGTACTGGATCCCGTCGACAACGTCGACCACGTCGAGTGCGTCCGTCATGACCGGGAACGTAGCGCCTCGCGGGGTGCCCTCGGGGGCAATTGGTCAGGACTTTGACCAACTGTCACGCGGGATCGAATGTACGGTCAGATCCGCGACGCGACGGTCAGCGAATTGCCCAGGCCTGTCACGCAACACGGAGCGGATCGTCGAGATCGACCTCCTGCGACCAGTCGGTTCCGAGTCGGGTCCCAGCACTTGGAGCGAGCCCCGAAGGGCGGGAGCCACGACCTTGCCGGCGCTGTTCCACCAGCCGATCCACGCAGGTTCGCCACGCATCAGTCTCCAGTCGGTGTCATGGAGATCGGCCCACGCGCGCTTCTCGCTGCACGGCGCTCCGGCTGTCTGAGAGGCGCTGGGTCGCTCACCCAGGCCGCCCGCCCCAGGGCGTCGGCGATGAGCCGCTTCGCCGGTCTCTCGAACTCCAGCGGCCCCTCGCCCGAGGCGAGGTCCGGGCAGTCCGCGCAGGCCTGCACCTTCGCCAGCCACGCGGAGCGGTCCGCGCTCCCAGTGACCTCGGGGACCAGCCGCGCGAAGTCCGTGCGGGTGATGGCTCGGAGGATCAGGCGCTCCGAGGTCTGGTCGCCGACTGCGTGGCGTGCCGCAGCCGCGAGGACTTCCTCATCGGTGGCCCCCGCCGCGAGGAGATCCAGGAGGGCGGCGTTCGGGTCGGCCGTCATGCGGGCTCGACGGCGGCGGGCCGTGTGATGTCTCAGGACATCGGTGACACTACGGCGTCGGCGGGTGGCTTGGTGTTGGTGCGGCGTTGGTAGCCGCGTTGGCCGCTGAGGGTGACTTCGGCGATGAGTTGGTTGGTGCTGAACACGGTGACCTGGCGGTGCTGGCGGATGACGGTCCGACGCGTCCGCAGTGGCGGCGCCCGACGCCGAAGAGGTGCTTGTCAATGCGATGCAGCCGCGGGCGCTGACCTTCGCGGTGATGATCTGCACCGGCCACGGGGCTGGTTGGTCGCGCCCGCACGTCGACCCGCTCACCACCAGCAACCCTGGCGACAAGCGCAGCGAACTCCGGTCCCACCGGAACCCCATCTCTGGCCATCGCTCATCGTGAACGATCACCGGGTCAGGTGTTACCGATGTCCTGAGACATCTCGTGTTACCGAAGTCCTGAGACTCGACGCTACGGCGGCGGGACGTCCGCGAAGGACTTCGTTCGCGACCGGCTTCTCCAGCCTCACCCACGCCCGGAGCAGGTGGCGTCGCAGCTCCGGTGCAAGGTCATCGACGTACGACTCGCGTGCGTGCAGGACGGTCGTGTTGTTGAGCAGCTGGATGTCTCCGGGGCGGAACTCCATGGTGATGCGGAGGTCGGGACTGTTCGTGACCTCTTCGGCAAGGTCGATGGCTGCGCGTTGGTCAGCCGTGAGCCGTGGCGCTGTCGGGTGATGCTGCGACTGGCGGATGTACCACCCGATCATCGAGATCCGGGGCATCCCGTCGACCTCGGTGATGGGGGCCAGCTCGAAGTACGCCGGCTCTCCGGGGCGCTGTTCGGTGTGTCGGCTCCAGGGCATCGTCTCGTACATGACGGCGACGAGATCGGGTGCGCGGCGAAGCATCTCGTTGTAGACGGCGTGCGCGCTGACGATCATCGATCGGCCGCCGGATCGGGACGGTCGAAGGCACAACAGGCCGACGACATCGGAGGCGTCGCTGTGGAAGTCCTGGCTCTGGGTCGTCTGGTACTTCCGGACGGCCGGTCCGGGTGGCTTGCGCTCGTCGCGGATGTGGGTGATCAGGTTGTCGTTCCGGTCCTGGCCCACGGGCGTGCCGAGCAACGACGCGAGACCCAGGTAGGCGCGCTCGATCTCGTCCGCGTCGAGGACCTCGACGGGGAAGCCGCGCAGGCGAACGAAGCCGGGGCCAGAGGTCAGCAGGTCCGACCACCGGCGCGACTGATCGGCGATCCGTTCGCCGAGGATGCCGACCTCGGCGCCGCGACCGTGCTCGACCAGGGCCTGACGCGCATCGTCGTCGAGGTCGAAGGACCAGGTGGAGTCGTCGGCGAAGTCCTCCGGCCTCCACATCGATGGTGATTCGACAGGCACCAACGAAATCATGGCTGAGCTCCTCGGGATGCGTGGGCCGTCACGTGGACCATCGCTGTGAGCCGTCGGGTGGACTCGTCGAGGTACGGGTTGCTCCCGTGGAGCAGCCCGACAATGGTGCCGGTGCCGGTGAAGGCCGTCGCCACGTCATGGTCGGTCGGCTTGCCCGACATCAGTGTCGCCAGGCCCCGCACGAAGGCTGGTTCATCGGCGGGGAAGCGGTGCTCGAGGTCCTGGATCAGGAGCGGTGAGGCAACGATGACGGTCGCCGACACGATGCCGCCGGGTGCGGCGAGTGAGCACAGCGTCGCAGCCGTCGCGGCCAGCGAGACCGGGCGTTGCAGGGGAGGTAGGCCGTTCGCCAGTACGACGTCGAACGCACCCTCGGTGAACGGCGGGGAGAAGACGTCCCCGACCACCAGCGATGCGTCGGGACAGGCAGCGGCGGCGATCCGCAACAGGTCCGGCCTCTTGTCGACCCCGACCAGGGCGACGCCGTTCCCAGCGAGCACGTCGCCGACGGCCAGGTCGAGCCCGGCACCACAGCCCACGTCGACCACCCTCATTCCTGTCGGTGAGGGGAGGCCTTCCCAGACGTTCCCGAGGCCCAGGAACCGGGAGGTGACCTCACTCGGCAACGCCGCGACCACCTCGCTCGGATAGCCGTGCAGGTCCAGGGCCGCAACGCCACCTTCGAAGGTCGCCTCACCGCGCTCACCCCGTCGGGCGCTCGTGTAGAAGCCGTTGACGACCTGTTCGGTGTAGCGGCGGCGCTCGAGCACGGTGTCAGCCAGACTCGCGAGCGCCTGGTAGTGGCGATCGTCCTCGCCGGAGCGCGAACCCGGAGCGGCGGACACGAGCACGCGAAGGTCACCGTCGGACAGGCCCAGCTGGGACCGCGCCTGGGTGACGAGGCGATCGGCAGCGACGTGAGTGCTGGGGGAGGTCATGTCGTCCCACCGTCGTCCGGGTCGTCCGGGTCGGGTTCGCTCACCGGACCGATCAGGAGCGCCTGCGTCTCGGCGAACTCACGTCGTCCGACGGTGTCGAGCTCGTCGTAGCGGATGACGAGGGGGTACAGAACGAGCAGTGCCATCCGCCGGCGGCCGGCCCTGGCAGCCCACCGAGCCAGGGCGACGCGGGCGTTCATCCGGGCCGGCCCGACCCCTGCGGCCGCCGTGGCCCGTTCGAGGACTTCAATGCGCCGGACCAGGTCGCGGTGGTCGGAGTTCGCGTCGGCGGACTCACGGACGGTCGCCGTGATGCCCTCAAGCTGCTGACGCACCCACTGGTCGATGGCCGGGGCCAGCTCTGATGTGGCGAGCAGTCGCTGGAGGTGGCGGGGATCGGCACTGGCGGCCGTCGTCGGGTCCGGCGGGGACCAGCGCGGGTCGAGACGGGTCAGGGCGAGCGTCGCGGCGTGTTCGAGGGACTCCATCCGGACGGCGTAGCGGGGGCCGGCCGCGCGATAGGCCCGCAGCCCGTGGACCAGGGCGAGCGTGCGCCGAGCCTGGTCGCCGGCGGCTCCCCAGAGCGTGGCACTGCGCTCCCAGAGGGCGCCGACGACCGACCACTCCTCGGAGTCGACGGCGGTGGTCTGGAGATTGGCCGCGGCCGCAGCGAGCGTCCGGGCGCGATTGGCGTTGCCACCGGCACCGGACCACGGGTCGGCCATCAGGTCTGTCGTCAGGTCGAGGACGAAGCCCTCGTCGATCTCGCCTGCCACCACCAACTCGGCAGCGAACGTGTCAGCGGAGAAGTCGCACCGGCTTGCGTAGATCAGCGCTCCCGTCGGCGTGAACGCGCGCACCCAGGCGACGGGAGGCGGTGAGGCGGAGCCGTCGGGCGGCTGCCATCCTCCGGTGATGGTGGCGATCTCATTGCGCTGCTCGAGCACGCAGTCGGACACGACGAAGCCGAGGTGCTCGCCGTCCAGGGTCACCGGGTGCTGCCGCGAGCCCCGTCCCCGCCGCACGCCGACCTGATCGCCTCGGAGCAACCAGTCAAGGGTCGTGTTCGTGGGCACCGCTTGCTGTGGAAAAGGTGCCGTGAAGGCGCCGCGCTCGCCGCCGATCTGGGCGTCGATCCACCGGCCGATGTCTGCGAGCAGCGCGGCCTGGGCCGGGTTCAGGTCGAGAGCGTCGGACGACGGCAATTGGTCCCAGGCGTGGGCTGCACGCGCTGCGTGCATGGTCCCGAACGAGCGCACGAGGGCGCGCAGGTCCGCGTCGGTGCACTGGCCGGCGACCAGGTCGGCGTGCCGGGCGACGTCGATCGAGCACAGGGCCGGAAGGCTGCCCTCCACGACGGCGGCAAGGCCCACCAACTCCAGGAGCGAGGAACGGAGCGGATTCTCGCCGGAGTCCTCGACCGAGGCGATCTCGCCGGCAGTGGCAGCGACATCGCTTCCCCACAGGGCTGCCGCCAGCGCCCGGACCCGAGGTTCCAGGTCCGCAGCGACGGCGATCCCTTCGAGATCAAGGAGCACGGTGGGATCGGCGCGATCCAGGCGCACGATGACCGTCTGGGACAGGCGAATCGTGACCGCGCCGGCCGGACCTGCGGAGTGCTCGCGCGCCCGCCACCACGCGACGGCTCCGCCCGGTGGTGCACCCCGCAACTCGATCGTCGTCATGGGGTGGTCACGGCTCGCGCGCGAAGTCGAGCGCTGACCTCGCCGAGTCGGTCGATCGACGGTGCGAGGTCGTGCTCCGGCTGTTGCGGACCGAGCTCGTCGAGAAGCCCGGCGAGTTGGTCGAGCGTCGCCGCGGCGTCGAGAGCGCACGCGCCCGCGTCGGGATCCGCAGCGATGCGGCCACCGCAGGCCGTCAGATGGACGACCGCCCGCTGGACGCTGGCGTGCCACACATCCGACCGCGGTACCCGCGCGTTGCGATCGCTGGTCTGCAGTCGTTCGCGACGCATCCACGACGCGAGGGCGCCGACGGTGGCGATGTCGACGGTCGGGCGCAGGTCGGACAGGAGGTCGGCGACCTCGCGGTCGGCCGTGAGGCGGGCGCGGTCGATCTCCTGGAGAGCCACCAGGCACACCGCTCCCATGTGGGCCCGGCGATCCGTGCGACCGCGTTCGTGACCGCCCCAGCGTTCGGGCGCGGTGCGCTCCATGTGCCGGGTGACCTGGCGGATCGCCGTCAACAGGGTCGCGGGTCGGGCCGACATGCCGCTGAGCGTGCGGGAAGTCAGCAGTCCCCGCAAGTAGTTGAATCCAGCTGTCACATGGGCCTCGGACATCGTTCCGTGCTGCACCGTGGTGTAGACGTCCAGCGGCAATGCCTCGGCGCGGTTGGCGATCTGCATGGCGTACATGGCCGAGCGGTGACCCCGGTCGAGTTCGGCGTACGCGTCGTCGACGGTGCTGGAGGACTGCTTCGGGAAGTCGGAGGGCTTCAGCAGGCGTCGGGCTTCGTCGAGACGCTGGGAGGTGCGCGCGTCACGCCGGTCACGTCGAGTCGGTCGCTCTGCCGAGCGGTGCAGCCAGTGGGCGACGGCGGCGCCGAACAGGCTGTGGGGATCCGGGGCCGAGCCGACCCGGAGTCGGTCGATCTCGCGCCCGTCGGCGCGGTCGAGGATGTCCAGGTTGAGGGCCGCCAGCTCGGGCGCCGCCACGACGATGTGGGGCGCATCGGCTGGTCCGGCGAGGCGGGGCGCCGCGCCTGCCTGGTCCTCCGCCGACGCCAGGTCGGGGCCTCCAGTCTCGAGGTCGTCGAGGTGCGCATGGCTGAGGGTGGCGGTCAGCATCGCCAGCCGTGCGGCTGCCGCATCCGTGTGCAGGTCAACGAGTTCGCGCGGCAGGCCTGCGGTCGGCGCCAGGGCGTGGGCTGCGCGGGTCGAGTCGCGCAGGCTGGGCGGGCGCTGGTCCAGGCGGATCAGTTGGGTGAGCAGGCCGACCGCCGCGTCGACGTCGGCGTCGGGTACGCCGACCGTCTCAGCCTGGGCGCGCACTGCCCGCTCGATCGGGGCCGAGTCTCCCGGATTGGCCCGGGTGGTTCGGAGCAGGTCGGCACTGGTCCCCGGGCCGGTCGGTTCCGGTGCGTGGTCGATCAGCCAGGTCCAGTGGCGCAGGACCTGGGCCCACTGCTCGGGCGTTGGCTCGGGCCGCCCGGCGAGCGCCGCCCGGAGCGACCAGAGGCTGCGTCGCTCCTCGGGGGACAGAGCCGCACTGTCCGTGCGGTGCTCGTTGCTCTCCAGCTGCTGCAACCGGTCGAGCACCTGCTGCGCCTCCTGCCGTGGCAGTCCGGGGGCCGCGAGGCGCAGGGCACGGCCCAGTCGGAAGCCGTCGACACCCGAGGCGCCGGGCGTGGGCGGGTCGTCCACCCCGGGCTGGGATTCGGGCACGCGGTCGACAGACACATGCGGATCCTAGGGGGAATGCAGGGTGTGGAGGTGGGCGTTTCGGGAGGGCTTCGCGCCCGTTCCCCTGCGGGGTGGCTGTTCGTCACGGCAAGATGACTTCCGCCGACATCGGCATCTGCCGCCGCCGACGACACACGCGAGGTCCGTTGATGTACGCACCCCCGCACTCGTCTGCGACCGCTGCGGCCGCGACCGACTACTTCGCCGCTGGTGGCGCGGAGGCATGGCGAGCGTTCGTGGCGGCGGTCGACGCCGATGTGCGACGCGGCGTGCTGAGCCCGGCTTCCGGCGTACTCCTGAGCGCGCAGGTGCGGGTGGCCCGTGCGCAGGGTGCCCAGGACGACGACGCACTCGACGCAGCGGTCGCGCTGACGGCATCGCCACCCCCGGGGGCCGACCGGCGGGCGTTCCTCGCCGTGGAGCTGGTGGCTCGCGGCGAGCGCCTTCGAAGACGGACCGGGACGGACGACGTGGCAGTGCTGGTCGCGGCCGTGACCGCGGTCGACGCGCCCCCGGACCAGTACACCCATGACCTGCTCAACTCCAGCACTGCCGGACTGTTGGCCGACTACGAACGCAACCGGGACCCAGCGGTTCTGTCGAGCGCCATCGCACTGTGCGCCCGCCGTCACAACGGTGTGCTCGATCCGGTGACGAGGGCGGCGCTGGCGAACAACGAGTCGAACATCTACCTCGCGCGCGCCTCGGCGACCGGATCGCAGGAGGACTTCGATCACGCCGCCGCCGTTGCCGAGGAGGCGCTCGCGGTCCTGGCGGTAGGCGAGCAGTCCGCTCCCGCCGAGTTGCGTGCCCCGTGGGAGCAGACCCGGATCCGGGTCGAGCTGACCCTGCTCGGTGTCTTGTCCGAGAGGTGGCGGACGGTGAGCATCAATGACGGACTCGCGGCTGCCCGCGCGGCCGTCGAGGTGCGATTCGCTTTGCTGCCCGACGACCATCCGATGCGATCGTCGGTGGCCGCGGCGTTGGGTTCGGTCGAGGTCAACGACGCAGCGCTGCGCGGCGATGCCGCCGCGGCCGATCGCGCGGTGGACCACTATCGACGCGCGGTGGAGCAGGCCAGTGCAGGCACGATGGAGTTCTACGTCGCGGTGACCGGCCTGGTCGCCGCACTGCAGACGGTCTTCGACCACACGGGTGACACCGACGCGCTCGACGAGGCGATCGACGTGATCCACGAGGTGCGTCCGGCTGCGTCCGGCGCCGCGTCCGAGGCGCTCGACCACAATCTGGCGGTCTGCCTTCGTTGCCGGTATCTCGTCAGCCACGACGTGACGGACCTGGAGCGGGCGCTGGAGCTGCACCGGCTGGTCGACGCGCGGCAGGCGGGTGGCGACTCGTGGGCCGACCTGCGCGACCTCGAGCACGCCCGGACGGCGTACCGCCGGGCCCTGCACGACGAAGTCTCCGACCGCCACCTCGACCTCGCGCTGAGCCTGGCGCTCCGCGTGGCTCGTCGTGAGCAGATGACCCTGCTGCGCCTGCGGGCCTGGCAGCACGTCGCGGAGATCGCCGTGCGGGACGAGCGCTGGTCGCTGGCCGCCTGGGCGGCGGACCGAGCGCTCGCCGCCGTCGATGAAGTCCTGGGCGCGATCGCGTCGCACGAGTGGATCGACTGGTTGCGCCCGGTGCAGGGCGCGGCGACCCTCGGCGCGATCGGCGCGGCCCGGGTCGGCGACCTGACCGCGAGTGTGGAGCTGCTCGAGCGCGGCGCCGGCATCGAGGCCGCCGGGCACCTGGGCCACGAGTCGTTCGCCCTGCACCAGGCCCGCGCCACGGGTCACGAGGCCGTGGCTGACCGGTACGCCGTGGCGACCGAACGCGTCCGTGCGCTCCTGCGCGGCGCCATCCGGCTCAGCCCTCTCGACGGTGGCATCGACCCGGCATCGACCTCCGGGCAACTGGCGGGCGCTCTGGTTGAGATGCGTGAGGCCCGATCGGCCGTCGAAGCCCTCATCGGGCCCATTGCGCCGAGCGCCACCGTCGTGGCACTGCTGGACTTCGTCGCGCGCACGGGGGAGCAGCTGACCTATCTCGCGGCGGGTCAGGACAGCGGGATGCGGGTCGACCTCGCGCCCGACCCCGCCGGCCCGACGATCCGGGTGACGTGGCTC
Source organism: Nocardioides sp. W7 (assembly GCF_022919075.1). Taxonomy (NCBI): domain Bacteria; kingdom Bacillati; phylum Actinomycetota; class Actinomycetes; order Propionibacteriales; family Nocardioidaceae; genus Nocardioides; species Nocardioides sp. W7. The sequence continues at coordinate 4,209,302 of NZ_CP095078.1, read as the reverse complement.
GAGGACCTGACCATGGACGAGGTGGCTGACCTCCGCGCAGACCTCGACGGCTGGACGGATGTTGTCGAGGGCGGGCGCGCAGTTCGTGGTGACCACCCGGTGCCCGACGCGGAGGCCGTGGCCGACGTCCAGGGCCGGATCGCCGAACTGGTCGGGGCGGCACTCCCGTCGGGCAACGGGGGTGCGTTGCGACTGGTGCCGGGAGGCGGTCTGATTTCCCTTCCGGTGACCGCCGCCCTCCTGGACGTTGAGGGCTGGGCGTCGGTGAGCGTGGCGGTCTCGGGGCGGATCCACCTCGCCGCCGTGGGCACCGCGGGCCCCGGGGTCGAACCGAGGATCGTTGCCGTCACCAATCCGACGCCGTGCGACTTCGACGGCCGAACCTGGCCACCGCTGCCCGGCGCCGAAGCGGAGGGCGAGGACCTCAGCGCCTACTACGGCGCCACCCACCTGACGCGCCGCGCGGCCACGGCCGCTGCCCTGCGCGGAGCGCTCGACGATCCGCAGGTCGAGGTCGTCCACGTCGCTGCGCACGGGCAGCTGAACGGCGAGGGCATCCGGGTCCTGCTCACCAACGAGGCCGATCATCAGGCGGGAGTCCTCTCGGAGCGCGAACTCCCGCCCCGGCTGGCCGGGACGTTCGTGGTTCTGACCTGTTGCTGGCTCGGCGCCTCGGCCGAGGAGCTTCCCGACGAGGCCAGGGGTTTTCCGACCTGGCTGCTCCGCGCAGGAGCATCCGGGGTCGTGGCACCGCTGTGGCCCGTGGAGGACCGGGCCGCCGGCGCGTTCACTGCGGCGTTCTACCGACACTGGGTCGGGGGCGGGTTGCCGCCGGCACGGGCGCTCGCGCTCGCTCGCGCCGATCTTCGACGCTGGGGCGGCGACGAGACCCGTGATCCGCGGGAGCGGGCCGACCTGCTCGTGACGGCTGAGGCCTTCACCGTCTTCGGCTGCTGAGACGCCGGTCCCGTCGCTGCCACCGTGACAGTTGGGCAGGGGGTCTGGGTTGTCGGCGCGTGCACTGTGATGCTGGCTGAGCGGATGGGTCGCGCCGGACGCCGTGGTGGTTCGTGGGGGCATCAGGTCGTCCATCGCCTGCCGGCCAGGTGGGTCGCCGTCGGCTGGGGGTGACGGCGACCTGCCGGGACCGCAGGCCGCGCGGGAGCGTCGGGCCATGTCCGAGGGGGTGGCACGCTGGGAGAGATGCAGGTGGGGGCGTGATCGGACCGACGCCGGACGGTGGTCCGCTGGCCTTCGGCGTCGAGTGCCGGACCAACCCCAAGTCCTTGGCTGAGTCCGACCGGGTGACCAGCAATGCGGACAGCATCTACGGCCTGGTGGCGCTGGAACCGATTCGGCCTCAGGCCGATGGCCTGTCGGGATCACTGATTCTTCTCGAGTTGCACCGTCCAACTGATCACGATTGATGCCCGCAAGCGTAGGTGCTCTCCGACACGGAAGCCGACCGGGCCGTAGCCCGTCCTCCGCCAAGACGAGACGGTCTGCTTGGTCACGCCAAGGTAGGAAGCGACATCGCCGTTGTCCCGTGTCAACGGCGGCTGAAAACTGACCCCCTCGCGGCAATCGAAAACTGACCCCCTCTTGTTCACTGGTTCTCTTCGGTGACGGCCGCGGGGACGCGGCCGAGTTCTCGGTTCTTCAGCCGGTAGGAGTCGCCCTTCAAGGCGATGACCTCGGCGTGGTGGACGAGCCGGTCGATCATCGCGGCGGCGACGGTGTCGTCGACAAAGACCTCGCCCCAGCGGGCAAAGTTCTTGTTGGACGTGACGATCAGGCTGGCGCGCTCGTAGCGCGATGAGACGAGCTGGAAGAACAGGTTCGCCGCCTCGGGTTCGAAAGGGATGTAGCCGACCTCGTCGATCACCAGGACCGGGTAGCGGACCAGGCGGCGCAGCTCGTCTTGCAGCCGGCCGGCGTGATGGGCCTCGGCGAGCCGGTCGACCCACTGGCTGGCGGTGGCGAACTGGACCCGGTGTCCGGCCTGACAGGCCCGGATCGCGAGCCCGGTGGCCAGGTGGGTCTTCCCCGTCCCTGGCGGGCCGAGCAGGACCACGTTCTCCTTGCCCGCGACGAAGTCCAGGGTGCCCAGGTGCGCGATGGTCTCCCGCTTCAGGCCACGGGCGTGGTCGTAGTCGAAGTCCTCCAGGCTCTTCCTCGACGGGAACCGGGCGGCGCGGATGCGGCCCTCACCACCGTGGGACTCCCGCGCCGACACCTCACGTTGCAGACACGCGGCGAGGAACTCCTCGTGCGTCCACGACTCCTCCCGGGCCCGTACGGCCAACCGTGCGACAGACTCGCGCAGCGTGGGCGCCTTCAACGCTCGGGTCAGGAACTCCAGCTCGCTCGTGACGTCGCGACCGGCCCTCGCGGTCCTCTTCGCCGTGCTCGGCGTGGTCATCACGACACCTCCTCGTCGACCAGGCCGTCGGACAGGGGATCGACGAGCCCGAGGACCTGGTCGTAGACGCCGAGCGATCGGATCTCGACCTCCTCGCCGGTCACCGCATCGGCGACCGGGCGGAGCAGGTCGCCGCGTCCTTGCCGCAGGAGCTTCGCGGCCACGGTGTGCTCGAAGTCGCTGATCGTCTGGTGCTGGGCCCATACCCGGGCGTGGTCGGCGACGATCGCGCCCTCACACGTCACCCACACCCGGGCCAGGTCGGCGTGGACCTCAATCCGGCGCCCGACCACGGCGGGGTGCACGGAGTAGTCGTTGGAATCGAGGCGGATGTAGTGATCGCGTGGCAGCCGCATCGACTTGCGCCACCCGACCTCGGGCGGCACTGGTGGCAGCGGCATCATCGCGGCCCGGTCGGCGGCGATCCGATCGTTCGGTGCGCATCCCAGGACCCGCATCTTCCGGGCGTTGGCCTTCACGACGAACCCGGCCAGCTGGGTGTTGAAGTCCTCAGGGCCGGTGAACTCCCGGCCGGGCAGGAACGAGCGCTCCAGGTAGTCGTGGAACCGCTCGAGCATGCCCTTGGCCTCAGGGTCGGCTGGCTTGCACACGTAGACCTTGGTGCCGAGCACGCCGCGGAATGCCTGGCACTCGGTGGTGAGCGCGGACTCCTTGGGGCGCCACCGCCCGATGGCACCCTCGCCGTCCCACACCAGCAGCTTCGGGACCGCGCCCAACTGCTGGATCAGGTGCCACCAGCCGGGAAACAGGTCCTCGCTCTCTCGGCGCGGGATCAGCACCGCGCTGGTCCAGTGCGAGTAGCCCGACACCATCGTCATCACCGGCAACCGCTTCGCGGTCCGCCTCTGGCCGAAGCCCACCGGCAACTCGATGTCGGGGAACCAGAAGTCGAACTGCGCCAACCCACCAGCCTCATAGATCGTGCGCGAGGACGGGTCCGGCGGCAGGTACACCGGCCGTAGCTCGCTCACCCGGGTGCGCAGCGTCCGGATCGAATGCACCCACCCGATCCGCTCAGCAACGACCGTTGCCGGCATCGTGGGCGTGACCCGCAACAACTCACGAATCCGCGGCTCGACCTCATCGACCAACGATCCCCGCGCCGGCCGCTCGTAACGCGGGGCACCGACGTCGCGCAGCGCCTTCCGCACCGTGTTCTTCGAGATCCCCATCGACCTGGCGATCACCTTGATCGGCACTCCCTCCGCACGGTGCAACCGGCGGATCTCAGCCCAGTCCTCCACTGACAACACTCCGCATCCCCCTGCCTCGAGATGAGGACAGGGTCTCGGAGGGGGTCAGTTTTCAGTTGCCGTTCGGGGGTCAGTTTTCACGTGCCGTCGACATCCCGCAGTTCTTGGGCGTCGACCAGCCTGGGTGCCCGGCTGCCCGGTCCACCCGACGTCGCGGCCCAAAGGCTCCCGGTTCCATAGCCCGCACGGGAGCGATCACGCCGGCGGTAATGATGTGGCAGCAAGCTGACTCGAGACGCGCAGCGATGGTCGCCGAACCGTGGGATGCGACGCTGGTGGCTCGGGCAACCGACCCCGGGCCGAGGCCGCTGCGGCGACCTACCCCGAGGCCCCTGAAGATCGTGTGGCAGGGGATGGTGCTGCCAGAATCTGTACCGGATCTGTCACAGACGAGCGACTAACAACAGCAAAACGCCGCCGAGCGACCAAAGGGTCGCTCGGCGGCGTTTGCACAGGTCAGCGGTTGTTCTTGTGGTTGTTCGGGGTGGTCGAACGACCACAGCCGGAAGTCCGGTCAGATGTCGTAGTAGAGCTCGAACTCGTGCGGGTGCGGGCGCAGCTGCACGGGCGCGATCTCGTGGGTGCGCTTGTAGTCGATCCAGGTCTCGATCAGGTCCGGCGTGAAGACGTTGCCGGCCGTGAGGTACTCGTGGTCGTCCTCGAGTGCGTTGAGGACGGCGTCCAGCGAGGTCGGGACCTGGTCGATCTCGGCCATCTCGTCCGGCGGGAGCTCGTAGATGTCCTTGTCGATCGGCGCGGGGGGCTCGATCTTGTTCTTGACGCCGTCGATGCCGGCGAGCATCAGGGCCGCGAAGGCGAGGTAGGGGTTCGCCGACGGGTCGGGGAAACGGGTCTCGACGCGCTTGGCCTTCGGGTTCGACCCGGTGATCGGGATGCGGACCGAGGCGGACCGGTTGCGCGAGGAGTACACCAGCGAGATCGGGGCCTCGAAGCCGGGCACCAGGCGGTGGTAGGAGTTCACCGTGGGGTTGGTGAAGGCCAGCAGCGACGGGGCGTGCTTGAGGATGCCGCCGATGTAGTGGCGGGCCATCTCGGAGAGGCCGCCGTACCCGGTCTCGTCGTAGAACAGCGGGTCGCCGTTCTTCCACAGCGACTGGTGGACGTGCATGCCCGAGCCGTTGTCACCGAAGATCGGCTTCGGCATGAAGGTGACCGACTTGCCCTGGTGCCAGGCGGTGTTCTTGATGATGTACTTGAACTTCATCACGTCGTCGGCGGCCTTGAGCAGCGTGTCGAAGCGGTAGTTGATCTCCGCCTGACCCGCGGTGCCGACCTCGTGGTGGGCGCGCTCGACGAGCAGGCCCGACGCCTCGAGGTTCTTGACCATGTCGTCGCGCAGGTCGCCGTAGTGGTCGTACGGCGCGACGGGGAAGTAGCCGCCCTTGAAGCGGGTCTTGTAGCCGAGGTTGTCGCCCTCCTTGCCGGAGTTCCACCAGCCCTCGACCGAGTCGATGTGGTAGTAGCCCTCGTTGGCGGAGGTGGAGTAGCGGACCGAGTCGAAGATGTAGAACTCGGCCTCGGGCGCGAAGTACGCGGTGTCCGCGATGCCCGTCGTCTCGAGGTACGTCAGCGCCTTGCGCGCGATGTTGCGCGGGTCGCGCGAGTATGCCTCGCCCGTGATCGGGTCGTGGATGAAGAAGTTCAGGACCAGCGTCTTGGCGGTCCGGAACGGGTCGATGAACGCCGTGGTCGGGTCCGGGAACAGAGCCATGTCGGACTCGTTGATCGCCTGGAACCCACGGATCGACGAGCCGTCGAAGGCGAGGCCGTCGTCGAACACCGACTGGTCGAACGAGGAGACCGGGACCGTGAAGTGCTGCATGATGCCGGGCAGGTCGCAGAACCGGATGTCGACCATCTCGACACCTTCGTCCTTGACGTACTTGAGCAGCTCGTCGCTGTTCTGGAACATTCATCCTCCTTGGCTGCTGGAGCGGCAGCCGTGGTGCGGAAGTGCGGAAGGCCCGGTGCCACAATGCGCCGGCTGGTTGCTCGCAACTTAGCGCAGGGCCCGTGTCCGGGTCATTGCCACCCTGTTTCGCCGAGGTAACAGGTATGCCGGATCCCGCCTGGCGGCGCCCTCCCTCTACCCTGACGGCCGTGACCTCGCCGACCTTCGAGACGACCAGCTGGGCCCGCCGTGTGATCGCTCTCCTGGTGGACTGGTTCGCCTCGACGCTCGTGGTCATCGCCTTCGTCGGGATCGACGCGTACGGCGAGACCGGCAGCCGCGCGCAGTGGCTGGTCCTGGGCGTGTACGTCCTCGAGTCGGCGCTCGGCACGGCTCTGGCCGGCGGCTCGTTCGGCAAGCTCGTGACCCGGCTCCGGGTGGTTCGGGTCGACGGCGACCCCCGTCCGATCGGCCTGCTGCAGGCGTTGCTCCGGTCGGTGATGGTCGCGCTGGTGATCCCGCCGCTCGTCTTCCGGCCCGACGGTCGGGGCCTGCACGACCTCGTCGCGGGCTCGGCGACCGTGGACCTGCAGACCTGGCGCACGCTGACCGGGCGCTGAGCAGCACCGCGGCCAGTTTCGGTCGTACGGTCGCTGGTTAGGCTCGAAGCGACTCCCACGAAAGGTCGCCTCCCATGTCGCGCCGTACCCTCCCTGTCCGCCGCCTTGCCGTCGCCGCCCTGGCGCCCCTCGCCCTGACCACACTCGCCGCCTGCGGCGACGACGGGGGATCGGCCGCGAAGGAGCCCGCCGCGTCCTCGACCCCGTCTCCGGCAGACGACGTCGAGGAGAGCGGTGACGCGGACGCCGCCGCGGACGTCGCCGCGGGCGAGGAGATCGAGCCGGCCGCCTTCATGAAGATCTTCGAAGGGGCCTTCGAGGATGCCACCACCGTGCACATGACGATGGACATGAGCACCGCCGCCGGCGCGATGCAGGGCGAGGGTGACGCCGACTACTCGAAGACCCCGGTCGAGATGCAGCTGACGATGAGCGGCGGCATGATGCCGGGCGCTGGCATCGAGACCGTCATGGTCGACGGCGTGATGTACATGAAGATGCCCGGCATGGGGGCCGACGACAAGTACTTCAAGCTCGACCTCAACGATCCCGACAACCCGCTCGGACAGAGCTTCACCAGCCAACTGGACCCGAAGGCGATGTTCGAGCAGTTCGAGGACGGCCTCTCCTCGGTGGTCTACCAGGGCGAGCAGGACGTCGACGGCGACTCCGCCGACGCCTACGTGGTGACCGTCGACGCGGCCGAGGTGCTGGCGGCGCAGGGCCAGGAGATCCCGGAGGGCGTCGACGTCCCGGAGGAGTTCAGCTACACCGTCTACTTCGCCGACGACCTCTTCCGCCGGATGGAGATCGACATGGGCGAGGGCCTCGGTGCGGTCTCCATGGACTTCACCGACTGGGGCAAGGACGTCACGATCGAGGCGCCGCCGAGCAACCAGGTGACCGACTTCCCCGACCTGACCACGGCGGGCTAGCCCGGTCCGGGCGGGGGAGCCTCGATGAGCGGCGCCTACGCCCGGTGGCTGGACAACGCCGAGCGGCGGGGGGTCGACTCCAGCACGATCCTGCAGATCGCCGCGGAGCACGACCTCACGCCGGAGGACTTCGGGCTCCTCGACCGCCTCGAGGAGGTCCGCGACCTCGACGGCAAGTCGTTCTTCCTGCTGCCCGACGACATCGGCTCCGACGACGCCCGTCGGGCGGTGCTGCTGACCTATGTCCTGAACGCCGGCACCGACTACGGTCCCGCGAGCACCGACAACGACTTCGAGGAGACGCCGTACTCCTCGACGGAGGTGCGGCGGATCGTCGGCCGCCAAGCGGCGAACAGCTGGAGCTACGACCGGGGAGTGGCGTTCGTGCACGGCAACGGCGGCCGGCTGGCCAGCACTCCCAACGCGATCCTGATCGGCCTGGGCGGCAACCGGCTGCAGGGTCTCCTCAGCCAGCGGGGCGGCACGACGTACGGCGACATCTTCCTGCTCAACGTCGACGAGGTGGACGACCCCGCCGCCACGCTGAGGTCCGCCATCGAGTCCGGCCGGGCGACGTACCAGGACGACGACGGCGACGTCTACCAGGGCAAGCTCGACCTCGACCGGCTCCTGCACCACGAGGAGCGGCACTCGCAGCAGTGGGCCGAGAAGGGGTACGCCGGATTCATCTCGTCCTACCTCTGGGAGCAGCTCACCGGTGGGAACGAGACCGAGGAGGGCGCCGGCCCCTCCGACGGGGGCTACCGCCGGTGAGGCGCGGGCTTGCTCCGGGAGTGCGGCTCAGCGACCGCGCAGGTTGCCGCGCATGCCCTTCATGCTCGTCGGCACCGGGCCCTTGGGCAGCGGGATCGTGCCGCGGCGCGCGTCGATGGCCTTGAGCCGGTTGAGGATGTCGGTGATCTCCGGGCCCTTGACCTGGCGGCCGAGCTTCTGGACGTGCCGCACCAGCTTGGGCAGCGGCACCTCGCCCTCGCCGCGCCCGCAGACGATGTCGTGGATCGGCGCGTCGATGACGACCCGCTCGTGCTTGCGGTGCTCGGCGGCCAGCAGCTGGCGCACCCGGCCCGGGTTGCCCTCGCCGATGAGCACGATGCCGGGAGGGCCGACCAGGCGGTGCACGACGTCCTGCTGGCGGTTGAAGGCGATGGCCGGCTCGGTGACCCAGCCACGCCGCAGCATCCGGAGCGCCGCGGCGGCGGCGCCGGGCTGCCCCTCCATCTGGGAGTACGCCGAGCGCTGCGCCTTGCGGCCGAACAGGATCATCGTGGCCAGCGCGCCGAACAGCAGCGCGCCGACGATCGACATGATCCAGGCGATGATGCCCGAGCCGGGGAGCAGCCAGAAGATCGCGAAGCCCGCCGCTGCCGCGACCACGAAGGTGGCGAGGAGGACCAGGCCGACGCGGGGGTCGGTCTTCTTGGTGAGACGGTAGGTCTCGACGAACTGCTGCCGCCGGCTCATGTCAGCCGCGGGGTTCGGGTTGGCCATGCGGTGCTGCTGCCTATCTGCCGAAGTGCTGGGGACTGGGTTCAGGCCGACGCGCTGGCGCGGGCCTCGATGGCCTGACGGTACAGCCGGCCGGCGCGGTAGGACGAACGCACGAGCGGGCCGGACAGGGCGCCGGCGAAGCCGATCTCCTCGGCCTCGGCCTGCAGCTCCACGAACTCCTCGGGCTTGACCCAGCGCTCGACCGGGTGGTGGCGCAGCGAGGGGCGGAGGTACTGGGTGATGGTGACCAGGTCGCACCCGGCGTCGTGCAGGTCGCGCAGCGCCTGCGAGACCTCCTCGCGGGTCTCGCCCATGCCGAGGATCAGGTTGGACTTGGTGACCAGCCCGAACGCGCGGGCCTGGGTCAGCACGTCGAGGGAGCGCTCGTAGCGGAAGGCGGGGCGGATCCGCTTGAAGATCCGCGGCACCGTCTCGACGTTGTGGGCGAGCACCTCGGGCCGGGACTCGAAGACCTCGGCCAGCAGGTCGGGCTTGCCGTTGAAGTCGGGGACCAGGTTCTCGACGCCGGTGCCCGGGTTGAGCTCGTGGATGGCGCGGACCGTCTCGGCGTACAGCCAGGCGCCGCCGTCCTCGAGGTCGTCGCGGGCGACGCCGGTGATGGTGGCGTAGCGCAGCTCCATCTTCTGCACCGACTCAGCGACCCGGCGCGGCTCGTCGCGGTCGAGCGGCTGGGGCTTGCCGGTGTCGATCTGGCAGAAGTCACAGCGTCGCGTGCACTGGTCGCCGCCGATGAGGAAGGTCGCCTCACGGTCCTCCCAGCACTCGAAGATGTTGGGACAGCCCGCCTCCTGGCAGACCGTGTGCAGCCCCTCGGACTTCACCAGCCCCATGAGCTCCTTGTACTCCGGGCCCATCTTCGCCCGGGTCTTGATCCACTCCGGCTTGCGCTCGATGGGGGTCTCGGCGTTGCGGACCTCCAGGCGGAGGAGCTTGCGACCTTCGGGGACAGGAGCTTGAGTCACATCGAAGAACTGTACGCCGGTGGCCTGACCCGAGCCGATCCGGCGGGGGTGGTCTACGGCACGTCCCGGCGGGCGAACGAGAGCCCCGAGAGCACCGAGCCGCCGAGCAGCAGGACGCCGTAGTAGGCGGCGCCGTGGCCGAGCGAGAGCTCCTGCTCCTCGTCGCACACGGAGTCCGGCAGGGGCTCGGGGCCCTCCGCCGCCTGGTCGTAGCAGTGCTCGGGAACCTCCACGAAGTAGGTCGTCCCGTTCTTGACGATCGCCTCGAGGTTGGGTCCGGGCTGCCAGTTGCCGGCGAGGCCCAGCACCGCGATCAGCGCCCCGCCGCCGACCGAGAGGGCGAAGAGCACCCCGACGGTGGCGACGGTGCTGCGGAACAGCATGGTGAGGACGAACCCGCCCAGGGCCGCCGCGGCGGCGAAGAGGGCGCCGCGGAGCCCGAACTGCAAACAGTCGAGGAGCAGGCCGGTCCCGCTCGGGAGGTCGCGAGAGCGGACCACGGCCCACAGCGCCAGCCAGTACGCCGAGGAGACGACCGTCGCGGTCAGGAACGCCATCAGCGTCACCACGACGCCCTTGGCGGCCCAGATCCGGCTCCGACGGGACTCGAAGAGCAGCTGGTTGCTCATCGACCCGCTGCTCCAGTCGTGCCCGATGAACGTGGTGCCGGCGAGCATCAGCAGCAGGGTCAGCACCGTGACGACGACGAGACCGTCGCCGAAGTCCATCTGGTCGCGCAGGCTCAGCTGCTCGAAGCCGCCGTACCACTCGACCTGCGGCAGCACCATCTCCTCGCACTCGGCCTGGAGGCCGGCGGACTCCGGGTCGACGCCGTACTGACCCGGCTCGTCGAGGCAGGTCTGGAGCTCCTCCTGGACGTAGGGCTGCTCGCGCTCCTCGGCGACCTGCTGCTCGATGCGGGCCAGCTCGTCGGCGGACGGCGGCCGGCTGGTCAGGATCGCGGAGATCGCGATGATCGTCGGGACCACGACGCAGGCGGCCACCAGCAGCCAGACGGCCCGTCGCCAGCGGAGCCGGGTGAGCTCGACGCGCAGCAGGGCGATCATCGGGCCACCTCGCTGGTCGGGGCGGCGGAGGTGGCCAGGTTGTCGGCGGCGGTGAGCTGGAGGAAGAACGTCTCCAGGTCCGGCCGCAGCGGGGACAGCTCGGTGAGCCAGATGCCCGCGCCGGCGAGGGCGCGGGTGACGGCCGCCGGGTCCTCGGTCTCGACCCGCAGCCCGCCGCTGGGCTCGGGGGCGGCGGCGAGGCCGGCCGCCGCCAAGGCGGCACCCGCGGCCTCGGGGTCCGGGACGGCGACGCGGTACGCCGTACCCGCGCCGAGCAGGTCCTCGACGGTGCCGGAGGCGAGCAGCCGGCCGTTGCCGATGATCGTCGCGGAGGTGCAGACGTGCTGCACCTCGGCGAGGATGTGCGAGCTCAGCAGCACCGTCACCCCGGACTCACCGAGCGAGCGGATGGTCTCGCGGATCTCTCGGATGCCCGCGGGGTCGAGGCCGTTGGTCGGCTCGTCGAGGATCAGCAACCGGGGGTCCTTGAGAAGGGTGGCGGCGATCGCGAGCCGCTGCTTCATGCCGAGCGAGTAGCCCTTGTAGCGGTCGCCGTCGCGGCCGGTCAGGCCGACCGTCTGCACGGCGGCGGCGACCCGGCTGTCGGGCGCGCCGATGGAGCGGGCGAGGAGCAGCAGGTTCTGTCGGCCGGTGAAGTTGGGTGAGAACTTCGGCGACTCGACGACGGCGCCGACCCGGCCGATGACCTCGGGCAGCGCGTCGGGCACCGGGCGGCCGAAGAGCCGCATCGAGCCGCTGGTGGCCCGTGCCAGGCCGAGCAGCATCCGGATCGTCGTGGTCTTGCCCGAGCCGTTGGGCCCGAGGAACCCGTGCACCCCGCCGGCGGGCACCGCCAGGTCGAGGCCCTGCACGGCCACCCGTCGGCCCTTGCGGTTCCGGAACTCCTTGCGCAGCGCCGAGGTCTCGATCACCAGGTCCGTCACGTACTGCCTCTCGCCGCGGGTGCGACCGGCAGTCGTCCGGTCGAAACTCAGACGATCCAAGCAGTCCGTTCGGTTGCGTGGTGGCCGAACGCGCCCAGAGGTCTAGCGCGGTCCGGGCGTCAGCAGCTCGATCCGGGGGCCCTTGGCGGGGTCGGGACGCGGGTCGTAGTCGGGGGTGGCGGCGTACGGCGTCCAGGCGAGCAGCTCGCCCAGGTGGCGGCGCACCGACGGCAGCACCTCGGTCACCGGGACGTCGCGGCCGAGCTCGGCCGACAGCGAGGTGACGCCGGCGTCGGCGATGCTGCACGGGACGAACCGGTCGAACCAGCTCAGGTCGACGTCGCAGTTGAGCGAGAAGCCGTGCATGGTCACGCCGCGACTCACTCGGATGCCGATGGCGGCAATTTTGCGCTCCGGACCGCGGTCGTCGGCGCGCAGCCACACCCCGCTGCGGCCGGGCACCCGCGCGGTGGTCACGCCGAGGTCGGCGCAGACCTGGATGAGGGCCTCCTCGACCCGGCGCACGTAGTCGACGACCTTGACGTGGTCGGGGAGGGCGACGATCGGGTAGCCGACCAGCTGGCCGGGGCCGTGGAAGGTGATGGTGCCGCCGCGGTCGACGTCGACGACGGGGGCGCCGTTGGGGTCGAGCGGCCGGTCGTGCGGCTGGGTGCGCTTGCCGGCGGTGAAGACCGGCGGGTGCTCGAGCAGCAGCACGGTGTCGGGCTGCTCGCCGTCGGCGACGCGGGCGTGCACCTCGCGCTGCAGGTCCCAGGCGGCGAGGTAGTCGACCAGTCCGGCGTCCTCGAAGTTCACGCGTCGAGCCTACGCCCGAGGAAGGACAGCTGGCCGGGCAGCACCCGTCGCCAGTACGCCCCGTCGTGGGCCCCCGGCTCGAAGCTCGCCGTCACCTCGGCGCCCGCGGGGAAGCCGTCGGCGTACTCCTCGGTCGCACGGTAGAACGGGTCGCCGGTGCCGCACTCGAGGCGGACCGGGATGCCGTCCAGGTCGGCCTGCCGGCCCAGCACCGAGTGCTGCTCGTACTCGTCGGCGTCCGCGAAGCCCGTCGGGGAGGCCTCGTCGGCGTCGGTCCACAGTGCGGGGCTGGCGACGGCCACGCCCAGCACTCGCTCGGGGCCCAGGAGGCCGGCGAGCCGCAGCGCGCCGTAGCCGCCCATCGACCAGCCGAGCAGCCCGAACCGGGTGGTGTCGACGTCGTGCTGGGCGAGCAGCGGCAGCAGCTCGTCGACGACCATCGCGGAGGCGTCCTCGCCGTCGGGACGCGGGTGCCAGTAGCTGGTGCCGCCGTCGACGGTCGCCACGGCGTACGACGGTCCTTCCGCGGCCTGCGCGGCCAGGAACCGGTCCAGCTCCAGCTCGGGGCCGAGGAGCTTCGCGTGATTGCTGCCGAGCGGGTGCAGCGCGACCACCAGCGGCAGCGTGCCGACCGCTGCCGGAGGTCGGGCCAGGGCCCAGCCGGTCTCCACCCCGCCGCGGTGCTCGGAGCGGAAGCTCCCGGTGATCACCGGGCCGGGCGCTACGTCCGGGACGACGCCGGCCTCGCCGTTCAGGCCGAGCCGGGCCTGGGCCCAGACCCGGCCGGGGAGCACTCCCTGGTGGACACCGGCGGCGCCGGCGGCTGCCACCGCGGCGGTCGAGCCGCCGCCGAGCAGGACGGCGCGACGGGAGAGGCGGGGCATCCCGGCATTCTGGCAGCCGGGTGGGCGCGGCTCGCTGAGCCTGTGGAGGAGCGGTCGCGGTCCGGCCCGCGGCCCGGTAGGAACGGACGGTGAGTGCTCCCCGCCTGCCGCTCGTCGTCCTGGCGCTGCTGGCGACCGCCGTCCTGGTCGCGGCGAGCCTGGCGGTGCTCGATGGCCGACATCCGTCCCCGCGGGTGGAGGCGGCCCCGGAGGCGGTTCCCGCGCGCGCCGAGGCGGCCGCCGTGCTGGCGGACTGGGATCGACGCCGGGCCGCGGCCTGGGCCGCAGGCGACCCGGCGGGGCTGGGGCGCCTCTACACGCCGGGCAGCCGAGCCGGTCGCGAGGACGTCGCCATGCTCCGCCGGTGGGTGGACCGCGGCCTGCGGGTGACCGGTCTGCGGATGCAGGTGCTCGACGTACGGGCCGACAACCGCCAGGGCCCGCGCTGGGAGCTGGTGGTCACCGACCGGCTGGCCGGTGGGCAGGCCGTCGGCCGGCGCACCCGCACGGCGCTGCCGCGCGACGGGTGGAGCACCCGCAGGATCGTCCTGGAGCAGACCCGGGGGGAGTGGCGGGTCGGGGCGGTCAGGACGCTCCCAGCCCGGCCCTCAGCACCGCGCTGACGTCGTGGTGCTCGAAGGCGTAGCCGGCCGCCTGGAGCGCCGCGGGGCGGACGTTGAGCGAGCCGAGCAGCTCGGGGCCCATGGGCCCCGCGGCCAGGCTCAGCAGCGGGCCGGGCACGGCCGCGAACGCCGGTCGGTGCAGCTGCCGGGCCAGGGCGCGGGTGAACTCGGCATTGGTCGGTGCCTCCGGGCAGCACAGGTTGACCGGACCGGCGAGCGTGTCGTGCTCGGCGGCGTACACGACCCCGCCGATCCAGTCGGCCAGCGAGATCATCGCCAGGTGCTGGCGCCCCGATCCGAGCCGGCCGCCGAGACCGGCCCGGAAGAGCAGGGCGAGCTGCTTCAGCGGGGCGCTGCGTCGGTCCATCACGGGCGCGGTGCGGAGCACCACCAGCCGCGAGCCGGCCGCCGCGGCCGGCTCCGCCACGGCCTGCCACTCGCGGCAGATCCGGGTGAGCAGCGCCTGGCCCCGACTGTCGGAGGCCTCGGTCAACACCGCGTCGCCGTGGTCGCCGTAGTAGGAGATCCCGTTCCCGGCCAGGTACGCCGCCCGGCCGCCCGCCGCGGCCACGGCCCGGGCCAGCACCCGGGTGGTGGTCACCCGGCTCTCCCGGAGCTCGCGCGCCCAGCGGCCGGAGTGCGGGTTGCCGAGGGTGGGCGCACCGGCCAGGTTGACGACGACGTCGGCGGCTTCGAGGATCCCGCGGTCGTAGCTGCCGGCGTAGGGGTCCCAGGTGGACTCGCCGGAGCCGGCGGGGCGTCGTACCAGCGTGGTGACGGCGTGACCTCGGCTGCGGAGGGTGTCGGTGAGGTGGCGTCCCAGGAACCCGGAGGCCCCGGCGATCACGATCGTCTGCGACGGCATGGGCCCAGTTTCCCCCCGAGACAAACCGGGGTGCGGGGCGATGGGAGACCATGGGCTCATGAACCTCGGAAGCCCGCAGGGGCGGGCGGGCTTGGGGGAGCTCGGAGCATGGATCGTGGAGGCCGTCCCTGACGGCCTCTGGGTCGTCGGCGACGACGGCGTGACGACGTACGGCAACAGCTGTCTCGCCGAGCTGCTCGGGCTCGCGCCCGAGGAGGTCGTCGGCTTCCCGGTGGCCCGGGCGTTCGACGAGGAGGGGCAGGCCCAGCTCCGAGCGCACCTGGAGCAGGAGCGCGACGAGACCAGCCGCGGCGACGACATCGACTGCCGGTTGGTGCGCGGCGACGGAAGCACCTTCTGGGCGCGGGTCAGCCATGTCCCGCTGCTCGACGATGCCGGACGCCGGCACGGCTGGCTGCTCCGGGTCCGCGACCACAGCGTGCAGCGACGCCTCGTCGAGGACCTCCGCCGTGGTGAGCTGCAGCTGGCCGAGGCCCAGTCGATCGCCCGGATGGGCAGCTGGGAGCTCGACGTCGCCGGCGACGGCGTACTGCGCTGGTCCGACGAGCTCTACCGCGTGCTCGAGGTGGACCCGGCGACGTTCGTGCCGACCCAGGAGTCGTTCCGTCTGCGGCTGCACCCGGACGACCGCGGCACCGCCCAGGAGGCCGCCGAGCGCATGCTGGCCGCGGAGGACATGCTCGACGTGGACGTGCGCCTCGACCGGCCGCCGGGCCTGCCGACCCGGTGGCTCCGCATCCGCGGCCGCGCGATCCGGGCCGCCGACGGCGCGGTGCTGCGGCTGGGCGGCACCGTGCAGGACATCACGGAGAGCAAGGAGAACGAGCACGGACTGGCGTTCCTCAGCGCGATGGCCGGGGCTGCCAACGAGGCCCGCACGCTGCCCGAGGCGCTGCTGGCCGCCGACGAGGTGGTGCGCCCCTACACCCAGTGGCCGGCGGTCCAGGTGTCCTTCCCGACCCCGGGCGAGCTCCTGCACTTCGGCACCGGGTGGGGCGACTTCGGCTCGGAGGAGGTCGCGGCGGCGCAGTCGCTGGGCGCCCGAGCGGTCGAGTCGGCCGAGATCCTGTGCGAGCCGGGTCCGCGAGGCACCTACCTCGTCTCGGGGCCGGTGACGCGCGCCGGCCAGGTGGTCTGCGTGGTCACCTCCGACAGTCGATCGGAGCTCCCGCCCCGCACGTCCGAGCTGGCGATCTTCGGGCAGATGCTGACCCTCCTCGGGCACGTGTCCGAGCGGGAGGAGAGCGCCAACGAGCTGGCCCGGGCGCGCGACGCGGCTGTCGAGGCCTCGCGCGCGAAGTCGGAGTTCCTGGCCACGATGAGCCACGAGATCCGCACCCCGCTGAACGGCGTGATCGGGCTGAGCGAGCTGCTCGGACGCACCGAGCTCAACGCCCACCAGCGCCGGCTCGCCGCGGGCGTCGACCAGGCCGGTCGGGCCCTGCTCGCCCTCGTCAACGACATCCTCGACCTCTCCAAGATCGAGGCCGGCCGCCTGGACCTCGAGGAGGTCGACTTCGACCCGCGCCAGGTGCTCGAGCAGAGCGTCAGTCTGCTGGCCGAGCGGGCGAGCACCCGCGGCCTCGAGCTGGTCGTGAGCAGCGCCGGGTCGATCCCCGCCCTGGTGCGCGGTGACCCGGTGCGCTTCGGGCAGGTGATCACCAACCTGGTCGCCAACGCGGTCAAGTTCACCCACGAGGGCGAGGTCGTCGTCCGCGCCACCGTCACCGAGGGCTCGGAACTGCGCGTCGAGGTCCGCGACACCGGCATCGGCATCGAGCCCGACGTCCAGTCGCGGCTCTTCGACGCCTTCTCCCAGGCCGACAGCTCCACCACCCGCGAGTACGGCGGCACCGGCCTCGGCCTCGCGATCAGCGAGCGGATCGTCTCGGCCCTGGGGGGCCGGATCGGGGTCCGCAGCGAGCCCGGCGTCGGCAGCACGTTCTGGTTCACCGCCGCGTTCGCTCCCGCCAGCGGCGACGGGGCCGCCGACGACTCGCGTCCGGCGCCGTCGGTCGAGGGCCTGCGGGTCCTGGTCGTGGACGACAACGAGACCAACCGCTTCATCCTCGCCGAGCAGCTGGCGGCCTGGGGGGTCCGAGTCGGGACCGTCGCCTCGGCGTACGACGCCCTGGTCGAGCTGGACACGGCGGTGCGGAGCGACACGCCGTACGACGTCGCGCTGCTCGACTACATGATGCCCGGCATGGACGGCGAGCAGCTGGCCCGCACGGTCCGCAGCGAGGAGCGCTACGCCGGCCTCCGGATGGCTCTGCTCTCCTCCGGGGTCGAGGCGAGCGCCGAGTGGCTCGCCGACGCCGGGATCGACGCCTATCTCGGCAAGCCGATCTTCCCCTCGAGGCTGCTCGACACCTTGGCGACCCTCGTCGGCCGGGGGCGGCCGGACGCGTCACCAGCCGCCCGCGACGACGTCGAGGCGGGCTCTCGCGGACGGGTCCTGGTCGTCGAGGACAACCCGGTCAACCAGCTCGTCGCCGAGGGGATCCTGCGCCGGCTCGGCTACGACCTGGCGCTCGCCGAGAACGGTGCGTTGGGGCTCGCGCTGCTCGCCGACGACCCGGCCGGCTTCGACGTCGTGCTGATGGACTGCCAGATGCCGGTCATGGACGGGTTCGACGCCACCCGGGCGATCCGGGCGATGGGCGGCGACGTGGGCCGGATCCCGATCGTGGCGATGACCGCCGCCGCGACCGAGGTGGAGCGTGAGCGCTGTCGCCAGGCCGGGATGGACGACTTCCTCAGCAAGCCGGTCGTGCCGGCCCTGCTGGAGGCCAGCCTGGAGCGCTGGGCGCACAGCGGGGACGCGGACGTCCGGCTGCGCAACCTCGTCGAGGACGAGGGCATCGACCTGGAGTTCGTGCAGCTGATGGTGTCCCGGTTCGGCGCCTCGGCCCCGCAGACCATCGGCGACCTGGACGCCGCCGAGGCCGCCGAGGACCCGGTCGAGGTCGCCCGGGTCGCGCACGGGTTGCGGGGGAGCGCCGCCAACCTCGGGCTGACCCGGCTCGCCGCGCTGGCGGCGGAGCTGGAGGAGACGGCGCGCACGGGCCGGATGCCGCACCCGGCGGCCGTCACCGGCCTCCGCGTCGCCGCGATCGAGGCCGTGGACGAGCTGGGCCGCGCAGCCCGGAGGCTGCGCGGCCCAGAGTGAGACCTGACGGGTGACCCGTCGGCGGGATCAGACGTCGAAGACGCCGGCCTCCAGCCGCTTCTTGACGTCGCGCAGGAAGCGGCCCGCGTCGGCGCCGTCGACCAGGCGGTGGTCGTAGGTCAGGGCCAGGTACACCATGTGGCGCACCGCGATCGTCTCGCCGAGGTTCGGGTCGTCGATCACGACCGGGCGCTTGACGACCGCGCCGGGACCGAGGATCGCCACCTGCGGCTTGTTGATGATCGGGGTGTCGAACAGCGCCCCGAAGCTGCCGAGGTTGGTGATCGTGAAGGTGCCGCCACCGAGCTCGTCGGGACCGATCTTGTTGGTCCGGGTCCGCTCGGCCACGTCGGCGATCTTCTTCGCCAGGCCGGCGATCGACAGGTCGCCGGCGTCCTTGACGACGGGGGTCAGCAGACCCTTCTCGGTGTCGACGGCGAAGGCGATGTTCTCGCGGTCGTAGTAGGTGATCTCGCCCGCGTCGGTGTCGATCGTCGCGTTGAGCTTGGGGTGCTCCTTGAGCGTGTCGATCGCCGCCTTGCTGAAGAACGGCAGGTACGTCAGCTTGACGCCCTCCCGGGCCAGGAAGTCGGCCTTCTTGGCCTCGCGCAGCCGGGCGATGTTGGTGACGTCGACCTCGACCACCTGGGTGAGCTGGGCGGCCGTCTGCAGCGAGTCGACCATCCGCTCGGAGATGATCTTGCGCAGCCGGCTGATCTTCTCGGTCGTGCCGCGCAGCGGCGACGGGGTGACCGACGGCGCCGAGGCGGACGAAGCAGCGGGGGCGGCGGCCGGTGCGGCCGGTGTCTCCTTGGCCTTGGCGGCCTCGAGGACGTCCTGCTTGCGGATCCGACCGCCGACGCCGGTGCCGGACACCGACGACAGGTCGACGTCGTGCTGGCTGGCCAGCTTGCGGACCAGGGGGGTGACGTAGCCGCCGCCGTCAGAGGAGGGAGCGGACGTCGCGGCGGGGGCGGCCGGCTTCGGCTCCTCCGGCTTCGGCTCCTCCGCCTTCGGCTCCTCCGCCTTCGGGGCCGCAGGCTTCGGCTCCTCCGCCTTCGGGGCGGGCTCCGGCTCCGGCTCCGGCTCGGGCTCCGGCTCGGGCTCGGGCTCGGGCTCGGGCTCCGGCTCCGGCTCCGGCTCGGGCTCCGGCTCGGGCTCGGGCTCGGGCTCGGGCTCCGGCTCGGGCTCCTTCGCCGCGGGTGCGGCGTCGGCGGAACCGATGATCGCGAGCTCGGCGCCGACCTCGACCGTCTCGTCCTCCTCGGCCTTGATCTCCAGCAGGGTGCCGGCGATCGGGGAGGGGATCTCGGTGTCGACCTTGTCGGTGGACACCTCCAGCAGGGGCTCGTCGACCGCGACCTCGTCACCTACCGACTTCAGCCAGCGGGTGACGGTGCCCTCGGTGACGGACTCGCCCAGCGCGGGCAGGGTGACGGCGGTGCCGGACCCGCCCGACGGCTTCGTCTCGGCGGCGGGCTTCTCGGCATCCTCGCCGGCGGGGGCGGGCTCCAGGGCGGCGTCGGGCTCCTCGGCCTTGGCCTGCTCGGGCTCCTCCTGCGGCTCGGGCTCCTGCTCCGGCTCGGGCTCGGCGGCGCTCTCGGAGCTCCCCGAGGACTCGCCCTCGTCACCGATCACCGCGAGGATCGCGCCCACCTCGACGGTGTCGTCCTCCTCGGCCTTGATCTCGAGCAGGGTGCCGGCGACCGGGGAGGGGATCTCGGTGTCGACCTTGTCGGTGGACACCTCCAGCAGGGGCTCGTCGACCGCGACCGTGTCACCGACCTGCTTGAGCCAGCGGGTGACGGTGCCTTCGGTGACGGACTCCCCGAGGGCTGGGAGGTTGACTTCGGTGGCCAATGGAGTTCCTTCGTCTCTTCGTGAATGGAGATGGGGTTCAGGCGTGGGCGTGCAGCGGCTTGCCGGCGAGCGCGAGGTGCGCCTCGCCGAGGGCCTCGTTCTGGGTGGGATGGGCGTGCACGAGCGGGGCCACGTCCTCGGGGTACCCCTCCCAGCCGTAGATCAGCTGGGCCTCCCCGATGAGCTCGCCGACCCGGTCGCCGGCGAGGTGGATGCCGACGACGGGGCCGTCGGTGCGGCGTACGAGCTTCACGAAGCCCTGGGTCTTCAGGATCTGGCTCTTGCCGTTGCCGCCGAGATCGTAGGTGAGGGTCTCGATGGCGTCGGCGCCGTACGTCTCCGCAGCGACGGCCTCGGTGAGGCCGACGGAGGCCAGCTCGGGGTGGGAGTAGGTCACGCGGGGGATGCCGGCCTCGTCGATCGGCTGCGGCTCGAGCCCGGCGATGTCCTCGGCGACGAAGATGCCCTGGGCGAAGCCGCGCTGGGCCAGCTGGAGACCCGGGACGATGTCGCCCACTGCGTAGACGCCGTCGAGGTTGGTGCGGCAGCGCTCGTCGGCGAGCACGAAGCCGCGCTCCATCGCGACGCCCTGCTCGGCGTACCCGAGGCCGTCGGTGCTCGGGCCGCGGCCGACCGCGACGAGCAGCAGCTCGGCCTCGATGACGTCGCCACCCTCGACGCCCACCGCGACCCTGTCGGCGGTGGTCTTCACGCTCTCGAAGGGCGTGCCGGTGCGGACGACGATGCCGCGCTTGCGGAAGGCCCGCTCGAGCGCCTTCGACGAGTCGGCGTCCTCGGCCGCGACGAGCCGGGGGAGCGCCTCGACGATGGTGACCTCGGCGCCGAAGCTGCGCCACACGCTGGCGAACTCAGCACCGATCACACCCCCGCCGAGGACGACGACCGATGCGGGCACCCGGTCGAGCCGCAGCGCGTGCTCGGAGGTGATCACCCGCTCGCCGTCGATCTCGAGGCCGGGGAGGGAGCGAGAGTAGGAGCCGGAGGCGAGCACCAGGTGGCGCCCGGAGTACGTCGTGTCGCCCACCGTCACCTCGCGCGGCCCGGTCATCCGGCCCTCGCCCTCGATGACGGTGATGCCGCGGCTCTTGACGAGCCCGGCCAGCCCCTTGAACAGCCGGTTGACCACGCCGTCCTTGTAGGAGTTCACCGCCGCCACGTCGATGCCCTCGAACGTCGCCCGGACGCCGAACTGCGCGGCGTCGCGGGCGCTGTCGGCGACCTCCGCGGCGTGCAGCAGCGCCTTGGTGGGGATGCACCCGACGTGCAGGCAGGTGCCGCCGAGCGGCCCCTTCTCGACGAGGCCGACCCGGAGACCGAGCTGAGCGGCGCGCAACGCACAGGCGTAGCCGCCGGAGCCGGCGCCGAGGACGAGTACGTCGAAGCCGGTGGTGCCGGAGTCGCCGTTGTCGTCGGGGGTGGCCACCGTGGTCCTTCCGTGGGTCGTCGAGAGCGCCGCACCATCTTTGCACTTCCGCCCGGTGGAACCACACCGGGTCGCCGGCCGGATTCCTGCCGTCCCGAGCGCACACCTGGGTGGACCGGGCAGACTAGGGGCCATGGGTTGGATGGACCGCTTTCGTCGCGGCACGCGCATGAGTAGGCCGGCCGGCGACGGCTACCGCACCGGGTCGACGCAGGTGCGTGCCTCCGACAAGGTCGACGAGACCCACCTGCACCAGTGGGTGACCGACCGTCGTGGCGTCGAGGGGTTCGTCGAGCCGCGGACCGCGGTCAGCGACGTGACGCTGCTGCTCGTCGCCCACGACGGCGAGTGGACGCGCCGGCGGGTGCCGTCGGTGGCCTGGGCGCACAAGTTCTGCAACACCTACCAGGTGCCGTCGTACGACGCCGCGGTCGTCGGCATCCCGCAGCGGATGCGTGACTACAACCGCCGGCAGAAGCTCCAGCAGCGCCAGCAGGGTCTCTAGTCCTAGGAGCCGGCGCTCATCGCCCGGGCGTACTCCACCAGGGTCGTCACCGCGAAGCCGGTGCCGCCGGCGGTGACGTGACCGGTCGGGCCACCCGAGGCGAATGCGGGTCCCGCGATGTCGAGGTGGGCCCACGGCAGGCCGGCGGTGAACTCGCGCAGGAAGGCCGCCGCGAAGAGGCCGCCGCCCCAGCGGACCCAGTCGTGCTGAGCGAGGTCGGCGACCTTGCTGCTGTGGATGCGCTCGTCCATGCCCTCGGGGATCGGCATCGGCCACAGCTCCTCGCCGGCGCTGCGGCCGGCGGCGAGGACCTGCTCGACGACCTCGTCGGAGCCCATCACGCCGGCCACCTTGTCACCGAGCGCGACGACCATGTGGCCGGTGAGGGTGGCGACGTCCAGGATCACGTCGGGCTGGGACTCGGTCGCGCGCAGCAGCGCGTCGCCCAGGACCAGCCGACCCTCCGCGTCGGTGTTGAGCACCTCGACGGTGGTGCCGCCGTACATCGTCAGGACGTCGCCGGGTCGCACCGCGCCCCCGGAGACCATGTTCTCGGCCATCGGGACGAAGGTGCTGACCTTGATCGGCAGCCCGAGGGCGGCGATGGCGAACGTCGCCTGCACGACCGCAGCGGCGCCGGCCATGTCGGACTTCATCTCGTGCATGCTCGCGGCCGGCTTGATGGTCAGGCCGCCGGAGTCGAAGGTGATGCCCTTGCCGACCAGCGCGAGGTGCTGCTTGGCGCCGCGGGGCGCGTAGGTCAGCTCGACCAGGCGGGGCGGGGCAGCGGAGCCCTGGCCGACGCCGAGGATGCCACCGCAGCCGAGCTCGGCGAGCTCGTGCTCGTCGCGGACGGTGACCTTGACCTTGGGGGCGCCCCGGCCCTTCGACAACTCCTTGCCGGCGGCGACGACGGCGTCCGCGAAGGCCGGGGGAGTCAGGTCGCCGGGCGGGGTGTTCACCCAGTCGCGGGTGGCGGCCACGGCTCCGGCCACGAGCTGGGCCTGCTCGAAGGCGGCCCCGACCTCCTTGCGCCGGGCCGCCGGGCTGAGCACCACGACCTCCCCGGGCGTCTCCCGCTTCGCGTCCTTCTTGTACGCCGTGAAGGTGTAGCCGCCGAGGATCCAGCCCTCGGTCGCGGCCCGCACCAGCTCGGCGGTGTCGGCGGGCAGCGCGACGGCCACGGAGGCCGAGTTGGTGACGGCGCGGGCGGCCGCGCCGGCAGCCCGTCGTACGGCTGCGGGGGTGGGCTCCTTGCCGAGGCCGACCAGCACCAGCAGCGGGGTCGAGAGGACGCCGGAGGTGGGCACCTTCACGACCTCGCCCGGCTTGCCCGCGACCCCCAGCGTCGCGAGCAGCGGCCGGAGCTTGCGGCCGTAGGCCTTCGCGACGTCGTCGCCACCGGCCGCCAGCTCGACGCCCTTCGCGCCCTGGACGACACCGACGACCACCGCGTCCGCTCGGGTCTTGGCGGGGCTGGCGTTGCGCAGCGTGTACGAGGTCATCGACGCAGGATAGTCGGGACGCTGGGGTAGGTTCCGGGCCATGGTCGACCAGGCAGCCGATGACCCCGCTCTGATCCGCTCGCCACTGCACGAGCGGCACGTCGCGCTCGGTGCGAAGTTCGCCGAGTTCGGGGGCTGGACGATGCCGTTGGAGTACCCGACCGGGGTGGTCAAGGAGCACACGGCCGTGCGGGAGGGCGTCGGCGTCTTCGACGTGAGCCACCTGGGCAAGGCGACGGTGTCCGGGCCCGGGGCGGCGGCGTACGTCGACGCGACGCTGACCAACTCGCTGGCCAAGATCCGGCCGGGCAAGGCGCAGTACACCCTGTGCTGCGACGACGAGACCGGCGGGATCGTCGACGACCTGATCGTCTACTGGCACGACGACGAGCGGGTGCTGCTGGTCCCCAACGCCGCCAACACCGCCGAGGTGGTGCGCCGCCTGGAGTCCGCGGCTCCCGACGGCGTGAGCGTGACCGACGAGCACCGCGACCACGTGGTGCTCGCCGTCCAGGGCCGGTTCAGCGACGAGGTGCTGGCCGCGGTCGGGCTGCCCGTCGGGCACGAGTACATGTCGTTCGCCGAGACGCCGTTCGAGGGCGCCACGGTCGTGGTCTGCCGCACCGGCTACACCGGCGAGCGCGGCTACGAGCTGGTGGCTCCGGTCGCGGTCGCCGAGCCGCTGTGGGACGCGCTGATGGCGGCGGGCGAGCCGCACGGGATGGTGGCCTGCGGCCTCGGCGCGCGCGACACCCTGCGCACCGAGATGGGCTACCCGCTCCACGGTCAGGACATCTCCCTCGACGTCACCCCCAACGAGGCCCGCCTCGGCTGGGCGGTCGGGTGGAAGAAGGACGCGTTCTGGGGTCGCGACGTCCTCGTCGCCGAGAAGGCCGAGGGTCCGACGCGAGTGCTCCGCGGCCTGGTCGCCACCGGTCGCGGCATCCCGCGCCCGCACATGACGGTGTCGCTGACCGCCGACGTACTGCTCGGCGAGATCACCTCGGGGACGTTCTCGCCGACCCTGCGCAAGGGCGTGGGGCTGGCCCTGCTGCCGTCGTTCGTCGCCGAGGACGCCGAGGTCGGCGTCGACATCCGGGGACGCCGCGAGATCTTCCAGCTCACCAAGCCGCCGTTCGTCGACCCGTCCGTGCGAGAGGACTGACCACGTGAACCTCCCCGACCAGCCGCACACCTTCCGCCAGCCGACCCCCGCCGAGCACCCCTGGCGCTGGCGCCTCGAGAACGCCACCGGCGCCGAGGTCGTCGTCGAGGGGGAGCTCGCCGACCAGCGCTTCCCCAGCCAGGCCGACGCCGAGTCCTGGGTCGGCGAGACCTGGTCGGAGCTGGCCGGCGAGGGGGTCGACGCGGTGACACTCTTCGACCTCGACCGCCGGGTCTACGGCCCGATGTCACTGCACGCCTGACGGAGGCGGTCATGGAGCTGCCGGCGCCCGTCTCGCAGCTCCGGCCGCACGCCCTCGCCGGGACGTCCTGAGGCGGACGGGTGGCGGCGGACGACGACCTCGACACCTACGCCGCAGCGCGCGCGCCCGTGCTGCAGGAGGTCCTGCTGCGGCTGGACTGTCCGCGCTTCCTGGTGCCCGGCGTCGTGCGCGAGGCGATCGGACGCTGCCGCCGCGGTTGGGCGCGCTCGATCCGCGAGGACGACGTCGACGTCGTGTTCCTGGGGACCCTGCTCGCGACCTGGGAGGACCGGCGCCGCTCGACCGGGTGGCAGAGCCGGGTGGGCGAGGTCCTCACCGAGGTGGCGGGTCTCGACGAGTGGCAGGTCGCCGACGTGCTGGACGACCTGGTCACCCACCGCCGGCGCCGGCCCGCGACCCGCTTCCTGGCCGCCCTCCTGGTCGTGGTGCTCGTCGCGGCCGCAGCCGCCGTCGTGTGGACCGCGCGCGACGAGGACTCGTACGACGTCCTGCCGCCGGTGCCGGTCCAGCGGGCGCCGGCGCTCGTCGACGCGGTCTGGTACGCCAATGGGGTGCTGCGACTGCGCGACGTCGTGGTGGTGCTCGGTGCGGTGCGCGCGCTTGCCGCGGTGGGCGGTGGCGCCGTCTACGTGGCCGGGGACGGTGCGGTGGTCCAGGTCGACGACGCCGGCCGGCGCCTCCGGCTGGGGTGGGCGGATCCGCGGTCTCCGGTCGTCGCGTCGAGCGGCGGCCGGCTCGTCGCGTGGCGTGAGGAGGACGGCGGCCTGGTCCTCCACGACCTCGACGCCGGAGGCGAGGTCGGCCGGACGGCCGGGTCTGGGCTGGAGCCGGTGGCCATCGACGGGGGGAGGCTCTTCTTCACCGACAGGGCCGGCACCGCGGCCTTCTCGCCGGGCCGGGACCCGGTCCGGGTCTCGGGCCTGCCGCTGCTCGACATCCGGGCGGGCGCCCGGCTCTACCAGTCCGGCGACGGCAGGGTGCGGCTGCAGGGACCGGGTGGGCGGCCGTCGTACGTCGGCGACGGCCAGGGCGGGATGCTCTCGCCGGACGGGCGGTTCGCGCTGGTGGACTCGGTCGTGGGGCAGCCCGTCGTCCTCGACCTCCTCGGCGGTACCGCGGCGACGGGCCTGCGCCCGGGCGAGCGGGACGTCGCGGCGACGCTCGTGCGCGACGGACGGGTGGTGCTGGTCGTCGCGGTCCCCGAGCGGGCGGCCGACGACGAGGAGTTCGGGCGGCGCTCGGCCTCCGGCTCCTGGGAGCTGCGGACCTGCACGCTCGGCACCGGGGCCTGCGTCGTGGAGTCCCAGCTGTCGGCGGCGGGGGAGGTGCCGCTGTTCGCCCGGTGAGGACGCCGCTACGGTCGTCGGGTGCTGTCCTTCCGTCAGGTCGACGTCTTCTCCGCCGCCCCGCTGCTCGGCAATCCCGTCGCGGTCGTCCACGACGCCGACGGCCTCGACGACGAGACGATGGCGCGCTTCGCGCGCTGGACCAACCTGTCCGAGACCACCTTCCTGCTGACGCCCTCCACCCCGCGCGCGGACTACCGGCTGCGGATCTGGACGCCTGGAGGGGAGCTGCCCTTCGCCGGGCACCCGACTCTCGGCAGTGCGCACGCCTGGCTGGAGGCGGGCGGCGTGCCCGCCGGCGCCGACGTGGTCCAGGAGTGCGGGGCCGGGCTGGTGCGGCTGCGCCGTGACGACGCCGGACGGCTGTCCTTCCAGGCGCCGCCGCTGATCCGCTCCGGACCGGTCTCCTCCGACGACGTGGCCGGGATCTGCCGGGCGCTGCGGATCGAGGAGTCGGCGATCGTCGAGTCGACCTGGATCGACAACGGGCCGGGCTGGGTCGGCGTACTCCTCGCGGACGGGGAATCCGTGCTCGCGCTCGAGCCCGACTTCGCCGCGTTCGGTGATCTCAAGATCGGCGTCGTCGGCCCGTACGACGACGGGCCGCGGGCCGTCGAGGTGCGCGCGTTCTGCCCCGGCTACGGCATGCCGGAGGATCCGGTCACCGGGTCGCTCAACGCCGGGATCGGCCAGTGGCTGGCCGGTGGCCGGCTGCCCGCGTCGTACGTCGCGAGCCAGGGGACCGCGCTCGGCCGAGCCGGCCAGGTGCACGTGCGGCGCGAGGGGCAGGACGTCTGGGTCGGCGGCGACACCCGCACGACCATCGTCGGCTCCGTGGACGCTCTAGGCTGAGCACGTGCAGGCCTACCTCGACCTCGTCCGCCGGGTCCTCGACGAGGGCGTCGAGAAGGGCGACCGCACCGGCACCGGGACCCGCTCGGTCTTCGGTCACCAGCTCCGCTTCGACCTCCGTGAGGGCTTCCCGCTGGTCACCACCAAGAAGGTGCACACCCGCTCGGTCTTCGCCGAGCTGCTGTGGTTCCTTCGCGGCGACACGAACGTGAAGTGGCTGCAGGACCGTGGTGTGTCGATCTGGGACGAGTGGGCCGACGAGAACGGCGACCTCGGGCCGGTCTACGGCTACCAGTGGCGGTCCTGGCCGACCCCCGACGGGCGCCACGTCGACCAGATCGCCCAGGTCGTGGAGCAGCTCCGCTCGAACCCCGACTCGCGCCGCCACCTGGTCAGCGCCTGGAACGTCGCGGACATCCCCGACATGGCGCTCGCGCCCTGCCACACGATGTTCCAGTTCTACGTCGCGCCGCAGGAGTCCGGGCCGGGCCGGCTGTCGTGCCAGCTCTACCAGCGCTCGGCGGACGTGTTCCTCGGCGTGCCGTTCAACATCGCCTCCTACGCCCTGCTCACCCACATGGTCGCCCAGGTGACGGGTCTGGAGGTCGGAGACTTCGTGCACACCTTCGGCGACGCCCACCTCTACCTCAACCACCTCGACCAGGCCGCCCTGCAGCTCACCCGCGAGCCACGCCCGCTCCCGACGCTGCACCTCGACCCGTCGGTGACCGCGCTCGACGAGTTCGACCTCGAGCACATCAGCCTCGAGGGCTACGACCCGCACCCCGGGATCAAGGCCCCCATTGCCGTCTGAGGGCGGGCGCCGGATCGTGCTGGTCGCGGCCGTGGCCGCGAACGGCGTGATCGGCAACGGGCCCGACATCCCGTGGCGGCTACCCGGCGAGCAGCGGCTCTTCAAGGAGCTCACGCTCGGCCACACGCTGCTGATGGGCCGCACGACGTACGACTCGATCGGCCGGCCGCTGCCCGGTCGCACGACCATGGTGCTGACCCGCGACCCGGACTGGTCCGCCGAGGGCGTGCTGGTGGCCCACGACGTGGCCTCGGCGCTCGCGCTCGCCGACACGCTCCCGGGCGACGTGATGGTCGCCGGGGGAGCCCAGGTGTACGCCGCGCTGCTCGGTGCCGCGGACGAGCAGGTGCTCAGCGAGGTCGAGCTGGAGCCCGAGGGCGACGTCCTCTACCCGTCGTACGACCACACGGAGTGGGAGGAGACAGCGCGGGAGCACCACGAGGGGTATGACCGCGTGTTCCGCGTGCGGAGGCTCCTGGCAGGCTGAGGGCATGGAGCTGCGCATCTTCACCGAGCCCCAGCAGGGCGCGACGTACGACGACCTCCTCGCGGTCGCCCTCGAGGCCGAGAGGCTCGGGTTCGGGGCGTTCTTCCGCTCCGACCACTATCTCGGCATGGGCACCGAGGGGCTGCCCGGCCCGAGCGACGCGTGGATCACGCTCGCCGGGCTGGCGCGCGACACCTCGACGATCCGGCTCGGGACGATGATGACGAGCGCGACGTTCCGGCACCCGGGGCCGCTGGCGATCAGCGTCGCGAACGTCGACCAGATGAGCGGCGGCCGGGTCGAGCTCGGCATCGGCGCCGGCTGGTTCGAGGCCGAGCACACCAAGTACGGCATCCCGTTCCCGTCGACGGGGGAGCGTTTCGACCGGTTCGAGGAGCAGCTCGCGGTGATCACCGGGCTGTGGGCCACCTCGGGCGGCTTCGACTTCGCCGGCACGCACTACCAGCTGACCGACTCACCGGGCCTGCCGAAGCCGGTCCAGCCCAAGCCACCGGTCCTGATCGGCGGCCTCGGCAAGAAGCGGACCCCGGCCCTCGCCGCGGCGTACGCCGACGAGTTCAACCTGCCCTTCGTCGACGAGGCCACCACCGAGACGCAGTTCGCCCGCGTCCGCGCCGCCTGCGAGACGATCGACCGCGACCCGGCCACGATGACCTGGTCGAACGCGCTGGTGCTGTGCGTCGGCTCCGACGAGGCCGAGATCGCCCGTCGGGCGGCCGCGATCGGGCGCGAGCCCGACGAGCTGCGCGAGAACGGTCTCGCCGGCACCCCCCAGGAGGTCGTCGACAAGCTCGGTCGGTACGCCGCCCTCGGCGCGGAGCGGGCCTACCTGCAGGTCCTGGACCTCGCCGACCTGGATCACCTGCGGCTGGTCGCGGCGGAGGTTGCTCCGCACGTCTGAGTCAGCCGGGCAGCGTCGCCAGCAGCACCCACACGTGGCCGAAGGGATCGCGCAGGATCGAGCTGCGCAGGCCGTAGTCCATGTCCCGGGGAGCCTGGGCCTCGTCGGCGCCCGCGCCGACCGCCCGCGCATGCACGGCGTCGAGGTCGGAGACGAAAAGGTGGATCCCGACCGACGTGCCGCCGAGGGTCAGCGGGCTGTGGAAGCCGTCGTGAGCGTCGCTCAGCATGAAGACGGAACCTTCGACGTCCATCTCGGCGTGGACGATCGGTCCCCCGTCGTCCGGGATCCGGAACAGCTCCTGGGCACCGAGCGCGCGTTCGTAGAAGCCGATCGCCTCGGAGGCGCCGTCGAGTAAGAGATGGGGGACTGTCGAGCGCAGGTACTGCTCGGGGATGGTGGTCATCCGCCCACGCTAGGAATTCATCCTTGGTTGAAGTCAAGGCGTGCCTGTGGCCCTGACGGTCGGTGCCGGTCAGGGCGGAGGCTTCGGGTCGGTCAGGTGAGCTCGGTGGTGCCCGTGTGGTCGCGTTTGATGAGCAGACCGTTGGGCGATTGCCACACGAAAGTGGTCTCGTCGAGCTTGTCGTACCGCCATCTCGTGTGGGTTTTCGCGCGGTGGTGCCGGCGGCAGAGCGGGGCGATGTTGCAGTCGCAGGTCGGTCCGCCGCGGGCGGCGGGGTCGATGTGGTCGCAGTCGCAGCGTCGGGCCGGCTTGCGGCACCACGGGAACACGCAGCTGTGTTGGAGCAGGACCTGGCGTTCGCGGAGCCGGTCCGGGGTCTCGTAGGCATCGACGTGGACGTGATCGGCCAGGTCGATGACCGGCTTCACGACCACCTGGGTGTCGCCGTTCGCGCACCACGTCTTCACCTGCTCGGCGGAGACGAAGGAGCGGGTCTCCTCGACCCGGGCCAGGTGCAGCTCGTTCCCGGCCCCGGCGAGGGCTGCCTCGGAGAGATGCACGTGCAGCAGCACCTGCCGGGGCCGCTTCCGCCGCGGGTCGTCCGCGGCGGGCTCCCCGGTGTTGAGTTCCAGGGACAGCTGGCGGCGGGCGAGGTCGCCGACGGCGATCGAGCGGCGGATGTCGACCGGCACGTCGAGGCCGAGCTGGCCGAGTTCGCGGGCGCGGCGGGCGACGGCGTCTTCGAGGTCGAGGGCGTCGGCCAGGTCCAGGGTGCCGTGCACGTCGACGGTGCCGTCGAAGGAGACCTGCTGGCGGTCGATGTCGAAGTGCCGCTTCTCGAAGGCCGCCTCCCGCCGGGCTCTAGCTTCGGCGGGGTCGTACGTGACCCGGGCTTCCTCGACGGTGCGGTCGAGCTGGGCGATCGAGACCTTGTGGGCCACCGCGTGCAGGTGCGCGTCGACGTACGCGGCACCCTCCATGGGGAGGTCGTTGGTGGCTTTGGCGATCCGGCGGGCCTTCCACACCGGCAGGTCGAGGGCCTGGACCCGGCCGTAGAGGTTCGGCAACCGGTGCGCCAGCTCGACCGCATCGCCGAGGTGGATCCGCCCGGCATCGGTCGACAGACCGAGGGCGGCAGCGAACTCCAACACCGAGAACTCGCTAATCAACGGGGCGCCCTCCCCGGCGATCGCGACCGGCTCCTGACTGCCCGGAACCAGGCTCGCGGCCTCATCGAGGGACTCGGTCGAGTGCATCGCCGCCCAGGCCACCGCGGACGCCAACAAGTCGGCCTCCGCCCGGGCCGCGACGGTGCGGCGGGCGCGCACGAACGCAAGCAACGCAGCTGCGTCATCGCAGTCGAGCAGCTCCCCGTTGGCCATACCAGTATTGTAGTGAAGCCCACCGACAGACCAGGGTGTTCATCCACAGCGGTGACCACGACGGTCGACCCGAAGCAACCGTGAGCCGACCAGCAACCGCGACCAGGTGCGACGAGTGCTGCGAACGACGAGCCCCTTATTTCATTGAAAGTCTTCGAACCAGCCTGGTGCCGAACGCAGACCGCAACCCACCGCCCCTACGCGATGCCGTACCTCGGCTCACCGGGTTTCGACACGGTCGCGAGCGCGACCTGCTCAACCACCGGGAGTCGGGCGGCGCCTCAAGAAGCGTCACGGAGACGTCCACAGAGGCTGTCGAGGTGGGTGGATGCGGTGGTGGGGGAGGGGGGAGGGATAGCCTGACTCCCATGACGTCCGGCACCACTTCTGCGCCCGCGGCGCCGTTCGGCCACGTGCTGACGGCGATGGCCACCGCCTTCCACGACGACGGTTCCCTGGACCTCGACGGCACCGTGAAGGTCGCGCAGCACCTCGTGGCGCACGGCCACGACGGTCTGGTCGTGTCCGGCACCACGGGTGAGTCGCCGACGACGACCCCCGAGGAGGACGGCGACATCCTCGCGGCGGTCCGCGACGCGGTCGGCTCCGGCACCAAGATCGTGGCGGGCGTCGGCACCAACGACACCCGCACCTCGATCGCGCTGGCCCAGCAGGCCCGTAAGAACGGCGCCGACGGCGTGCTGCTCGTGACGCCGTACTACAACAAGCCCGGCCAGCGGGGCATCCTCGGCC
The DNA here is from genome assembly GCF_022919075.1 of Nocardioides sp. W7. Classification (NCBI taxonomy): domain Bacteria; kingdom Bacillati; phylum Actinomycetota; class Actinomycetes; order Propionibacteriales; family Nocardioidaceae; genus Nocardioides; species Nocardioides sp. W7. Next base: position 4,177,531 of record NZ_CP095078.1, on the reverse strand, counting down.
ACTTCCGCCAGGTGGTGGACGCGGCCGAGCTCCCCGTCATGTTGTACGACGTCCCGGGGCGCACCGGCTCGACGATCGCGCTGGAGACCTACGAGCAGGCGATCGCCTGGGACGAGATCGTCGCGGTCAAGGACGCCGTGGGCGACTTCGCGCGCGGGATCCGCATCCGCGAGCTCGGGTACGCCGTCTACTCCGGCGACGACGAGGCCAACCTCGCCTGGCTGGCACACGGCGCCGTCGGGTTCGTCAGCGTCGTCGGTCACGTCGCGGGCGACCAGCTCCGGGCCATGGCGGACTCCTACTGGGCCGGCGACCCTGCCGCCGCCCTCCAGATCTTCACGCGGCTGCTCCCCGCGATCGACGCCGTCATGGGCGTCGCCAACTACGGAGCGACTACTGCCAAGGCCGGTCTCCAGCTTCTCGGTGTGCTCGACAACCGCAACGTCCGCTCACCGCTGGTGGCGCTGGACGACGCTGAGGTCGCGGCGCTGCGAGCGGGGCTTGCGGCCGCCGACCTGCTGTAAAGGACCTTCATGAGTCACCCGCATCCTGAGCTCTCCGCGCCGCCCGCACTGCCGGAAGGAGGGCTCCGGGTCACCGCATTCGGCGGGCTCGGCGAGGTCGGCCGCAACATGACCGCCTTCGAGTACGACGGCCGCATCCTGATCGTCGACTGCGGCGTGCTCTTCCCCGAGGACCACCAGCCGGGCGTCGACCTGATCCTCCCGGACTGGAGCTCGATCCGGGACCGCCTCGACGACGTCGAGGCGCTGGTGCTCACCCACGGTCACGAGGACCACATCGGCGCTACGCCGTACCTCCTCCGCGAGCGTCAGGACATCCCGCTGGTCGGCTCCCGGCTCACCCTCGCGCTGCTCGACAGCAAGCTGCGTGAGCACCGGCTGCGCGAGACCGTGCACCACCAGGTCAAGGAGGGCGACCGGCTGACGTTCGGCCCCTTCGAGCTGGAGTTCATCGCGGTCAACCACTCCATCCCCGACGCGCTCGCGGTCGCGATCCGCACGGGTGCCGGCCTGGTGCTGCACACCGGTGACTTCAAGATGGACCAGCTGCCGCTGGACGGCCGGATCACCGACCTGCGCGCGTTCGCGCGGCTGGGGGACGAGGGCGTCGACCTCTTCCTGACCGACTCGACCAACGCCGAGACGCCGGGCTTCACCCCGTCGGAGAAGAAGATCACCCCGGTCATCGACCAGGTGTTCCGCGAGTCCAACCAACGCGTCATCGTGGCCTGCTTCGCCTCGCACGTGCACCGGGTCCAGCAGATCCTCGACGCCGCCGTCGCGCACCGACGCAAGGTCGCGTACGTCGGCCGCTCGATGGTCCGCAACATGGCCATCGCCCGCGACCTGGGCTACCTGAAGGTGCCCGAGGGTGTGCTGGTGGAGGCCAAGGAGCTGGCGACGCTGCCGCCCGAGCGGGTGGTGCTGATCTCGACCGGTTCGCAGGGCGAGCCGATGAGCGCGCTGAGCCGGATCGCCCAGCGCAACCACAACTTCGTGCACATCGAGGAGGGCGACACCGTCCTGCTCGCCTCGAGCCTGATCCCCGGCAACGAGAACGCCGTCTACCGCGTCATCAACGGCCTGGCCCGCTGGGGCGCGAAGGTGGTCCACAAGGGCAACGCGATGGTGCACGTCTCGGGCCACGCGAGCGCCGGCGAGCTGCTCTACTGCTACAACATCGTGCAGCCGCGCAACGTGCTGCCGGTGCACGGCGAGATCCGGCACCTGCTGGCCAACGCCGACCTGGCCCGGGCGACCGGCGTCGAGAACGTCGTGATCGCCGAGGACGGCGTGGTCGTCGACCTGGTGGACGGGATCGCGAAGATCGTCGGCAAGGTCGAGTGCGGCAACGTGTTCGTCGACGGGTCCTCGGTCGGCGACGTCACCGAGTCCGACCTCAAGGACCGTCGGATCCTGGGGGAGGAGGGCTTCATCTCGATCATCGTCGTGGTCGACTCCGTCAGCGGGAAGGTCGCCGCGGGCCCGGAGATCCACGCCCGCGGCAACGCGCTGGACGACGCGACGTTCGACGAGATCAAGCAGCCGATCATCGACGCGCTCGACCGGGCGATCGCGGAGGGCAACACCGACGCCTACCAGCTCCAGCAGACGGTGCGCCGGGTCGTGGGTCGCTGGGTGAACAGCGCCCACCGTCGTCGTCCGATGATCATCCCGGTCGTCATCGAAGCCTGATCGTGACGTAATCGCTCGCGGGGCTCGACCTCGGGACCCGAGACTCGGGGCCATGGTGACCGAGGCAGCACCAGCGGCCGATCCCTCGATGATCGGCACAGCCCACGCGGCCTTCCGGCGTGACCTGGCCCGGACCCGGATCGTCGTCGCCGGCGGCGCCGGGGACAGCCGACGGACGGCGCTCGGCGAGCACGTGCTGTGGCTGATGGGTGCCCTGCACCGCCATCACGAGGCCGAGGCCGCGCTGTACCCCCTCGTGGTCGACCACGACCCGGCGGTGGCGCCGCTGGTCGCGACGGTCGACGCCGAGCACGGGGTGATCGCGCCCGCGGTCGGGGTGCTGGAGGAGGCGGCGCGGGAGTTTCGCGACGGGGCCGACCGGGAGGTGCTGCTGGCCGCGCTCACCGGTCTCGACTCCGTGCTGCTGCCGCACCTGGAGCGGGAGGAGGCCGAGCTGGTGCCCGTCGCCGCCGGGAGCCTCACGGACGAGCAGTGGCATCGCTGGCACCAGGGCCGCACGGCCGGTACGACGACCGCGGCGCAGCGGGCCCTGGAGGTGCACTGGCTGATCGACGGCGCCGACCCGGGGACCCGCGCCGCGGTGCTGGCCCGGCTGCCCGCCGTACCCCGTGTGCTGCACGGGCTGCGACGGGCCTACGCCCGGCGGTTCCGGGAGCTGTGGGCGGGGACGCCCGCGGCCCGGGTGCCGGCGCTCACGTTGCAGAACCACGCCGACTGGAGCTGACGACCCCGGCGCGCCCTACCGCTTGCGGGTCACCAGGACGCTCACCCGGTCCTTGCTGGCCCTGATCGACCTGGTGCCGGGGTAGGTCACCACGAGGGTGTGCCTGCCGACCCGCAGCCGCCTGACCCGGATGCTCACCCGGCCCTTGCCGTCGACCCTGCCGGACGCCACCTTCTTGCCCCTCAGGGTCACGACGACCCGGCCGGTCGGCCGCGCCGACCCGGGCACGGTGACCAGGGCCCGGACCCGGACCTGCCTGCCGGCCACGACGCGCTTCGGGGCGGAGGCCGCGGTCCTCGAGGTGGCCTTGGCGACCTTGACGGTGACCGTCTTCGAGGCGGCGGCGTTCCTGCTGTCGCCCGGGTAGCTGACGGTCACCCGGTGGCTGCCCACCGCCAGGCTCGCCGGCAGCGCGATTCTCGCCCGGCCGGCGCTGAGCGTCGCCGTACCGAGGCTCCGGCCGCCCTCGGTGGCCGTGACCGTCCCCGCCGGTATCCGGCCGGCGACCGCCACGTCCAGCCGGTGCGGCCGACCGTACGTCGACGGCTCGGGCGCGTGCGTGACCCGCACGGCGTCGGCCTCCGCCACGCAGACCGTGACCTCGATGTCGTCGACGTACCAGCCGTCGAGGCCGGTGCAGCCGTCCCGGCCGACGTCGAACCGGAACCGCACCTGGGCGCCGGGCCCGGCGCCGGGAATCCGGCTCAGGTCGACGATGGAGGTGCCCCACGAGCCGCCGGGCTCGTTGCCGTTGGTGCCGGTGAAGGCCACCTGGCCCGCCATCGGGTTGGTGTTCTTCTTCTCGGCGGTCTCCAGCGTCTCGCCCGGCGCGTTGAAGACGTACGCCGCCGCCGGGACGATCTGGTAGGGAGCGCCGCCGACGCTGACCTTCACGTTGCCGCCGTCCCACCGGACCTCGGTGGCCACGTAGTGGTCGAAGGAGAGTCGCGGTGAGCTGCCGGCCGGGACGGTGATCGCGGGACTGATCGGCCCGTTGCGGCTCGAGATGTCGTCCGCGTCGCCCTGGCAGCTGCCGGCGGCGGGAGTCGGCGCGAAGGCCACGCCACCCGGGTGAGCACCCGGTGCCGACGCGTTGGCCCGCCACGCGATGCCCGTGGCGCCGGGGTAGACGACCTCCACGTCCTGGGACCAGCCGGCGAGACCGTCCTCGAAGTCCTCGGCGAACGCGACCTCGGTGCGGAAGCCCGCGCCGCACAGCGCCGGGGTCGCCGGGTCGAGGATCGGCCCGAAGGCGCACTGGACCGGCTCTTCGCGCAGCTCGGTCGCCCGGATGGCGGAGGCCACGGCAGTGCAGTCGGACGCGGTGATCGGGTCCGCGAGGGGCGCGGCGACCTGGGCGCCGCCGGTGGTGCCGGTCCCGATGGCCAGCTGCTTGATGTCCTCCCCGGTCAGGTCGGCGCAGGACGCCTCGAGGCCGTCGGCCAGGTCGGCGAAGGTCGAGGTCCGGGTGAGGTACTCGGTCTGGGTCCGCCAGAAGAGGTGGGCGGCCCGGTCGAGCCCGATCGCCGGCACCGCGACGCCGTTGGAGGAGGCGCTGCCGTCGACCATCAGGGCGAAGGTGTGGTTGACCACCCCGGAGTTGGTGTGGACGCCCCCGCTGTCGTCGGTGGAGCAGACGTACTCCTCGTCGGAGACCTTGCCCGGGTCGCCGTAGCAGGTGGGGTTCCACAGGTCGCGGATCGCGCCGCCGAACTCCGGGTCCTCCTCGCCCGAGAGCCAGCGACCCGACGGGTCGTCGGTCACGGTCGACGCGGCGATCCGGACGGTGCTGGTGCCGGCGGTCTTGAAGCGGACGCCCGAGTCGGCGTCGACCTGCAGGGCCGGGAGGTCGAAGGTGTCCTCGTTCATGTCGAAGGGCGCGTACGTCGGGTCGGAGCCGACGATGATGCCGGCGGCGCCGGCGGCCGCGGCGCGCTGACCCTGGCTGGTGTAGCTGCAGCCGAGCGGGCCGAGGTTCTCGTCGACGTAGACCCAGTTGCCGGCGATCGCGGCGGCGTTGGTGAACCCGGAGCAGCCGTCGGTGCTGCTGCCGCTGGCGGCGCTGTCGGCGCCGACCACGACCTCGGGGGTGATCGGGTCGACGGCGAACGTCGGTCCGTCGGAGGCCGCGACCGCCCGGCAGGGGCCGGCGGCGCTCGCGGGCGCGGTGATCTGGACCGTGATCAGGGTCGGGCTGTGGACGGAGCAGCCGCCCTCGGCGCGCGGGGCCTGGTCGTGGTCGTCCATCCGGTCGTTGAGCAGGTCGACCGTCTCGCCCCAGATGTCGGAGTAGGCCTCGTTCATCGCCCCCGACTGCCACTGGTAGACGAGCTCGGAGGTGTACTCGGTGTAGGCGTGGCCCCACTCGTGCGCGACCGTGTCGTCGGAGCTGACGCCCGAGCAGTAGTTGGTGGAGATGCCGTTCCAGCTGGCGTTCGGGCACTGGATCTGGGGATCGTTGTTGACCGTGAGCATCTTCGCGCCGAGGCCGTCGTACGAGTCGTAGCCGAAGGTGTTCTTGAACAGCCAGTACGTCTCGCCGGCGCCCAGGACCTCGTTCTCCTGGTCCTGGGTGAGGTCGGCGGGGAAGAGGTCACCCTCCTCCCACTCCAGAGTGCGGGTGTCGTCGCTGTAGTCGTCGCGCGTGCCGTTGTCGTGCGCCTCGTACAGCTCACGGTCGAGCGCGTGGGCGATCATCGACCAGCGGTTCACCGGCTTGCCGGTGCGGGCGTCGAGGATGACCGTCTCGCGGGTGTCGTCCTGGTTGCTCACCTCGACGACCCAGGAGAGGACCGGGCTGCCCTCGACGCCGCGCGTCGAGCCCAGCCGGTAGACCATCAGCTCGGTGCTGACGGCCTCCAGGTCCGGTGCCCCCGCAGTGGCGTCCCGGTCGCCGACCGGGGCGTTCCGGACCAGGTCGACGGCGCGCTCGGCGGCGTCGGAGCGGGAGAGGACCGGGGTGACGGAGAGGTCGAGGTCGGGTACGGCGAAGCCGTTGACCGCCGTGAGGTCGCCCTGGGCGTCGACGTGGGCCCGGAGCTCCCCACCGAAGACCGGGACGCCCCGGTAGGACTGGTGGTACTCGACCGTCCAGCCGCCGGTGGTGCTGCGCACCTCGCCCTGCTCCAGCTCGGCGCGGCGCGCGCCGAACGCGGCGGCGTACTCGTCGAGGTACGCCGAGGCCTTGGCGGCCGCGGACGTCCTCGAGGTCGCCTCGACCGAGGGGAGCAGGTCGCGAGCCCGGGCGAAGCCGACCCGGCCGGTCGCCGGCTCGGTCTCGACGCGGACCGAGCCATGGGCGTCGTCCTTCAGACGCTGCACGATCGAGGGCACGATCGAGGGCTCGGCCGGGGCGGGAGCGGCGATGGTCGGAGCCATGGGGACGGCCACGAGGCCGGCCCCCAGCAGCGCAAGGCTGAGCCCTTGCCGGACGGTCTTCACGATTGCTACCCCTCGGAGTGGACGAAATCGATCCGACGGCCCGGCCCGTCGCAGCCGAACCCTAGGGACAGGTGCTGGTTCCGGTCCAGGGGATCCGACACTTTTGGGTGAGGCGACCCGCAGCGAGGGATGGGCCGGACCGCCGCGAGTGACGACACGCCGCTCCGTCACTCGTGGGGTCCCTGTGGCGGGTGTGACGATCGCCTAGGGTCGGGAGCATGGCGACCCGTACGTCTTCCCCGCCGGGGTCGCGGAGCAAGAGCACGTCCACTTCCGGGTCGCGAGGCTCGGGACGAAGCGGCTCGAGCACCCGTGCCCGGAGTACCAGTACCAGCCGCACCAGTTCGTCGCGGACCGGCAAGCAGCCGGCCAAGCGACCCACGAAGCGCGCCCCCGCGAAGAGCTCTCGGGGGCGGACCTCGCGCCCGGCACCCCGAGCGGTGCGCAGCGGGCCCGGACCGGTCGCCCGACTGTTCACCGGGCTCGTCCGCGGCCTGGTCGCGGTCTGGCTCGCCGTCGCGCACGGCATCGGAGCGGCCGCTCGCGGCATCGGACGCAGTGCCCGAGACCTCGACCCGGCGCACCGACGAGACGGCGCCGGCCTGTTCCTCATCGGCATCGCCCTGGTGGTCGCGGCCGCGGTCTGGTTCCAGCCCGGCGGCGACGTCATGGGCTTCACCCGCACCGCGGTCGCCGGCACGGTCGGCAAGCTCGGCTGGTTCGTCCCGCTCGTCTTGGTGTGGACCGGCTGGCGGACCCTGCGCGACCCCGAGCAGAACGGCCCGGTCGGGCGTCAGGTGATCGGCTGGACGGCCGTCGCCTTCGGCGTGCTCGGCATCGTGCACGTCGCCAACGGCTCACCCGAGCCGATCGACGGCGACACCGGGCCGCTGCAGGACGCCGGCGGAGCCATCGGCTTCGTGGTCTCCTCGGTCCTGCTCGACCTGCTCCGCACGCCGTACGTCGTCGTGCCGCTGCTGGCCCTGGTCGCGTTCTTCGGCGTCCTCGTCGTCACCGCGACCCCGCTCTACCAGGTGCCCGAGCGGCTCGCCGAGCTCGGCGACCGGCTGCTCGGCCGCGAGCACTACGACGACGAGCCGACCCGCCCGGTGCGCACCCGGGGCCGCAAGGGCGAGGACGACGAGATCGACCCCGACCTCGGCGACCCGGCGTACGACACGCCCGTCCTGGAGGACCGCGAGGCCCGCAAGCGCGGCCGCAAGAAGGACGCGATCGACGTGGCGCTGGAGGAGGACGACCTGCACGACGTCGGCGTCGACCTCTTCTCGCCCGAGGCGGAGGACGAGGTCGAGGTCGAGGTCGACCTCGACCTGCCCCCGACCCGCGGCCCCGACGACACCGCGGAGCGTCCTGCGGTCAAGGGCGACCTGGTGCCGCCGCCGCACACCCCGCTGCCCGCCCGGGTCGAGCAGCTCGCTCTCTCCGGCGACGTCGTCTACTCGCTGCCGGCCGACGAGGTGCTCAAGCCCGGCTCGGTGCACAAGGCGAGGTCGAAGGCCAGCGACGCGGTCGTCGACCGGCTGATGCAGGTGATGGACGAGTTCACCATCGACGCCCAGGTCACCGGCTACACCCGCGGCCCGACGGTCACGCGCTACGAGGTCGAGCTCGGCCCGGGCGTCAAGGTCGAGAAGATCATGAACATCCAGAAGAACATCGCCTACGCGGTGGCCTCCGCCGACGTGCGGATCCTCTCGCCGATCCCGGGCAAGTCCGCGGTCGGCGTGGAGATCCCCAACGTCGACAAGGAGATCGTCTCCCTGGGTGACGTGCTGCGCTCCAACGCGTCCCGGTCGGCGCACCACCCGATGATCGCCGGGCTCGGCAAGGACGTCGAGGGCGGCTTCGTGGTCGCGAACCTGGCCAAGATGCCGCACCTGCTCGTCGCCGGCGCCACGGGCTCGGGCAAGTCGTCGTTCATCAACTCGATGATCACCTCGGTCCTGATGCGCTCCACGCCCGACGAGGTGCGGATGATCATGGTCGACCCCAAGCGGGTCGAGCTGAACGCCTACGAGGGCGTCCCGCACCTGATCACCCCGATCATCACCAACCCCAAGAAGGCCGCCGAGGCGCTGGCCTGGGTCGTGCGCGAGATGGACCTGCGCTACGACGACCTGGCCAACTTCGGCTTCCGCCACATCGACGACTTCAACAAGGCGGTCCGGGCCGGCACCGTCGAGCTGCCGGCCGGCTCGGAGCGCGTGCTGTCGCCGTACCCGTACCTGCTGGTGATCGTCGACGAGCTCGCCGACCTGATGATGGTCGCCCCGCGCGACGTCGAGGACGCGATCGTGCGGATCACCCAGCTGGCGCGGGCGGCGGGCATCCACCTGGTGCTGGCGACCCAGCGGCCCTCGGTCGACGTGGTCACCGGCCTGATCAAGGCCAACGTGCCGTCGCGGCTGGCCTTCGCCACCTCCTCCGTCACCGACAGCCGGGTCATCCTGGACCAGCCGGGTGCGGAGAAGCTGGTCGGCCAGGGCGACGGGCTGTTCCTGCCGATGGGTGCCTCCAAGCCGATCCGGGTGCAGGGGGCGTGGGTGACCGAGGCGGAGATCGCCCAGGTCGTCAAGCACTGCAAGGGCCAGCTGGAGCCGACCTACCGCGAGGACGTCACGGCTCCGGCCGCGTCCAAGCGCGACCTCGACGACGACATCGGCGACGACCTGGACCTGGTGATCCAGGCGGTCGAGCTGGTCGTGTCGACCCAGTTCGGCTCGACCTCGATGCTGCAGCGCAAGCTGCGGGTCGGCTTCGCCAAGGCCGGCCGGTTGATGGACATCATGGAGAGCCGCGGCGTGGTCGGACCCAGCGAGGGCTCCAAGGCCCGCGACGTGCTGGTCAAGCCCGACGAGATCGACGGCGTCATCGCGACCCTGCAGGGGGAGATGTGAGCGAACAGCTGCACGACCACGACCACGACCACGAGACCGAGACCGAGACCACCGATCGGGTCGAGGCCACCGCCCCGGCCACCGAGGTGACCGTGCGCCGCAACGCCGGCCTGGCCGGCGCCATCGGCGCCGCCGCGGCCGTCGTCGCGATCCTCTATCTCTCCCGCGCGAGCGGGTCCGGCGCCTGGCTGGACTGGGCCATCTGCCTGGTCATGGGCGTCGTCGCGGCGGCCTGGCTGCAGGCCTTCGTCGACGCCCGGACCCCGCTGCTGGTCGCGGACGCCCAGGGCCTGCGGGTCCGGCAGGGCCGGGCCTGGCACGGCATGCCGTGGGAGGCCGTCGAGGCGCTCGAGCACCTGCCGCGCACCAGCGTGCTGCGCGACGGCCGGCTGGAGGTCTTCCCGGTCGAGGGCGAGCCGCTGTCCGTGCCGCTGTCGCTCTCGGTCCGGGTCACCGGCGCCGGTGACGACCTCACCGCTGCCCTCGACGCCCTCGCCGCGGGTGCGGCCGAGGTGGTCGAGGTGTACGACGACTACGCCGACGAGCCGGAGTCCGCCGAGTCGGCGGAGGAGCCGGCCGAGGTGCCCGAGCCCGAGCCCGAACCCGCCGAGTCAGCACCAGTAGTGCTGACTCGCGCCGCCACTTCTGCTGACTCGGCGGAGGACGAGGCCGGGGATGTTGTGGAGGAGCGGCGGTTGCCCGACCCGCGGCCCTGGCTGGCCGGCGCGATCAACGGGCTGGCGCGGCTGCGGCGTACTCCTGCCGAGGGACGGGCCGACGGGCCGACCGAGGACGAGGCGATCTCCGAGGAGCAGGTGGCCGCCCAGGAGGACAGCACACCCACGCCGTCCCCGCTGCGCGACCCGGTCTCCGCCGCCCGCATCGAGGTCCGCAGCGACCTCGCGACGGCGGACGAGGACGACATCGAGCACACGGCGGTGCGTGCCCTGCGCCGCCCCGGCCGGGTCGACCTGGTCGAGGAGTCCGTGCCCGCCGAGTCAGCACCAGTGGTGCCGACTCGGACCACCATTGCTGATGACTCGGCGGTCGAGCCCGAGCCCGCCGCGGACCCGGTGATCGGTCCGCAGCTGGCCGCGGCCCGCGAGCGGCTCCGGCTGAGCGTGGACCAGCTGGCGGAGCGCACCCGGATCCGTCCGCACGTGATCGAGTCGATCGAGGTCGACGACTTCGCGCCGTGCGGCGGCGACTTCTACGCCCGCGGCCACCTCCGGACGCTGGCCCGGATCGTCGGCATCGACGTGGCCCCGCTGCTCGCGACCTACGAGGAGCGGTACGCCGACGCTCCCGTGAACGCCCGCCGGGTCTTCGAGGCCGAGCTGGCGACCGGCAGCGGCAGCATCCGCGGCACCCGGGGCGGGCCGAGCTGGTCGGTGCTCGTGGCGGCCGTGATGGTGCTGGTGCTCGCCTGGTCGGTCGCCCGGCTGTTCATGGACGGGACCGTCGCGCTCGACAAGGAGCCGCCGCTGGACGGCTCGGCCGGGCTGAGCAGCAGCGCGACCGGCTCGGTCACCTCGCTGCGGCTGGACGCGGCCGGCGGCGGCGCGGCGGTCAAGGTGGTCGACGGTGACGGACAGCTGGTCTTCACCGGCGACCTGGCCTTCGGCCAGGTGAAGACCCTGAAGAAGGTCGTCACGCCGATCAAGGTCACCAGCTCCGACGGCTCGCTCGTGGTCGCGCTGGGCGACGGCGACCCGAAGAAGATCGGGCAGACCGGCGAGCGCGCCACCCAGACCTACGTCGTACGCCGGTAGCGTCGCTCGGGCCGCCCGCCACCGCCGTACTGCAGGCGGACGGCGGAGCGGCCCTCGGCGACGAAGTGCTCCAGGTAGCGCCGCGCGCTGACCCGGGAGACCCCGACCCGCTCGGCACACTCGGCGGCTGACAGCTCGCCGTCCGCGAGGGCGGCGAGGACCAGGGCGGCGGTCTCCGGGCTCAGGCCCTTGGGGAGCGCGACCCGGGTGCGGCCCACCGGCGCGAAGACCGCGTCGATGTCGTGCTGGTCGGGCACCTCCGAACCGGCGAGTGCGCCGTGCGACTGGCGGAACGCCTCGAGGCGGGCGACGAGATCGTCGTACTCGAACGGCTTGACGAGGTAGTGCGCGGCACCCCCGGCGGAGGCCGCCCGGACCGTGTCGACCTCCCGGGCCGCGGTCACCACGATCACCCCGACGCCGTTGCCGGCACCGCGGAGCCGGCGCAGCACCTCGATGCCGCTGAGGTCCGGCAGGTGTACGTCGAGGAGCACCAGGTCCGGGGCGAGCCGCTGCACCTCGGCGATCGCGCTCGCGCCGGTGGCGGCCTGCCCGACGACGACGAAGCCGGGCGTGCGGTCGACGAACCGGGTGTGGATCGAGGCGACCATGAAGTCGTCGTCGACGACGAGCACGCGAAGGTCGCTACGAGCGTCGGTCATGGCTCAATCATGGAGGTCCTCGGCCGGGAGCCGGGCGGTGAAGACCGCGCCGTCCTCGTTGTGCACCGAGACGGAGCCGCCCCGGCGCTCGCACACGACCTGAACGAGGGCGAGCCCCACCCCGCGGCCGCTGGCGTCCGACGGCTTGGTGGTGAAGCCGCGGCGGAAGACCGAGGCCACCTGCTCGGTCGGTACGCCGGGTCCGGTGTCGGCCACCTGGAGGACGAGCTCGTCGCCGTCCACGAGCAGCCGGACGTCGACGCTCCCGGGCTCCCCGGTGGAGGCCACCGCGTCTACGGCGTTGTCGACGAGGTTGCCCAGCACCGTGCCGACGTCGGCCGACAGGTCGGGACCGAGTCGGGGGAGTGCGCTGTCCTCGTCGAGCCGGAGCTCGACCCGACGCTCGGCGGCGAGGCTGGTCTTGGCGATGAGCAGGGCGGCGACGGCCGGGTCCTCGACGATCCCGGTGACGGCGTCGCTGATCTCGGCGCGGCGCCGGGTCAGGGTGCCGATCAGCCGGCCGGCCTCGTCGTACTCCTGCAGCTGGAGCAGACCGGAGATGGTGTGCAGCTGGTTGCTGAACTCGTGGGTCTGGGCGCGCAGCGTCTCGGTGACGCCCTGGCGCGCGCTGAGCTCGCTCTGCATGGCGAGCAGCTCGGTGCGGTCGCGGAGCGTCACGACCGTCCCGGCGGAGCGCCCGGAGGCCTCGACCGGGTTGCGGTTGACCACGACGAGTCGGCCGTCGACGAGCAGCACGGCGTCCTGCACCTGGTCGCTCCCGGCCAGCAGGTCGCGGACCCGCGGCTCGAGGTCGAGACCGTCGAGCGGCCGGCCCTGCGCGTCGGGGGGCAGGTTGAGCAGCTCGCGGGCGCTCTCGCTGAGCACCGTGACGACGCCGTCGGCGCTGATCGCGACCAACCCCTCCCTGATCGAGGTCAGCAGCGCCTCGCGCTGGTCGGCCAGCGCGGCGATCTCGGCCGGCTCCAGGCCACGGGTACGGCGCTTGATGAGGCGCGACAGCAGCCACGAGCCCGCGCCGCCGAGCGCGAGGCCGAGGGCGAGGAAGATCAGCAGGTCGTCGAAGGCGTTGTCGAGCCGTTCGCTCAGGGGCGGGTACGTCTCCAGCATCACCACCCCGCCCACGAGGGTGCCCGCCGCCGGCGGCCCGTCGTCGGGGCTGTTGTTGGCGATCACCGGTACCGACACGGCGATCGCCCGTGCGCCGCGGTCGTCTGTCTCGCCGAACGAGCGGCGCCCGACCACCTCCTGCTCGCCGAGGTCGACCGCCTCGCCCTCGCGGGTGGGATCGGTGCTGACGAGCACGGTGCCGTCGGTGTCGGTCAGGAAGGCCACCGACGCGCCGACGTCGTCGGCCCGCTGCTGGAGCGAGAACACCAGCGCCATCCGGTCCGGCTCGCCCTCCAGGCCGTCCTGGACGGCCGCCGTGCTGGCGACCGCCTCGGCCGCCGAGGTCATCCGGTCACGTCGCTGGTCGCGGAAGTCCGCGTCGTTCTGCCGGACCGAGAACACGCTGACCACGACGAGGACGACCAGCAGCACGGCGAGCTGGAGGGCCAGGAACTGACCGGCGAGCGACACCCGTGCGCCACGTGACCACAAGTTCCACAACCTCCTTTGGTTACCGAAGCGTGACGGGTACCACATTGGTGGGGATGCTCGTCACCACGGAACCTGACAGGAGAAACATGCTGACGGCAACACGAGCGGTCGCGGCCGCGGTCGCGCTGGTCGCGGTGACCGCGTCCGCCGGGTGCGGAGTCACCCGGGGCGACGAGAGCCGCGACCTGGCGATGTGGATCCCCAACAGCCCCGGCGGGGGGTACGACCAGACCGGCCGCGCCGCGGTGAGCGTCTTCGACCAGACCGACATCACCGGCGGCGACTTCGAGGTCACCAACATCCTCGGCGCGGGCGGCTCGGTCGCCCTGACCCGGCTGATGGGCGCGTCCGGCGACGAGCACACGCTGATGACCATGGGTCTCGGCGTGGTGGGCTCGGCGTACTCCTTCGCCCTGCCCTACAAGGTCACCGACGCCACCCCGATCGCCCAGCTGATCGAGGACCAGGAGGGCGTGCTGGTGCCGGCGGACTCGCCGTACCAGACCATCGACGACTTCGTCGCGGCCTGGCAGGCCGACCCGTCCGGCATCGCCGTCGGCGGCGGCTCCAGCCCCGGCGGCCCCGACCACCTGTTCCCGATGCAGCTCGCCGAGGCGGTCGACATCAAGCCGTCGGACGTCCGCTACGTGCCGTACGACGGCGGCGGGCCGCTCACCAGCGCCCTGCTCGGCGAGAAGATCGCGGTCGGCTTCTCGGGTCTCGGCGAGTTCGAGGGCCAGATCGAGGCCGGCGAGCTGCGGGTGCTCGCCGTCTCCGGCGAGGAGCGGCTCTCGGGTGAGTCGGTCAAGGACGCGCCCACGCTGACCGAGTCGGGCATCGACCTGGTGTTCACCAACTGGCGCGGGGTGCTCGCGCCGCCGGACATCTCCGACGAGCGCCGCGACGAGCTGATCGGGTTCATCGAGGAGATGCACGCGACCCCGGAGTGGGAGCAGGCCCTCGAGGACAACGGCTGGACCGATGCGCTGAAGACCGGCGACGAGTTCGGCGAGTTCCTGAACGAACAGGACGCGCGCGTCGCGTCGACCCTGGAGGAGGTCGGTCTGCTGTGACCGAGACGAGCCACGAGACCACCCCGCCGGCCACCGAGCCGGTCCGGATCGACCGCGCCCAGTTCGGACTGGCCGGCTTCCTCGCCCTGCTGGGCGGCTACACCCTGTACGACGCCACCACCCTCGAGGTCGGGTTCGCCGACCCGGTGGGCCCGCGCGTGTTCCCGTACGTCATCGGCTCGGCGCTGCTCCTGCTGGCCGTGCTGCTGGTCATCGCGACCCTGCGCGGCTCGCGCCCGGAGGCCGACGACGGCGAGGACATCGACCTGGACACCCCCGCGGACTGGGTGACGGTCGGCAAGCTCGTCGGCGTCCTGGTCTTCACGATCGCGACCATCAGCGTGCTCGGCTGGGCCATCTCCGGGGCGCTGCTCTTCGCGGGCGCCGCCTGGGCGCTCGGCAGCACGACGCTGGTGCGGGACGTGCTCGTCGGCATCGTGATGTCGGTGGCCAGCTGGTACGGCTTCTACGTCGGTCTCGGCATCCCGCTCAGCCCCGGCCTCCTGGACGGGATCCTCTGATGGACAGCCTCAACCTGCTGTGGGGCGGCCTCGAAGCGGCCGTCACCCCCGAGAACCTGCTCTGGGCCGCGCTCGGCGTGCTGCTCGGCACCTTCGTCGGTGTGCTGCCGGGCATCGGCCCGGCCATGGCCGTGGCGCTGCTGCTGCCCGTGACCTACGGGCTGGAGGCCACCCAGGCCTTCATCATGTTCGCCGGCATCTACTACGGCGGCATGTACGGCGGGTCGACGACCTCGATCCTGCTCAACACCCCCGGTGAGTCGGCGTCGGTGATGACGGCGATCGAGGGCAACAAGATGGCCAAGGCGGGGCGGGCCGCGCAGGCGCTCGCCACCGCCGCCATCGGGTCGTTCATCGCCGGCACCATCGGGACCATGGGCGTGGTCTTCTTCGCCCCGGCGCTCGCCGAGGTGGCGGTCAAGATCGGCGCGCCGTCGTACCTCGCGATCACGGTGATGGCCCTGGTGCTGGTGACCGCGGTGCTCGGCAGCTCCAAGCTGCGTGGCTTCATCGCGCTCTTCATCGGCCTGACGATCGGCCTGGTGGGCCTGGACCTGAACACCGGGCAGCCGCGGCTGAGCTTCGGCACCACCCAGCTCGCCGACCGGCTCGACATCGTGGTGGTGGCGGTCGGCATCTTCGCGCTCGGCGAGGCCCTCTGGGTCGCCGCGCACCTGCGTCGTACGCCGTTGCAGATCACGCCGGTCGGCCAGCCCTTCATGGGCAAGGAGGACTGGAGGCGCTCGTGGAAGCCGTGGCTGCGGGGGACCGCGCTGGGCTTCCCGTTCGGCGCGATCCCGGCCGGCGGCGCCGAGACCCCGACCTTCCTGTCCTACCTGGCCGAGAAGAAGCTCACCAAGCACCCCGAGGAGTTCGGCAAGGGCGCCATCGAGGGCGTGGCGGGGCCGGAGGCGGCCAACAACGCCTCCGCGGCCGGCACCTTCGTGCCGCTGCTCGCGATGGGCCTGCCGGTCACCGCGACCGCCACGATCATGCTGGCCGCGCTGCAGAGCTACGGCATCCAGCCGGGGCCGCAGCTGATGACCGAGCAGCCCGACCTGGTCTGGACGCTGCTGGCCAGCCTGCTGATCGGCAACACCATGCTGCTCGTCCTCAACCTGCCGCTGGCGCCGCTGTGGGCGAAGCTGCTGCGGGTGCCGCGGCCCTACCTCTACGCCGGCATCCTCTTCTTCGCCTCGCTCGGTGCCTACACGGTCAACCTGGACGCCTTCGACCTGTTCCTGCTGCTGATCTTCGGGCTGCTCGGCCTGGCCATGCGCCGCTTCGGCCTGCCGGTGCTGCCGTTGATCCTCGGCGTGATCCTCGGGCCGATCATGGAGTCCAAGCTCCGCGAGGCGCTGGCCCTCTCCGGCGGGGACGCCTCCGGGCTGGTGAACGAGCCGCTGTCGGTGATCGTCTACGTGCTGATCGCCCTCTTCCTGGCGGTGCCGATCGCGGTTCGCTACCTCCTCCCGTCCCGCTTCGACAGGACCGACGACCCCACGGACGGCGACCCGTCCGACGATCGAGAGCTGGTGGACCGATGAGCACGATCCTGGTGGGCTTCACCCCCGACGAGTTCGGCCGGGCGGCGGTGAAGCACGCCGCTGCCGAGGCCCGGCAGCGCGGCTACGGCCTGCTGATCGTCAACGGCAGCAAGGGCGACGCGTTCGTCGACCAGCGGTTCGCCGCCCCGGAGGTCCTCCAGCACGTCGGGGACGACCTGGACGGGGTCACCTTCGAGGTCCGGCAGGTGGTGGCGGCCGACGTGGCCGACGAGCTGCTCCGGGTGGCCGAGGACGAGGGGGTCCGGCTGATCGTGCTGGGCCTGCGCCGTCGTACGCCGGTCGGCAAGCTGCTGATGGGCAGCGTCGCGCAGCGGGTGATCCTGGGCGCGGTCTGCCCGGTGCTGACCGTGAAACCGGACACGGAACCCGTCTGATCGGGGGTCGCGGTTCGCGGGCGGGGTCCCCGGGCGGTCATACTCGGGAACGACCATGAGCCAGACCACTGAGACGACCCCCGCCCGCGACACCCTGCTGTCGGTCGCCCTCGTGACCCTCGGGTGTGCCCGCAACGAGGTGGACTCCGAAGAGCTCGCGGGCCGACTGGAGGCCGACGGCTTCCTGCTGGTCGACGACCCGGCGGACGCCGACACCGTCGTCGTCAACACCTGCGGCTTCGTCGAGGCGGCCAAGAAGGACTCGGTCGACACCCTGCTGCAGGCCGCCGATCTCAAGGACACCGGCCGCACCCAGGCCGTCGTGGCCGTGGGCTGCCTGGCCGAGCGCTACGGCAAGGACCTGGCCGAGTCGCTGCCCGAGGCCGACGCGGTGCTGGGCTTCGACGACTACCCCGACATCGCGGCGCGGCTGCGCTCGATCGTGGCGGGGGAGACCCACCAGGCGCACACCCCGCAGGATCGTCGCCGGCTGCTGCCGATCTCGCCGGCCGAGCGCGACGCCACCACGCTGAGCGTGCCGGGCCACGCGGTCGCGACCAGCGGGGACGTCGGCATCGGCGGTCCGGTGACCGGGCCGCGCGGGCTGCGTCGCCGGCTCGACGGCGGCCCGATGGCGCCGCTGAAGCTCGCGAGCGGCTGCGACCGACGCTGCACGTTCTGCGCGATCCCGGCGTTCCGCGGATCGTTCGTCAGCCGACGGCCCGCCGACGTGCTGGCCGAGGCGCACTGGCTGGCGAGCCAGGGAGCCCGCGAGCTGTTCCTGGTCTCGGAGAACTCCACGTCGTACGGCAAGGACCTCGGCGACCTGCGCCTCCTCGAGATGCTGCTGCCGGAGCTGGCCGCGGTCGACGGCGTCGACCGGGTCCGGGTCTCCTACCTGCAGCCCGCCGAGACCCGGCCGGGGCTGATCGAGGCGATCGCGACGACGCCGGGCGTGGTGCCGTACTTCGACCTCTCCTTCCAGCACGCGAGCGCCACGGTGCTGCGCCGGATGCGTCGCTTCGGTGACCCCGAGAGCTTCCTGGGCCTGCTCGACCAGGCGCGCCGGCTGGCGCCGACGGCGGGCGTGCGGTCCAACGTGATCGTCGGCTTCCCCGGCGAGACCGAGGACGAGCTGCAGACGCTGTGCGACTTCCTGGTCGCGGCCCGGATGGACGTCACCGGCGTCTTCGGCTACTCCGACGAGGACGGCACCGAGGCGGCGACGTACGACGGCAAGCTCGACGAGGACGAGGTCCGCGCCCGCACCGAGCACGTGCAGTCCCTCGTCGAGGAGCTCAACGCCCAGCGGGCCGAGGAGCGGATCGGCGAGGTCGTCGAGGTGCTCGTGGAGTCGGTCGACGAGGGCGAGGTCGCCGGCCGGGCCGCCCACCAGGGTCCCGAGGTCGACGGCACGACGTACCTGCCCGGTGCCACGGCCGAGGTGGGCGCCCTGGTCTCGGCCGTGGTGGTTGCCACCGACGGCGTCGACCTGATCGCCGAGGAGGTCTGAGTGAGCGGGATCGAGCAGCAGCGGGTCAGCAACTTCAACCTGCCCAACGTCCTCACGACCCTGCGGATCGTGCTGGTCCCGTTCTTCGCCTGGGCACTGCTGATCGACGGCGGTGAGTCGATCACGTGGCGCACCGTCGCCTGGGTGATCTTCGCCGTCGCGATGATCACCGACAAGATCGACGGCGACATCGCCCGCGCCCGCAACCTGGTCACCGACTTCGGCAAGATCGCCGACCCGATCGCCGACAAGGCGATCACCGGGATGGCGCTGATCGGGCTCTCGATCGTGGGCGACGTCTGGTGGTGGGTCACCGTGGTGGTGCTCCTGCGCGAGTGGAGCGTCACGCTGCTGCGGCTCTCGGTGCTGAAGAAGGTCGTGATCGCGGCCAAGGACCTCGGCAAGCTGAAGACCACCTTCCAGGCCCTGGCGCTCGGCGGCCTGATCCTGCCGCTGCGCGACGAGGACCTCCCGAGCTGGCTGCAGACGCCCGGCGAGGTGCTGTTCTACGTGTCGCAGGCGTGCCTGGTGGTCGCCGTGGGGCTGACCCTCTGGTCCGGCTTCGAGTTCTACCGCGACGTGTGGAAGCAGCGCGCCCGGTTGCGCTGACACCCGCGCGACCTACGAAATCCGGGCACCACAGCGGTTAGGGTCCGAGGCACACACCGACCTCGGGAAAGGCCCCCTCCGCCGTGCCAGCTCCGCATCCCTCCCGCCGCGTCCTGCGCGCCGTCGCCTCCGCCACGGCCCTCGGCCTGGCCGGGACCGCACTCAGCGTGGTGGCCGCGCCCGCCGCCCACGCCGCCGACCCGGTCGAGCTGCAGCTGCTCAACCTCAACGACTTCCACGGCCGCATCGACGCGAACACCACGAAGTTCGCGACCACCGTCGAGAACCTCCGGGCGGCCGAGCCGAACACGCTGCTGCTCTCCGCCGGCGACAACGTCGGCGCCACAGTGTTCGCCTCGAGCGTCCAGCAGGACAACCCGACCATCGACGTCCTGAACGCCCTGGGGCTGAAGAGCTCCGCGGTCGGCAACCACGAGTTCGACAAGGGCGCCGCGGACCTCACCGGCCGGGTCGAGGCGCGGGCCGACTGGCGCTACCTCGGCGCGAACGTCTACCGGAAGGGCACCACGACACCGGCGCTCCCGGAGTACGACACCTTCGAGGTCGGCGGGGTCACGGTCGGCGTCATCGGGGTGGTCACCCAGGAGACGGCGACCATCGTCTCGCCCGCCGGCATCGCCGACCTGGACTTCGGGAACCCGGTCCAGGCCGTCAACCGGGTGGCGGCGCAGCTCACCGATGCCGACCCCAGCAACGGCGAGGCCGACGTCGTGGTGGCCGAGTACCACGAGGGCGCCGGGGTCGGCGAGCCCGCCTCCACCCTGGCCGGCGAGGTCGCGAAGGGCGGGGCGTTCGCCTCGATCGTCAACGACACGGTCGCCGCGGTGGACGTCATCTTCACCGGCCACAGCCACGCCACCTACGCCTGGGACGCGCCCGTCCCCGGCGCCGCGACGACGCGACCGATCGTGCAGACCGGGTCGTACGGCGCCAACCTCGGCCAGGTCACGCTGACCTACGACCCCGACACCGATGCGGTGACGGCGTACGACGCCGCGAACGTCGCGCGGGTCGCCCAGGAGAACACCGCGCTCCCGGCGGTCGCGAAGGTCAAGACCATCGTGGACGCGGCGCTGGCCAACGCAGCCCAGGTCGGCAGCCAGGCGGTCGGCCGGCAGGTCGGTGACATCACCACCGCCTTCACCGGCGGGACCTACACCGGCGGCCGCTACACCGGCGGCAGCCGTGACGACCGGGCCTCGGAGTCGACGCTCGGCAACCTGGTCGCCGAGACCCTCCTCGCCGGACCCGCGGTCGGCGACCCTGACTTCGGGGTCACCAACCCCGGCGGGCTGCGTGCCGAGCTGCTCGCGGCCGGCGACACGAGCCAGAACCCCCTCAACGCCGACCGGGTGATCACCTACGCCGAGGCCGCGGCCGTGCTGCCGTTCGGGAACACCGTCGCCCTGGTCGAGCTGACCGGGGCGCAGATCGACCAGCTGTTCGAGCAGCAGTGGCGCAACGACGCCGAGGACCCGTACCTCCAGCTCGGGGTGTCGGACAACCTGCGCGTGACCGCCGACCCGAGTCGGCCGGCCGGCGACCGGATCACCTCGATCCGGCTCGACGGCAAGGTGCTGGAGCCGGCGACGCCGTACACCGTCTCCACGCTGAACTTCCTCGCCGGGGGCGCCGACGGGTTCACGGCCTTCTCCCGGGGCAAGGTGACCGACACGGGCATCCTCGACATCGAGATGTTCGCCGCTCACCTGCGCAAGGCCGGGACGGTGCGTCCGGACTACGCCCGCCAGCAGGTCGAGGTGAGCGGCACGCTGCCCGACACGATCACCGCTGGTGCGCAGGTCGACGTCGACCTGGCCGACCTGGACCTGACCTCGCAGGGCAGCCCGGCCAACACCCGGGTGAAGGCGTTCGCCGTCTCCGGGGCGAGCTACCGCGAGCTCGGCACCTTCCCGGTCACGAACGGGGCCGCCTCGGTGGACCTGACCGTGCCCGCCGACCTGGCGGGGGAGCAGGGTCTCGCCCTGGTCGCCGAGCCCAGCCGGACCGTCGTCGGCGCCGCGCTGCCGAAGCTCGCCTCGACCCTGTCTGCCCCGCTGCCGGCGAAGCTCACCTACGGCCAGGGCTGGTCGGTCCCCGTGACCGTCAGCGGGCCCCTCGCCGCCGCCGGGCGGGTGCGGCTGATGGACGGCGACCGGCTGATCCGGCGAGCCGACCTGGTCGACGGCAAGGTCACGCTCGAAGTGAGCGGGCGGGCCCTGGTGCCCGGCTATCACCGACTCCGCGTCGCCTA
The DNA here is from genome assembly GCF_022919075.1 of Nocardioides sp. W7. Lineage (NCBI taxonomy): Bacteria > Bacillati > Actinomycetota > Actinomycetes > Propionibacteriales > Nocardioidaceae > Nocardioides > Nocardioides sp. W7. Next base: position 4,156,221 of record NZ_CP095078.1, on the reverse strand, counting down.
CCTCGGCGACGACAACCTGGCCTCGAACGCCGGATCGGAGACCCGGGTGGGCGTCGCCAAGGCCGCCCCGCGCAAGCTCCTGCTCGACGTCAAGGCCAAGCGGATCGTCGTACGCCGCCACCGCCCGCTGCTCGCCATCCGGGTACGGCCGCCGACCACCCTCGACAGCGTGAGCGGGACGGTCCGGGTCGTCATCGTCGGGGGCCAGCGGGTCCGGCTGCCGCTCGTCAACGGCCGGGCCGTGATGTGGCTGCCCGCGTTCCGGGTGCCCGGCAGGAAGCGGATCCAGGTGACCTACCTCGGCAGTGCGACCGTCAAGCGGATCTCGCGCACGATCCGGATCCGCGTGTCCCGACGCTAGTCCCGGACGCACGTAACGACCTGGCGCCGGCCGGGGGCCCAGGGGCCCCCGGCCGGCGTCGTCGTACCGGGCAACGGTAGATCCCGACAAAGAAGCCGCGGCGGTTTGGCGGAGGCTGCGGTAGTCCTCCGCCGTTGTCCCGACTTGGGTCAAGTTGTTACGTCGCGTTCACGCGATCAACAGGACAGGTTCCCGTTTCGGCGGGTTACGGTCGCCCCGTTCGCTCGTGTCGTCGAAAGGTCCCCCCACGTGTCCTCACGCACCCGGCAGCGCGTCTCCGCTGCCCTCGGCCTCGGTCTGGCCGTCGCCGGTCTGCAGCTCGTGTCGCCGCCGATCGCCTCGGCCGCCAGCTCCGGCATCGTCATCTCGGAGTTCTACGGCAACGGCGGCAACGCCAACGCCGTCAGGAACGCCGACTTCATCGAGCTCTACAACCCAACAGCCAGCCCGATCGATCTGGCCGGCACCTCGGTGCAGTACCGCTCGGCGACCGGGGCGGCTGTCGCGAGCGGCGTGGCCACGCTGTCCGGCACCGTCCAGCCCGGGAAGACCTTCCTGGTCCGGCTGACGGCCCCGACGGCCAACGGCACCAACCTGCCGGCCGCCGACCTGGTCGCCACCGGTGTCCTGGCGGGCGGCACGAACGGCACGATCTGGATCGCCAACGGCACGTCGGCGATCAACCCGGGGACCGCGTCGGTCCTGAACAACCCGCAGGTCATCGACCTCGTCGGGTTCGGCACGTCGAACACCTACGAGACGGCTGCGGCGACCGGAGTCACCGACAACACGAAGTCGTTCAGCCGGACCACGGTCAGCACCGACAACGACAACAACAGCACCGACTTCGCCGCGGGCACGCCGACCCCCACCAACGCGGCCGGCGAGACCCTCCCTGAGGTCGTGCCGTTCTCCGCGGCGGACCCGGGCGACAAGAGCGTGTTCGTGGGTCAGGCGATCGCGCCGATCACCCTCACCGCCGTCAGCGGCACCGCGCCGATCACCTGGCAGACGAGCCCGCTCCCGGCCGGCCTGACGCTGGCGGGCAACCAGATCACCGGCACGCCGACGACCGTCGGCACGACTGAGGTCACCATCACGGCGACCGACGCCAGCACTCCGGCCCAGACCGACACCGAGACGTTCTCGATCACCGTGTCCGAGGTCCCGGCGGCCAAGACGATCGCCGAGATCCAGGGCGACGATTCGTCCTCGCCCGAGGTCGGCAAGACCGTGGTGACCACGGGCGTCGTCACCGCCATCTACCCGGCCGGGGGCTTCAACGGCCTGTACCTCCAGACCCCGGGCGCCGACACGGACGGCTCGTCCGACGCGATCTTCGTCTACGGCGGTCCCACCTACGCCAACATCCCGACGGGCGTCGCCCTCGGCGACTCGATCCGGGTCACGGGCGCCGTCTCCGAGTTCAACGGCCTGACCCAGATCTCGCCGACGTCGCCGTCGGGCGTGACCGAGGTCGACCCGCTGGGCACCGTGACGCCGCGGTCGATCGCCTACCCGACCACCGAGGCCACTCGCGAGGACCGCGAGGGTGAGCTGGTCTCCCCGACCGACACCTTCACGGTCACCAACACCTACAACCTCAACACGTTCGCCGAGATCGGGTTGGCGACGGGGAACGCCCCGTTGCGCCAGCCGACCGAGTACGTCCGCGACGACGACAGCACCGGCCTGGCCGTCATCAAGGCGGAGAACGCCGAGCGCGCCGTCTCTCTCGACGACGGTTCGTCGCTCAACTACATGACGAACGCGACGGCCAAGAACCAGCCGCTGCCGTGGCTCTCGCCGAGCAACCCGATCCGGGTGGGCGCCGAGGCGACGCTCACGGATCCGGTGGTGCTCGACTGGCGCAACAGCACGTGGAAGTTCCAGCCGACCGCGCAGGTGACGGACAGCGGCGCCGACGTCGCCACCTTCACGAACACCCGGACGGGCAACGAGAACCCGGTGAACGTGCCGGGCGACCTCAAGATCGCCACGTTCAACGTCCTGAACTACTTCAACACCACCGGCGAGGACTACCTCGAGAACGGGGCTGCGGCCCGCCTGACGGTGGACTGCGACTTCTACGAGGACCGCGCCGGCAACCCGATCGCGGTCGACTCCTGCGGCACGGTGGTGAACGGCGAGATCACCGGAAACGGGGTGCGTGGGGCGGCCACCGAGGACAGCTTCCTGCGGCAGCAGGCCAAGATCGTCACGGCGATCAACCGCCTCGACGCGGACATCGTCGCCCTGGAGGAGATCGAGAACTCGATCAAGCTCCCGGGTGAGGGCAACAACCGCGACGACGCACTGGTCGCCCTGGTGAACGCCCTCAACACGGACGCGGGCTCCACCACCTGGAAGCTGGTCACCAGCCCGACCGAGGCCGTCCAGTCCGGTGCGGTCGGTCTCCAGGACGTCATCCGGTCGGCCTTCATCTACAAGCCCCAGACCGTCGACCCGGTCGGGGCCTCCGACCTGTACCTCGACGAGTCCGCCAACGCGAACGCAGCGACCGGCACGCCGGCAGGTGTGTTCGCCAACGCCCGCGAGCCGCTGGCCCAGGCGTTCAAGCCCCGCGGGGCGCTCGACTCCCAGTCGTTCGCGGTGATCGCCAACCACTTCAAGTCGAAGGGCGACAGCGACCCGGCCGCGACCGGCGACAACGCCAACAACGCCGACACCGGCGCTTTCAACGGCGACCGCACGCGCCAGGCGCAGAAGCTGGCGGCGTTCGCCGAGCAGTTCGCCTCCGCGCGCGGCATCGAGGCGGTGTTCCTCGCGGGTGACTTCAACTCCTACACCCACGAGGACCCCATGCACGTCCTCTACACCGCGGGCTACGAGGCTATCGAGTCCAGCCAGGGCGGTGAGGAGACCTACTCCTTCAGCGGCCTGTCCGGGTCGGTCGACCACGTGCTCGGCAACGAGGCCGCCATGGACCTCGTCGTGGGTGCCGACATCTGGGACATCAACGCGGCCGAGTCGATCGCGTTCCAGTACAGCCGTTTCAACTACAACGCCACGAACTTCTTCCAGGGCGACAGCCCGTTCGCGGCCTCCGACCACAACCCGGCCATCGTGGGTCTCGACCTGGAGGACTACGGGACCGACTACTCCACCATCCAGCTGCTGGCGACCAACGACTTCCATGGCCGGCTGTTGCCGGACGGTGCGAACGGCGCCGGTGCGGCAGTGCTGGCCGGCGCGGTCAAGGAGCTCGAGGCCGAGAACCCCGACACCGTATTCGCAGCGGCCGGTGACCTGATCGGTGCCTCGACGTTCGAGTCGTTCATCCAGGACGACGAGCCCACGATCGAGGCGCTCAACGAAGCCGGACTCGACGTCTCCGCAGCGGGCAACCACGAGTTCGACAAGGGCTACGACGACTTCCTCGGGCGGGTCCACGACCGTGCGGACTGGGAGTACATCGCGGCCAACGTCGAGGCTCCCGCGGGCGAGCCGGAACTGGCCGACTCCTGGACGGAGACCTTCGACACCGACGCCGGCGAGATCAAGGTCGGCTTCGTCGGTGCGGTGACCGAGGACCTGCCGTCGCTGGTGGCCCCGGCGGGCATCGCGGGCGTCACCGTCACCGACATCGTCGACGCGACCAACGCGGCGACGGCCGAGCTGAAGTCCGGTCCCGATCCCGCCGACCTGGTGGTCCTGCTCGTCCACGAGGGTGCCTCGCAGGCGACGTACACGTCCGCCACGGACGAGACGACGGCCTTCGGGCACATCGTGAACAACGTCGACGACGACGTCGACGCGATTGTCTCCGGTCACACGCACCTGGCGTACAGCTTCGCCGTACCCGTGCCCGGTTGGGCGGACCGTGCGGTCAAGACGCGACCGGTCGTCTCGGCCGGCCAGTACGGCACCAACCTCAACCAGTTGCTGTTCACCTACGACAACGACACCGACGACCTGGTCGCGGTGGCGCAGGACATCGTCGGCGTCGCCGGCGCCGGCTTCGAGCCGGACGCCGAGGTCGCGGACACGGTCGCCGCCGCGAAGGCCGAGGCGGACATCCGCGGTGCCGTGAAGGTCGGCGAGATCGAGGCCCCGTTCAACCGGGCCAAGCTGGGCGACACCACGACGGAGAACCGTGGTGGCGAGTCGACGCTGGGCAACCTGGTCGCGGAGGTCCAGCGGTGGGCGACGGAGACCCCCGAGGCCGGGGCGGCGCAGATCGCGTTCATGAATCCCGGCGGCCTGCGGGCGGACATGATCGGGACCGTCTCCGGCGCCGAGCGCAACCTCACCTACAAGGACGCCGCAGTCGTCCAGCCCTTCGCCAACACCCTGGTGAACATGGACCTGACCGGCGAGCAGATCGAGAAGGTCCTCGAGCAGCAGTGGCAGCGCGACTCGGCGGGCAACGTGCCGTCCCGCGCCTTCCTGCGGCTCGGCGTGTCCGAGGGCCTGACCTACACCTACTACCAGTACGACGACCCGGCGAAGCCCGGTCAGCAGCTGGGCGAGGTGACGGGCATCTGGCTCGACGGGGCGCCGATCAGCCCGACCGCGAGCTACTCGGTGACGGTGAACTCCTTCCTGGCCTCGGGCGGCGACAACTTCTTCGAGCTGAACAACGGCACGGGGAAGGCCGACACGGGCAAGGTCGACCTCGAGGCGATGATCGACTACCTCGAGGAGTTCGCGGAGACCGACCCGCTGCCGGTCGACTACAGCCAGCGTGCGGTCGGGGTGCGGTTCCCGGCCGGGGCGCCCGCGACCTACGGCGCCGGGGACCGCGTCGTCCTCGACGTCTCCTCCTGGTCGATGTCGACGGGCGCCGACATCGTGGACACCGAGCTGCAGGTGAAGCTCGGGGCGCAGGTGCTGGGCACCTTCCCGGTCACCACGACCATCGGCACCGCCCAGACCGACGAGCAGGGCACGGCCTCGGTCGACGTGGTGCTCCCGGCCTCGGTGTCGAACGGTGCGGTGCTGACCCTGGAGGGGGCGTCGACGGGCACCAAGGTCCCGGTCCCACTGGCGATCCGGTCCGGGCCTCGGACCACTCCGGTCTCGGTCGGCGACGTGAGCCTCGCCTACGGCAGGACGGCGTCGGTGAAGGTGACGGTCGACGCCGCTGCCACCGGCACCGTCCAGGTGAAGCTGGGCGCCGGGGTGCTCGGCTCCGCGCCGGTCGTCGGTGGGGTCGCCACGGTGATCCTGCCGGCCAGGTCGCTCGCCCCGGGTCGGGTGACGCTGACGGCGTCGTACTCCGGTGACGGCACCTTCGCGCCGGCGTCGAAGACGTTCGGGGCGACGGTGGCCAAGGCACGTTCGGTCATCCGCGGCTCGGTCAAGCCCAAGAAGGTCGTCGTCAGGCGCACCAGGGCGACGCTCACCGTCCGGGTCGCCGGAGCCGACGGCGTCAAGGCCACCGGGAGTGTGCGGATCACCGTCACGGGCCAGAGGTCGAGGACGATCACGGTCCGCAACGGCCGGGCGACGCTGAAGCTGAAGGCGTTCTCCAGCACCGGCCGGAAGAAGGTCACGGTCCAGTACCTCGGCAGTGCGCTGCTGGAGCGGAGCAGCGAAAAGCTGGCCTTCACGGTGCGCCGGAAGCGCTAGCACCCGCACGACGCGCGGTGGGAGTCGGTCCTCGGGACCGGCTCCCACCGGCCGCTCTCGGGGGGCGATTGTCTCGCGCCCGGCCCGGATACCCTGCGGCCATGCGCGCACGCGATCGTCAGGAGCAGGCCACCCGCACCCACCTCCTGCTGCGGGCCGGCGGGTTCACCGTCGCGACCGCGGAGTCCCTCACCGGTGGGAAGCTGGCGGTGCGGTTCACCGAGACGCCGGGGGCGTCGGAGACCTATCTCGGCGGGGTCGTGGCCTACGCGACGGCCTTGAAGCAGACGATGCTCGACGTGCCCGACGAGGTGGTCGAGGAGCACGGGGTGGTCTCGGCGGAGTGTGCTCGAGCGATGGCCTCGGGTGTACGGGCCAGCACCGGCGCGACCTTCGGCGTCGCCACGACGGGCGTCGCGGGACCGAGCGAGCAGGAGGGCAAGCCTCCTGGGACGGTCTACGTCGGCCTCGCCGGTCCGGGGCTGCTGGAGGCGGTGGCACTCGAGCTGTCGGGGGATCGCGCGACGATCACGGATCGCACCTGCGACGAGGCACTGTCGGCGCTGGCTGGCATCCTCCAGAGGGAAGAAGTAGGTCTCGGGTAGCGTTGGGCCACACAGGCCAGGAAGGAGACCCCGCATGGTGCTGTTCCGACGACAGTTGGGCGACGTGCTGCGCGCCCAGCGCATGGAGCGTGGGATGACGCTGCGCGAGGTCTCGGCCGAGGCTCGGGTGAGCCTGGGCTACATCTCCGAGATCGAGCGCGGGCAGAAGGAGGCCTCCTCCGAGCTGCTCGCCTCCCTGTGCACGGCCCTCGAGGTCACGCTGTCCGAGGTGCTCCGCGAGGTCTCCGACGCGGTGGCGGTCGAAGAGGCCGCCCTGACCGCCACGCCGATCACCGTCGGCGCTCGGGTGGCTGCCGGCGCGGTCGTCGCCTCCGCCGCCTGATCCTCAGCCCGCCTGATCCTCAATCCACCGGCGCCGGCTGGCACGACGGGCACCAGTACGACGCCCGCTCCCGGCCCGCCGGTCCGCGCATCTCGACCGCGATCGGCGTCCCGCAGCGCCGGCACGGCGACCGGTCCCGGCGGTAGACCCACATCCGCTCGCGCTCGCGCAGGTCGCCGGTCGTGGACTGCACCGCCCGCTCCTTGTTGAGGTCGAGCATCTGACGCGCGCGCCGGACCAGCCGGGTCAGGCCGGACACGTCGCCGACGGGGGTGGCGGGGTGCACGCCGCCGACGAAGCAGAGCTCGGCGGCGTACATGTTGCCGATCCCGGCGAGCCGGGTCTGGTCGAGCAGCGCCTCGACGATCGGCCGGGACGGAGCCTCGGTCAGTCGGCGCAGCGCCTCGTCCTCGTCCCAGTCGGGGCCGAGCAGGTCCGGCCCGAGGTGTCCGACGACGTCGTCCTCGCCGTCGGCCGGGAGCAGCTCGACGATGCCGAGGGAGAACCCGACGGCGACCGCGGTCTCGGTGCGCAGCACCACCCGGGCCTGGTGGGCCGGCCTTCGCCACGGGCGCCCGGGCTCGTAGACGCGCCAGCTGCCCTCCATCTTCAGGTGGGTGTGCAGCGTCCAGCGCTCGCTGCCGGGTCCGGCGATCCGGGTCAGCAGGTGCTTGCCCCGGCTGACGGTCTCGACGACCGCCGCCCCGGTGAGGTCGGCGGTGGCGTGCTGGGGCACCCGGAAGTCGGTGCCGGTGAGCAGGTGGCCGGACAGGCTGCGGTCGAGCAGCCGGGCCGCGCGGTAGACGGTGTCGCCCTCCGGCACCTCAGGACCGCCCCAGCCGGAGACCCTTGGGGGTCACGACGAACCCGGCGGCCTCCAGCGCCTCCCGCAGCGGGGTGCCGCCGGAGCCGAGCAGCTGGGTGCCGTCGGCACGCTCGACGGTGAGCCGGCCGAGGGCGCCACGGCGCGCGGACTCGGCGAGGGCCGAGGCCGCGGGCGTGAGCAGGTCGACGTCGTCGGACCAGGTGAGCAGGGTCCGGCCGCCGCGCTCGACGTACAGGATCAGCCGACCGTCGACCAGCACGACCAGAGCACCGGCCTTGCGGCCCGGGCGGTGCCCGGCACTCTCGGTGGTCGCGCCCGTCGAGGCCGGCCAGGGGAGGGCGGCGCCGAAGGGGTTGGCCGGGTCGGTGGCGGCCAGCGCGACGGCGGTCGGCTTGGCGTCGCCCCCGCCGGTGGCCGAGGTCGCCGAGGCCTCGCTGAAGGTCCGCAGCCGATCGATCGCGCCTGCGGTGCCGAACTGGGCCGCCCCCAGGCCGTTGACGAAGTAGCCGCGTCGGCAGCGACCGGAGTCCTCGAACGCGGAGAGCACTTTGTAGGTGGCGGCGAACCCACCCGGCACCCGCTCGCTCAGCACCGCGCCCCGGATCACCACGCCGTGCCGGTCGAGCAGGTGCTCGGCGGTCGCGTGGGCGCGCCGGGTCGGGTCGGTGTCGATCTCGGGCAGCAGCGCCCACCGGCCGGCGGTCTCGGGCGGTCCGGTGCGGGCGGGCATCCGGCCGCGGCCGGTGGTCGACGACATCCGCGGTCGCGCCGGCGGCCGCTTGGTGCGGTGGCTGGCCGTGCCGGAGCGGGTCAGCGCACGCAACGGGGTCAGGGTGTCGTTGCTGACCCGACCCGCCCACACCAGCGACCACAGGGCGGCCGAGAGGGCCTGGTCGTCGGTGCTCCCGACGCTGGTCGCGAGCTGGCGGAAGAACCACGCGCCGCCCGGCGCGAGGGCGTCGAGGACGGCCTGGGCGAGCTCGCTCTGCTCGAAGGGGGTGGCCTCGGGGAGGGTGAGCGGCGCCTGGTCGGCGAGGTGCAGGCTGACCCAGCCGTCCGAGCCGGGCAGCGCCGCGTGGCCGGCCCAGATCACCTCACCGGAGGCGGTCAGCTCGTCGAGGTACGCCGGCTCGTAGTCGCGCACCCGGGCGCCCAGCACCAGCGGCTCCAGCGCGCTGGCCGGCAACGGGCAGCCGGCGAGCTGGTCGATGACCGTGAGGACGCCGTCGACGCCCCGCGGGCCGCCCCGGCCACCGGTGTCGACGTGCTGCCAGGCCACGAGGAACCGGCCCAGCGCCTCGGGCTCGACCGGCTCGACCTCCTGGCGCAGCCGGGCCAGGGAGCGCCGGCGGAGCTTGCGGAGCACCTCGGCGTCGCACCACTCCGAGCCCGTCCCGGACGGCCGGAACTCGCCGTCGAGGACGCGGCCCTGGGCGCCGAGCCGCTGCAGCGTGTGGCGTACGACGGCGCCGCCGAGCCCGAGCCGCGCGGCGACCTGGTCGGTGGTGAACGGGCCGTGGGTGCGGGCGAAGCGGGCCACCAGGTCGCCGAGCGGGTCCTCGACCGGGTCGGTGAACGCGTCGGGGGTGCCCGGAGGGACCGGGACACCCAGCCCGTCGCGGAGCCGGCCGACGTCCTCGACGACCGCCCAGCGCTCCTCGCCCGCCATCCGCACCTCGACGACGCGCCGGGTCGCGGCCAGCTCGCCGAGCCAGGCCCCCGCCGGCGCGCCCTCGACGCAGCGCAGCGCCGCCTCCTCGGTGGTCAGCGGGCCGAGCAGCCGCAGCGTGTCGACCAGCCCCTCGGCGCTGCGCGCCCGTCGGTCGGGAGCCAGGCGCTGCAGCTCGGCCTCGACCTCGGCCAGCACCTCGGGGTCGAGCAGCTCGCGCAGCTCGGCCCGGCCGAGCAGCTCCGCGAGCAGCCCCTGGTCGAGGGAGAGGGCCGCGGCCCGGCGCTCGGCGATGGGGGAGTCGCCCTCGTACATGAACTGCGCGACGTAGCCGAACAGCAGGCTCCGCGCGAACGGCGACGGCGCGTGCGTCGCCACCTCGGCGACCTGCACCTCGCGTCGGTCGACGCGCCGCATCAGCGCCACCAGGGCCGGCAGGTCGTAGACGTCCTGGAGGCACTCGCGCACCGCCTCCAGGACGATCGGGAAGGACGGGTAGCGCGAGGCGACCTCGAGCAGCGCCGCCGAGCGCTGCCGCTGTTGCCACAGCGGTGAGCGCCGACCCGGGTCGCGCCGGGGGAGCAGCAGGGCCCGGGCCGCGCACTCGCGGAACCGGGCGGCGAACAGCGCGGAGCCGCCGACCTCGGAGGTGACCAGGTCCTCGATCTCGTCGGGCTCGAAGACCAGCAGCTCGCCGCCGGGCGCCTCGGCGTCGGTGTCGGGGATCCGGATCACGATGCCGTCGTCGGAGGCGACCGCCTGGCCGTCGACGCCGTCGCGCTCGCGCAGCCGGGCGTTGATCGCGAGCGCCCACGGCGCGTGGACCGGAGTGCCGTACGGCGAGTGCACGACCAGGCGCCAGTCGCCCAGCTCGTCGCGGAAGCGCTCCACCAGCAGGGTCGTGTCGCTCGGCAGCACGTTGGTGGCCTCGAGCTGCTCGTGGAGGTAGGTCACGAGGTTGCCGGCGGCCCACTCGTCGAGACCGCCCTGGCGGGCGCGGGCCTCGGCGTCGGCCTTCGGCAGCGCCGCCAGCTCGCGGGTGAACGCGCCGATGGCCGCGCCCAGCTCGGCGGGGCGGCCGAGGGTGTCGCCCTTCCAGAACGGCAGCCGGCCGGGGATGCCCGGGGCCGGGGTGACCATCACCCGGTCGTGGGTGATGTCCTCGATCCGCCAGCTGGTCGCGCCGAGCGCGAAGATGTCGCCGACGCGCGACTCGTAGACCATCTCCTCGTCGAGCTCGCCGACCCGGCGGCCGCTGCCGTCGCCGACCAGGAAGACCCCGAACAGGCCGCGGTCGGGGATCGTGCCGCCGCTGGTGACCGCAAGCCGTTGCGCACCCGGTCGGCCGGTCAGCGCACCGGTCACCCGGTCCCAGACGATGCGCGGGCGCAGCTCGGCGAACTCATCCGAGGGGTAGCGGCCGCTCAGCAGGTCGAGGGTGGCGTCGTACGCCGGGCGGGGCAGCTGCGCGAACGACGCCGTCCGCCTCATCAGCGCGAACAGCTCGTCGGCGTCCCAGGCCTCGAGCGCGGTCGCGGCGACGACCTGCTGGGCGAGCACGTCGAGCGGGTTGGTCGGCACCCGCAGCGACTCGATCGCACCGCTGCGCATCCGCTCGACGGCGACCGCGGTCTGGGCCAGGTCCCCGCGGTGCTTGGGGAACAGCACCCCGCGGGAGACCTCGCCGACCTGGTGGCCGGCCCGGCCGACCCGCTGCAGTGCGCTGGCCACGCTGGGCGGCGACTCGATCTGGATGACCAGGTCGACGGCGCCCATGTCGATGCCGAGCTCGAGGCTGCTGGTCGCCACCACGGCGGGGAGCCGGCCGCGCTTGAGGTCGTCCTCGATCAGCGCCCGTTGCTCCTTCGACACCGAGCCGTGGTGGGCCTTGGCGATCACGGTCTCGGCCCCCTGCGACTGCCCGGACTGGGCCATCACCTCGGCCGGGACCGCGTCGCCGCCCTCCAGCTCGCCCCCGGCGCGCTCGGTCGCGATCTCGTTGAGTCGCGCCGTGAGCCGCTCGGCCAGCCGGCGGGAGTTGGCGAACACGATGGTCGAGCGGTGCTGCTCGATCAGGTCGACGACCCGCTCCTCGACGTGCGGCCAGATCGACTGCGCGCGGGCCGGCTCGTCGCCGTCCTCGCCAGGCTCGTCGAACCTAGTCTCACCGGGGGCGGTCATGTCCTCGACCGGGACCACGACCTTCAGGTCCCACTCCTTGGCCGAGGGCGGCGCGACGATGTCGACCGGGGCGGTGCCACCGAGGTAGCGCGCCACCTCCTCCAGCGGGCGGACCGTCGCGGACAGGCCGATCCGCTGGGCCGGCCGCTCCAGCAGCGCGTCGAGGCGCTCGAGCGAGACCGCGAGGTGGGCACCGCGCTTGGTGCCGGCGACGGCGTGCACCTCGTCGACGATCACCGTCTCGACGCCGCGCAGCGACTCGCGGGCCTGGGAGGTCAGCATCAGGAACAGCGACTCGGGCGTCGTGATCATGATGTCGGGCGGTGCGGTGACCAGCTTGCGGCGCTCGGTCGCCGGGGTGTCACCGGAGCGGACGCCGACCCGCACCTCGGACACCGGCACGCCGAGCCGGTCCGCGGTGTGGCGGATGCCGGTCAGCGGCGCGCGCAGGTTGCGCTCGACGTCGACCGCGAGGGCCTTCAGCGGCGAGACGTAGAGGACCCGGCAGCGCCGCTGCCTGTCGTCCGGCAGCGGCGCGGAGAGCAGCCGGTCGAGGCTCCACAGGAACGCGCTCAGGGTCTTGCCCGAGCCGGTGGGGGCCACGACCAGTGCGTGCCGGCCGGCGCCGATCGCGTCCCACGCCCCGGCCTGCGCGGGGGTGGGTGCGGCGAACGCCGCCTCGAACCAGGTGCGGGTCGGGGCGGTGAACCGGGCGAGCGCGTCGGACACGTCGCCCAGTCTTGCTCACCCCACCGACAACCGGTCCGACCGCCGGTGTCGACCGGGTGGACGGAGCCGGGAAGGGTCCGGGCTCCGCGAGCGTTGTCCCGAGACACCCGACCGGAAGGCTCCTCCATGCAGATCCCGCTGTCCGTGCTCGACCTCGCCCCGATCGCGCGCGGAGAGAGCGTCAGCAGCAGCATCGCCGCCAGCGTCGCCCTCGCCCAGCGCGCGGAGCAGTGCGGCTACGAGCGGGTCTGGTACGCCGAGCACCACAACATGCCGCGGATCGCCTCCTCGGCGACCAGCGTGCTGATCGCGCACGTCGGCGCGCACACGTCCTCGATCCGGCTCGGTGCCGGCGGCGTGATGCTGCCCAACCACGCCCCGCTCACGATCGCCGAGCAGTTCGGCACGCTCGAGGCGATGTACCCGGGCCGGATCGACCTCGGCCTGGGCCGCGCGCCCGGCTCGGACCAGCCGACCATGTACGCCCTGCGCCGCGACCCGACCTCCTCGGACCGGTTCCCCGACGACGTCCTGGAGCTCCAGGGATTCCTCGCGGGTGAGTCCCGGGTCCCGGGTGTCCAGGCGGTCCCGGGCAGCGGCTCGCACGTCCCGCTCTACGTCCTCGGGTCCTCGATGTTCGGGGCCCACCTGGCCGCGCGGCTGGGGCTGCCGTACGCCTTCGCCAGCCACTTCGCGCCGCAGGCGCTCGAGGCCGCCGTCGCCGCCTACCGCCGCGAGTTCCAGCCCTCCGCCCAGCTCGACGCGCCGTACGTCATCGCGGGCGTCAACGTCATCGCCGCCGACACCACGAGCCAGGCCCAGGAGCAGCACGCGGCCATGCGACGGGCGCTCGCGGTCGGGCTGTTCGCCGGCGGCCAGGACCTCTCCGACGTCGAGGCCGACGTACTGCTGCGCCGCGGTGCCGGCCAGCACGTCGACCAGATGTTCACCTACGCCGCGGTCGGTACGCCGCCCCAGGTCGCCGACTACCTGCGCGGCTTCCGCGACCTGGTCGCCGCCGACGAGCTGATCACCGCCCACCAGGCGCCGACCACCGAGGGCCGGCTGCGATCGGTCGAGCTGACCGCCGAGGCCCTCGAGCGGGAATCGGTGGCCTGAGCGGGCAGCTCGGATCGGGCGGGCTGTCGGCGCCCGGCACTAGGGTGCTCCCCGTGCCCGATTTCTCGGTGGAGCCGGAGTCCATGATCCTGGCGCGAGGTCTGCGCAAGACCTTCGGCAAGCCCGGTGCGGAGTTCGAGGCCGTGAAGGGCATCGACGTCGACGTAAGACGCGGGGAGGCGTTCGGGTTCCTCGGACCCAACGGGGCGGGCAAGTCCTCGACCATGCGGATGATCGCCGCGGTCTCGCCGGTCAGTGGCGGCGAGCTGCGCATCCTCGGCATGGACCCGGCGACCGACGGTCCGACGATCCGCGGACGCCTCGGCGTGTGCCCCCAGGAGGACACCCTCGACGTCGAGCTGAACGTGCGCGACAACCTCTACATCTACGGCCGCTACTTCGGGATCCCGAAGGGCGAGGTCAACGACCGGGTCGACGAGCTGCTGGAGTTCGTGCAGCTGACCGAGAAGGCCAAGGCCAAGGTCGAGGACCTCTCCGGCGGCATGAAGCGGCGCCTCACGATCGCTCGCAGCCTGGTCAACTCACCCGACCTGCTGCTCCTCGACGAGCCGACCACCGGCCTCGACCCGCAGGCGCGGCACGTGCTGTGGGACCGGCTGTTCCGGCTCAAGCAGGCCGGGGTGACGCTGGTGATCACGACCCACTACATGGACGAGGCGGAGCAGCTGTGCGACCGGTTGGTCGTGATGGACAAGGGCCTGATCGTCGCCGAGGGCTCGCCGCTGCAGCTGATCCGCGAGCACTCCACCCGCGAGGTCGCCGAGCTCCGGTTCGGGGTCGCCGAGGAGGGCGCGACCCACGAGACGCTCGCCGAGAAGGTCGCCGACCTCGGGGTCCGGGTCGAGGTGCTGCCCGACCGGCTGCTCGTCTACAGCGACGACGGTGAGGAGGTCGTGACGAAGGTCCACGAGCGCGGGCTCACCCCCGTCGCGACCCTGGTCCGGCGCTCCTCCCTGGAGGACGTCTTCCTGCGCCTCACCGGCCGCACGCTGGTCGACTGAGGGGGAGCGGTGCCCGATCTCGCCTTCGCCGACGGTGTCCGCCGGCAGACCGACTACTGGCTGACCGTCTACAGGCGCACCTGGCGCTCCTCGGCGATCAGCTCCTTCGTCGCCCCACTGTTCTACGTCGTCGCGATGGGGGTGCTGCTCGGCGGCTTCATCGAGGCCGATTCCGACGAGCTCGAGGGCGCGACGTCGTACCTCGCCTTCGTGGTGCCGGGCCTGGTCGCCGCCCAGGCGATGCAGACCGCGGTGGGGGAGACGACGTACCCGGTGATGGGGCTGATCAAGTGGCAGCGGGTCTACGACTCGATGCTCGCGACGCCGCTGCAGGTCCAGCACCTCGCCGGCGCGACCCTGTCGTTCGTCCTCTTCCGGGTCGCGACGACGTGCGGCGTCTACATGCTGGTGCTGGCGCCGTTCGGGGTGTTCGAGTCCTGGTGGGGCCCGTTCGTGGCGTTCGCCGGACAGGTGCTGGTGGGGATGGCGTTCGGGGTGTGGGTCTACGGCTTCAGCGCCCGGCTGGAGGACGAGCAGGCCTTCGGGGTGCTGTTCCGGATCGGGGTCTTCCCGATGTTCCTGCTCTCCGGGGCGTTCTTCCCGGTCGTCAACCTCGGCGACGTCGGGGCCTGGTTCGCGCGGCTGACGCCACTGTGGCACGGGGTCAGCCTGTCGCGGATGTTCTGCCTGGACGAGATCGACTGGTCGACCGCCGCGGTCAACGTGACGGTGCTGGTCGTGCTGCTGGTCACCGGCTGGTTCTGGGCGCTCGCCGGACTGCGGAAGCGGCTGGTCTCGTGAGCACCGTCCAGCCGCTGTCGAGCGTCCAGGCGATGCGCCTGCTGACGCTGCGCAACTACGTCGTCTACAAGGACGCCTGGAAGCTGTTCCTGACCGGCTTCCTCGAGCCCGTCCTCTACCTGCTCTCCATCGGCATCGGGGTCGGGCAGCTCGTCGAGTCCTTCGAGCTCAACGGCCAGCCGGTGCCGTACGCCGAGTTCGTCGCGCCCGCCATGCTCGCGGCGTCGGCGTTCAACGGCGCGCTGCTCGACTCCACGTTCAACGTCTTCTTCAAGCTGAAGTTCATCAAGCTCTACGACCAGCTGCTGGCCACCCCGCTGACCACCGGCGACATCGCGCGCTCGGAGATCCTGTGGGGCCAGCTGCGCGGCGGCAGCTACTCCCTGGCCTTCCTGCTGGTGATGCTGGGGATGGGGCTCATCGACTCGTGGTGGGCGGTGCTGGCGTTCCCGGCCGCGCTGCTGATCGGCTTCGCGTTCAGCTCCGTGTGCATGGCGCTCACGACGTACATGACCTCCTGGCAGGACTTCGACAAGGTCACCCTGATCCAGCTGCCGCTGTTCCTGTTCTCCGCGACGTTCTTCCCGATCACCGCGTACGACGGCTGGCTGCGGTGGGTGGTGGAGTGCACGCCGCTCTACCGCGGGGTGGTGCTGTGCCGCGAGCTCACCACCGGGGCGATCTCCTGGGACTCGGCCGTCTCGGTCGGCTACCTGCTGGTGATGGGGCTGGTCGGGATGCTCGTGGTCCGCAAGCGGCTGGACACCCTGCTCCTGACGTAGCTCAGTGAGGCTCGACCAGCACGGTGATCGCCATCCGCAGGCCGCCGAGGTCGCCGATCAGGTCGTGCACCGCCTCGTAGGCCGCTCGCATCTGCGGGTCCGGCGAGCGGCGGTGGTCCTGCAGCTCCAGCATCGCCCGGCACGCGTGTGCCGCCGCCACGTCGACGATCCGGTTCAGCCGATCGACCTCGGTCCTGACCATGCCCATCACCTCGTCCCTGGTCCCAGGCTGACGCCGCTTCCCCAGGACGGAGAGGCCCGAACGGACTATTGCCGGCCCGCGGGCTGACCCGTCAATCGTGCTACGACACGCCGTCGGAAACGCCGAATGATTGACGGGTCGCGCTCAGGCCAGGCTGACGGTGATCGGCTGGTAGCCGAAGCCCGGAGCGAGCTCGAGAGCGAGCTGCTCGGCGTCGCCGACCCAGAACCCGACCGAGAAGGTGACGGTCCCGCGGTCGGCGAGCCGCTCCTCGGGCCGGGCCAGCACCTGGCTGTCGTGGTCGAAGATCGGGGTGGCGGGGGTGAAGGCCGACAGCAGCCGGACGTGCAGCTGGCTGGGGTTCCAGGTGTCGCCGGTGCGGTTGCGGACGGTGATCTCGAAGCGCATCGGCGTACCCGCTTGGCGCTGCACCCACGCGGACGGGCGGAAGGGCTCCGGCTCGGCGACCGTGACGGCCAGCCCACCGCCGTACCGGAACGTGCGGCCGAACCGGGGGGCCGGCGCGGGTGCGTCGCCGGTGGCACCCGTGGTCGTCGCCGGCGTCGGCGCGGTCGAGGTCTCGGGCAGGCCGGCGGTGGCGGCGTCGATGCCCGGCCCGGGTGCCGTGGCCCCCGGATCCGCGTCCGCGCAGCCGGCCGTGGTCAGCGCGATCGAGGCGATCGCCAGGAGCGCCGCAAGGCTCCTCGGAGGGGTCCGTGGCATGGCGAGGACGCTAGGGCCGGGGTCGGGCCGGGTCCCGGTGACGGCCGCGTTGTCCCCACTTTTGTGGAGGCCGAGCGGTCAGCGGCGGCACCGGACGTTGCCGAAGCCCGAGCGCGCGGCCCGCACCCGGTTGTCGCACGAGACCACGTTGCCCCTCAGGTCCTGCTGGACCCAGAACCCGTACCCCGGGCCACGGACCACGGCGACGTTCCCCCGGAAGCGGTTGTGGCGGCCCCAGCCGGGCAGCGCCTCGTGCACCTGGAAGCCGTCCTCGAGGGCGTGGGTGCCGCGATTGCGCAGCACCCGCCAGCCGTTGCCCTTGACGTCGATCCACGAGTCGGCCCAGGACCCCGTCATGCCGCGCCCGTCGAAGGCGTTGCCCTCGATCAGGCCGCCGCGGGTGCCCTCCTTGACGTCGATGCTCTCCGCGCCGGTGGCCCGGATGCGGTTGCCCAGGATCCGCGCACCGTCGGACGCGTCGGGCCGCCCGTCGCTGTAGGTCTCCCAGTTCGAGTGGGCGCTCCCGACGTAGATGCCCTCGCCGTACGTCGGGTTGTCCACGCCGGTGTGGTGGACCACGGAGCGTCGTACGACGCCGCGGCGGGAGAACGCCCGGAGGTGGATCCCCTCCTGGCCGGTGTGGTGCACCCGCACCCGGTCCAGGCGCACGTCGTCGGACCGGTCGGCCACGATGCCCTTCGAGACGTTGCGCACCGTCAGCCCGAGGACCCGGACGTGGTCGGCGCCGGCGAGATAGAGCCCGTACTGCGTGCCGGTGCCGTCGCCGCCGGGGTCGCCGTCGATCACCGCCCGACGGCTTCCGCGCAGCACGATGGGCCGCGCGGTCGTGCCCAAGGCCTCGAGGACGAAGGTGCCGTAGTAGCGCTTCTCGCCGACGACGAGGTCGGCCTGCTCACCGCGGGTCGTGTAGACGCCGTCGGCCACGGTGATCACGTCGCCGGGACGGGCCCGGCCCAGGGCCCGGGTGAGCCCGGCGGCGGTGTCGACCCGCACCTCCCGGCCGGCCGTTGCGGCGGCCGGCGACGGGGCGATCGGGCCCAGGGCGGTCGCGACCAGTCCGGCCACGAGCCCCGCGGTGACCATTCGAGGAATTCCCATTCACCTATTGAAGCGAAGGTCCGTTGGAATATCTCGAGTTATACCCGATATTGGGGAAAGGCCGTATAGCCCGACTCAATCTGTTTATGCAGTTTTTTCATTCTTGTGCAATTTGAGCCGCGTCGATTGGTCATTATCGAATCGCTCGCCGCGGGACCCGCGGCCGTCGTACGTGGGATCACCGGCTCGGGCGGTCATCCCCTCTCCAGGGGGAACTACGCATGCTGGACACCTTCAACGAACTCGATTCGTCGTTCTTGCTCTCGGACTGGCGCGCGGCCGTGCCGGTCGCGGTCGCCGGCCTGATCGTCTGGTCGCTGTGGCTGTACCGCTGCATCCTGTCGGCCCGGGCCAGGCCGATCGAGAACGACTTCGCCACCACCACGTCGGTCGTGGTGCCGTCGTACCACGAGGACCCGGACATCCTGATGATGTGTGTGGCGAACTGGCGGGCCCAGAACCCCACCGAGATCATCGTGGTCCTCGACGTCGACGACGGCGAGGCGTTCGCCCGGATCCGGGCCCTCGACGACCCGAGCGTCACGCCGGTGCTCTTCAAGCACGCCGGCAAGCGCTCGGCCCTCGGCGTCGGCATCCGGATGGCCACCTCGGAGCTGCTGGTGCTCACCGACTCCGACACCCAGTGGGAGCCGGGCCTCCTGGTCAACGTCCAGCGGCCCTTCCTCGACCCGGCGGTCGGTGCCGTCAGCACCCAGCAGAACGTCTACGAGCGCACCAGCAGCGTCTGGCGGCGGATCGCGGACTGGATGGTCAACCTGCGCTACTACAACTACGTCCCGGCGATGGGCCGGGCCGGCGCGGTCGCGTGCGTCTCCGGCCGGACGGCGGCGTACCGCCTCAGCGTTGTCCTGCCGGTGCTGGAGAACCTGGAGAACGAGTTCTTCCTGGGGCGTCGGTGCGTCGCCGGCGACGACGGACGGCTGACCTGGCTGGTCCTGGCCTCCGGCTACCGGACGGTCCACCAGTCGTCGGCGCGCGCACTGTCGATGTTCCCGGCCGGCTTCCGGGCGTTCGTCAAGCAGCGCGTGCGGTGGAGCCGCAACTCCTACCGCTGCTACCTGACCGCCCTGTGGAAGGGCTGGCTGTGGCGCACCCCGTTCGTCACCAAGGTCACCGTGCTGCAGATCCTGCTCACCCCGGTGACCATGGGGATCACGCTCGGCTACTTCTTCTTCAGCCGGCTCGAGCTGACCCAGAACGGCGCGCTGCTGGCGTGCGCCTGGCTGCTGGTCGGCCGCGGCGTGCGCGGCTTCTCGCACCTGCGCCGGCACCCGCAGGAGATCCTGCTGCTGCCGCTCTTCACGCTGGTGGTGATCCTCGTCGCGCTGCCGATCAAGCTCTACGCGTTCGTCACCATGAACAAGCAGGGCTGGCTGACCCGCTCCGCCGACACGGTGGGCGGCGAGGGTCAGACCAGCGAGACGCTCTCGGTGCAGGCGGCCCACGCCGACGTCCCGGTGGTGTCCGGCCACGCACGGCCCGTCGTACTCGTGAGCGAGGCATGACCCGCCGGCGCGGGGGACGCCCCGCCGCGTTCGTGCTGGCCGTCCTCCTCGGGACCGGCGCGACGGTGCTCCCGGTCCTGGCCGGGGCGGCCCACGGCGCCGAGGCGTCGGACCCGCCGGCTGCTCCCGACGACCTCGCCGTCGAGGACGACGCGTCGGCGATCGACTACTCGGGCGACCCCGAGGCCGAGTCGGCCCACGTGGCCGCGGAGGACGACCGGCTCACCGAGGTGCGTACGGTCGGCACGGCGGCCGCCTGGTCGCAGACGCCGCTGAAGAGCCCGTACCGGCTGGTCGCCGGGTCGGGCTACACCCTGGTGCTGACCGCGCGGTCCGAGCCGTACACGGTCGCGGACCTGACGGTGCTCGCGCCGCAGACCTTCGTACGCCGCCCCGACGGCTCCTACCTGCTCTCCGAGCACCTGGTCGTGAGCGCCGGGGCGACCTTGAACCTGACCGAGCCGGGCGGGCTCACCCTGCTGCTGGCCAGCGACGCCGAGGGCTTCGTCTCCATCGTCAACTACGGCGGCCGGCTCAACATCGCCGGCGACGAGTCCGATCCCGCGGTGGTCAAGAGCTTCGACCGCAGCTCCGAGCGCGTGGACCGGCTGACCGACGACGGCCGGGCCTACCTCCGCTCGATCGGCGGCCAGGTCTCGGTCGCCCAGGCCGAGCTCTCGCACCTCGGCTTCTGGAGCGGGCGCACCGGCGGGCTGTCGCTGACCGGCACCGACCGCCCCGACAGCGGTGCCCTCTACGACCTGGCGGACTCCCTGAAGGTGGGACCGGCGGCCAAGGACCCCGAGGTCGACACGGACAAGAACTCCGCCATCGGCGACGTGCTCCCGGCCGGCGAGCTGCCGGTGCCGACGGTCGACGTCGACTCGCCGACGTACAGCTACGTCTCGGCCGCGATCACGGGTACGACGGTCGCCCACAACGCCTTCGGCCTGTTCGTCTCGGGCGCCAACGGCCTGGACGTGCGCTCGTCCTCCTTTGACGAGAACCTCGTCTCCGGTGTCGTCCTGCACCGCTTCGTCGTGAACGCCGTGCTGGAGCGGGCCGTGGCGCGCCACAACCGGCGCGACGGGGTGCTGCTCGCCCGGGCCACCACCGGCATCGTGCTCTCGGAGCTGCTCGCCGCCGACAACGGCCGCAACGGCGTGACGATCTCCGGGCTGCCGCTCGCGACGGGTCCCAGCGCGACGGGCACGAGCATCGGCAGCTACGGCAACAACACGATCTCCAACAGCGAGATCGCCCGAAACGGCCGGTACGGCGTCGAGGTGATCGGCGGGACCAACATCGGGGTGCTGGCCAACGCCGTCGACGCCAACGAGATGGGCATCGTGGTGCGCGACGTCGCCCGGAAGGTCAGCATCGTCGGCAACAAGGTGAGCGGCTCCCGCAGCCAGGGCATCGCCCTGCGTGACGGCGTGGTCGCCGCCGGCGTGACCGGCAACATCGTCACCGGCGGCACGACCAGCGTCTACGTCCGCGACGCCGAGGCGCGCATCGAGAGCAACACTCTGCGCGACGCCGAGCAGCACGCGGCGAGCTTCGTCGGCGACGTGGGCTCCTCGGTCATGAGCGCGAACACCGTCACGGGCCGGGGACCGAGCGCGATCGAGTCCGAGCGCGCCCGCGACCTCGAGCGCGGGGACTGGGTCAACGACACGACGGGCTGGGCGGACACCACCCCGTTCGTGGTGACCCTGAAGCGGTTCGCCCAGCCCCTCACCGTGCTGTGGATCCTGCTGGGCGCGCTGCTGCTGTTCACCGCCCTTCGGGGCGCGCGGTCGAGACAGAGCCGCCGGCACCCGTACGCCGACAAGGCTCCGGTCTCCGACGGCGCCCCCACCGCGCCGGACCGGGAGACGGTCGGGGCCGGGAGGGGCTCGTGACCCGGGCGGACTGGTCCTGGCTGACCCGTCCCCGGGCGGCGCTGGCCGCTGCGTGCGCGGGGGGCCTGGTCGTGGCCGTGGCGGTGGGGGTGTGGCCCGACGCGGGCGACGCGAGTGACCCCGGGCCGGCCGTGCCGGTCGCGGAGGTCGACGTACCCTCCGTCGCGCCGGCGCCGACCCCGACCGACCTCACCACCGATCCGGATCCCGCTCCGATGAGCCCCACGCCGTCGGAGACCGCCGACCACGAGGGGGGCGATGCCGGGGACGAGCCGGCTCCGGCCCCGTTGCTCGCCGACGCCGCACCGGCCGGCGAGGGACCCCTGCCGGACTCGAGGCCGGTGTCCTGTCCGACGGCCACCGTCAGCGTCAGCGACTCCGTCGGCCTCGCCGACGCCCTGGCCGCGGCCCGCCCGGGCGACGTGATCGAGCTGGCCGACGGCGACTACGCCGGCAACTTCGTGGCCACCGCCTCCGGCGAGCAGGGGGCACCGATCTTCCTGTGCGGGTCGTCGAGCGCGGTCATCGACGGCGGCGACATCGAGGGCGACTACACGCTGCACCTCGACGGCGCCACGCACTGGCGACTGGTCGGGTTCACCGTCACCGGCGGTCTCAAGGGCGTGATGGCCGACGGCACGGTCGGCTCGGTGATCCAGGGGCTGACCGTGCGGGGGACCGGCGACGAGGCCGTCCACCTGCGCTCGAACAGCACCGACAACGTGGTCGCCGACAACACGATCAGCGACACCGGCAACCGCCGCGAGAAGTACGGCGAGGGCGTCTACCTCGGCACCGCGGTCAGCAACTGGTGCACCTACACCGCCTGCCAGGTCGACCGCAGCGACCGCAACGTCGTCACCCGCAACACCTTCAGCGACATCACCTCCGAGGCGGTGGACGTCAAGGAGGGCACCACGGGCGGCGTCGTCAGCGACAACACCATCGACGGCTCGGGGATGACCGAGGCGGACTCGTGGATTGACGTCAAGGGCAACAACTACCTCGTCGAGGGCAACACCGGGACCTCGTCGGTCGAGGACGGGTTCCAGACCCACCAGATCCTCGACGGCTGGGGCGACCTCAACGTCTTCGCCCGCAACCACGCCGACGTGGGTGGTCCCGGACAGGCCATCTCGTCCTGGCCGCCCGGGTCCAACGTCGTGCGCTGCGACAACACCTTCGAGCGCGCCGCCGACGGGCTCAGCAACATCCCCTGCACCTGACCACCAGCAACCACAGGAGACGACCATGACGACCACCCCCAAGCCCCGCATCACCGTTCTCGGCACCGGCTACCTCGGTGCGACCCACGCGATCTGCATGGCGGTCCTCGGCTACGACGTCCTCGGCGTCGACACCGACCGGGCCAAGATCGAGGCCCTCTCCCGGGGCGAGGTGCCCTTCTTCGAGCCGGGTCTGCCCGAGATGTTGCGCAAGGCACTCGACACGGGGAACCTCTCGTTCACCACCGATCTCGCCGCGGCCGGCGACTTCGGCGACGTGCACTTCGTCTGCGTCGGCACGCCCCAGCTGCGCGGCTCGGCCGGCGCGGACCTGACCTACGTCGAGGGCGTGGTCCGCGATCTCGCGCCGCACCTGCGTCGCCGCTGCCTGGTCGTCGGCAAGTCGACGGTGCCCGTCGGCACCGCGTCGCGGCTCACCCGCCTGGTCCAGGACAACTCCCCGGCGGGCACCGAGGTGGAGCTGGCCTGGAACCCCGAGTTCCTCCGGGAGGGGTACGCCGTCGCGGACACCCTGGAGCCGGACCGGATGGTCTTCGGGGTGTCGTCGGCGTGGGCGGAGGAGCAGCTGCGCGCGGTCTTCGCCCCGGTCCTCGACGCCGGGACCCCCGTCGTCACCACGGACCTGGCCACCGCAGAGCTGGTCAAGGTCGCGGCGAACGCGTTCCTGGCCACCAAGATCTCCTACATCAACGCGATGGCGGAGGTCTGCGAGGTGACCGGCGCCGACGTACAGGACCTGGCACGGTCCCTGGCGTACGACTCCCGCATCGGCGGGCGCTTCCTGCACCCGGGCCTCGGCTTCGGGGGCGGCTGCCTGCCCAAGGACATCCGGGCGTTCGTGCACCGCGCGGAGGAGCTCGGGGTCGGCCGTTCGGTCGCCTTCCTGCGCCAGGTCGACGCGATCAACAACCGGCGGCGCGCCCGCACCGTCGACCTCGTGCGGGAGCAGGCGGGCGGCTCGCTCGCCGGGGTCCGGGTCTGCTGCCTCGGTGCGGCGTTCAAGCCCAACTCCGACGACATCCGCGACGCCCCGGCCCTCGACGTGGCCCGGATGCTCAAGGAGGAGGGCGCCGTGGTCGCGGTCTACGACCCCGAGGCCATGGACAACGCGCGTCGGGCCTATCCCGACCTCGAGTACGCCGACAGCGTGATGGAGGCGGCCTCGGGTGCCGGCGTCGTCGTGCTGCTGACCGAGTGGGACCAGTTCCGCTCGATCGACCCGGCGGCGCTCGCCGGGGTGGTCGACGGGCGGTCGGTCGTCGACGGCCGGCACGCGCTCGACGCCCAGACATGGCGGGAGGCCGGCTGGACCTACCGGGCCCTGGGACGGGCCGGCTGACGGTGTCCGACGCCTCGGTGGACTGTTGCGTGGTCGACTTGGCACCGTTGGTCGTGACCCGGCCCGGACCGGCCCCGTCCGAAGGAGTGCTGGTGTGACCCTGCGACCTCCTGTCCTCGTTCTGGCCGCGACGCTGCTCGTCTCGCTGGTCGGGTGCTCGTCCGACTCGCCGGCCGCGTCGCCGTCGCTGCCGGCGCGCGACTCCACCCCGCCCACCACGGTCGTCCCGGCGATGCCCCTGCCCGACCCGCTGTGCGAGGCCGGGCCGGGACGCGAGGTGGAGCAGCTGCCGGACGTCGTCGTCCCCGCGGTCGAGGTGGCGGCCGTCGAGGACCCGGAGACCGGCGAGCAGCTCGCGCCCGGACTCGTCGTCCCCGAGCTGGTCGTCGACACCGGGTGCGTCGTACGGCACACGGCGCCGGGAGGGTGCCTGGGTGCGGTCGACGTCTCGGGCGCGACCATCCCGGCGCTCAGCCTCCCGGGGTTCGAGGTCGACGGGCGGGTCTACCCGGCGGTCACCGTCGCGGCGGTCTCGCGCGAGGCCGTCCACGCCGACGAGGTCTGCCAGGTCACCGTCGACCGCCAGGTCTCCGGGGTGACGCGGGACGGCGTGGTCCGGGAGGGGTTCTCCCGCGACGGCGCCGCCCGCCCGGGCGACGAGCTGGTGCCCACGGTGCGCATCGAGCCGGTCCGGGTGCCGGACGTCGACGTGGACCCGGAGCGGCTGGAGCGCCACGAGCTCGAGGGGCGCGACGACGTCGGGCTCTTCGCCGACGGGCGGCGGACGTCGTACGTCGCCCCGGGTGCCGTGCTCTTCGACACCGACCGGGCGACGCTGCGTCCCGAGGCCGTGGCCGCGCTCCGCGCGATCGCCGCGCGGATCCGCCGGACCGACCCCGCCCGGATCCTGGTGGAGGGGCACGCCGACGACCGCGGTCCCGCTGACCACGGGCAGGTGCTCTCGGAGCGTCGGGCCGACGCGGTCGCCGCCTGGCTCGCCGGGCCTGGCGGCCTCGGCGCCGCCGCCCTGACCGCCCGGGGGTACGGCGAGACGCGTCCGGCGTTCCCGAACGACAGCGACGACCACCGGCGGCGCAACCGTCGCGTCGTCATCACGACGGTCGAGTGAGGACACCATGAACCACCGGCTCCGAGCCGCACTGCTGGCGCCGACCGCGTTGCTCGTCGGGTGCAGCAGCGGATCGGGCGCCCCGCCGGCGACACCCGCTGCCACGGTCGCGGCCGCTCCGGAGGGCGGCGGCAGTTTCGCCGAGGCGTTCTCGTCCGCGTCCTCGGCGGAGCGCTTCGCGACGTCCGGGCCGGGGGAGTGGGTCGTGGCGGACGGGGTCTACCAGCTGCGGTCGGGCGGCGGGTCCGTCGACGGTGCGCCGCCGGCCGACCCGCCGCTCAGCGTCGCCCGCGAGCAGGTCGACGGGGCGACCTGGCGACTCGAGGTCGAAGCGACCCCAGGCTCCGAACGGGCCGAGTGGTCCGTGGTCTTCGCCCGCACCACGGCCCGTGACTACTCCTACGTGCACCTCGACGCCCAGGCCGGCGCGAGCGGGATCTACGTCGTCACGGGTGGTCGGGCCGTCCAGGTGGCGCCGCTCGAGGCGACCGCGACCGGCGGCACGACCCAGTCCCTGGAGCTGCGCCGCAGCGGGAAACGGCTCAAGGTGTACGTCGGGTCCGGCGGTGACCCGTCGTACGTCGGAGGGGCCTCGCTGCCCGCCGCGTCGGCGGTGCAGCCCGGGCTCGGCAGCTGGGGCGGGTCCGTCGCCTTCGACAACCTGGTCGTCACGGCCGAGGGCGCCACGGTCCCGGTCACTCCGGACCCACCGCCCTCGGACGTGACGCCCTCCGGCCCCCCGACCTCGCCCACCCCGGTGGTGATCGACGGACCGGGACGAGCCGTCGGGGTGGGCAGCTCCGAGGAGCTCACCGCGGCGCTCGCCGACGCCCGGCCGGGAGACGTCATCACCCTGGCCGACGGCGTCTACACCACCAAGGGCCTCCAGGCGCCGCTGTCGGTCGGCGGCAAGCGGTACGTCGGGACGTTCGTCGCGTCCACCTCCGGCACCGAGACCAGGCCCGTCGTACTGCGCGGGTCCCGCGACGCGGTGATCGACGGGAAGCCGGGGAGGGACGGCACCGGCACGCAGTACGGCCTCTACCTCGCCGGGGTCCGGCACTGGCGCGTCGAGGGGCTGACGGTCGCCAACGTGGCCAAGGGCATCGTGCTCGACCAGACCAGCCACACGGTGATCCGGGGAGTGGCGGTCCACGACATCGGGCAGGAGGGCATCCACCTGCGGGCGTTCTCGAGCGACAACCTGGTGCAGGACAACGAGGTCAGCCGCACCGGTCGCGGCAACGACACGTACGGCGAGGGCATCTACGTCGGGAGCGCCACCTCCAACTGGGGCACCTACTCGGGTGGCCGGCCGGACGCCTCCGATCGCAACCAGGTGCTCGGCAACCGGGTGTGGGAGACCACCGCGGAGAGCCTGGACATCAAGGAGGGCACCACCGGCGGGGTGATCCGCGGCAACGTCCTGGACGGCGCGCACATGACCGGGAGCTGGGCCGACTCCTGGATCGACCTGAAGGGCAACGGCTGGCTCGTGGAGGGCAACCGCGGCACCCGGGCGCTCCAGGACGGCTTCCAGGTGCACGAGGCCGTCGAGGGCTGGGGGCTCGACAACGTCTTCCGCGCCAACACCGCCGTGGTCGACGCCGAGGGCTACGGCTTCTGGATCCAGCAGGGGCTGACCGGCAACGTGGTGTCCTGCGACAACGTCGTCGAGGGGGCGCGCTCGGGCTTCGCGACCGTGGGCTGCGCGGGCTGACGCTCACGCCAGCGCGAGCTGCCACCACTCGGTGTCGATCCACCGGTCGTGCTTGAAGCCGACCTCGCGCAGCAGGCCGACCGGCTCGAAGCCGCACGCCCGGTGCAGGGCCCGGCTGCCCGGGTTCGGCAGCGCGACGACCGCCACCACGGTGCGCATGCCGTCCGCGCGCACCAGGCGCAGCAGCTCGTCGTACAGCGCCCGGCCGAGGCCGCGGCCCAGGGCCGACTGGTCGAGGTACACCGAGGTCTCGCGGGTGTGGCGGTACGCCGGCCGCGGCCGGTACGACGACGAGTAGGCGTAGCCGAGCACCGGCCCGCCGTCCTCGACGACCAGCAGGTGGTCGCCGGCCTCGGTGCTCGCGAGTCGGGCGGCCCAGTAGTCGAGACCGGGCGGGTCGAGGTCGAAGGTCGAGATGCCGTCGGCGACCTGGACGTCGTAGATCGCCTTGATCGCGGGCAGGTCGGCGGGAGTGGCGGGGCGCACGAGCATGGCGCCATCTTCGCGGAGGTTGGCAGGAAGTCCGTGGCCCTGGTGCGCGGAGCCGGACAGGATCGGCTCATGAGTGTGATCGAGCCCGACACCAAGGACTGGACCTGGGTCCTGCAGCAGCCCTGCCCCGAGTGCGGCTACGTCGCCGAGGCGCCCGCGCGTGCGGAACTGGGCGCGCTGGTGCGCGCCAACGCCGCGCTCTGGCCGGTGCTGCTCGCCGCGCCCGACGCCGTCGCACGCCCGGAGCCGGGGGTGTGGTCGGTGCTGGAGTACGCCTGCCACGTGCGCGACGTGCACCGGGTGTTCGATGAGCGAGTGGGGCTGATGCTCGACCAGGACGACCCGTTGTTCGCGAACTGGGACCAGGACGAGACCGCGCTCGCCGAGCGCTACGACCGGCAGGACCCCGCTCTGGTCGCGACCGAGCTGGTGGCGGCCGCCGAGTCGGTGGCCGCGCAGTACGACGCCGTGCCCGCCGACGCCTGGCAGCGGCGCGGGCGGCGCAGCAACGGCAGCGAGTTCACCGTCGAGAGCCTGGGCCGCTACCACCTGCACGACCTGGTCCACCACGCCCACGACGTCCGGGCGGCCGTCGCGCGGTCGACCGTGGCGGCGTACGACGACTTCGCGAGCGCCTACCGCGAGGGCCGGGCGGGACTCCCCGACCCGGACGCCCACCTGCGGGACCGGTTCGCGGCCGCGCTCGCGCCCGGGGCCCGGGTCCTCGAGATCGGCAGCGGACCCGGTCGCGACGCCCGCGCGCTCGAAGACGCCGGGCTGAGCGTGCGCCGCACCGACGTCAGCGAGCGGTTCGTGGAACTGCTGCGCGCCGAGGGCCACGAGGCGGACGTGCTCGACCCGCTGGGCGACGACCTCGACGACCCGCGCCGCCCCGGCACGCCGTACGACGGCGTGTGGGCGAGCGCCTCGCTCCTGCACGTCGCACGCGCCGACCTGCCGGAGGTGCTCCGGCGGCTGGCCGCGGCGACCCGGACCGGCGGCGTCCTGCACCTGGACGTCAAGGAGGGCGAGGGCGAGGCCTGGTCGACCCACGGCAGCGTCGCGGCACCGCGCCGGTTCACCTACTGGTCGCGCGAGGCGCTCGACGCGGTCGCCGCGGGCGCGGGCTGGCGGGTCGAGGAGTGGGGCGAGGGCGTCGGGTCGCGCGGCGAGCGTTGGATCGACCTGCTGGCCCGCAGGTCCTGACTCCGGGCGGGTCCGTACGCTTCCTCGGCGTGAGGCACACGGAGTTCTGGTCACGGATGGACGACGCGCTCGGGTCGGCGTACGCCCCGAGCTGGGCCCGCCAGCACGTCATGAGCGCGCTGGGCGGTCGCACCGCGCAGGAGGCGCTGGACGCCGGGGTCCCGCCCAAGGAGGTCTGGGCCGCGGTGTGGCAGGCGCTCGGGCTGCCCGAGACCGACCGCTGACCGACCCGGCGCGACACGCGCGTGTCGATCCTGGGATCGAACACGTGTTCGGGTTAGGTTGGGTCCACAGGCATGACGCCGGGGCGGGTTCTCCACAGCTTCGATGGCGCTGATCAGGTGCTGTCGGTGGTCCGCTCTAGCGTCGCCGACGTGCCTGACACCCGACGAGCGAAGAAAGAAGGTCCGGCCATGGCTGGAGATCGCGACAAGGCCCTCGACGCCGCCCTGCTGAACATCGAGAAGCAGTTCGGCAAGGGCTCGGTGATGCGCCTCGGTGACGAGACGCGCGCCCCCCTGGAGGTCATCCCCACCGGCTCGATCGCGCTCGACGTGGCGCTGGGCCTCGGCGGCCTGCCCCGCGGCCGGGTGGTCGAGATCTACGGCCCGGAGTCGTCGGGTAAGACGACCGTCGCCCTGCACGCGGTGGCCAGCGCGCAGGCGGCCGGCGGCATCGTGGCGTTCATCGACGCCGAGCACGCGCTCGACCCGGACTACGCCGCCGCTCTCGGTGTCGACACCGACGCGCTGCTGGTCTCCCAGCCCGACTCCGGTGAGCAGGCGCTCGAGATCGCCGACATGCTGATCCGCTCGGGTGCGCTCGCCCTGATCGTCATCGACTCCGTGGCCGCTCTGGTGCCCCGCGCCGAGATCGAGGGCGAGATGGGCGACAGCCACGTCGGCCTCCAGGCCCGGCTGATGAGCCAGGCGCTGCGCAAGATGACCGGTGCGCTCAACAACTCCAAGACCACCGCGATCTTCATCAACCAGCTGCGCGAGAAGATCGGCGTCATGTTCGGCTCGCCCGAGACCACCACCGGTGGCCGGGCGCTGAAGTTCTACTCCTCGGTCCGCCTCGACGTGCGTCGCATCGAGACCCTCAAGGACGGCACCGACATGGTCGGCAACCGGACCCGGGTCAAGGTCGTCAAGAACAAGGTCGCCCCGCCGTTCAAGCAGGCCGAGTTCGACATCATGTACGGCAAGGGCATCAGCCGCGAGGGTGGCCTGATCGACGTCGGGGTCGAGGCGGGCATCGTCCGCAAGGCCGGCGCCTGGTACACCTACGACGGCGACCAGCTCGGTCAGGGCAAGGAGAACTCCCGCAAGTTCCTCAAGGACAACCCCGACCTGGCCAACGAGCTGGAGAAGAAGATCCTCGAGAAGCTCGGGGTCGGCCCGCAGGCCGATGCCCCGGCCGAGGTCGCCGAGCTGGCCGACGAGCCGGTCGGCGTCGACGACTTCTGATCGGCTGGCGGTGGTTGAGCAGGTCGCGCAGCGACCGTGGACGGTGGTTGAGCAGGTCGCGCAGCGACCGTGTCGAAACCCGGTGACCCGAGAGGGGACGCTGTGATGCACGAGGACCGACCCGCGCCGTCGTGGGCCGGTGACGTCTCGGTCGGGGTGGACGCCTGGACGCGCCGCGCGTCCGCCCCGCCGGCACCGCCACCGGCCGACCGGGTCGGTGTCGGTCCCGACGCCGACCCGGAGGCGGTGGCTCGCAAGATTCTGCTCGACCAGCTGACCGGGCAGGCCCGCAGTCGTCAGCAGCTCAGCGACAAGCTCGCCGCGAAGAACGTGCCGGTCGAGATCGCCACCCGCCTCCTCGACCGGTTCGAGGAGGTCGGTCTGGTCGACGACGGTGCGTTCGCACGCGCCTGGGTCGCCAGCCGGGGCGCCGGAGGAGGCAAGGCGCTGGCCAAGCGGGCCCTGGCCCAGGAGCTGCGCCGCAAGGGCATCGACGACGAGGTCGCCCGCGAGGCGCTCGGCGAGATCGACCCCGGCGACGAGGAGCAGGCCGCCCGCGTCCTGGTCCGCAAGAAGCTGCGCACCCTCACCCGGGTCGACGACACGGTGGCGACCCGGCGGCTGGTCGGCATGCTGGCCCGCAAGGGCTACGGGTCGGGCCTGTCGTTCGCCGTCGTCAGGGACGAGCTCGAGGCGGCCGGCCGGGACGAGCCGGACGAGGCCCAGCTGGACGACTGACCCGGGTCGGGGTCCAGAATGCTCCCGTGGCAGACGAGCGCGAGATCCTGACCTACGAGTTGTTCGGCACCGCCGTCCGGGACCTGGCCCGACAGGTCGTCGACTCCGGCTACGAGCCCGACCTGGTGCTCTCCATCGCCCGCGGCGGCCTGGGGTTGGGGATGGGTCTGGGCTACGCGCTGGACGTGAAGAACCTGTCGGCGGTCAACGTGGAGTTCTACACCGGCGTCGACCAGCGTCTCGATGTCCCGATCATGCTGCCGCCGACTCCGCAGGCGGTCGATCTGTCCGGCCTGAAGGTGCTGATCGCCGACGACGTCGCCGACTCGGGCAGGACGCTGGAGATCGTCCAGGAGTTCTGCGCCGACCACGTCGCCGAGGCCCGCACCGCCGTGATCTACGAGAAGCCGCGCACGGTGGTGCACGCCGACTACGTCTGGCGCCGGACCGACCTGTGGATCAACTTCCCGTGGTCCTCCGAGCCGCCGCTCGTCGACCGGCGGGGCGGAGGGGCGCACTGATGGTCGCCGACCTGCTCCGCGTCCCGGCCGGTCCGGTCGACCTCCGCGCGATCGCCACCGACGCGACACCGGGCTTCGACGGGGACAAGAAGGCCGGCCGGCTGGCCCTGGCCGACCTCGGTGAGGAGCTGGCCGGGCTGCAGGAGCGGCTCTGGGCCGAGGGACAGGCGGGCGCGTCACGTCGTCTGCTGCTGGTGCTCCAGGGCATGGACACCTCCGGCAAGGGCGGCACCCTCAAGCACACCGTCGGGCTCGTCGATCCCCAAGGGGTGCGGATCACCTCGTTCAAGGCGCCCACCGAGGAGGAGCGGGCCCACGACTTCCTGTGGCGGATCGAGCGGGCGCTGCCGGGACCGGGCTACCTCGGCGTCTTCGACCGCTCCCACTACGAGGACGTGCTGATCGCCCGGGTGCGGGGGCTGGCCAGCGTGGCGGAGATCGAGCGCCGCTACGACGCGATCGTCGACTTCGAGCACCGCCTGGTCGAGTCCGGCACCACCGTCGTGAAGGTGATGCTGCACATCTCGTCGGCCGAGCAGAAGGAGCGACTCCTGGCCCGGCTCGACGACCCGGCCAAGCACTGGAAGTTCAACTCGGGCGACATCGACGAGCGGGCGCACTGGTCGGCGTACCGCGAGGCCTACGAGATCGCTCTCGAGCGCACGGGCACGGAGGCGGCGCCGTGGCACGTCGTACCGGCCGACCGGAAGTGGTACCGCGACCTGGCCATCGCCCAGCTGCTGCTCGAGGCGCTGCGCGGCCTGGACCCGCAGTGGCCGGTGGCCGACTTCGACGTGACGCACGAACGGGCCAGGCTGACCGGCGAGGAGCCGATCGCCTGACCCGTTCGGTCAGTCAGGGTTCGGGTGACGTCAGCGCTTGAACGTCGTCCCCTTGAAGGCACTCTTGGTGAAGCTCTTGCTGCCCGCAAAGGTGATCTTCCACGTGAACTTGCCGTGCTTCGGAGCCGGCAGGACGATCGTGAAGCGGCCCTTGCGGTTGGTGCGCAGCTTCTTGTACGTCTTGAACTTCTTGCCGACCTTCTTCTGCACGATGATCTTGACCTTGCCCTTGGGCTTCAGCTTGCCCTTGAAGCCGGCCTGACGCCCGCTCATGCCCTGCACGACCATGTCCCGCTGGACCTTGACGGTGACGTCGGTCGAGGTGGGCGCGTACTGCACGCCCCTGCTGGTGGTGCCGCCGCTGTAGCTGATGCGGTAGGTCGCGTTGCCCGCGGCCTTCAGGCTGGTGTACAGGTAGGCGCTGGGGTTGCTCGCAACGCGCGTCCAGGTCGACCGGCCGGCAATCTGCCGGTCGACGGTGATGCTGCCGACATAGACGTCCTCGCCGTCGGCACCGAGGACATTGACGCTGGTGCTGAGGGTGTCGCCGAAGGCGATCGGTGCGCTGTAGGCGCTGATCAGGGTGCGGCCGGCCGATGGGACGATGGAGGTGGCCGTAACGGCAGAGGCCGGAGCGGTGGAGGAGCCCACGATGACCGCGGTGGGGGCGATCAGGCCGGTGGTGACGAGGGCGGCCAGGAGGCGGCGTACGCGCAAGACTGTTGTCCGTTTCTGGGAGTTCGGGAGGGAGGCAGCGGCCCGAGCCGCTGTCCGTTCTTTACCTTCATAAGAGGCCTCCTAAACGGAGTTCGGACACCGATATGGTTGCCCGGTGCTTCCGACCGTCTCAGTGACCCGCTACGTCACCCCGCTGCGGGAGGGCGGCAGCCTCCCGGGGATCGTCGAGGCCGCCGACCTCGGCACCTACGTGTGCAAGTTCCGCGGCGCCGGGCAGGGCGTGCGGGTGCTGGTCGCCGAGACGATCGTCGCCGAGCTGGCCCGGCGGATCGGGTTGCGCACGCCGCGGCTGGTCGCGCTCGACCTCGGTGCCGAGATCGCCCGCTACGAGGCCGACGAGGAGGTCCAGGACCTGCTCCGCGCGAGCATCGGCCTCAACCTCGGCGTCGACTTCCTCCCCGGCTCGTTCGGGTACGACGGCGAGGTGCCGACCGGCGCGGACGTCGCCGCGCGGGTGCTCTGGCTGGATGCGTTCTGCGCCAACGTCGACCGGTCCTGGCGCAACCCCAACCTGTTGGTCTGGCACGGCGACCTGTGGGTGATCGACCACGGCGCGTCCCTGTACTTCCACCACGGCTGGCCGGGCGGGTCGCTGGCGAAGGAGGGCGCGGCCGAGCGCTTCGCCGCCCAGCCCTGGGACCTGAGCGACCACGTCCTGGAGCGCTATGCCGGCGCGCTGCCGGCGGTGGACGAGGACGTGCGCGCCCGGCTGTCGGCCGACGACCTCCCCGAGGTCCTCTCGCTGGTGCCCGACGTCTGGCTGGAGCCGGTCCCGGGGGCGGAGACCCCGGACGCCGTACGGGCGGCGTACGTCGCGTTCCTCACCGCGCGCCTGGCCACCCGGCAGTGGCTGCCCGAGGTGGTCCGATGACCTCGTTCTCGTACCAGTACGTCGTGCTGCGCTGCGTCCCGCGGGTGGACCGCGAGGAGTTCCTCAACGTCGGCGTGGTGCTCTACTGCCAGGCGACCGACTACCTCGACGTCTCCTGGGACGTCGACCGCGACCGGCTGGCCGCCTTCGCCCCGCAGCTCGACTTCGACCAGGTCTGCGACGCGCTCGCCTTCGTCGAGGGGGTCTGCGCCGGTGACCGGCGCGGGGGCGCCGCGGCCGGCCACCCGATCGGCCAGCGCTTCGGTTTCCTGAAGGCACCCAAGAGCACCGTCTTGCAGCCCGGACCCGTGCACGGCGGCGTCACCGAGGACCCCCCCGCCGACCTAGCGCGCCTCCGCAAGCGCCTCGTAGGCGTCGGCTGACCACCACCGCCGAGACAGCAGAAACAGAGGGCCGAGTCAGCACCAGTAGTGCTGACTCGGCCCTCTACTGCTGCTGGCGGGTCAGACGGGGACGAGCTCGACGGCGCCCACGGCGTAGCGGGCCAGGATGGTGCGAGCGACCTCGGGGTGCGCGCCGAGGGGGGCGGAGACCGCGATGGCACCGGCCTCGAGGGCGAGCTCGGCGGCCCGGTCCGGGAGGAAGCCGGGGGCCAGGAACAGCGAGGCGACCGCGATGTGGCGGCGGCCCTCGGCTCGGAAGGCGCGCACGGCCTCACCGGTGGCGGGCGGCGAGCTGGACGCGAACGCCGCGGTCACCGGCAGCTTGTGGTGGGCGCCCCAGACCCGGGCGAGCCGGGCGACGGCCTGGTTGGCGAGCGCGTCGCTGGAGCCGGCCGCGGCCAGCACCAGGGCGTCGAGCTCACGCACCCGCGCGGCGCTCAGCGCCTCGCGCATCCGGACGTCGAGGACCTCCAGGAAACAGGCCTCGAGTCCAAGGATCGAGGTCGCGCGGATCCGCAGCTCCGCGTGCCGCGCGGCGGCCTCGGCCACGGCCGACGGGACGTCGACCTTGGCGTGGTAGGCCTCGGTGAGCAGCAGTGGGACGACCACGATCTCCTCGTGGCCGGCCTTGACGAGCCGGTCGACGACCGTCTGGAACGACGGCCTCGACAGCTCCAGGAACGCCTGCTCGACGCGCAGGTCCGGGCGCATGGCGCGGACCTCGTCGACCAGGGCGGTGATGGTGCGGGCGGACCGCGGGTCACGGGAACCGTGAGCCAGGGCCACCAGGGCAGGAGCAGCCATCAGCGCGGCCTCCTCGGGGATGCGTGGGTACGACGGACGGCGGTGTCCGTGGGAACAGGGGAGTGCACGAGAGCGGTCACGAGTGGATCCCGCACTCGGTCTTGTTGGTGCCGGCCCAGCGGCCCGAGCGCGGGTCCTCGCCGGGGGCGACCCGGCGGGTGCAGGGCGCGCAGCCGATGGAGGGGTAGCCGTCGTACACGAGCGGGTTGACCAGGACACCGTTCTCGACGATGTAGCGCTCCATCTGCTCGTCGGACCAGCGGGCCAGGGGCGAGACCTTGACCTTGCCCTTCTTGGCGTCCCAGCCGATCACCGGGGCGATGACCCGGTTGTGGGTCTCGGCCCGGCGCAGCCCGGTCGCCCACGCGTCGTACTTGTCGAGCGCGGCGGCCAGCGGCTGGACCTTGCGCAGCTTGCAGCACAGGTCGGGGTCGGTCTTGTAGAGGTCCTTGCCGTACGCCGCGTCCTGCTCGGCCACGCTCTGCACGGGCGTGATCGACAGGAGGTTGACGTTCACCGTGGCCTGGACGGCGTCGCGGGTGCCGATGGTCTCGATGAAGTGGTAGCCGGTGTCGAGGAAGACGACGTCGATGCCGGGGACGACCTTCGAGACCAGGTGCGCGAGCGCGGAGTCGCCCATCGAGGAGGTCACGCAGAAGCGCTCGCCGAAGGTCGCTGCCGCCCACTCGACGATCACCTCGGCGGGGGCCAGCTCGAGCTCGGCGCCCCAGTGCGACACCAGCTCGCGCAGCTCCTCGGGCGAGCGGCCCTCGGTCTGCACGCCGCGGGCGTTGCGGGCGGTCGCCGTGGTGGCGGTAGTCATCGGATCACTCCCTGGGAAGGTCGGATCAAGCCGAGCATCTTCAAAGAGAAGGCGCGCAGGCAGCCGCGGCATTCCCAGGTGCCGTGGGGGGAGCTGATCTCGCCGGTCTCCGAGACGACCTCGTGCGGGCGCAGGTCCTGCTCCCCACAGAACGGGCAGTGGAAGGGGACGGCGCGCTCGGTCATGACGGGATCGTTTCGAGAGCCTTCTCGCCGCGGAGCAGCTCCTCGTCGGCCCGCTGGACCCACTCGGTGAAGGACTCGCCGTCCGTGCGGTCGGCGAGGTACGCCGTGACGACGTTGGTGACGTAGTCGTCCAGGCCGGCGCTGGTGACCTTGTGGGCGCGCAGCTTGCGGCCGAAGTTGGCCTGCAGGCCGGTCGCGCCGCCCAGGTGCACCTGGAAGCCCTCGACCTGCTCGCCGTCGGCCATCACCAGCTGGCCCTTCAGGCCGATGTCGGCGACCTGGGTGCGGGCGCAGGCGTTGGGGCAGCCGTTGACGTTGACGGTGATCGGGACGTCGAGCGCGGGGAAGCGGCGCTCCAGCTCGGCGACCAGGTCGCGGGCGCGCTCCTTGGTGTCGACGATGGCCAGCTTGCAGAACTCGATGCCGGTGCAGGCCATCGTGTTGCGGCGCCAGTTCGACGGCCGGGCCGAGAGACCGATCTCGTCGAGCTTGGTGATCAGCTCCTCGACCTTGTCGCCGTCCACGCCGATCAGCACGATCTTCTGGTACGGCGTGAGCCGGGCGCCGGCGACGCCGTACTCCTCGATCAGGTCGGCGAGCTGCAGCAGCAGCGTGCCGGACACGCGACCGGCGGTGGGGGCGACGCCGACGTAGAACCTGCCGTCCTTCTGCTCGTGCACGCCGATGTGGTCGCGGTGGCCGACGGGGGAGGTGGGCGACTCGCAGGAGACCAGCTCGCGGCCGAGGTACTCCTTCTCGAGGACCTCGCGGAACTTCTCGACGCCCCAGTCCTGGACCAGGAACTTCAGGCGGGCCCGGGCGCGCAGCCGGCGGTAGCCGTAGTCGCGGAAGATCGACGCGACACCCTCCCAGGCGTCGGCGACCTCGTCGAGGGGGATCCAGACGCCGAGCTTCTTGGCCAGCATCGGGTTGGTGGACAGCCCGCCGCCGACCCAGAGGTCGAAGCCGGGGCCGTGCTCGGGGTGGACGGTGCCGACGAAGGAGACGTCGTTGGTCTCCGGCGACACGTCGTGGCCCGGGTGTCCGGTCAGCGCGGTCTTGAACTTGCGCGGGAAGTTCGAGAACTCGGGGCTGCCGATGTAGCGGCGGTAGATCTCGTCGAGCGCGGAGGAGCCGTCGATGATCTCGTCCTTGGCGACGCCGGCGACCGGCGAACCGAGGAAGGGGCGCGGCGAGTCGCCGCAGGCCTCGAGCGTGCTCAGGCCGGCGCTCTCCAGCGTCTCCCAGATCGCGGGGACGTCCTCGATGCGGATCCAGTGGTACTGGATGTTCTCGCGGTCGGTGACGTCGGCGGTGTCGCGGGCGTAGTCACGGCCGATGGTGCCGAGGGCGCGCACGGTGGCGGCGTTCAGCAGCTTGCCGTCGGAGCGGACCCGCATCATGAAGTAGCGGTCGTCGAGCTCCTCCTCCTCGAGCGTGGCCGTCTTGCCGCCGTCGAAGCCCGGGGCGCGCTGCGTGTAGAGGCCCATCCAGCGGAAGCGGCCGCGAAGGTCGGCCGGGTCGATCGAGTCGAAGCCGCGCTTGGAGTAGATGTGCAGGATCCGGGCCTGCACGTTCAGCGGGTCGTCGTCCTTCTTGGACTGCTCGTTCTTGTTGAGCGGCTCGGTGTAGCCGAGCGACCACTGGCCCTCGCCCTTCTTGGTGCGCGGGATCTCGGTGTGCGCGGGGGGCTGGGACTGGAACCGGAGGTCGGGCATGGGGGAGTGCATCCTTCGCTGAGGAGTGCGCGCAAGACGGCGCGGGGGCGGCTGGTGACGGGGCCGGGCTCAGCGAGGCCAACACATGGAGCTGCGCGTGCGACCCAGGTCTACGTGGCGTCGGACCACGAGGAAGACATGGGTGGCGGCGGAGATCATGTCAAGGAGTCTCAGCCACCGGACCCCCTCGCCACAAACTGCCATCTCATGATGAGAGATGCGTGTCCACGATGCAAGACGGGCCTTCGTGCCCCGCTGTCTGGCCGGGGGTCGGGAGCCGTAGGCTGAGGGCCATGAGTGACCTCGACGCCCTCACCAGCAGCGCCTACTCCCAAGCACTCGAGGTCATCGCCTCGGTGGAGCCCCGGATCGCCGCCGCGACCCGCCAGGAGCTCGCGGACCAGCGCGGCTCGCTGAAGCTGATCGCCAGCGAGAACTACGCCTCGCCCGCCGTCCTGCTGACCATGGGCACCTGGTTCAGCGACAAGTACGCCGAGGGCACCGTCGGCCACCGCTTCTACGCCGGCTGCCAGAACGTCGACACCGTCGAGACCCTGGCCGCCGAGCACGCCCGCGAGCTGTTCGGCGCCGAGTACGCCTACGCGCAGCCGCACTCCGGCATCGACGCCAACCTGGTCGCCTTCTGGTCGATCCTGGCCCACCGGGTCGAGGGCCCGTGGCTGGAGAAGGCGGGCTCGAAGAACGTCAACGAACTCACCGACGCCGACTGGGAGTCGCTGCGCAAGGAGCTCGGCAACCAGCGGCTGCTCGGCATGAGCCTGGACGCCGGCGGCCACCTCACCCACGGCTTCCGCCCCAACATCAGCGGCAAGATGTTCCACCAGCAGCAGTACGGCACCGACCCGGAGACCGGGCTGCTCGACTACGACGTGGTCCGCGCCAAGGCCAAGGAGTTCAAGCCGCTGATCCTGGTCGCGGGCTACTCGGCGTACCCCCGCCGGGTGAACTTCGCCAAGATGCGCGAGATCGCCGACGAGGTCGGCGCGACGCTGATGGTCGACATGGCCCACTTCGCGGGCCTGGTCGCCGGCAAGGTGTTCACGGGCGACGAGGACCCGGTCCCGCACGCCCACGTGGTCACGACCACCACCCACAAGTCGCTGCGCGGTCCGCGCGGCGGGATGGTGCTGGCGACGAAGGAGTACGCCCCCAGTGTCGACCGCGGCTGCCCGATGGTGCTCGGCGGACCGCTCAGCCACGTGATGGCGGCCAAGGCCGTCGCGCTGGCCGAGGCGCGCCAGCCGGCGTTCCAGACCTACGCCCAGGCCGTCGCCGACAACGCCCAGTCGCTCGCCGAGGGGTTCAAGTCCCGCGGCGCCAAGCTGGTCACCGACGGCACCGACAACCACATCGTGCTGCTCGACGTCTCCTCGTTCGGGCTGACCGGCCGGCAGGCCGAGTCGGCGCTCCTCGACGCCGGCGTCGTGACGAACCGCAACTCCGTCCCGTCCGACCCGAACGGCGCCTGGTACACCTCCGGCGTCCGGCTCGGCACGCCCGCGCTGACGACCCGCGGCTTCGGCCACGACGAGTTCGACAACGTCGCCGAGCTCATCGTGCAGGTGCTGCAGAACACCGAGGCCGGGACCACCAAGGCCGGCGGGCCGTCGAAGGCGTCGTACACCCTCGCCGAGGGAGTCGCCGACAAGATCAAGGACGCCTCCGCGGAGATGCTCGACAAGCACCCGCTCTACCCGGGTCTCGAGCTCAGCTGACCCGCATCGGGTGACGGCCGGCTCTCCCGCGGAGAGCCGGTCGGGGTAGGAGCGGATGGCGCCGCCACGGGGCGGGTACGGGGGCCGGCAGCGTGGGCCCGACCGTCGGGTGCCACCCGGTCACTCCCCGGAGGAACCCGATGAGCAGCACGCGCACCGTCGACCCGGCCAAGCCGAAGCCGCCACGCAACCGGAGCCACTACCTCTACCTGGCGGTGATCGTGGCGGTCGCGCTCGGCATCGCGGTCGGCATCCTCTGGCCCAGCTTCGCGGTCGAGCTCAAGCCGCTGGGCGACGCCTTCGTGGCCCTGATCAAGATGATGATCCAGCCGGTCATCTTCTGCACGATCGCCGTCGGCGTCGGCTCGGTCGCCAGCGCGGCCCGGGTGGGCAAGGTCGGCGGCCTGGCGCTCATCTACTTCGTCACGATGTCGACCTTCGCCCTGGCCATCGGCATGGTGGTCGGCAACCTGCTGCACCCCGGC
Source organism: Nocardioides sp. W7 (assembly GCF_022919075.1). Classification (NCBI taxonomy): domain Bacteria; kingdom Bacillati; phylum Actinomycetota; class Actinomycetes; order Propionibacteriales; family Nocardioidaceae; genus Nocardioides; species Nocardioides sp. W7. Next base: position 4,116,247 of record NZ_CP095078.1, on the reverse strand, counting down.
GACGGCCTGAACATCACCGAGTCGGGCTCCACCGCCGCCGAGGAGGCCGCCGCTGAGGGGCACGGCGGTACGACGGAGTTCCTGCTCGGGATCATCCCGGAGTCGTTCTTCTCCAGCCTGACCTCGGGCGAGGTGCTGGAGACGCTGCTGGTCGCGCTGCTGGTCGGCTTCGCCCTGCAGGCGATGGGTCCCGCGGGCCGGCCGATCCTGGGTGTGATCGAGCAGGCGCAGAAGCTGATCTTCCGGGTGCTCGCCATGATCATGTGGGCCGCCCCGATCGGGGCCTTCGGCGCGATCGCCGGGGTCGTCGGCGAGACCGGCTGGGAGGCGCTGAAGAGCCTGGCGATCCTGATGGTCGGCTTCTACATCACCTGCGCGCTGTTCGTCTTCGTCGTCCTCGGCAGCCTGCTGAAGCTCGCCACGGGCGTCAGCGTCTTCAAGCTGCTGAAGTACCTCGGCCGCGAGTTCCTGCTGATCGTCTCGACCTCGTCCTCGGAGTCGGCCCTGCCGCGGCTGATCGCCAAGATGGAGCACGCCGGTGTCGACAAGCCGACCGTGGGCGTCGTCGTACCGACCGGGTACTCCTTCAACCTCGACGGCACCGCCATCTACCTGACGATGGCGTCGATCTTCATCGCCGAGGCGCTCGGCGACCCGCTCTCCATCGGCGAGCAGATCTCGCTGCTGGTCTTCATGATGATCGCCTCCAAGGGCGCCGCCGGCGTGACCGGCGCCGGGCTCGCGACCCTCGCCGGCGGACTCTCCTCGCACCGGCCCGAGCTCCTCGACGGCGTCGGCCTGATCGTCGGCATCGACCGGTTCATGTCCGAGGCCCGGGCGGTGACCAACTTCGCCGGCAACTCGATCGCCACCGTCCTCATCGGGCACTGGACCGGCGGCCTGGACCGCGCCCAGCTCGACCGCGTGCTCGACGGCGAGGACCCGTTCGACGAGGAGACGATGCTCGACGACCCCGAGCCGGCGTCGGCAGCAGGAGCGTCGCCGTCCGACGACGAGACCCGGGAGCGGTCGACCGTCTGACTGATTGCCGGCCCGGCGGCGAGCAGGTCGCCCTCGGCGGGGCGGCGGCGGGCGGTGAACTGTCCACCCTTGGGCGGGACCGATCCGGGGCTGGCGCACCGCCGCTGAGCGTGTCGCGCGCAACCCGCCGTCGTGCCGGTGAGCCGTCCACCGATGTCCGGATGCGGAAGGTGGACAGCTCACCGCCCCGCGGCGAGCTGAGCCTGACCGACGCTGCTCAGGCGACCGGCGTGGTCCGCTCCACGATCGCGCGCAGGTCGCCGCCGTCGAGGGCGCCGTACGTGCCGTCGTACGACGCGCCGAGGCGGGACGCGCAGAACACGTCGGCCACCTCGGCGGGGGCGAAGCGGACCAGCAGCGAGCCCTGCAGCACGGCCGCCATCCGTCCCGCGAGCCGGCGGGCCTGGACCTCCATCAAGGCGGGGTCGCCGAGCAGCGAGCCGAGCAACGCGAGGGTGTCCTCGGTGGCCCGGTCCAGCCGGGGGTCGCCGCCGCGGGCGAGGCCGACCTCGGTGATCCAGGCGTCCAGGGCCGCCGGCTCGCGGCTCAGCGCGCGCAGCACGTCGAGGGCGTTGACGTTGCCGGAGCCCTCCCACACGGAGTTCAGCGGCGCCTCGCGGTAGAGCAGCGGCATGCCGGACTCCTCGACGTACCCGTTGCCGCCCAGGCACTCCAGCGCCTCGGCCACCATCGCCGGCGTGCGCTTGCAGACCCAGAACTTCGCCAGCGGCAGCGCGATCCGCCGCAGCGCCGCCTCGTGCGGGTCGTCGCGCCGGTCGACGGCGGCTGCCAGTCGTACGGCGAGGGCGGTCGCGGCCTCGGTCTCCACGGCCAGGTCGGCCAGCACGTTCTGCATCAGCGGCTTGTCGGCGAGCAGCGAGCCGAAGGCCGAGCGGTGCGCCGCGTGCCACGAGGCCTCGGAGACCGCCCGCCGCATCAGCGACGTCGAGCCGAGCACGCAGTCGAGCCGGGTGGCGGCGACCATCTCGATGATCGTCCGCACGCCCCGGCCCTCGTCGCCGAGCCGGAACGCGACGGTGCCGTCCAGCTCCAGCTCGGAGGAGGCGTTGGAGCGGTTGCCGAGCTTGTCCTTCAGACGTACGACGTCGAGCTGGTTGCGGCTGCCGTCCGGCAGCACGCGGGGTACGACGAAGCACGTCACCCCGGCGTCGGCCTGGGCGAGCACCAGGAACACGTCGTTCATCGGCGCGGAGGTGAACCACTTGTGGCCGTGCAGGGTGTAGGTGCCGTCGTCGGACGGCCGGGCGAGCGTGACGTTCGCCCGGACGTCGGAGCCGCCCTGCTTCTCGGTCATCCCCATGCCGGCGAGCGCCCCCAGCTTCGAGGAGGCGAGCCGCACGCCCGGGTCGTAGGTGCGCGAGGCGAGCAGCGGCGTCCACTCCTTGGCCAGCGCGTCGTCGGCGCGCAGCGCGGGCACGGCGGCGTACGTCATCGAGATCGGGCAGCCGTGGCCCGGCTCGGTGTGCGACCAGGCCATGAAGCCCGCCGCGCGGCGCACGTGCGCGTGCGGGGAGTCGTCCTCCCACGGTGCCGCGGCCAGCCCGTGCCCGACGGCCCGTGACATCAGCCAGTGCCAGGACGGGTGGAACTCGACCTCGTCGACCCGGTTGCCGAAGCGGTCGTACGGCGTGAGCCGCGGGTGGTGCTCGTTCGCGAGCCGGCCGTGCTCCCGGGCCTCGGCCGATCCGGCCTCGGCACCCAGGCCGACCAGGTCGTCGACCACCTCCGCGGACGCATGGCGGACCACGGCCTCGGTGAGGGCCAGGTCGGCCGCGACGACGTTGTGACCGACCAGCGGCGGCGCCTGGTTGGTGACGGTGCGGATCGCGGCGCGCGGGGTGAGGCTCGGCGTACCCATGGAACTACGGTAAGCGCCATGGCCACCTCGGGGAGTGCGGCGCCTCCGGCTCCCTGGTGGGTCCGAGCCCGCCACACGCTCTGGCGTCTGGTGGTCGCCACGGTCGGCTCGTGCCTGCGCTACCGGGTGACCGGCCTGGCCGCCGAGGGAGCGTTCTTCGCGGTGCTGTCGGTGCCGCCGCTGGTCTTCGCGCTCGCCGGCGCGATCGGCTACGTCACGAGCCAGTTCACCGCGGCCGAGGTCGAGGACGTGCGCCAGGCGGTGCTCGACCTCTCGTCGCAGCTGCTGACCGAGCGGGCTGTCAACGAGGTCATCGAGCCGACCATCAAGGACGTGCTGGGCGGTGGCCGCTTCGACGTGATCTCGCTGGGCTTCGTGCTGGCGCTCTGGTCCGGGTCGCGCGCGCTCAACGTCTTCGTCGACACCATCACGATCATGCACGGGCTGGGCGGGGAGCGGGGGATCATCCGCACCCGGGCGCTGTCGTTCGTGCTCTACGTGCTGGCGCTGGTGACGGGTGTGGTGGCGATCCCGCTCGTGGTGATCGGCCCGTCGCAGCTGGAGGACTGGATCCCCGACAACGCCGACGTGCTGCTGCTCTTCTACTGGCCGGTCGTGGTGGTGCTGTGCATCTGCTTCCTGGCGACGCTCTACCACGTGTCGGTGCCGGTCCGGACGAACTGGACCTTCAACCTGCCGGGTGCGACGTTCTCGCTGTTCGCCTGGATCGTCGGCTCCTACGTGCTGCGCTGGGTGCTGCAGGCCACCGCCGCCGACTCGCGCTCGATCTACGGGCCGCTGGCCGCGCCGATCGCCGTACTGCTGTGGCTCTACATCGTCGCGCTCGCGGTGCTGATCGGCGCCGCCGTCAACGCGGCCTTCGATACGGTCTTCCCGCAGAGCTCCACCACGAGGGCGCGGCTGGAGCTCATGCAGCGCCTGCGTCACCTGACGTCCAAGGACCGGTAGGTTTCGCACCGTGCCCACCCACTCCGCCGCTCCGAGCGGACGCGTCGCCCTCGTCGCGCTCCCGGACCGGGCGCGGTCGCCGTGGTGGGAGCTCGGGCGCCGGCTGCTCGCCGCGCTGGCGATCCTGGTCGGCACGGTCCTCCTGGTCTATTTCGACCGCGGGGGGTACGGCGACAGCAGCGACGGCACCGTCGACCTGATCGACTCGATCTACTACACGACCGTCACCCTGAGCACGACCGGGTACGGCGACATCGCGCCGGTCAGCGAGCGCGCCCGGCTCATCAACGCATTCATCATCACCCCTGCTCGCATCGCCTTCCTGGTCCTTCTGATCGGGACCACCCTCGAGGTGCTCGCCTCGCAGGGTCGGGAGATGTTCCGCGTCGCCCGTTGGAGGAAGAAGATGGGTCATCACGTCGTCGTCATCGGCTACGGCACCAAGGGCCGCAGCGCCGTACAGACGCTGATCAGCAACGGCCTGGACCGCGAGTCGGTGGTGATCGTCGACCCGAGTGCGGTGGCGCTCCAGGACGCGCACGCCGACGGCCTGGCCGTCGTCACCGGCGACGCGACCCGGCGCGAGGTGCTGCGCCGCGCGGGCGTCGCCGAGTCCGAGCAGGTCATCATCACCACCGACAGCGACGCCTCCAACGTGCTGGCCACGCTGACGGTGCGCCAGCTCAGCCCGGACGCCTGGATCGTCGCCGCGGTGCGCGAGCAGGAGAACGCCCCGCTGATGCGGCAGTCCGGCGCGAACTCGGTGATCACCTCCTCCGACGCGGTCGGCCGGCTGCTCGGCCTCTCGTCGCTGTCGCCGACGCTCGGCTCGGTGATGGAGGACCTGCTGACGTACGGCGAGGGGCTGGAGGTCGCCGAGCGCGAGCTGCTGGTCTCCGAGGTCGGCAAGCAGCCGCAGTCACTGCCCGACCAGGTGATCGCGGTGGTGCGCGACGAGAAGGTCTACCGCTACTTCGACCCGGTGGTCACCCTGCTCGCACGCGGCGACCGACTGGTCGTCGTACGGCCGGCGAAGGAGCTGCCCTGGGCGCCCCGACCCGGGACCCACGGCGAGGACCTGGCCGCCGACGACCGGTGATCGGTCCTGAGGACCGACTTGTCGCGAAACCCCGCGAGGCCGCGCCGGCGGGTCTAGGGTCGGCCAGCAGCGGCTCTTTGTCGATGTGGCTCAGGGGGAGCATGACCGGAATGCCGGTGCGTCCGTCGGCACGGTCACCGTGGGTGGCCGTCTCCTTCGCCACCCTGTACGTCGTGGCCGGGCTGCTCGGGCGGGCCACGGTCATCGACGGTACGTCCCTCGCCCTGGTCTGGCCGGCGGCGGGTCTGCCGCTGCTGTGGTTCCTGCTGCGTGGCGCCGGGCTGCGGAGCATCGACCTGCCGCTGCTGGTCGTCGTGGCCGCCGTGGTGATGCTGCTGTCCGGGGCGGGCCCGGGGGTCGCCCTGGTCGCGACGGTGACCAACGTCGGCCAGACGCTGATCGCGGCGGCGCTGGTGCGGCGCTGGTGCCCCGAGCTGTACGGCGCGGGCGGCACCCGGCCGCTCGACTCGCCCGCGGCGCTGGCCCGACTGGCGACCGCGATCGCCGTCGGCATGGCCGTCGGTGCGACGGCCGGGACGCTGGGACTGGCCGTCCTCGGCCGCGAGGCCGACGCGGTGACGCTCGCGCTCTGGTTCGGTCGGAACCTGTGCGGGGCGCTGACCGCGGCGACCGTCGGGCTGCTGGTCGCCGAGCGGCTCTCCCGTCCCGCCCCGCGGCCCCCGTTGCTCAGCGGCGGCGCCGGTGGCCGGGTCGAGCTGGTGGTCGCCGTGGCGTTCGCGGTCGGTGCCCACGCGGTGGCGTTCGCGTTCGGCGATCTGCCGCTCGCGTTCGCGCTGCTCGCCTCGACCGTCTGGTTCGGTGCCCGCTTCGCGACCCTGGTCGCCGTCGGCCAGATCTGCCTCACCGGCGTCGTCCTGGTGACAGCGACCTTGAACGACCTGGGTCCGTTCGTCACCGACGCGGATCCGGCCGCCTCGGCGCTGGTCGCGCAGCTGTACGTCGTGACGACGATCCTGCTCGGCCTGGCCCTGGCCACGGGTCGCGACGAGAACCACCGGCTCGCCGACGAGCTGCGCACCGCCGAGGCGGACGCGGTCTACCAGGCGCGGCTGCTGGACGCCGTCGTCGCCAACATCGACTCCGGGATCGTCGTCGTCGACGACGCGAGCGAGATCCGCTTCCGCAACGACGCCGCCGCCTCGATGATCGGCCGCGACCCCGCGCTCGCCTCCGAGGGCGAGGTCGGCGGCCGGCTGCGCGACGCGGTGCAGCGGGCGCTGGGCGGCGAGCAGGTGCGGGGACTGGAGCTCGCGGTCGGATCGGAGGGCGAGCGGATCCTCGACGTGTCCGCCGCACTCCTGCCCCGCGACGGCCGGCGCGGCCGGGGGCGCGCGCTGCTGGTCTTCCGCGACGCCACCACCGAGCACGCGCACCGGACCGAGCTGCTGGCGTTCGCCGGCGTCGTCGCCCACGACCTGCGCAACCCGCTCGCGGCGATCGAGGGCTGGACCGACCTGCTCGACGAGCACCTGGAGCACGACGAGGTCGAGCTCGACCTCGACCTGGGTCGGCAGTTCGTGACCCGGGTGCGCTCGTCCTCGGGACGGATGCGCGAGCTGATCGAGGACCTGCTCACCCATGCGGAGTCCCGCGACCGCGAGCTGAAGCTGGTCCGGGTCGACCTGGGCGCCGTCGCCACCGAGGTGGCGCGCTCCCGCGGTGCGGAGACCCAGGTGAGCTGCCAGCTGCCGATGCCGGCGGTGCAGGCCGACCCGGTGCTGCTCCGGCAGCTCCTCGACAACCTCCTGGGCAACGCCCTGAAGTACGTCGCCGCGGACACCCGGCCCGAGATCCGGGTCTCCGCGCACCCGGCCGGACCCGGCCTGGTCTGCGTGGCCGTCGCCGACAACGGCATCGGGCTGCCCGAGGGCGAGCACGAGCTGGTGTTCAGCGAGTTCCACCGCGTGCACCACCAGTACGACGGCAGCGGGCTCGGCCTCGCGATCTGCCGGCGGATCGTGGGTCGGCACGGCGGCACGATCCGCGCCTACGACAACCCGGCGGGGCAGGGCACCGTCTTCGAGCTCACGCTCCCGGCGGACTGACGCGGGTCGGTCGCGAGCGGGGCGGGGCGGTCCCCGCGGTGAGCATCACTCGCGCCGGCGGACGTGCGCGGCGGAGACCCAGCCCTGACGGACATCCCAGGCGCGCACCCCGCCGCCGCTGACCCAGACCGCGAGCGCCTCCCAGGCGTCACCGCGCCGCCGCCACTCCAGGAGCAACCCCGGGGAGCGCTCGGCCCAGCGCCCGGTCACGCACACCCAGACGTGCTGGGGGACGGTGTGTCCCCTGGCGCCCGTGACGCGGTCCCTCATGGACGAACGATAGAACACCTGTTCGAACGCGTCGACGGCGGAGCGGGTACCCGCTCACCCGTCGGGGTGGCGTCCGCCCGCGAGACAGGGGGTACCCCAGGGCCCTAACCCGAGGAGGACGTATGGCTGAAAGCACGCCCAGCAAGGTCAAGAAGGCCGTGAAGGCCACCGTCGAGGGAGCGGCCGCACGGGTCGCCGAGAAGCTCGCCGAGCTGGACCGACCCGACATCCCCGGGACACCGGGCTCCGGCACCCCCACGCTGGAGGAGCCGACCGAGCCCCGCGAGCCGCTGCCGCCGAAGGCCGACCAGGCCGGACCGGAGCGTCGTACGGCGACCGGCGCCGCGACCGACGTCGACGCCGAGGCGGTCTCCGGCCGGGGCGCGTTCCTGACGACGTCCCAGGGCGCCCGGCTGCGCGACAGCGACCACTCGCTGAAGGCCGGCGAGCGCGGCCCGACGCTGCTGCAGGACCACCACCTGCGCGAGAAGATCACCCACTTCGACCACGAGCGGATCCCGGAGCGGGTCGTGCACGCCCGCGGTGCCGGTGCGCACGGCACCTTCGTCGGCTACGGCAACGCCGCCTCGATCAGCCGGGCCGGCTTCCTGGGCAAGGAGGTGGAGACGCAGGTGTTCGTGCGGTTCTCGACCGTCCTCGGCTCGCGGGGCTCGGCCGACACCGTCCGCGACACCCGCGGCTTCGCGACGAAGTTCTACACCGACGAGGGGACCTTCGACCTGGTCGCCAACAACATCCCGGTCTTCTTCATCCAGGACGGCATCAAGTTCCCCGACGTCATCCACGCCGGCAAGCCGCACCCCGACCGGGAGATCCCGCAGGCGCAGAGCGCGCACGACACGTTCTGGGACTTCGTCTCGCTGCACACCGAGGCCCAGCACCACACGATCTGGAACATGTCCGACCGGGGCATCCCGCGCTCCTACCGCACCATGGAGGGCTTCGGGGTCCACACCTTCCGCTGCGTCAACGCCGAGGGCGCGACCTCCCTGGTCAAGTTCCACTGGAAGCCCAAGCTCGGCGTGCACTCCCTGACCTGGGAGGAGGCGCAGCTGCTCGGCGGTACCGACCCGGACTTCCACCGCCGCGACCTCTACGACTCGATCGAGTCCGGCGCGTTCCCGCAGTGGGAGCTCGGCGTCCAGGTGTTCGAGGACACCCCCGAGGAGATGTTCGAAGGCATCGACCTGCTCGACCCGACCAAGCTGGTCCCGGAGGAGCTCGCACCGGTCCAGCCGATCGGCCTGCTGACCCTGACCCACAACCCGACCAACTTCTTCGCCGAGACCGAGCAGGTGGCCTTCCACGTCGGCAACCTGGTGCCCGGCATCGACGTCACCAACGACCCGCTCTTGCAGGCGCGGCTCTTCTCGTACCTCGACACGCAGCTGACCCGACTGGGCGGACCCAACTTCCACCAGATCCCGATCAACCGGCCGCACGCCCCGGTCAACGACATGCTGCGCGACGGCTTCCACCAGGACGCGGTCCACGGCGGAGTGGCGCCGTACAAGCCCAACTCGCTGGACGGCGGCTGCCCCTTCTTCGCGGGTGGCGCGAAGGACGGCGCGTTCGTCGAGGTCGCGGCGCGCGTCGCCGAGTCGGTCAAGGTCCGCGCGAACCCGGCGTCGTACGACGACCACTACAGCCAGACGCGCCAGTTCTGGCTGAGCATGACGGCGCCTGAGCAGGAGCACATCGTCGCGGCGTACACCTTCGAGCTGGCCAAGTGCTTCGAGCAGGCGGTCAAGGAGCGTCAGCTGCTGGCCCTGGCCAACATCGACCCGGACCTGTGCGCGCAGGTCGCCGCCGGCCTGGGCCTGCCCGCGCCGGAGCCCACCGAGCCGCTGGTCGACCTGGACCCCAGCCCGGCGCTCTCCCAGCTCGGCGCGACCTGGCCGACCGACGGGCGCCTGATCGGCATCGTGGTCGACCCCGCCGGTGACCTGGGCGGCGTCGCCGAGGTCGCGGCCGCGATCTCGGACGCCGGCATGGTGCCGCTCGTCGTCGCACCGCACGGAGGCAAGCTGGCCGACGGCACCCCGGTGCAGCGGACCTTCGCGGCCACCCGGTCCGTCGAGTTCGACGCGCTGGTGCTGGCCGGCAGCCCCGCCCCGGCCCCCGACGCGCTCACCGTGCGCGACAGCAAGGCCGGCGAGGACGCCGCTCCGGGTCTCGACCCGCGCGTGGTGCTGATGCTCCAGGAGGGCTTCCGGCACGCCAAGGTGATCGGCGCCTGGGGCGCCGGGGTCCAGGCGCTCGACGCGGTCGGCATCGCCGGCGCGCCGGGGGTCTTTGCCGGGGACGAGCCGACGGCGGTCCTCGCCGAGGTGCACACCGCCCTGGGTGCGCACCGGGTCTGGGAGCGGTTCGGCTCGCCGAGCTAGGCCGAGTCAGCAGAAGTAGGGGGCCGAGTCAGCACCAGTAGTGCTGACTCGGCCCCCTGGTTGACCTTGCGGGGTCAGGCGGTGGTGCCGGCCCGCTCGTGCACACCGAGGCTCGAGCGGGCGGCCTCCCACCGGGCCACCGGCACCCGGAACGGCGAGCACGAGACGTAGTCGAGGCCGAGCTCGTCGAAGAAGTGGATCGAGGCCGGGTCGCCGCCGTGCTCGCCGCAGACGCCGAGGTGCAGCTCGGGTCGGGTACGCCGGCCGAGCTCGGCCGCCGTCCGGACGAGCGAGCCGACGCCGTCCACGTCGATCGACTCGAACGGCGAGACCGCGACCACGCCCTGGGCGAGGTACGTCGGCAGGAACGACGCCTCGACGTCGTCGCGGGAGAAGCCCCAGGTCATCTGGGTCAGGTCGTTGGTGCCGAAGGAGAAGAAGTCGGCCGAGGCAGCGATCCGGTCCGCGACCAGGGCCGCCCGGGGGAGCTCGATCATGGTGCCGATCGGCACCGTCAGGTCGAACCCGCGGGCCTGCTGCACCTCCGCGACCACCGCCTCCAGCTGGGTGCGTACCAGCGCCAGCTCGGTCTCGGTGGCGACCAGCGGCACCATGATCTCCGGCCGCGGGTCGCCGCCGGCGGCGAGCCGGTCGGCCGTCGCCTCGAGCAGGGCTCGGGCCTGCATCGCGAACAGGCCGGGGATGAGGATGCCGAGGCGCACCCCGCGCAGGCCGAGCATCGGGTTCTGCTCGTGCAGGCGGCGTACCGCCCGCAGCAGGCGGTGGTCGTGCTCGTCGACCGTGTGCCGCTCGTCCTCCAGGGCGACGGTGACGGCGAGCTCGGTGAGGTCGGGCAGGAACTCGTGCAGCGGCGGGTCGATGAGCCGGACGGTCACCGGCAGCCCGTCCATGGCCTCGAGGATGCCGGCGAAGTCCGCGCGCTGGAGGGGGAGCAGCGCCGCCAGCGCCGCCTCCTGCGCCGGGTGGTCCGTGGCGACGACCAGGTCCTCGACCAGGCGTCGCCGCTCGCCGAGGAACATGTGCTCGGTGCGGCACAGGCCGATGCCGGCCGCCCCGAGCCGGCGCGCCCGGAGCGCGTCCGCCGGGGTGTCGGCGTTGGCCCGGACCGTCAGCCGGCGCACCTGGTCGGCGTGGCGGAGCAGTCGGTCGAGGGCATCGGCGACCGGGTCGTCGACGGCCTCACCGCTGAGCCGGCGGACGACCACGGAGTCGCTGACGGCGCGAGCGCCGAGGAACACCTCGCCGGTCGCGCCGTCGAGGGAGGCCACGTCGCCCTCGGCGAGGGTCGGCCCGCCGTGCAACCGCACCCGGCGGTGGACCAGGTCCACCTCGACGGCGTCGGCGCCGCACACGCAGGTCCGGCCCATGCCGCGGGCGACGACGGCGGCGTGCGAGGTCTTCCCGCCACGGCTGGTCAGCACGCCCTGCGCGGCCACCAGGCCGGGCAGGTCGTCGGGGGTCGTCTCCTGACGCACCAGGATCACCTGCTCCCCGCGCTCGGCCCAGGCCACCGCGGTCTCGGAGTCGAGGACGACCCGGCCGACGGCCGCGCCCGGCGAGGCACCCATGCCGGTGGTGACCGGGACGGCGTCCGGGTCGGGGGCGAAGCGCGGCACCAGGAGGCCGGCGACCTGGGCGCCGGTGATCCGCCGCACCGCCTCGTCGAGGTCGATCAGGCCCTCGTCGACCAGGTCGCTAGCGATCCGGACCGCGGCCTGGGGCGTCCGCTTCCCGACGCGGGTCTGCAGCATCCAGAGCCGCCCGTCCTCGACGGTGAACTCGAGGTCGCACAGGTCGCGGTAGTGCTGCTCCAGGAGGTCCATGACGCGCAGCAGCTCGGCGTACGACGTCGGGTCGAGCTCCTCGAGCGCGCTCAGCGGCAGCGTGTTCCGGATGCCCGCGACGACGTCCTCGCCCTGGGCGTCGGGCAGGTAGTCGCCGTACCGGCCGCGCTCGCCGGTCGCCGGGTCGCGGGTGAAGCAGACGCCCGAGCCGGAGGTCGAGCCGCGGTTGCCGAAGACCATGGCCTGCACGTTGACCGCGGTGCCGAGGTCGTCGGCGATGTGCTCGCGGTGGCGGTAGAGCGCCGCGCGCGGGGTGTTCCAGGACGCGAACACGGCGTGGATCGCGAGCCGCAGCTGCTCGTGCGGGTCCTGCGGGAAGTCGCCGCCGGTCTGCTCGCGGATCACCGCCTTGAAGCGCTCGACGAGCTCCAGCAGGTCCTCCGCCGACAGGTCGAGGTCGGTGACGGCGCCGCGCTCGGCCTTGCGGCGCGCGAGCTCGTCGGCGAACAGGTGTCCGGGTACGCCGAGGACGGTCGAGCCGAACATCTGGACGAGCCGGCGGTAGGAGTCGGCCGCGAACCGCTCGTCGCCGCTGCGGGCCGCCAGCCCGGCCACCGAGCCGTCGTGCAGCCCGACGTCGAGGACGGTGTCCATCATCCCGGGCATGGAGAACCGGGCGCCGGACCGGACCGAGACCAGCAGCGGGTCCTCGGGGTCGCCCAGGCGGCGGCCGACGCGCTCCTCGAGCGCGCGCAGGTGCGCGTCCACCTGCTCGGCGAGGCCGGCGGGCTCGCGGTGCTGGGCGAGGTAGGCGCGGCACGCCTCGGTGGTGATGGTGAACCCGGGCGGGACCGGCAGGCCGAGCCGGGTCATCTCGGCGAGATTGGCGCCCTTGCCGCCGAGCAGGTCGGCCTGGTCGCGGTCGCCCACGGTGAAGTCGAAGACGTAGCTGTCCATGCCTCGAGTCTCGCGCCGACGCGCGGCCGGCACGAGGGGCCGAAGGTCCCGGGTCGGGCCGAGCGACCCCACGCAACCGGGTCCTTGGTCCCTGGGCCCGTCGCCGCGCGATCGGCGAACGTGAGGGTGGACGGATCGGAGACCCCACATGTCAGCCATGCCCCCACCCGTCGTCGTCGGCGTCGGCCGCGGCGGCTCGCCCACCGTTGTCGACCACGCCGCCCGCGAGGCGCTCCGGCTCGACCGACCGCTCCACCTCGTGCACGCCGACGGCGCCGAGGCCACCGGGGTGCCGTCCGGGGCTGCGGTGCTGGCCGCAGCCGCCGAGCGGGCGCGCGGCGCCGTGGCCGCCCGGGTGCCCGTGACCACCACGCTGAGCTCCGAACCGCCCCTGGTCGCCCTGGTGAGCGCGGCCGCGGGCGCCGCGCTCGTCGTGGTCGGCCGGGCCCCCCGGCGCTCGCACCCCTACCTGCGGTCGGTCACCGGCGGCGTGGGTGCCTGGGTGCCCGTCCCGGTGCTCTCGGTCCCGGACGACTCGGCGCTGCGCGGGGGCCGCCCCCGGGTCGTGGTCGGCTTCGACGAGGGGGTCAACTGCGGTGAGGCACTGGTCGAGGCGTTCGCCGTGGCCCGGGCCTGCGGGGCCGCCCTGACGCTGCTGGCGACCTGGTGGCACCCGACCGGGCCGAACCGCCGACCGCTGACGGCGGTCGAGGACGCGCGGAAGCCCGCAGGGATCCGTGCGGGGGTGGACCGGGCCACGACCAGCCTGCGAGGGTGGTATCCCGACGTCCCCGTGGAGGTCCGCGTAGTGCACGCACCGGCAGGCGAGGCGCTGATCGAGGCGTCTCACGAGGCAGACCTGGTCGTCCTCGGACGGCACCAGCCGCTGCTCCCGACCGGCTCCCACCTCGGACCGGTCGCGCGAGCGGTCCTGCGCGAGGCGAGCTGCCCGGTGCTGCTGACCACCCCGGTGGACGTGCACCGGGTCCACCTCCCCGGCCCGATCGCCCAGCACGCCTGACCGACCCCAGGAGCTCTGATGGTGCAGACCGTGACGCCCGCCCCTCTGACCGATGCCGACCTCGACCTGCTCGACGCCTGGTGGCGAGCCGCGAACTACGTCTCGGTGGGGCAGATCTACCTGCTCGACAACCCGCTGCTGGAGCGGGACCTGGCGGCGAGCGACATCAAGCCGCGGCTGCTCGGCCACTGGGGCACCACGCCCGGCCTCAACCTGCTGTGGACCCACCTGAACCGGCTGATCCGGGAGCGCGACGTCGACGCGATCTTCCTCGCCGGTCCGGGCCACGGCGGACCCGCCGCCGTCGCGAACGCCTGGCTCGAGGGCACCTACAGCGAGGTCTACCCGGCCGTCGGTGACGACGGCGAGGGGCTGCGGGCCCTGTTTCGCCAGTTCTCCTTCCCGGGAGGCATCCCCAGCCACGTCGCCCCCGAGACCCCGGGCTCGATCCACGAGGGCGGCGAGCTCGGCTACGTCCTCTCGCACGCGTACGGCGCCGCGATGGACAACCCCGACCTGCTGGTCACCGCGGTCGTCGGTGACGGCGAGTTCGAGACCGGCCCGCTGGCGGCGTCGTGGCACGCCAACAAGTTCGTCGACCCGGTGCACGACGGGGCGGTGCTGCCGGTGCTGCACCTCAACGGCTGGAAGATCGCCAACCCGACCATCCCGGCGCGGATCCCGCGCGCGGAGCTGGAGAGCCTGCTGCGCGGCTACGGCCACGAGGTGCTGACGGTCGAGGGCGACGACCCCGCCGACGTGCACCGCCAGCTGGCCGCGGCCCTCGACGCGGCCCATGACTCGATCCGCGACATCCAGCGCGCCGCGCGCGAGGACGGGGAGCTGGAACGACGCCCGTGGCCGATGATCCTGCTCGTCACGCCGAAGGGCTGGACCGGGCCGGCCGTCGTCGACGGGGTCCCGGTCGAGGGCACCTGGCGCTCCCACCAGGTGCCGCTGGCCGGCACCCGGGACAACACCGCGCACCGGGCGCAGCTGCAGGAGTGGCTGGCGTCGTACCGGCCCGAGGAGCTCTTCGACGCCGACGGCCGGCTGGTGCCGGAGCTGCGCGCCCTCGCGCCCACCGGGACCCGGCGGATGAGCGCCAACCCGCACGCCAACGGCGGGCTGCTGAAGCGGCCGCTGCGGCTGCCGGACTTCCGCACCCGCGCCGTCGAGGTGACCACCCCCGGCGCCTCGGTGCACGAGGCGACCCGGGTGCTGGGGGAGTACCTCCTCGACGTGGTGCGCGCGAATCCCGACAACTTCCGGATCTTCGGGCCCGACGAGACCGCCTCGAACCGGCTCGACGCCGTATACGAGGCGACCGACAAGGTCTTCGCCGGGATCATCGAGGACACCGACGAGCACCTCGCCACCAGCGGGCGGGTCGTCGAGATCCTCTCCGAGCACACCTGCCAGGGCTGGCTGGAGGGCTACCTGCTGACCGGCCGGCACGGGCTGTTCAGCTGCTACGAGGCGTTCATCCACCTCGTCGACTCGATGCTCAACCAGCACGCCAAGTGGCTCAAGACGACCCGCGAGATCGAGTGGCGCCCGCCGGTCGCCTCGCTGAACTACCTGCTGACCTCGCACGTGTGGCGCCAGGACCACAACGGCTTCTCCCACCAGGACCCCGGCTTCATCGACCACGTCGTCAACAAGAAGGCCGAGGTCGTCCGGGTCTACCTGCCGCCGGACGCCAACACCCTGCTGTCGGTGATGCGGCACTGCCTGGCCAGCGAGCACTACGTGAACGTCGTCGTCGCCGGCAAGCAGCCGTCGTACGACTGGCTCGACGCGGAGGCCGCCGACCTGCACTGCGCCCGCGGCGCCGGGATCTGGGACTGGGCGTCCAACGACGAGGGCACGCCGGACGTCGTCCTGGCCTGCGCCGGCGACGTGCCGACCCTGGAGGCGCTGGCCGCGACGGCGATCCTGCGCGAGCACCTGCCCGACCTGCGCGTGCGGTTCGTCAACGTGGTCGACCTGATGCGGCTGCAGGACGAGACCGAGCACCCGCACGGGATGCCGCACCACGAGTTCGACGCGGTGTTCACGACCGACCGGCCGGTGATCTTCGCCTACCACGGCTACCCGTGGCTGATCCACCGGCTGGCCTACCGGCGCCGCAACCACGAGAACCTGCACGTGCGCGGCTACAAGGAGGAGGGCACCACCACGACGCCCTTCGACATGGTGATGATGAACGACCTGGACCGCTACCACCTGGTCATGGACGTCATCGACCGGGTGCCCGGCCTGGGGGCGCGGGCCGCGTCGCTGCGCCAGCGGATGGTCGACACCCGCCGGATCGCGCGGGAGTGGACCCGCACGCACGGCGAGGACCTGCCCGAGGTGCGCGACTGGGCCTGGCCGACCGGCTGAGGGCTGGGCAGGGTGGTGGGTGGTCGGTCGCGGCCACAGGTTCATCACGGTATGCAGATCAGTTCGCACCTCCCATGGTGGGTACGCCGTGGGAGGTGCCGGCTCGTCTGCATACCGTGATGAGCCTGCGCGCCCGCCCGTAGCCCCGCGCTCCGCTCACCCCAGCAGCTCGACCACCTGGCGCGCGATCGCCAGCTCCTCGTTGGTCGGTACGACGAGCACCGCGATCGGCGACCCGTCCAGCGAGATCCGGCGCGGACCCGCGTCACCGGCCTCGTTGCGGTCCTCGTCGATGGCGATCCCGAGCCGCTCCAGGCCGGACAGCGCGTCGGCGCGGACCCGGGCGTCGTGCTCGCCGACCCCGGCGGTGAGCACCACCGCGTCGGCTCCGCCGAGCACGGCCAGGTAGGCGCCGACGTAGCTCCGGATCCGGTGGCAGTAGACGTCGTAGGCCAGCCGCGCCCGGTCGTCGCCGTCGTCCATCGCGGCCTGCACGTCGCGCAGGTCGTGGTGGCCGCTGAGGCCCAGCAGCCCGGAGCGGTGGTGCAGCAGGTCCTCGAGGCCGTCGAGGTCGAGGTCGCCGTGACGCAGCAGATGGAGCAGCACGCCGGGGTCGAGGTCACCGGCCCGGGTGCCCATCACCAGGCCCTCCAGCGGGGTCAGGCCCATCGAGGTGTCGACCGGCCGACCGGCCCGAACCGCCGCGGCCGAGGCGCCGTTGCCGAGGTGCAGGGTGATCAGGTCGAGCTCCGCGACGTCGCGACCGAGGAGGGTCGCGGCGGCCCGGGCGACGTACTCGTGGCTGGTGCCGTGCATGCCGTGGCGCCGGATCCCCAGCCGCCGCGCGAGGTCGACGTCGATCGCGTAGGTCGCGGCGGCGGCGGGCAGGTCGGCGAACCAGGCGGTGTCGAAGACGGCGACCTGGGGGAGCGAGGGGTACGCCGCCGCCGCGGCCCGGATGCCGGCGACGGCCGGCGGGTTGTGCAGCGGCGCGAGCCGGGCGAGCTCCGCGATCTCGTCGAGCACGGCGTCGCCGACCAGGGTCGGCCCGGTGAAGCGGTCGCCCCCGTGGACCACCCGGTGGCCGACCGCAGCGAGGTCGCCCTCGGCGATCGCGTGGTCGCGCAGGTCGGCGAGCACGGACTCGAGCGCCTCGTCGAAGCCGCCGGCGCCGATCCGCTCGACGTGGCCGCGGGTGCGGGTCGCGCCGGTCGCCGGGTCGACCACCTGGTACTTCAGCGACGAGGAGCCCGCGTTGAGGACCAGGACGGGACGGCTCATCCGATCCGGACCGCCACGACGCCGCCCACCGTGTGGGCGACCGACTCCGCGAGGGAGCGCTCGGCCGGTCCGGGACCGGTGATCACGACGACGCCGTCGCTCACGCCGACGGTCCAGTCGGCGTAGCCCGCCGACCGGAGGGTCTCCCGGATCTCGGCGGCGATCGCCCCGTCGGGCCGGGCGAGCAGCCGGACGACGTCGCTGCGGGCGATGATGCCCACGACCCGTCCGTGGTCGTCGACGACCGGCAGGCTCTTGAGCCGGCGGTCGCTCATCAGCTCGACCGCGGTGGACAGGTCGTCGTGCGGGCGCACCGTGACCGGGTCCGCGGTCAGCACCTCGGCGACGGTCTGCGGAGGCTGGTGCTGGTCGGGCCCCGACGGTCGCAGGTGGGCTCGGGGGTCGTGCGGCACGGCATTGCGGATCAGGTCGGCCTCGCTCACCACGCCGACCAGCCGGCCGTCGTCGGCGACCACCGGCAGCGCGGTCACGCCGTGCCGCTGGAGCAGGACCAGGGTCCGCTTCACCGACTCCTCGGGTGCGACCGTCACGGGATCGGGCGTCATCGCGCCGGAGACCAGCATCGTCAGGCACCTCCTCGGCGGCCAAGGTGGTGACCAAGGTGGTGACCAGGGTCGTGGCTCGCGTCCGTGGGCGGCAGCGGCCGGCTTCCGGGGTGCAGTGCGGTGCTCATCGTGTCTCTCCTTCGGTGTCCGCCCCAGCCTGCTCGACCCGGGCACCGATGGACAGGGCCGAAGGTCAGTTGTCTCGAGGACCGGCCGACGACAGCTCGAAGACGATCCGGGCGGTGGTGCGGGCGTGCAGGACGTCGTCGATGGCGGCGTTGACGTCCTCGAGCTTCCGGGTCTCCGCCACCACGCGGGTGCGGCCCCGGGCGTGCAGCTCGAAGACCTCCGCGAGGTCCTGCCGGGTGCCGACGATCGAGCCGATCACCGAGATCCCCTTCAGGACGGTCGGGAAGATCGGCAGCTCCATCGGCCCCTCGGTCTCGGGCGGGAGCCCCACGCAGACCAGCCGTCCGCCACGTCGCAGCGGGGCGAAGGCCTGCTCGAAGACCTTCGGGATCACCGCCAGGACGATCGCGACGTCGGCCCCGCCGAGCGCCTCGATCGCTGCGACCGGGTCCTCGGTGCGGGCGTTGACCACGTGGTCGGCGCCGAGCTCGGTCGCCATCTCCAGCTTGGCGTCCTCGACGTCCACCGCGATCACGGTGCCGCCGACGATGCGGGCGTACTGCAGCGCGAGGTGGCCCAGGCCGCCGATGCCGAAGATGGCCACCCGTTCGGTGGGCCGGATGCCCGCGACCTTGATCGCCTTGTACGTCGTGACGCCGGCGCAGGTCAGCGGCGCGGCGTCACGGGGATCGACTCCGTCCGGGACCGGTACGACGTAGTCCGCGTCCGCGTCGGCGACGGCGTACTCGGCGAGCGCGGGACGGGCTCGCGCTCACCCGCCGACGAGCCGGGCGCCCCAGGCCTCGGCGCGCTCCAGCTCGCCGTCATCGAGGGGGCCGTCGGTGTCGGCGACGTAGAACGACATCGCGTCGGCGAGCAGCAGGTAGCCGTGCCGGCGCAGGATCCGGGCGGCCTTGGCCGCCGCCGAACCGGGCAGCCGCCGCACCTTCGTGACCCGGGTGTCGAAGGCCGCGGCCCGGGCGCCCGCACCGGCCGCGGGCAGCTCCTCGAGCCACTCGCGCAGGCCGCGCTCGGCCCGCTCGGAGGGGGCGCCCTGCTTGACGGCGTCGGCTCGCGAGGCGGGCCGGCTGAGCGAGAACGCGTGCGTGGGCGCGCCGATCGCCAGGACGTCGTACGACGGGATCGGGTGCGGCGGGGGCTCGCCCCGGCCGACGTCGACCAGGTCGACCTCGTAGCCGGCGCCGGTCAGCCCCGGGCGACGGCTGCGGCTACGGCGGCGGTGTTGCCGAACATGGACTCGTGCGCCACGAGGGCGGTGTTGCTCATCACGACCTCCTCAGACGGGGGTGCAGCGTCGATCGCCGCACCTGACGACTCCAGCCTGGTCCGGTCCGGCCCGTGCGCCACCTGTCTCGCGCCCCGAGTGGGCGGGACGAAGGACCCTGCCTGGATGTGCGGGGCGCACCGAGGATGGACGGACATCACACCGCGGAAGCGGGAGAGGAGCAGACGATGAACCACGACACCGGCACCCGGCGTCATCTCGGCGTGGTCGCCGCCGCCGGCAGCTGGCCGCGCGACGAGATCGTCGTGGCCCTGGCGGCCCAGGAGGCGAGGCGGCGCCGGCTGCCGCTGACGCTGCTCCACGTGCAGGAGGACACCGCCGACGGGGCGGGGCTCGACGTCCTGGCGCGGGCCCGAGACGCGGCCCGGCGGCTGGGACCGGGCGACCGGGTGCACACCTGTCACCTCGTGGGATCCGCGCCCACGGGTCTCGTCCGCGCCTCACGGCGCGCCGAGCTGGTCGTGCTCGGGGCGGAGGGGGGCTCGCCGATCACCCGGCTGCTGCGCGGGGAGGTGACCGCGAACGTCGCGGCGCGCGCCCGCTCCCTCGTCGAGGTGGTCCCGACCGGGGACGGCGTCGCCCCCGGTGCCCCGGTGGTCGAGCGCGTGGTCGCGGTGAGCTGCGGTGACGGTGACATCGGTGAGCTCGCCCGCGTCGCGTTCGACCAGGCCGAGCGGTACGCCGCCCCGCTCTACCTGATGCGCGCCGGGGAGGAGGAGCGGCCCGAGCTCGTCGGGCGGCTCGAGGCCGCCCTCGCCCGGTGGCGGCGCGCCCATCCGGTGGTCGACGCGGAGGTCGTGATGCTGCCCGGCCCGCCGCCGGCGGCCGTCCTGCACCAGCTGGAGGCGACCGACCTGGTGGTGGCGATGCGGGGCACCGGGGCGTCGTACTGGGGCCGTCCCGACGGCATCACCCGGGCCCTGCTCGACCGCGGGCCCTGCCCGGTGGTCGTCGTACCACCGGCCGAGGGGGGCACGACCCGGTGAGCGCGGAGGTCGAGCTCGACGACGACGCCTGCCGCGCCCTGCTGGTGCGGGGCGTGGTGGGCCGCCTGGCGTTCTGGGCGTACGACGGACCGCGCGTGCACCCGTTCAACTACGCCGTGCTGGGCGGGCTGGTCGCGATCCGGACCCGGCCCGGCTCGGCCCTGACCCGGCTGGCGCGTGAGCGTCCCGGTGCGCTGGTCGCCTTCGAGCTCGACCAGCTCGACCACGCCGACCAGCGGGGCTGGAGCGTGCAGGCGCGTGGACCGGTCGAGGAGCTGACCGACCCCGCCCTGCTGGCCGAGATCGAGCGGGTCCGGCCGCCCCGGCCGTGGGCCCCGGGGGAGCGCACCGTGCTGGTCGGGATGCGCTGGTCGGAGCTGACCGGCCGCCAGCTCGGCACGGGCTGGGACCCCACCGACGCCCAGGCCTTCCGCCGGCTCGGCTGACCGGGCCGAAAGGCCCAGCCGGTCGTGCCCTCCGGCCCTGCCCGCGACGGCGTGGGCTTCGGAGGATGGAGACACGAGGAGCTTCCTCGTGACGATTCGGGAGGTCGAGAACGATGACGGACATCAGCACCGGCACAGCGGTTACGGGCGTGGTCGTCGGGGTGGACGGCTCGCCGGCCAGCATCAACGCCGCGCGGTACGCGCAGGCGGAGGCGGCCCGGCTGGGCGAGT
Source organism: Nocardioides sp. W7 (assembly GCF_022919075.1). Taxonomy (NCBI): domain Bacteria; kingdom Bacillati; phylum Actinomycetota; class Actinomycetes; order Propionibacteriales; family Nocardioidaceae; genus Nocardioides; species Nocardioides sp. W7. Next base: position 4,095,399 of record NZ_CP095078.1, on the reverse strand, counting down.
CGCTGCGGATGGTCCACGTGCTGCCCGACTACGCCCCGATGGCGATCCAGATGGTGCCCATCTCGGAGATCAACGAGGGCGGGCGCCAGGTGCTCCGCTCGGTGGCGAAGGAGCTCGCGCAGAGCGAACCGGCGCAGGCCGCCGTACCTCTGGACAAGGTGCTGCGCCGCGGCGCCCGGGTCGCCTCCCTGGTGGCTGACGCTCGTGCGGCGCGGGTCCTGGTGGTCGGCGCCGACCGGCGCCCGATCGCGAAGCGGCTGCTCACGGGCGACACCTCCACCGGCGCGGCCGCGAGCTCGGTCGCTCCCGTGGTGTCGGTCCCCGAGACCTGGACGCCCGCCGGACACGGGGTGGTCCTCGCCGGGGTGAAGAACCCCGGCAAGTCGTCCGACCTCCTGGCCGAGGCGTTCGCCGTCGCACGGGCCCGGGGCAGCCGGCTGCTGGTCATGCACTCCTGGCGGCTCCCGTCGGAGTACGACGACGTCATCGCCAGCCGGGTCGCCATCGACGAGTGGGACGCGCGGGCCCACACCGAGCTCGAGGCCGCCGTCGCCGACTGGCGCACGACCTATCCCGACGTCGACGTCGAGCTCCGGGTCGTCCACGACCAGGCCGCTCACGCACTGGTCGAGGTGTCGGACGAGGTCGACGAGCTGGTCCTGGTCCGCCGGGCGCACGGCTTCCCGGCCGCGGCGCACCTGGGCTCGACGGCCCGCGCGGTGCTGCGGGCGGCCCACTGCCCGGTGCGGGTGGTCCCGCCGGGGCACGCGGCCGAGGTCGCGGGCCTGGTGCTCGAGGACGCCGGAGGGATGCAGAAATGACCACCGGCGAGGTCGGCACGATCAGCCCGGAGGAGTGCTGGGTGCTGCTGGAGGACGAGTCGTTCGGTCGGCTCGCCTACCGGCTGGTCGACGAGGTGCACATCGTGCCCCTCGACTACGTGACCTCCGGACGCTCGATCTACCTGCGCACCCAGGCCGGCAACAAGCTGCTCGCCGCGGCGCTCTCGTCCGACGTCGCCCTGGAGATCGACTGGCGCGGCGAGCACGGGGCGTGGTCCGTCGTCGTCCGCGGCCGGCTGCGCCTCCTCGAGGCCGCCGAGCACCCGCTCGAGGTCCCCGCCGCCCGACCCTGGGTCACCGACGCGGCCTCCGAGGTCGTCGAGCTGGTCCCCGAGGTCGTCGAGGGACGTCGGTTCAGCTGGTCGTGAGCTCGGCCGGTCCGCTGCGGGGGTGATCGCCCGGACCCGGACCCGGAGGTGCGGAAAATCTGCTGGGTCCGTGACCATCTACAGGCCCCTGGACGACCGCCGACCCAGCAGTTTCCCGGCCGGACGGCGGGCGGCCCAGCAGCTTCCCGCCGCGGATGTGACAGGTTGGGCCGGTGCCCACCCGGTCCCTGCGTCCGCTGGTGATCGCGGGTGCCGTCGCCCTGGCCTCGGTCGGGCTCCTCGTGCTGGCGGTCGGGCAGGGCTGGCTCGGGCCCGACGTGGGCCGTGGTGACGGCTTCTGCGAGGCGGCCCGCGACGGGTTCGTGAAGCAGCCGGCCAACTCGTTCTCGAACCTCGGGTTCGTGCTCGCCGGCCTGCTTCTCGCCTGGCGCGCGGGCCGGCCCGACCTGCTCGGCGACGTGCTGCCCCGCGAGCGCGGCCTGGCCACGTCGTACGCCTGTGTCGTGGTGCTGCTCGGCCCGGCCAGTGCCGCCATGCACGCCACCCAGGCGGAGTGGGGCGGCCACCTCGACCTGCTCAGCATGTACCTGGTGGCGTCCTTCTCGGCGGCGTACGCCCTGATGCGGTGGTGGGGTCGCGACCGCGTGCTCTTCACGTGGCTCTTCGGCGTCTTCGTGGTGGCCTGCCAGCTCGTCGGGAGGTACGACGGCCCGGTCCCGGTCGTCGAGCACGCGGGCAACGTCGCCTTCGCCGCCCTCCTGCTGACCGCGGTCGTCACCGAGATCCGGCTGTGGCGTCGCCGGGCCGGCGACCTGCACACCGACCTCCGCTGGGGCGCCGGAGCGCTCGGCGCCATCCTGCTCGCCTTCGCGATCTGGAACCTCACCCAGCAGACCTGGTGCGACCCGGACTCGCTCCTCCAGGGGCACGCGGTCTGGCACCTGCTGTGCGCGGTGTCGGCGTACCTGATGTTCCGGCTGTGGGGGAGCGAGCGCCAGCGCTCGGCCGGCGCCGAGCGCCGGGTCCCGACAGACGCTCGGGTCAGCCGACCTTGAGCTTGGTGTCCGGGACGTGCTGCCGGATCGTGGCGACCAGCTCCTTGGCGGCGTCCTCGTCCTCGTCGTACGTCTCGTGCTGGGTGACCGTCAGTCGGGGCCGGAGCTTGGCGTCCGAGAAGCCGAGGTCGACCGAGTGGCCGGCCGGGACGGGCAGTCGGAGCATCGCCTCGAGGACGGGAAGGTTGTCGGTCCACGCGGCGAACACCCGCGCCACCCACTCCTCGTCGCTGACGCGGCTGTGGTTCTGGGGGTCGGGCTCCCGCTCGATCGTCGCGCTGTAGACGACGTCGCAGTTGACGCCGTCACCGCCGATGTCGACCGAGAGGCTGGAGTCGTACCACGGCGGCACGGCCTCCACCAGGACGCGCTGCCACCAGTCGACCGCGACCCGCGCGGTCGCGAGCGCCCGGCCCGGGGGCACGTCGGTCACGGTGAACGTCCCGTCGCTGGCGTCCAGCGCGATCGTCTGCGTCGGGATGTGCGCGTACAGCTCGTCGTGTGCCCGCACCACCACGTCGAGCAGGGCGAGTCGCGACGACGGCAGGTCGACCGAGGAGTAGGTGGACGACTCCGCCTCGACGTCGCGCACCGCGAGGTTGACCGACCAGCGCTCGGTGCCGGTCGAGACGATCTCCACGACCGAGGTCAGGATCCTCGACGTGGTCGCCCGGTCGGTGACCGTGTCGATGAGGTAGGTCAGCGCCATGCCCTTGCTCGGGGGAATGAGGGCGACCTCCGCCCCCGGGGGCAGCACTGCCCGCAGCGCCTCGACCCGGGTCTCGGCCGCCGCCTCGTCGTACGCCGGGGGCTTGGTCTTGCCGGTCAGGAAGCTCAGGAAGGCCATCCGGCCACCGTAGCCGCGGGCCGGCTCGGGCCCGGGGTCGGGACGTCGCCGTCAGCGCCTCCCGACCGTCAGCCGCGCCGCCCGGGACGTGGAGGCCTTCGTCTGAGCCGCCCCGCGGTAGACCGCCTTGACCGCGTGCCGGCCCGCGGGCAGTCGGGGCAGCCGGACGACGGCGGCGGCGCGGGTGCCCAGCCGGAGGGTCGCGAGCTTCCGCCGGCCGTCGTACAGCGTCACGGAGCCACCGGGGGAGGAGATCCCGGCGACGACCACCCGCACCGAGGCGGTCACCCGCTTCCTGACCGTGGTCCGCGAGGCGCTCAGCTTGACGGTGGTCCTCGAGGCCAGCCTGGCCACGGAGATCGGCCCGCTGCTCGCGGTCCCCGGCGCGCGGCCGGTTGCGGTCGCGGTCTCGACGACCGTCAGTGATCGGCCCGCGTCCGCGGCGAGGAGCCGGTACGTCGATGCGGTGGCCCCCGGGATCGGGTCGCCGTCGCGCAGCCACGTGCGGACCACCCGCGCTCCCTCGGGCCAACTGCCCGCCGTGGCGGACAGCGTCTGCCCGACGGCGCCGCGGCCGGCCACGGCCGGCGGCTGCACGGCGACCAGCACGTCGCCCGCGGCCGTGGTGACGGGGAGGCTGCTCGAGACGGCCGGCTGGTAGCCGTCCAGCGTGCCGGTGGCCCGCACGGTCAGCACCTTGCCGAGGTCGGCCGATGCGACCGTGTAGACCTCCCCGGTCGCGTCGGCGATCTTCGCCGACCCGCGGTACCACTGGTAGCTGATCCGGTCGACCACCGGATCGAACGTCGGAGCGCCGACCCGTAGCTCGGTCCCGACCCGGCCGCTGCCAAAGATCGAGACCGGGATCACCACGGCCGGCGGGTCGACCACCGAGAAGGCGCGCCAGGGTGCGGCACCCAGCGGGGAGCCGCCCGTGTCGAGCAGGACCACCCGCCACTCCCAGGCGCCCGCCGCCAGCGCGGCCGTCGGCGCCCAGGCCGTCGCCCTCGTCGTGACGTTCTCGGCGAGGCTGGTCGTGCCGGCCTTGCGCCGCTCGAAGCGGTAGCTGGTGGCGCGGACGTCGGGCTCCCAGGTGAAGTACGCCGTACTGGGGGCGACCACGGCACCCGCGGCCGGGGCGATCGTGGCGGGGACGACGGGGTCGATGCGGAACGAGCGCTGCTCGCTCCACGCGCCCTTTCGTCCGGTCGCGTCGATCCGACGGACCCGCCAGGTGTAGCTGGCACTCGCCGGGAACGGGTCGCTGGGTGCCCACGAGACGTGCTTCCAGGACGTGAAGCCACCCACCTTCGTGGGCCCTGCGTACACCTCGATCTCGTAGCCCGCGGCGAAGGCGAGCGGCGCCCAGCTCAGGGCGTAGTCGACCCCGAGACTGCCGCCGTCGGCGGGCGTCGTGAGCGTGGGCACCGCCGAGCGCTTCACGAACCGGCCGGTCGCGCTCCACACCGTCGGGTTGTTGCTGCCGTCCACGGCGCGCACCCGCCAGTAGACGGGTCCCTCCGGATAGGTCTGCGACGGCGAGGTGAACGTCCGCTCGTTGACGGTCGTGTTGTCGATGGTGCTGCCGAAGGCCGGGTCGACCGAGGTCTGGACGACGTACGACCTGGCCTCGGTCGAGGCGGGTGTGGCGAGCGAGGAGCCGGTCGCGGCGGACGGGTCCCGCAGGGCGTCGAGCTCCGAGCCCCAGCGCAGGGTCACGTCGTCGGCGACCTCCGCGTCCTGCGCCGGCATGTCTAGGGCCGGCGCCACGGTCTTCTTGGCGAAAGAGTTCTCGGGGTACCGGACCAGGCCCTCCGGGCACTCGTCGTCGAAGCACGGGTCGACCACCCAGAAGTACGCCGAGCCGGCCTGACTGTCGGGCAGGGTCTTGATTGGGGTCCACATCGTGGAGGAGACCTCGAAGCTCTTGAACCCGGACACGGGGTTGGTCAGCTCGCGGTCGTGGGACAGCATCAGCCGGTACTTCGTGGCGCCCGGGACGGCCGGCCAGGTCAGCACGGGCGTCTGCCGAAGGTCGACGCAGGTGCCGGGCAGCGCCGTCTCACAGGCCTCGCGCGCCCCGCCCGCCGCGCCGTACGCCGCGGTCCCGCTGATCGCGGCGGCGTGCTCGGTGATGGCGCCGTCACCGCGGACGTCGGGGTCGTAATAGAAGGTCGCGGGCTGCTGGGCGATCAGGTCGGTCACCGGGGCCGGGGAACTGCCCTCGTCGGCGGCCCGGACCAGCCAGCTGTAACTGCCGGCCGAGCTCGGCACGCAGAAGTCGGCGAGGGTGGTGTGCACGGTCTCCTTGCTGCAGACCAGGTCGCCCTCGGCGTCGTACAGGTAGAGCGTGTAGCTGCTCGCCCGCTCGATCGCGGTCCACTCGTAGAACAGCGGGATGCCGGGCTCGTTCGCGCCCAGGGGATAGACCAGCTCCGGCTGGTTCGGCCAGGCCCGGCGGAACCGCCACGGCTCCGCCGGCCAGGGCGCCACGTTGCCGGAGGCGTCGACCGGGCGCACCCGCCAGTAGTACTCGTCGTTGTTGAGCGTCCCGGCGGGGGAGTAGCGGGTGCCGACCACGCCCGTCGCGCTGTGCACCACGCTCAGGAACCCGTCGTCGGTGCTGACCTGGAGCTGGTAGGTGACCGCACCCGGCACCGGCTCCCAGTCGAGAGCGACGTCGCGCACCGGAGTGGCGAAGCTGTTGACGGGAGCGGTGAGCCGGGCGGCCGCCAGGCCTCGGACCTCGTACCCGCGCGGCGTCGACCAGCGGGTCGTGTAGCCGCTGCCCAGGGCCGCGCGGACCCGCCAGTAGTAGGTGCCCACCACCTGGTAGCGGGTGAGCACCGCGGCGGTGGTCTGCTGGGTGTTCGCGCTGATCAGGGCGGGGTCGGTGAACTCCGGGTCCGGGCTGACCTGCACGGTGTACGCCGTGGCGCCGGCCACCGGCTCCCACGCGAACCGGGGCGTGTCGACCGGGGGCTGGATCACCGCTCCGGGCGTCGGCCGGACCGGGACCGGCGGCGGCTGCGACTCGTGCACGAACGACTCGGTGCTCCAGCCGCTCGGCCCGTCCGCGTTGCTCGAGCGCACCCGCCACCACAGCACGCCGTCGGGCAGCTGGACCTTCGGCACCATCCGCACGTTGACCGTGCCGGTCACCGACTCGAGGGTGCTCGCGAAGTCGGCCGAGGCGGCCACCTGGACGTCGTACCTCGGCGCGCCGGGCACGGGAGCCCACTGCAGGGCGACCAGTCCGTCGACGACCGCGCCCCCGGCCGGGCTCAGCTGGGTCGGCGGCTCCGGCGCCGCGGCCCGGGCGGGCGGCGTACCGACCAGCGGACCGGCGAGCGCCAAGGTGAGACCCACGAGCAGGGACACGGCACGGCTGCGGAACATGGACGACTCCCCGGGCACGACGGAGCGCCCGCGGCCGCGGACGCTCTGTGCTCTTCGGCGCGCGGCGGGCCCGACTTGACCCCCGGGTCAGTCGTGGGGCTGCTCGGCCAGCTTGCGACGCAGGGTGAGCGTGGCCCGGCTGTGCAGCTGGCTCACGCGGGACTCGGTGACGCCGAGCACCTGACCGATCTCGGCCAGGGTGAGCCGGTCCCAGTAGTAGAGCGCGATCACGATCTGGTCGCGCTCGGGCAGCTCGCGCACCGCGCGGAGGAAGCCGTCGGGCCAGTCCTCCCCGGCGCCCGGCAGGTCGTGCGTCGCGGGCACCGCGTCGTCGTCGCCCGTGGTGGCCGCCTCGAGGCTGACCAGGTTGGTGTAGCTGGTGTCGGCGTAGAGCTGCTGCAGGTCGGCCACGCTGATCCCCAGCTCCGCGGCCACCTCCTGGTCCTCGGGACCCCGACCGAGCCGGCGCTCGAGCGTCGCCTGGGCGGCGTTGACGTCGCGGATCTTCTCGCGGACCGACCGGGGCACCCAGTCGGTGGAGCGCAGGCCGTCTACGATCGCGCCGCGGATCCGGGCGATGGCGTAGGTCTGGAACTGCAGGCCGCGCGCCGGGTCGAACTTGTTGACGGCGTCGAGCAGCCCGAGGACGCCGTCGGAGGTCAGGTCGCTGCTGTCGACGCTCGACGGCAGACCGGAGCGGAGCCGGCCCACGACGTACTTGACCAGCGGCGCGAACCGCAGGACCAGCTGGTCCCGGGCCTCCGCGTCGCCGGTGTCCTTGAACCGTCGCCAGAGGTCGTCGAGCTCGTCCGGCGGTGTGGATGTCGGCATCCGTCCTCCTCCTGAGGCAGTGCGCGGCCACAGTAGTGGCTGCGGACGGCCTCGGCGGGGGAGTTCGAGGAAGTGAGTGCTCAGTCGTCGAGGAAGGCGATCTCCTGGAGCAACCCGAGGTTCTGGCGCTCGGGAACCGGCGGGGCGTCGACGACGGCGAGCCGCGGGATGCCGGACACGGCGGGGGTCCACGCCTCCTCGAGCGGGCCGGGCTGCGCCGGACCGAGGACGGCGTCGAGCGGGTGGGGGAGCTCCGTCGGCATCGCGATCGAGTCCGGCACGAACGTCGTCCGTGGAGCGTCCGCGACCGGGGCGAGCGGCTCGGAGTCGGTCACGTCGACACTGAGCGGGCTGTCGGCGGCGGCCTGCTCGGCCGGGGCCTGGAGCGCGACGCCGAGGATGACCCGGGTCAGGGCGGCCATCGAGCGCAGGGTGGCGCGCACGGTGGCGGCGTCGAGTGTCGGCTCGTCGCGTGCCGGCTGGTCGAGCGCCGGCTCGTCGAGGGGTGCGAACCGGGGGTCGTCGAGAAGGGGCTGGGTGCTGGGGTACGAGCTCATCTGGTGCTCCCTGGGGTGGCGCCGCTGCTGTCGATCGTGCGGGGCTCGACGCTCAGCGTGGTGCTGACCTCGGCGAGACCCTCGAGGAACGGGAGGCGCTTGAAGAGGAGGGTCGGCGCGGTCGCCGTACCCGTGACGTCCACGCTGTTGTCCGCGTAGACGAGGAAGTCGTCCTCGGACAGCGTGATCCCGTGCTTGCCGGCCTCGGCCCGGGCGGCCTCGAAGGCCGCCACCGCCGTCTGCGGCGTGGGGACGTCCTCGTCGCGGTGGGCCACGACGGCGGCCGCCTGGTAGCCCGCCTCCTCGAGCTCGTCGGGCGTCGAGAGCCGGGTCAGCAGCACCGAGCCGCCGTCGATGGTCAGCAGAGCCGCGACCACCGCTACCGCGGTGAGCGACCCTTTGATCAGTCCGTTCGCCATGTTCCCCCCCAGTTGCGATCGAGCGACGTCCGCCGTGCGCCCGGTCCCGGGCCGGCCTGATTCGACCGGCCCGGGACCGAGCTGTGCGACTGGGTCAGCAGCCGGCCGCGAACTCCGTCTGCAGGCCGCCGCTGGCGGAGTCGTAGACCGCACCGTCGGTGTCCGGGTCGTCCGCGCTGGAGTTGGGATTCAGGACGACGATGCAGTACGTGCCGGTCTCGGTCCCCGGCTCCAGGGCCAGAGTGTTGTTGTCCCCGACCTTGAGGTCCTCGAGGACCGCGTCGGCCGTGCCGGCACTGGCCTCGGTCTCTGAGGGGATCGCATCGGCGGGGTGGTCGGTCATCCACGTCTCCACCAATGCGGCGGCGTTGCGGGCATCCGACTTCATGCCGGCGTCGATGCCCTTCTGGCGCTGGTTCAGGAAGGCCGGGATGGCGATGGCGGCGAGGATGCCGATGATGATGATGACGACGAGGAGCTCGATCAGGGTGAAGCCCTGGTCCTTCTCCTTCATCGACCTCTGCAGTCGAGCGAGCATGGTGTTTCCCCTTTGCGGAAGGTGTGGCTGGTGCGGCGCCCTGCGCCCCTCCCCGGGGTCAGGTGCTCTGGTCGATGGGTCTTGTCGGCCCCGCCGGTACGTCGCTTGAGTGGCACCCGAAGAAATCCCGGCCGGTCTGGTCCGCGTCCGGCCCCAGGCCCGATCGCTCAAGTCGGACGGTGCGAGCGCCGATCTGCCCTTCGGTTGAGCACGCAACCGAAGGAGGGGTCATGTCGTCGTCCGCACGAAGGAGCCACGGGGCCCCAGCGCGCCGCGACGACGGCATGACCCTCATCGAGGTGGTCGTCGCCCTCGGGCTGTTCCTGGTGATCGCCGGCGCCGTGCTGAGCCTGCTCGGCAGCGCGATCCGGCTGGCCAAGGAGGACCGGTACCGGATGGTGGCGACCAGCCTGGCGACCCGGGAGCTGGAGATCACCCGGGACGCGTTCACCGCGCGCACCGGCGGGCCGACCTCGATCACCACCAACCAGGTGGTCAACCCGAACCCGCTGCCCGGCGGCGCCGCCGACCGGCCGCTGGTCGTCGACGACGTGCCCTACACCGTGACCCGCACCGCCCAGTGGGCCCAGGTCGGGTCCACGGCCGCGTCCACCTGCGACGACGGGAGCACCGCCGAGCTGGCCTTCCTGCGGGTGCGGGTGGAGGTCACCTGGCCCGGCCTGGGCGAGCGCCCGCCGGTGTCCACGGACACGGTGATGACGCCGCCCAAGGGCACCTACGCGCAGAACACCGGCCACATCGGGGTCCGGCTGCTGGACGCGGAGGGGGAGCCCCTGGTGGGCACGTCGGTGAGCGTCGCCGGACCCAGCGGCACCACCAGCGGCGTCACGGCGGCCGACGGCTGCGCGGTGTTCGCCTTCCTGCCGGAGGGGTCGTACGTCATCTCGGCCGCCCTGGCCGGTCACATCACCCGGGACGGCACCACCTCGAAGACCATCACGGTGCTGCCGGGCCAGCTGGTGCGCACCGTCCTGGAGTACGCCCTGGCGAGCCGACTGGTCGTCACCTACCAGACGACGGCCGGTCACGAGCCCAAGGGCGCGACGGAGTTTCCGGTGACCCTCGCCAACAGCGCACTCGTCCCGAGCGGGACCACCGTGCGCCGGGGGGCGGTCGACAGCTCCGGCACGCAGACCGTCGACAGCCTGTGGCCCTACCCGGCGGGGTACGAGGTCTGGGCGGGGGCGTGCACCGACAGCGATCCGTACCAGAACGACCAGGCCCGCGAGCTGGTCGCCGCGGCACCCGGCGCGACGAGCACCGTGACGCTCCCGCTGGCGGCGGTCCAGGTCACCCTGAGCGGGAGCGGTCGAGGCAACAAGGACGTCACCGCGACCCGGGCCGACGACGCCGGCTGTCCCGGTGGGGCGAGCATCGCGCTCGGGAAGACCAACGCCAGCGGGGTACTCAAGACCAGCCTCCCGTACGGGCGCTGGAAGCTCTCGGCGAACGGCAGGAGCAGCGAGCGGACCTTCGACTGGGCCGGGAGCTACCCGGCCGCGGTGACGCTGTCGTGAACCGGGCGGTGGACCCTCGTCGGCCCCGGGACGCGGGCATGACCCTCGCCGAGCTCCTCGTCGCCATGGCCGTCTTCACGATCCTGCTCGCCGGCGTCGGCGCGACCTCGGTGCTTGTCATCCGGACCACGTCCACGCTGGAGAACCGGCTGGACAACGCCACCCAGACCCAGGTGGCGGTCGATGGCGTGAGCAAGGTGCTGCGCACCGCCGTCCTGCCCGCGCAGGCCACCGAGCTGGCCTGTCCGACCTGCGCGGAGACCGCGCTGGTGCAGGCCAGCCGGACCCGGGTGCGCTTCTACGCGAACCTCAACACGGTCGGCTCGGCGCCGCTGCTGGTGACCCTCGAGCTCGAGCGTGACCCGAGCGCCGCCCAGCCGTCCGCGCAGCTGGTGCAACGGACCCAGCAGCCGATCGTCAACACGGCCGCCGAGTCCTACAGCTACTGCGACCCCGCCGCGCCGACCTGCCAGGTGCGGAGCCGGGTGCTGGCCCGTGGCCTGCCCTGGCCGCTCGTCGACACCCTCCACTACTACAACTCCGAGGGCGCGTTGATCCCCGAGCCGACCGTCGGCAGCACCGACCTGCCGATGGTGACCACCGTCGAGGTGTCGCTGCGGGTGCAGACCGTCCGGGGCAACGCCCGCTACCGGGCCGCGACCGTCTACAAGCGGGTGCGGCTGCCCAACGCCGAGATCAACGTCCTGGAGGAGAACCGATGAAGCCGACTCGCGACCGCACTCGCTCTCGCGACCAGGGCTCGGCGTTGATCGTGGTGCTCGGGACCACCATGGTGCTGATCATCCTGGCCACCGTCGCCGCCACCGCGGCGATGAGCACCAACCGGGTCGCCCGGCACTCCAGCGACTGGAACCAGGCCCTCGCGGCCGCCGAGGCCGGGGTGGACGACTACCTCGCCCGCCTGAACAAGAACGACCTCTACTGGCGCACGGCCACCGACTGCGCCAACACTGCGATGAAGCGGCCGAACGTCGGCTCCTGCTCCTGGGGAGCCGGCACCCCCGTCGGCTGGGTGCGGGTGCCCGGCGCCGACCGGGCCGAGTACCACTACGAGGCCGAGACCGCGAGCACCCCGGTCAACGGCACGGTGCGGCTGACCGCGACCGGCCGGGTCGGCGAGGTGACCCGCTCCGTGCAGACGGTGCTGCGGCGCGGCGGCTTCGGGGAGTTCCTCTACTACACCATGTACGAGGAGATCGACCCGGCGAACGACTCCACCTACGACGGCACCCCGCGGAGCACGACCTGGGCGGCGACCAACTGCGTGCGCACCTGGTGGCCGACCGCCAGCCCGCGGCACTCCGACTGTGTCAACATCCAGTTCGCCGGCGGCGACGTCATCAACGGCCCCCTGCACACCAACGACCGGATCCTCACCGGCGGGGCGGTCCGCTTCAAGGGCACCGCCACCACCTCCTGGCCGGACTGCGCCAAGCCCACCGGCAAGCAGTGCTACGCGAAGGCGGGCTCGTCGGCGAACCCGATCTTCGAGAAGGGCATCAGCTACCGGTTGCCGATCGAGCTGCCCGACACCGCCGGCGACCTGCGCACCTACGTCGACGCCACGAAGACCGAGCAGCCCGGGTGCCTCTACACGGGGCCGACCCGGATCAAGCTGGTGACGTCCACGGCGACGTACTCGACCATGCAGGTCTGGAGCCCGTACTCCCAGACGACCCTGAACCCCGGGTGCGGCAACGCGACCGACTTCAAGGACCACCCGACCACGGCGCAGACGCTGACGATCCCGCACAACAACCTGATCATCGTGCGCGACCTCCCCGCCGGGGGGCCGACCCCGGTGACGAACGCCAACGGTTCGTGCAAGAAGGAGACGATCGGCGGCTACCCCCTGGGCGACGACTGGAACGAGACGCTGAGCGACGCCAACTGCCGCTACGGCACGCTGTACGTCGAGGGGACCCTGAAGGGGCGACTGACGCTCGTCGCGGACAACAACATCATCGTCACCGACCACCTGAAGTACCACGGCGGCAAGACCGGCACCGAGGCCCTCGGGCTGATCGCCGGCAACTCGGTGAAGATCTACCACCCGGTCAAGAAGCCGACCTCGGGCACCACCTTCACCGATCTGGACCGCCCGGAGGGCAAGGGCAAGTTCAAGAACGCGGTCGTCCAGGCCTCGATCCTGACGCTCCTGCACAGCTTCGGCGTCCAGGCGTGGGACAAGGGCACGACCAGTGGTCTGGGGACCCTGAGCCTCTTCGGCTCCTTCGCCCAGCGCTACCGCGGCCCGGTCGCGACGACCGGCGGCACCGGCTACGAGAAGAACTACGAGTACGACACCCGACTGCGCTTCGCGCCCCCGCCGTACTTCCTCGACCCGGTGCGCTCGGCCTGGGGGATCAAGGCGTACGGCGAGATCTCCGCCGCCTACTGATCCGCGCGACTTGCGGCACAAGCGGGCGTCTCCGATCTCACTCCGCGCGGCAGGAGCAGTGCGGGCGGCAGCAACGCCTAGCCATGCTGGCGCCCGGGGTCGTTGCGGTCGTTGCGGTCCCGGACGTGAGAATGAGCTGGCTCGACGAGACACATCGGCGGGTCGGGGCGATCTGTCCTCACTCGCGCCGTCGCCCGATAGACGCGAGAGGAGGTTGTTCGGGTTCCCTCGTCCGCCACCCGAGTCTCGTTCACGGCCACGCCACGAGCCGACCGAGGTTTCTCGGTAGCACCGCGCACTTCGCGGCGGGTGCGGACGGTCGACTCACCCGCGTCGGGGGAGGCGGACTCTCCGTTCGGGCCGAGAGATTCATTGCCACGGTCGTGTCCGAAATATGGGTCACCCCGGTCGGGCGGGGCTGACCGAAGGGAGCACAGTGATATGCGCAATGTAGCGGCAATCACGTCCATCGTGGTCGGAGTCATCATGGTGATCGCCGGGGTCGCCACCTGGGTGGTCATCTCCACCACCTTGGCGGACCAGAAGATCACCGTCGCCGACGACGCCGACTGTGCCGCAGGCGACGACGTGAACGGCCCGATCTCGGCGTACTGCCAGGCGGACGTCATCGACCACCACACCCAGGAAATCACCGGCGGAAAGACCTACGCCGAACTCGACCGGGAAGATCCGGTCCGAGAGACCGCGATGGACTCCGCGTTCCTGCAAGCGTCCTTGTTCACCTCGGTCGTCGCCTTCGGGGTCGCAGGCATGGCGGTCGTCCTCGGCATCGTCCTCACCCTGATCGGCTTCGGGATGCGCGCACCTGCTCCTGAGCGCGCGGATACCGCCGCCGCGACCTAGGTGGCGGTTGTCCGACCCAGTGGTTAGTCGGAGAGACCGCGCCCGGTCGCGTACTCCACCCAGTCACCCGCCCCGACGTCGGGACATGCCGCTGAGGCGGCAACGCGCGTTGCCTGGGCGTCGGCGGGGAACCGACCACCTTGCCGGACGCGGTCGAGGTTCACGTCCTGCTCAGCACGGCCGTCGGGGTAGCGGACGTCGTAGCGGACGACGCGGCGCTGGCCACGCAGGAGGCGGGTCTCAGTAGTTGCCGTTGCTCGAATCGCCACGGGTCCCGCCTCAGTCAATGGTGATGCTCGTGATCGGTGCGCCCGGCGGAAGCGACCTGACCTGACCGTGAATCTCGCCCGCCAGGTTCACTGATACGACGAAGTCCGAGATCTCCAGGTTCTCTGTCGAGAGTTCTCCGCCCAGAACCGGCGGAACTCTGAATGACGGACCTGATCAGTCGCGGGCATCAGCCGACGGCTTCGGCGTCCTTCCCCGCCCGATCATGAGGTACTCGTCCTTTGCCGATGGGCTGTTGATGTTGGCTTGGAGTGAGGCAGCGTCCGGCCAGACCCGATGCAGCTGCCCTCCTACCGTGTCCAGGAACCAGAACGAGCCGTCCTCAGCCTGCAAGAACACAGCGCCGAACGCGTTAGTCAGCGACGGCGACATGTCGGCGAGCCCTTCGAGCCAGTCCCACGACGCCAAGGCTTGGGCATAGGTGTCGGCGCCGAAACGGCGGATCATCTCCATGCCGTCTCCTAGAACTACGGTGCATTGCCACGGCGCTGATGGTCGTCGGCATGGCAGTGGTCGGATCGGTGACGGCGCTCATCGCCACGTGGCTGGTCCGAAACGTCCAGCGCGACGAGAGCCGCCGGAGGTGGCGGCCTGTGGAAGAACACTCCAATCGAACTGGTGTTCGACTAGAATCGTGGTGACAACCCGCACCGTCGTGGAGCTCTCGGAGGCTCGCATGGACCACCCGATCCTGGTCGCCACCCAGGTCATCGACAGTGCCCTGAAGTCCGTGGCCGACGTGAACGCGGCGTTCATGACCACCCGCGACAAGGGCGCCGCCCTGGTCGAGCTCGCGGCCCTCGAGGACCGGGTGGCTGAGCTGCGCCTGCGGGTCACCGCCGACGCCGGTGACGTGGCCGAGGAGACCGGGGCGCGGGATGTCGGGGCCTGGATCGCCGCGGCCACGCGGCGCCGTCGGAGTGACTGCGCGGCCGACCTGCGCCTCGCGGTGGCGTTGGCGGATCGGCCGGTGCTGGCGGCGGCGCTGCGTGACGGCCAGGTCAACCTCGGCCAGGCCCGCGCGATCGCTGGCGCCTTGGCCGACCTGCCGGCCGCCGTCGACCGGTGCGTGGTCAACGAGGCCGAGACGGCCTTGGTGGGGTACGCCGCCCGCTTCGATCCGATCGAGCTGCGTCGCCTGGGTGGCCGGATCCTCGACGTCGTCGCCCCGGAGATCGCCGAGGGTGTCGAGGCCCGCCAGCTGGCCGACCTCGAGGCCTCCGCGCACCAGCGGATGCGCCTGGGCATGCGGTCTCAGGGGGACGGGACCACCCGGATCAGCGGACTGATCCCGGACGCCTCGGCCGCCCGGCTGGCGACCTACCTGCACGCCTTCACCAACCCCCGCCGCGACGACGCCCATGCGACCGAACCCGCGGAGTCGCGGCGGACTCCCTACGGCCGACAGGCCGCCCGGGCGTTCTGTCAGCTCCTGGAGACCCTCGACCCGTCCCGGCTTCCCATCCACGGCGGCGACGCCACCACCCTGGTGATCACCATGTCGCTGGACTCCCTGCGAGGCGAGCTCGGCACCGCGACGCTGGGCAACGCGGCTCCGGGCGACTCGGTCGACCGGATCACCGCCGATGAGGCCCGCCGCCTGGCCTGTACCGCGAAGCTGGTCCCCGTCGTCCTCGGCGGGAAGGGCGAGGTCCTCGACCTCGGCCGGTCGCAGCGGCTGTTCACCCGGGCCCAACGCCGGGCGCTGGCCCTCACCGATCACGAATGCCGCGCCGACGGGTGCCACATCCCGGCGCCGTGGTGCGAGGCGCATCATCGACATCCCTGGTCAGCCGGCGGGCGCACCGACCTGGCCGACGGGATGCTCCTCTGCTCCCACCATCACCACCGGGCCCACGACCCGACGTACGCCGCCGATCGACTCCCGGACGGCGGAGTCCGCTTCCACCGACGGACGTAGCTGACCCGGCTGTCATTGACGGCCATTGACGGCCATTGACGGCCATTGACAGCCAGGTCGGCCGTCGAGTTCGTGCCGACAGAATGATCCTGCGCGTCCAGGTCGGCTCCGGTGTGCACGGCACTTCCATCAACGGTCAGGACGATCGCGACGAGATGGGGATCGGCGGGGAGCCCGCCGAGTTCGTCACTGGCCTGGCGCGAGTGCCGCGAGGCATTGAAGGGACAAGCGAGATCGAGTTCGAGCAGTACCAGCGGCACACCGTGTGGGACGAGCCGGGAGGGCTGAGCAATCGCTCGGGTGCCGGCGACTTGGACGTGATGGTCCGCTCGACGCTCAAGTGGTGCCGCCTTGCCCCGTGCGTCGGGAACGGGGTCGTTGCGGGGCGCGCCGTCAGTGGGCGTGGGTCGCCACGGTCCGGCCCTCGCTGGCCTGGACGACGACGAATCCCTGACCGCTGAAGGCGAGCTGGAAGGCCTCGCCGGAGCCGCGACCGATGAGGGCACCGGCTCCCGCGGTGCGCCGTACGGTCGTGGTGAGGGAGGAGGACCAGGCCACCGCCGACTGGATGTCGGCGTACGTCGGGGCGTCGACGTTGAGGACGACCGGTGCGCCGTGCGTGGTGATGGCGACGGTGCCGGTCCCGGTGAAGGTCGTGTTGAAGACGCCGCCGGCCATCATCGAAGCGCCCTCCACCCGCTTGATGTCCCAGGTGAGGGAGGTGTCGAAGGCCAGGACGTTGCTGCCGTTGACCGTGAGGGCGTCGTTGTCGAGGTTGACCAGATGGATCTCCATCGCGTCGTCGGCGAAGAAGACGTCTCCGCGGCCACTGACCTTCATCAGTGGCATGCCCTCACCGGTGAAGGCCTTCTTCAGGAACTTCCCCATGCCACCGGAGCCCTGGTAGGCAAAGTCGACCTGTCCTTGGTAGGCGATCATCGCGCCCTGCCGTGCCATCACCTCCCCGTCGAGCGCGACCCGCAGCATCCGGGAGTTCTGCAACGAGAAGCGGTCCCCGCTTGCCGACTCGAGGTTGGTGCCGAACAGGTCGCTGCGCATGGGTCTCCTCCGGATCGAAGCGCGGTCTGTCGCAGGCTACGCGTCAGCCGAGCGGCGCGAACTGGGACACGATGATCCCGTCGCCGCCGCGCGTGTCCACGCTGGCCCGTGGAGACCTGCTCCGGGCGTCAGAGCAGGTTGCCGACGTTGAAGATCGGCAGGTAGAGGGCGACGAGCATGCTGCCGACGATGACGCCGAGGAAGGCGATCATCAGGGGCTCGACCATCGCGCTGAGCTGCTCGGTGGTGGCCTCGACCTCGGCGTCGTAGAAGTCGGCGACCTTGTGCAGCATCTCGTCGATGGCGCCGGACTCCTCGCCGGAGGCGATCATCTGCTGGACCATGGTCGGGAAGATCGGGTGGTCGGCGAGCGGACCGGCGAGGCTCTCGCCGCGGCGTACCGAGTCGCGCACGTCGGCCAGGGCGTGGGTGACGACGATGGAGCCGGTGGTGTCGGCGACCACGTCGAGGGACTGCAGGATCGGCACGCCGGAGCCGAGCAGGGTGCCGAGGTTGCGGGCGAAGCGGGCCAGCGCGAGCTTCTGCACCAGGCCGCCGAAGACCGGCATCCGCAGCTTCAGCGGGTCCCAGACGTTGCGGACGCGCTCGGTCCGGTTGTACTTCCGCCACCAGGCGACGAAGGCGACGATCCCGATGACCACGGCGGGTACGACGTACTTCATCGTCCCCGCGACCATCAGCAGGATCCGGGTCGGGAACGGCAGCTGCCCACCGAGGCTGGTGAAGATGCCCTCGAAGGTCGGGACGACGAACACCATCATCGCGGCGCACATCACGATCGCCATCACGAACACGACGACCGGGTAGGTCATCGCAGACTTGATCTTCGCGCGCAGCTTGACCTCCTTCTCGAAGTTGTCGGCGACCTGGTTCATCGCGCGGTCGAGGAAGCCACCGGCCTCGCCGGCCTTCGCGAGGTTGACCATGATCGGCGGGAAGGCGGGGTGCCTCCCCATCGCTCCGGAGAGGCTGGAGCCCGCCTCGACGTCCTGCTTGACCGCGCGCAGCACCCTGCGCAGCTCGACGTTGTCGACCTGCTCGGAGAGGATCGTGAGCGCGCGGAGCATGGTCAGGCCGGCGTTGATCATGGTGGAGAACTGGCGCGAGAAGATCGCGAGGTCCTTGAGCCTGATCCGCTTGGGCAGCCCGAAGGAGATCTCGCGCTGGAGCCCGGCGTTGGCCAGCCGCACCTCCAGCGGGGCGTACCCCATCGAGATCAGCTTCTCGGCGACCGCGGCCTCGGTGGGCGCCTCGACCCTGCCCTCCACCAGCTTCCCGCTCTGGTCGCGGACCTTGTAGGAGTACGTCGTCGTGCTGGCTGCCATGTCGGCCTCCTGGGTCGGCTGGAAGGGCTCTGCGGGTGGCGTGGGTCAGGCGCCGGCATGCTGCGCAGCGAGAGCTCAGGACCAGCCGGGGGTCGGGCGCACCGCGGCGGACCGGGCGAGGGTCTCGAAGTCGTGGCGGTCCGAGCAGGCCTCGAGGCCGGTCTCGAAGGTGATCCGGCCGGCCTTCACCAACGCCGAGAGGTGCGAGTTGAGGGTCTGCATGCCCTCCTTGGCGCCGGCCTGCAGCGAGCCCTGGATCTGGTTCAGCTTGTCGTCGCGGATCATCGCCCGGATGCCGGGGTTGCAGACCATCACCTCGACGGCGGCCGCGCGGCCCAGGCCGTCGGCGGTCTTGACCAGGTTCTGGCAGACGACGCCCTGGAGGGTGGCGGCCAGCTGGGTGCGGATCTGCTGCTGCTGACCGGCGGGGAACACGTCGACGACCCGGGAGATCGTGTCCTGGGCGGACTGGGTGTGCAGGGTCGCGAAGACCAGGTGCCCGGTCTCGGCGGCGGTCAGGGCGACCTGGATGGTCTCCAGGTCCCGGAGCTCGCCGACCAGGATCACGTCGGGGTCCTGACGCAGCACGTGCTTGAGCGCGGCCTGGAACCCGTGGGTGTCCTCGCCGACCTCGCGCTGGTTGACGATGCAGCGCTGGTGCTCGTGGAGGAACTCGATCGGGTCCTCGATGGTGACGATGTGACCGCTGGTGGTCCGGTTGATCCGGTCGATCATCGCCGCCAGGGTCGTCGACTTGCCGGATCCGGTGGCGCCGGTGACCAGCACCAGGCCGCGCCGGAGCTCGGTGAAGCTGGTGATCACCGGCGGCATGCCGAGGTCGTCGAGGGCCTTGATCTCCCACGGGATCAGCCGCATCACCGCGCCGGTCGCCTCCCGCTGCTGGAAGATGTTGACCCGGAACCGGGCGCAGCCGGGGATCGCGTAGGCGAAGTCGAGCTCCAGCTCCTCCTCGAAGTCCTTGCGCTGACGCTCGGTCAGCACGCCGTACAGCAGGTCCTGCAGCTGCTTGGCGTCCATCGGTCCGTAGCCGTGCAGGGGGACCATGTCGCCGCGCAGCCGGATCGTCGGCGGCGCGTTCTGGGTCAGGTGGAGGTCCGAGCCGCCGGCGCTCATCAGGCCGAGCAGCAGGTCGTCGAGGACGACCGGCGTGGCGGCCGGCGCGTGCACGGCCGTGATCGCGTCGAGGGTCGCGAGCGGGCTCGCCACCGTCGCCTCGGGCCGGGGCCGGGTCGGCATGGTCCGGACCGGGGCCGGTGGCGCCAGCGTGGCGGTTCGGGCCACCGGAGCCGGGGGCGGGAGCGGGGGCGGGGGCGCGGGGGCGGTGCGAGTGGTCGTCGACCGAGGCGCCTCGGGGCGGGGCAGGGTCGTCGGGAGGCCGAAACGGCTCCGGATCAGGTCGGACACGATTCCTCCGGCGGACGATGGGGATCTACCACCTCGGTCATCGGCGCCGGGATCGCGGGACTTGAGGGTCCCGGTCAGATCACGACGACGCGCAGGACCTCTTCGATCGAGGTGCGGCCCTGGGCGACCTTGGCCCAGCCGTCCTGCTTGAGACCGACCATCCCGCCGTCGTACGCCGCACGCGCGATCGCCTCCGTGGAGGCCCGGCTGACGGCGAGGTGGGCGATCTCCTCGGTGACGGTCATGACCTCGTGCAGCGCCATCCGGCCGCGATACCCGGTCCGGGCGCACCGGGCACAGCCCACCGGCCGGAACAGCGTCGGGATCCCGCCGTCCTCGGCGGGCGAGAAGCCGACCCGGACGAGCTCGGCCGGCTCCGGCTGGTAGCTCTCCTTGCAGTGCGGGCACAGCGTGCGGCACAGCCGCTGGGCCACCACGGCATCCATCGCGGAGCCGACCAGGAACGGCTCGATGCCCATCTCCACCAACCGGGTGACGGCCGAGGGCGCGTCGTTGGTGTGCAGGGTGGAGAGCACCAGGTGACCGGTGAGCGCGGCCTCGACGGCGATCTGTGCGGTCTCGTGGTCACGGATCTCGCCGATCAGCACGATGTCGGGGTCGGAGCGCAGGATCGAGCGCAGCGCGCCCGCGAAGGTCAGACCGGCCTTCTGGTTGACCTGGACCTGGTTGATCCCGGGCAGTCGGTACTCCACCGGGTCCTCGACCGTGATCACGTTGACCTCGGTCCGGCTGAGCTGGTTCAGGGTGGCGTAGAGGGTCGTCGACTTGCCCGACCCGGTCGGCCCGGTCGCCAGGATCATGCCGTAGGGCTTGGTGTAGGACTCCCGGTACCGCTCGAAGTTGCCGTGGCTGAAGCCGAGGTCCTCCAGCCCCAGCCGGGTCTGGCTGTTGTCGAGGATGCGGGCCACGATCTTCTCGCCCCACACCGTCGGCAGCGACGCCACGCGCAGGTCGATGCGGCGCCCGCGGTGGTTGAGCGACATCCGGCCGTCCTGCGGCACCCGCCGTTCGGCGATGTTCATCTCGGCCATGATCTTGAGTCGCGAGATGACGCCGTTCTGGATGTTCTTGGGGGAGCGGTGGGCGTCGACGAGCACGCCGTCGATGCGGTAGCGGACGCGCAGCTCGTTCTCGGCGGGCTCGATGTGGATGTCCGAGGCGCGGTCGCTGATCGCCTGGTCGATGAGCAGGTTCACGAACCGGACCACCGGTGCCTCGTCCGAGACCTCGGTGAGGTCGGCGAGGTCGCCGTCGTGGCTGTCCTCGTCGGTGGTCAGGCCGGAGGTGAGGTCCTGCAGCTCGCCCTCGGCTCGGTAGACCTGCCCGATCTTGGTCACGATCTCGGCCCGGTTGGCGATCACGAACCGGATGTGGCGGCGGGTGATCCGGGTCAGGTCGTCCTTGAGCTCGATGTTGCCCGCCTGCCGCACGGACACCGCCACCAGCAGCTCGCCGTCCTCCTGCCTCAGCGGGAGGACCGCCGAGCGGTGGGCGTAGTCGGCCGGCAGCAGGGCGGCCGCACTGCCGTCGACCGGGTAGTCGGTGAGATCGACGTACCCCAGACCGGCCGCAGCGGCGGTCGTGCGCAGCAGGTCCGTCCGGTCGACCGCGCCCTGGTCCAGGAGCACCTCGACGACGGGACGGCCCTCGAGCCCCGCCCGGTCGGTGGCGCGGCGCAGGTCGTCCTCGGTGATCAGGCCGTGCTCGAGGAGGACGTGGGCGGTCTCGCCGGCCGGTGCGGGTGCGTTCATGGGTCACTCCTGTGGGATGAGCGCCAAGGCGGCGCGTGGGTCCTCGCGGTAGCGCAGGATCAGCTCGCCGGTCGCCTCGTCGATGCGCTCGTGGAGCGCTCGGCGGTACGCCGTGAGCTGCCGCTCGGCCAGGTCCAGGCGCGCCAACGCGTCGGCGAGCCCGTCGTCGTCCTCGTGGTCCACCCGGGCGAGGCACATCTCGGCGAGCTCGGGCAGCTCCGGGAGCGGGTCGGCGGGCTTGACGTCGAGCAGCACCCGACGGACCCGACCGGTGGCCGTATCGCCGAGGGCCCGGGTGAGGTCGTCCAGCGTGAGCGAGTGTCCGGCGCTCGACTGGGCCTGCAGGACGTCCGTGCGGGCGTGCACGAGCCGGCGCCAGTACGACACCTTCTCCTCCTCGGCCTCCAGCTGGAGCCGGTAGGCCCGCAGCCGGGGCAGGTCGAGCTCGACCAGGTCCGCGCTCGGCATCGCCGGCGCCAGGCTCGAGCGCCGGACCGGTCCCGCCTTCTTCGACCCCCGCTCGGCCATCAGGACACCCGCGCGCCCTGCAGCGCCGGCACGCCACCGGCGCGCTTGAGCATCACCGAGAAGTCGTGCGGACGGCTGCTGCTGGCCGTGGCGACCTCCGGGCTCACCTCGCCCTGGCGGACCAGGCTCACCAGGTGTTGGTCGAAGGTCTGCATGTCGGAGAAGCCACCGTCCGCGACGATCTCCGGGATCAGCTCGGTGCGGTCGGGATGGGCGATCGCCTCGGCGAGCCGGGGGGTGTTGACCGCGATCTCCATCACGGCGGTGCGCCCGGCGCCGTCGATCCGGGTGACCAGCCGCTGGCAGACGATGCCCCGCAGCGAGGAGGCGAGCGCGTGTCGGACCTGCTGGTGCTCGGTGGCCGGGAAGAACTCGATGATCCGCCCGACCGTCTCCTTGGCATCCTTGGTGTGCAGCGTGGACAGCACCAGGTGCCCGGTCTCGGCCGCGGAGAGCGCGCTGCGCACGGTCTCGGCGTCGCGCATCTCCCCGATCAGGATGACGTCGGGGTCCTGACGCATCGCGGCGCGCAGCGCCGAGGACCAGTCACTCGTGTCGGTGCCGACCTCGCGCTGGGTCACGCTGGCCAGCTTGTCCTCGTGGATGGTCTCGATCGGGTCCTCCAGGGTCAGCACGTGCACCGGTCGGCTCTCGTTGACGGCGTCCACCATGCCGGCCAACGTCGTCGACTTGCCCGATCCCGTCGGTCCCGTGACCAGCACCAGCCCCCGAGGCTCCAGCGCCAGCCGGCGGACGATGTCGGGCATCCGGAGCTCGTGCAGCGAGGTGGGCGACTCACCGACCAACCGCAGCACCGCGCCGACCTCGCCGCGGGTCTGGAACACGTTGACCCGGAAGCGGCCCACGCCGTCGACCACGAGGGCGTAGTCGGCCTCGTGGTGCAGGTCGAAGTGCGCGGCCGTCTCGGCGGTCATGGTCTCGCGGACCAGGACGTCGACGGCGGCGGGGGACATCGCCTCGACCTCCAGGGGCACCAGGGACCCGCCGATCCGGACCCGCGGCGGCCGGGACGGCCTGAGGTGCAGGTCGGACCCGCCGTTCAGGACGACGGCACGTAGGTAGGGCGTGATCTGTGGACTCACCCGGACGCTCCTCAGGACATGGGGGGAAAGACAGCGTCATCAACATCGGCAGCGAGCCTGCCGCACTTGAGCCCGTATCGGACCAGCACACGCCCGTCGCACTGAAGCCCCGGCCGAGGCTCAAGTACGGCGCCGGCAGGACCGAACACCTCGGTGAAGCCACCGCCACCGGAGGACACGCCATGCCATCCACCCTGATCGGGCTCGACGTCGGTACCTCCGGCGTGCGCGCTGTCGAGCTGGTCCCGCGGCGGCGCTCCTTCGCCGTCAAGCGGTTCGCCGAGGTCCCGTTGCCCCGGGGGGCGGTCCGCGCCGGCGCCGTCGTCGACTCCGCCGTCCTCTCCGAGTCCCTGCGCGACCTGTGGTCCGTGGGCCGGTTCCGGAGCAGGCGGGTCGTGCTGGGCATCGCCAACGCGGGGGTGCTGGTGCGCCAGGTGGACCTGGACTGGATGCCGCCCGAGGACTTCCGCAGGGCGCTGCGCTACCAGGTCCAGGACGTGCTGCCGTTCCCGGTGGAGGACGCCAACCTCGACTACTACCTGCTCGGCGAGCCCGAGCTGCCCGACGCCCAGGGCGTGCTGCACCGCAAGGCCCGGGTGCTCCTCGTGGCGGCGGCCCGGGACCTGGTGGACTCCCTGGTCACGGCCGTGCACGGCGCCAGGCTGCACGTGGACGCTGTCGACCTGATGCCCTTCGCCCTCGTCCGGGCCCGCACCCCGGACGGCCTCACGCCCGCCGGTGCCGTCGAGGCGATCGTCGACATCGGCGCCGACCTGACCTCCGTCGTCGTGCACGCCGGGGGAGTCCCGCGCTTCGTCCGGGTGATCGCCGGTCTCGGCGGTGACACGATCACCCACGCGGTCCAGCAGCGCTACGACTGGACCTGGGACGACGCGGAGAGCACCAAGATCGCCCTCGGTCTCGGCGGTCTCCCCGCGATCCCCGCCGACCCCCGGGTGCCGGCCGAGGGCCCGCACCCGGCGCAGAGCACGATCGCGGCGGCCGCCGACCAGCTGGTCGCGGAGATCGAGGCGACCCTGGACTTCTACCGCACGTCGACCATGGACCCGTACGGCGCTCTGGAGGCGGTCTCCATCGACCGTCTGCTGCTCACCGGCGCCGGTTCGCGCCTCGGTGGCCTGGACGCCCTGCTCGGTGAACGGCTCGGTCTGGCGGTCTCGTCGCTGGACGTGCGCGAGCACCTCCGGGTCGGTCGCTCCGAGCTCGATCCGCAGCAGGTCACCGCGCTCGCCGTACCGGCCGGGCTGTGCGTGGGGGCTGGACGATGATCGGTCGTCGGGCCACCCAGCACCCCGCCCCCGGGCTGCCCGGGGTCAACCTGCTCTCCCCGGCCGCCTTCGGGCTGATCGCCGTGCACCGGTTGCGGCGCCGGTTCGTGCTCGGCGGGGTCGCCCTGCTGACGCTGATCGTCGCCGTCGCCGTGGTGCAGCAGCTGCGGATCCGCACCGCTCAGCAGGACGTCGACGCGGCTGCGCAACAGACGAGACAGCTGACCGCGTCCGTCGCCGAGCTGAAGCCGGTGCAGACCTACGTGGCGGGAGTCCGCGCCCAGGTCACCACCGCGCAGGAGACGATGTCGGGCGAGATCTTCTTCTCCGACGTCCTGTCCGGCGTCGAGAGGGCGTTGCCCGCCGGCGCCGAGCTGGACACCCTCACCGTCGCCCTGGCCGACCCGGCCGCGGCCACCGAGGAGGCCGCGGCGACGACCTCCGCGTGTCCCGGACCGGACCCGTTCAACACCTTGGTGGTGGCGGGCTGCGTCTCCATCGCCGGCACGGCGGACAGCCGCGCCGGCGTCGGGGAGTTCGTCGTCGCCCTGTCGAGAGACGCCCTCTTCGTGGAGCCGTTCATCACCACGACGACCGTCGCGGACTCCACCCAGGTCGCCTTCAGCGGCTCGGTTGGCCTGTCCGAGAAGGTCTTCAGCGGTCGCTACGCCCGGCTCGCGGCCGACCTCTTCCCCGAGGGGGACGAATGAGACCGAGGACCCCGGCCGGGAACAAGCTCGTCGGTGCGGTCGCCCTGCTGCTGGTGGCGGCCCTCGGCTGGCTCCTGGTGGTCGGTCCGCGGACCGACAAGCTGACCGAGACCCGTGCGGAGGTCGTGATGGTCCAGGACCGGAACGACGCCCTCGGCCTCGAGCTGACCCGGTTGCGCCGGCAGGCGGAGGACCTGGGAGCCACCCGCAAGGTCGCGCGCCGGCTGGCCGAGCAGCTTCCGCCCACGGCCGACCAGCCCGGGCTCTTCACCGCGGTCACCGCGGCCGCGGTCGACGCCGGCATCGGCTCCGACGGGGTCACCACCCTGTCCCCGAGCGCGCCGACCCTCGGCGGGCCCGACCCGGAGACCGGTGCCGTGAGTGCGAGTCCCGCGGCGGCCACGAACCAGCTGGGCCGGCAGGAGGTCACGGTGAGCGTGGCGGGCAGCTACGACCAGACCGTCCGGTTCCTGAAGAACCTCGAGCAGATGGCCCGGGCCTACCTGGTGACCTCGGTGAGCCTCAGTGGCCAGGACGGGACCTACGCGACCACGGTGCTCGGGAGCATGTTCGTCATCCAGCCCGTCCCCGAGCCCTAGCACCGCCCCACCCGACCGGAGGATCCGATGGACAACGACCAGCTTCTGCGCGGCCTGCTCGGAGCGGCCGCGATCGTGCTGCTGCTCGCGCTCGTGGCGCTGCGGCGCCGTCGTACCGCCCGCGACGACGTCGACGCCGAGACGGCCGGCCGGCCCGCGCCGGCGGCCGGCGCGCCCGCGGTCGACTCCGCGGCGATCGACCTCCCGGCGTACCCCGGAGCCCCCGCTCCGGACCCGGCCGCCGAGGACGGCACCGACGCCGACTCGGCGCCGCTGAATGTCCCAGCCCCGAAGGTCCGAGCACCGAAGGTCCCAGCACCGGAGGTCACTGGACCGGAGATCGCTCCCCTGGAGGGCGCGATCATCGCGGAGCACGGGTCGGATCCGGTCGAGGTCCGCTCGCTCCGGGCCCAGGTGCGCACGCTGGAGCAGGCGCTGGAGCGGTTGGCCGACGACCCCGCCGAGATCCCGGCGCAGCGTCCCTCGCACGCGGCTCCGATCCTCGGTCCGGACGTCCCCGCGCCGGGCACCCAGCGCTACCGTCGTCAGGTGGGCGCGACCCTGCGTGGGCTCGCGGGCCGGACCGGTGCCGACGAGGCTCCCGAACGCACGATGGCCCGCGTCGTCGCGGCGATCGAGCGGCTGGACGCAGGCGCCGTCGTCGATCGACCCGTGCTGCCGACGGTGCCGGCCGGGACCGTGCTCGAGAGCGCGCCACGTCCGGCGGAGCTGTCCGCCGCCGCGCCGGTCCCGCCGCCGGCCCCCCGTGCGGAAGCACCGACCGAGGCACCGACCGAAGCCCGTATCGAAGCGCCGGTCGCAGCCCGGGCCGAGGCACCGGCCGAGGTCCGGGTCGAGGTCCGGGTCGAGCACCGGAGCGAGCCGGTGTTCAGCGGGTCCGCGGACCCCGGTCCGGTCGAGCCGGCGGTCGTCGAGCCCCCGTCCTTCGAGCCCCTGTCAGTCGAGCCCCCGTCCGTCGAACCCGTCCGCCCCGTCGCCCTCCTCGGTGGCGGCCATCGGCGGGCCAGCCGCTGGTCGCGCCGCGGTTCAGAGCACACCGCGGGGATCCGCTCATGAACACCGCCACCGCCGCCACCACCTCCGCCACCGCCACCACCTCCGCCACCACCTCCGGCGCCGGGGAGGCCGCACCGGTGCGGGAACGACTCGACGGCCTGGCTCGGGGCCATGCCCGTCGGGGCGAGGTGTGGTCGGCCCTGCTGACCACCTGGGCGGTCGAGCTGCACCGCCTGGAGGAGGTCGTGTGGGAGAGCGGACTGCTGCTCGCGGTGGACCCGCACGCGGAGCTCGCCGCGATCGGCGAGGCGGTCGCGCGCGCCGTCGAGGCGGTCGCCGACCAGGTCGAGTTCGAGCTGGCCCCCGACGGGGTCGTGCACCTGGCCCGGGAGGCGATGATCGGTGCCCTGGACGACTCCCTGCACGAGCCCGTGCTCGACGGGTTCTTCCGCCTGGACCACCTGATCGACGTGGTCCCCTCGCAGGGCCGACGCAACGGGCATGCCGCCGACCGTCTCGAGGAGCGCACGGCCGAGCAGCTCGTCGTGGAGCTCCTCGGCGCGGCCGGCGACTGCATGGCGGTCGCCCGCGAGCTCGTGGTGGAGGAGGAGCACGAGGCCGCGGTCCGGATGGGGCGTCAGGCCGACGTGGCCACCTTCGAGGCGTTCCTGGTGGCGGCGGCGTCGCTGGCCGGCGACGACGAGCTCGGGTCAGTCCAGGTTCGGTGGGACCTGGCCCGCGACCTGACGCCGGCCGTCCTCGCCGACGACTCCGGTGCGGCGGGCGTTGCGGCGGCGGTCTCCCACCAGCGCCGAGAGCTGCTCGCCCTGCTCGGTTCCGCCGAACAGGCGGTCCTCGCGCAGACCTTCGAGACACCGCCGGGCGCATGAACGCCGCCGCGCCCGTGCTCGCCGTCCCGCTCCTCGGCCTGCTCGCCGTCCTCGGGCTCCTGATCGGGTCCTTCCTGAACGTCGTCGTGCACCGGGTCCCGGCGGGGCTGTCGATCGTCTCGCCCGGCTCGGCCTGCCCGGGGTGCGGCGACCCGATCCGGGCGGTGGACAACGTGCCGGTCGTCTCGTGGCTGTTGCTGCGCGGTCGGTGCCGTTCGTGCGCGGCGCCGATCTCGGTGCGCTACCCGCTGGTCGAGCTGGCCACGGCCGTCCTGTTCGTCGGCACCGGCTGGTCGTTCGGCCTCTCGACGTACACCGCGGGCGCCCTGGTCGTCGTGGCCGGTGGCCTCGCCCTGGTGCTCATCGACCTCGACCACCGACGGCTGCCGTTCTCGATCACGGCCGCCACGGGGGTGGGCGTGGTCCTCACGCTGGGCCTCGACGTGGCGCTCCACGGGCCCGACCTCCTGGTCCCGGCGCTGGCCTCCGCCGTCGTCTGGCTCGCGGTGTACGGCGGCATCTGGCTGGTGACGAGCGGGCGCGGCATGGGCCTCGGGGACGTCGCGCTCGCCCCCGTCCTGGGCCTCGCGCTCGGGTGGCTGGGCTGGGGACCGAGCCTGGTCGGCCTCGGCGGGGGCTTCGTGATCGGCGGTGTCGTCGGCGTCGCCCTGATCGTCGCGGGTCGGGTCGGGAGACGGGCCCGGGTCGCACACGGACCCTTCCTGCTCAGCGGTGCGGCGTTCGGTATGTTCGCCGGGGAACCGGTCTGGAACGGCTACCTGACCCTGGTGGGACTGTGATATGTGTCTTCGCGGCCTCGCCCGGCCTGCTTTTTGGCTAGCGTGACGCCACACTCCGCGCCCGGTTCGCGCGATGACATCGGCGCTCGATGGTGTGGAAGGGGGACGGCATGTCCCTGAGCGATGCCGCGAGCGCGTCACCCGACTGCTTCCTGCTGGTCGACCCGGCCCAGGACATCGTCTACGCCAGCGCGGCCGCGGACGCGGTGCTCGGCTGGACGCCCACCGACCTGGTGGGCCGATCGGTCTTCGAGCTGCTGCCCGACTTCGCGGAGGGACCGGCCGGGTCACCGGTGACCCGGGTCCTGGCCGGCGAGGACGTGCCCACCTACGTCACCCGCCGCCGGAAGCGGGACGGCTCGGTCGTCAACACGGCGGTCTCCCTGCGTGCGCTGCGGAGCACCCTTCGAGAAGTGGTCGGACTGACCGTGATCGTGCGGGCCGACGGTGGCGAGACGTCCGCTGCGCCGGCCCTCGAGAGGGCGTCGCACGTCCACGGTGTCGTGGAGACGTCCGGTGAGGGCATCGCCGTCACCGGGGCGAGCGGCACGGCGGTCATGTCCAACAGGCGGCTCGCCGAGATCCTCGGCCGCGACCGGGCGGAGCTGGAGCGCACCGACCTGCACTCGCTGCTGGGGCTGGGACCGGTGCCCACCGACCCCGAGCCGGCTCCGCAGCACCACCAGACGAGCTATCGCCGGCCGGCAGGCTCCGCCCGCCTCCTGCACACCACGCGCTCCCCGCTCGACGCCGGCGGCTCTCCGCGCTGGCTGCTCCAGGTCGCCGACGTGACCGAGGCCCGACGTACCGAGGACGCGCTGCGCCGGCTCGCGCTGCACGACCCGCTCACCGGGCTGCCGAACCGGCAGCTCATCCACGACCGGCTCCGGATGGCGGCAGCGCGCCAGCGGCGGACCGGGAGCGGCTGGGTGGGCGTGCTCTTCTTGGACCTGGACGGGTTCAAGACGGTCAACGACACCCAGGGCCACGAGGCGGGGGACTCGGTGCTGGTCGAGGTGGCGCGGCGCCTGGGCCGCGCGGTGAGGTCGACGGACACCGTGGGACGGATCGGCGGCGACGAGTTCACGATCGTCTGCGAGCAGGCCGACGAGGCCGCGCTGCTGCGGGTGGCGGCCCGCATCCACGAGGGACTGGAGGAGCCGATCGACCTGGCCCGCGGCCAGCTCGTGGTCCGGGCGAGCATCGGGGTGGCGCTGTCGCCGCCGCACGACACCGGCGAGCTGATGCGCCGGGCGGACGCGGCGATGTACGACGCCAAGCAGGCGGGCTCCGGATGGACCTCGGTCGCGGCCGGGCCCCCGGACACGACAGCCACGACGGACACGACGGCCACGACGGCCACGACGGCCACGACGGCCACGACAGACTGAGGGTGCCGGGTTCAGCCCGTGCGCCGGCGGCGACTCTGCCACCCGCCGTAGCTGCCGATCAGGGCGCCGGACTCCACGGCCTGCGCCAGCGAGATCGCCGGGCTCCACAGCCAGCCCTGGCCGCTCGCGCACTCCATCTGGGAGAGCTGACGGGCGTGGGCGACCGTCTCGACGCCCTCGGCCACCACGGTCACCCCGACGGTCTGGGCCAGGTGGACGATCATCTTCGCGATGGCGAGGTCCTGGCGGTTGTCGGCGATGCCGGCGACGAAGCTGCGGTCGATCTTCAGCATGGAGATCGGCAGGTCGCGCAGGTACGCGAGCGAGCTGTGACCGGTGCCGAAGTCGTCGAGGGCCACCTGGAACCCGTGCTCACGCAGCCGTGCCAGCATCGCCCGGGCGGCTTCCGGAGCGGTCATCACACTGCCCTCGGTCACCTCGAGCACGATCTCGCTGGGGTCGATTCCGCTCGAGCCCGCGCAGGCGATCAGGTAGGACTCCATGCCCGGCGACGTGAGGCTGCGCGCGGACAGGTTGACCGCGACGTACGCCGAGCGGGCCAGGGCGCCCAGCTGTCGCATGCAGTGGGTGTCCGACAACGCGGTGCGCACCGCCCACCGGTCGAGGTCCGGCGCGATGCCGGTGCGCTCGGCGACCGCCACGAAGCGGCTCGGCGGGATGCTGCCGTGGGTCGGGTGCTCCCATCGGGCCAGCGCCTCGACCCCGACGACCAGGCCGGTGGAGAGGTCGATGACCGGCTGGTAGTGCAGGTGCAGGCTCTCGTCGATGAGGGCCTGGTGGAGGTCGGACCCGATCTCGAAGGCCTCCTGCGCCTGGCTCGTCAGCTCCGCGTCGGAGATCCGCACGTTGCCGGGGCCGGAGGCCTTCGCCGCGCGCATCGCGGCGCCCGCATGGCGCAGCAGGTGCGGTGCCGAGGGAGCGGGCGACACGGCGACGCCGATCGAGGCGGTGACGTGCAGGACGTGGTCGGCGATCCGGAACGGCTGGTGCAGCGCGGTCGCCACGGCGGTGGCGAGGGCGGTCGCCCGCACCTCGTCGGCAGGCTCGCAGACGAAGGCGAAGGAGTCGCCGTTGAACCGGGCCACGGTGTCGGTCGACGGCACGCAGTCGCGCAGTCGCTCGGCGACGGCCACCAGCAGCTGGTCGCCGACGGCGTGTCCGCAGGCGTCGTTGAAGACCGCGAAGTCGTCGAGGTCGACGAAGATGGCCGCGGTGCCGGCGGGGTTGCGGGCCAGCGCGCGCTGGAGGCGGTCCAGCAGGAGTGCCTGGTTGGGCAGCCCGGTCAGGTTGTCCTGCAGGGCGGTCCGCTGCATCTGGAGCTCGAGGCGCCGGGCCTCGGTGACGTCGTCGACGAGGACGAGGAAGGCGGGACCGCCGACCCCGGCCACGTGCTCGATGGTGGTGACCGCGACGCGCAGGACGCGCTCGGTGGCATCCGGATGCCGGTACGTCGCCTCGCGGCGGGCGCGGGGCACGTCTCCGGCCCCGTCCCGGCCGGCGGAGCGAAGGGGCACCGGCACCCCGCCGAGAAGCTGGGTGAGCAGGGCGGTGTCCAGGTCGGACGGGTCGATCCCGAGGATGTCGGTCAGCCGGTCGTTCGCGTAGCGGGTGGTGCCGTCCGCGAGCACCACCCACATGCCCTCGGTGGACCGGTCGGCGATCGCCCGGTGCAGCTCCTCGGACGCGCGGACGGCGCGCTCGGCCGCCACCCGGTCCGTCACGTCCCTCAGGTTGAAGACCAGACCGCCGACCGGGCTGTCGAACATGTTGCTGATCACGCCCTCGAACCAGCGCCAGGAACCGGTTCGGTCGCGCAACCGGAGCATGGCGCTGGCCCCACCGCCGGAGGCCACGTTGTGCAGGCAGGCCTCCAGTCCGTGGTGGTCGTCGGGATGGACGAAGGTGATGCCGTCCGCGCCGAGGACCTCGACCACGCCGTACCCGAGCATGCTGGTCAGGCTGGGCGAGACGTAGACGATCAGGCCCGCCTGGTCGAGGACCACCGCGAGGTCGTTGCTGCGTTGCGAGACGGACTGGAAGAACTGCTCCTGCCGGCGCTGGCGCCGGCGACCCCGGATCGTGCCTCGTCGCTCGGTGGGCAGCGGTTCGCCGTCCGGGACGCGTGCGGTCTCGGACTGCGGGGTCGTGAATGGTTTCGTCGTCACTCCGGCCACCTCCCGGCAGGCAGTTGGGACCCTAGGGGCTGGAGGTGCGGGTCGTACCTCAAATTGGGGGTTGTCCAGTCCAGTGGCGTCGGTCCGTCGTGCCGCAGCGCGGTCGGCCGGCCGCGCTCCCGGTGGGCGGGATCGCCCCCTGCGACACGTGTGTCGTGTGACACACAAGGGGGATGCGCACCGTCACCCCCGCCGAGACCAGCCCCGTGGTTCGTGGCCACGAGGGAGCCCGCTACGTCATGACCGACTACCTCGGCAGCCACACGGCCGTCGCACCGGGGGAGCAGGCCTACCTCGTCCAGCAGGAGGCGGCGGAGCTGCGCGCCCACTTCCACGAGGTCGACCAGTTCCAGGTGGTGGTCGGCGGCATCGGCTCGATCGGGCGGGACCGCGCCGTCCCGGGGGTGCTGCACTACACCGACGCGTTCACGTCCTACGGGCCGATCCGCACCGATCCGACGATCGGCATCTCGTACCTGACCCTGCGCCGCGATCCCACCACCGGCCTCAACTACATGCCCGAGGAGCGCGAGAAGCGGCGCCGGCTGGCCGGCCGCGGCGAGCACTTCACCGTCGTTCTCGACGAGCACCTCCGCCCCGGAGCCGGACTCGCCGAGCTCGCGCGCACGGGCCGCGGCGCTCGGGCGTACGGCGCCCGCCTGGCGAGCGGGGAGGCGTTGCGGCTCGAGGGGCTGCCAGGCGGACAGGCGGGGTACGTCGTGGTGCTCGCGGGCTCGCTGGGCCAGGCCGATCGGGTGCTCCCCGCCGGGAGCCTGGTGTCCTTCGAGGACGCGGGCGACGTCGGGGCCCTGGTGGCCACGGCGTCCGACACTCCGGTCGAGGCGGCGGTCCTGCTGTTCCCGCCGCCGGCCTGAGCCGGTTTCGTTGAGCGGGAACACCCGGCCCCGCGGCGGGACGCGCGGTTAGCGTCCGAGCGTTCCGACCTGTCCCCGACCCGTCCCAGGGAGCCACCATGCCGACCCCCGTCATCGTCGACGCCGTACGCACCCCCTACGGGCGGCGCGGCAAGGCCCTGGCCGACCTGCACGCCGTCGAGCTGCTCGCCCGCACCCAGCGCGGGCTCCTCGAGCGGAACGGCCTGGACCCCGCGCTCGTCGACGCGGTGATCGGCGGCTGTGTCACCCAGGCCGGGGAGCAGTCCGGCAACGTGACCCGGATGGCCTGGCTGCACGCCGGGCTGCCCGAGGAGACCGGCGCGACCACGATCGACGCGCAGTGCGGCTCCGCCCAGCAGGCCGTGCACCTGCTCGCGGCCCAGATCGCGGCCGGGGTCATCGACACCGGGCTCGCCTGTGGCGTCGAGGCGATGTCCCGGGTGCCGCTGCTGGCCAACCTGGGCGGCGAGCAGCGCCCGTTCGGGGTGCCGCGCCCGCCCGGATGGAGCGTGGACCTGCCGGCCCAGTTCGAGGCCGCGGACCGGATCGCCGCGCGCCGGGGCCTCACCCGCGATCAGGTCGACGCCTTCGGCCTGCAGTCCCAGCAGCGCGCGGCCCGGGCCTGGAGCGACGGCCGGTTCGACCGCCAGATCCTGCCCGTCACCCTCCCCGACGGCAGCACCTTCACCCGGGACGAGGGGCTGCGCGACACCAGCGTGGAGGCACTCGCCGCGCTGGCCCCGATCCGCGAGGGCGGGATCCACACTGCCGGCACCGCCTCCCAGATCTCCGACGGCGCCACGGCGGCGCTGGTCATGGACGCCGACCGGGCGAAGGCGCTGGGCCTGCGGCCGCGGGCCCGGATCCTGGCTCAGGTGCTGGTCGGCGCGGAGCCGACGTACCTCCTCGACGGCCCGGTGCGCGCCGGCGAGCGGCTGCTGCAGCGGACTGGGATGAGCATCGGCGACCTCGACGTGATCGAGGTCAACGAGGCCTTCGCCGCAGTGCCGATGTCCTTCGCGCAGGTGCACGGCGTCGACCCGGCACGACTGAACGTCAACGGCGGCGCGATCGCCCTCGGTCACCCGGTCGGATCGACCGGCATCCGGCTGATCGCGACCGCCATCGACGAGCTCGAGCGCACCGACGGCACGCTCGCCATGGTCGCCATCTGCACCGGGGGCGCGATGGCGACCGGTGCGATCATCGAGAGGCTCTGAGATGACCAGCACCCCCAGCGCACTGGCGCGGTACGCCGTCGAGATGGACCCGGAGCACCGCGCCGCGGCCCTGGACCTGGTGGACGCGACCAACCGGCTCAACCTCGCCGTCGCCACCACGGACCTCGACGAGGCCACGCTGCGTCGCGCTCGGACCGTGCTCGACGAGCTCACCACCGAGCTCGGTCGGCGCCGCCGGGACCGGGTGATCCGGGCCGGCTTCGAGGCGCCCGGGAAGGCCCTGGCCGCCGGCCTGCCCTACCGGATCTGCGCGCTGAACCCCTGGGGAGTGCCGCTGGAGGTGCACTTCGGCGCCGACGAGGCGTACGCCGCGCTGACCGCGAACGCGCTGCACGAGGGTCCGATGGACTCCGTCCACGGTGGCGTCGCGGCCTGGCTGATGGACACCATGCTCGGCATCATCATGCAGGCCAACGGTCGGCGGGCGGTCACCGCACGGCTCGAGGTCGACTACCGGATCCGCACCCCGCTCGACCAGCCGCTGACGCTGCAGGCCGGGGTCACCCGCCGGGAGGGTCGCAAGATCTGGGTCGAGGGGTGGATCGAGCACGAGGGTCGCCGCACCGTCGAGGCGACCGGCCTCTTCGTCGAGGTCGACCAGGCGGTGCGCGGATGACGTACGCACTCACCGGGCTGGACGGAAGGGTCGCCGTCGTCACGGGCGCCGGCCGGATGCGCTCGATCGGGCGCGCGGTCGCCGTCGAGCTCGCCCGGGCCGGCTGCGACGTGGTCGTCACCGGGACCGGCCGACCCGCCGACCGGTACCCCGCGGAGGAGCAGGCCGCCGGCTGGCGCGACATCGAGTCGGTCGCCGACGAGGTGCGCGCCCTCGGGCGCCGGGCGCTCCCGCTGGTCGCCGACGTCTCCTCCGAGGAGGGGGTGGCGGCGCTGTACGAGCGGGTGCTCGCCGAGCTCGGCCGCGTCGACGTGCTCGTCAACAACGCGGCCGCGGCTCGCGGCGAGGACCGGGTCCCGGTCGTCGACCTCGATCCCGGCTCCTGGGACACGGTGGTCGCGGTCAACCTGCGCGGCACGTTCCTGACGAGCCGGGCCTTCGCACGCCACTGCCGGGCGGCGGACCAGCCCGGCGTGATCGTCAACGTGTCGTCGATCGGCGGCAAGCTCGCCGGGCCCGGGACCGCGGCGTACTCCGCGTCCAAGGCGGGCGTCCAGGCCCTCACCTCGTCGATGGCCAAGGAGCTCGGGCCGGCCGGGATCCGGGTCAACGCGATCTGCCCCGGGGTGGTCGAGACCTCCCGCCTCGACGACCTGGATCCGGCAGCATGGGACGCCTACGTGCGGGCCAACGTGCCGCTGCAGCGCGCCGGGGCCCCGCACGAGGTCGCGCAGACGGTGGTCTTCCTCGCCAGTGATCAGGCGAGCTGGGTCACCGGCCAGGCATGGAATGTCGACGGCGGACAGCTGACCGTCCGATGAACCGAGGAGAGCACGCATGACCACCCGAGACGAGGCCGTGGCCCGGCTCACCGCCCCCGGCCAGCCGTTCGAGATCCGGACCGAGGAGGTCCGCGGTCAGCAGCTGCAGGTCTTCGCCGACCGCCAGCGGAGCGTCGGCGAGCTGCTCGCCGACTCGGCCCGGCACGGGGACGCCGAGTACCTCGTCACCGAGCGCTCCCGGATGACCTTCGCCGAGCACCGGGACGCCGTCGCGGCGCTCGCCGCCGCCCTGCGCACCGAGCACGGCGTCGGCCGCGGGGACCGGGTCGCCATCTGCGCCGCCAACTGCCCCGAGTGGATCGTCGCGTTCTGGGCCGCCCAGGCCCTCGGTGCGGTCGTGGTCGGGATGAACTCGATGTGGGCCGCTCCCGAGATGGTCTACGCACTCGAGCTGACCGAGCCCGCGGTCCTGATCGCCGACGGCCCGCGCCGGGCCCTGGTCGAGGACCCGGGGATGCCGGTGCTCTCGATCGAGGAGGACCTCCCGGCCCTCCTCGAGCAGTACGCCGGGGCTTCGATGCCCGCGGACCTC
The DNA here is from genome assembly GCF_022919075.1 of Nocardioides sp. W7. Classification (NCBI taxonomy): domain Bacteria; kingdom Bacillati; phylum Actinomycetota; class Actinomycetes; order Propionibacteriales; family Nocardioidaceae; genus Nocardioides; species Nocardioides sp. W7. The sequence goes on along the minus strand of NZ_CP095078.1, from coordinate 4,059,298 downwards.
GACACGCTCGTGGACGAGGACGACCCCGCCGTCGTGCTGTTCACCAGCGGCACCACCGGCCGGCCCAAGGGCGCCACCCACTCGCACCGGAACGTGATCGCCGCCGTCTGGTTCCACCTGCTCAACGACGCGGTCGCCGCGGAGCTGGGGATGGCGCTGCCGCCGCGTCGGTTCCTGCTCGCCACCCCGCTGTTCCACATCGCCGCCCTGCACAACATCGCGGTGATCCGGCTGGTCGTCGGCGACACCGCGGTGCTGCACCTGGGGAAGTTCGACATCGACCGGGTGCTGCGGCTGGTCGAGACCGAGCGGGTCACCAACTGGGGCGCCGTGCCGACCATGGCCAGCCGGCTGATCGAGCACGCCGAGCAGCACGGCCTGGACGACTTCGACCTGTCCTCGCTGCGCACCTTCACGGTGAACAGCGCCCCGTCGGCGCCGACGCTCAAGCAGCGGATCCGCGAGGTGTTGCCGATCGCCGGCCGCGCCCTCGGGACGACGTACGGGCTCACCGAGTCCTCGAGCGCCGCGACCCTGGCCAGTGCGGCCGACCTGGCCGCCGACCCGGAGACCGTCGGCCGGCCGGTGCCGACCATGGAGGTCGAGGTCCGCGACGTCGACAACCGGCGGGTGCCGGACGGCGTCGAGGGCGAGATCTGCGTGCGGGGGCCGCTGGTGATGATCGGCTACTGGCGCAACCCCGAGGCGACCGCCGCGGTGACCACCCCGGACGGGTTCTTCCGCACCGGTGACCTGGGCACCATGGACGGCGGCCAGCTGCGGATCTCCAGCCGTCGCTCCGACCTGATCCTGCGCGGAGCCGAGAACGTCTACCCGGCCGAGGTGGAGAACGCCCTCGACGCCCACCCCGACGTGCGCGAGAGCATCGTGCTGGGCGTCCCGCACCGGGACCTGGGCGAGGAGGTCGCCGCAGTCGTGGTGCTGAGGCCGGGCGCCACGACGACCGCGGACGAGCTGCGTGACCACGTGCAGTCGCTGATCGCGCGCTACAAGGTCCCCACCCGCTGGACGCTGACCGCGGAGGCGCTGCCCCGCAACGCCACCGGCAAGGTGATGCGGCGCTCGGTGCAGGTGTCGTGAACCCGTGACCGGACACCGCGACGAGTGGGCGCCGCTGCTGGCGGACCTGGAGCGACGGCGGACCGCCGCGCGGGCGATGGGCGGTCCGGAGAGGCTGGCCAAGGTACGCCGCGCCGGCCGCCTCGACGCCCGGGCCCGGGTCGCGGAGCTGCTCGACCCGGGCAGCTTCACCGAGCTCGGGACGCTGGCCGGTGATGGGTCCACGCCGGCGGACGCGTTCGTCGCCGGCTCCGGGCTGGTCGACGGCCGGCCGGTGCTGGTGGGCGTCGAGGACTTCACGGTCGCCGGCGGCTCGATCGGCACGGCGGGGGCCACCAAGCGGGCCCGGCTGGCCGCCCTGGCTCGCCAGGAGCGGGTGCCCCTCGTGTTCGTGCTGGAGGGCGCGGGTCACCGCGCGACCAACGCGCTCGCGGTCCACCGGCCGGCCCCCAACGACCTGCAGGCCCTGGCCGAGCTGGCCGGGCTGGTGCCGACCGCGGTGGTCGTGAGCGGTCCCTCAGCGGGGCACGGAGCCCTCGCGGCCCCGCTCGCCGACTACGTGGTGCTGGTCGAGGGGGACGGGTCGCTGTTCACCGCCGGGCCGCCGCTGGTGAAGGCCTCGCTCGGCGAGGTCGTCACCAAGGAGGAGCTCGGCGGTGCCGCCGTGCACGCCGAGGCCAGCGGGCTGGTGGACGAGGTGGCGCCGGACGTGCATCGCGCACTCGGGGCGGTCCGCCGCTGGCTGTCGTACCTGCCCCCGAACGCCTGGGAGAACCCGCGGTCGGTGCCCGGACCGGACACCGGCGAGCGGCTGCTCGACCGGGTGCTGGACGTGGTGCCGCCGAACCCGCGCCAGCCCTACGACATGCACCTCCTGCTCGAGGAGCTCGTCGACGCCGGCTCCCTGCTGGAGGTCCAGGCCCGCCACGGCCGGTCGCTGATCACGGCGCTGGCCCGGCTGGGCGGGCGGCCGGTCGCCGTCATCGCGAACCAGCCGGACGTCCTGGCCGGGGCGATCGACGTCGCCGCCGCGGAGAAGGGCGCCCGGTTCGTCGAGCGGGCCGCGGCCTTCCACCTGCCGCTGGTGCAGCTCGCCGACAACCCCGGGGTGCTCGCCGGCAGCGCGTCCGAGCGGGCCGGCATCCTGCGCGCGGCCGCGCGGCTGTTCGCCGCCCAGCACCGGGCCCCGGTGCCGAAGCTGCACGTGACGGTGCGCAAGGCCTTCGGCTTCGGCAGCTCGGTGATGGGCCAGAACGCCTTCGGCGGCCAGACCGTCTCCCTGGCCTTCCCGGGCGCCATGCTCGGCGGCATCCCCGCAGCCGTCGGTGGCGCGACCTCGGGCGCGGACGCGGAGACCCGCGAGGCGCTGGTGGCCAACGAGGCGGCCGGGCCGTGGCGGCTCGCCGCGAGTGCGACGTACGACGAGGTCGTCGACCCGCGCGAGCTGCGCAACGCGCTGCTGGCCGGGCTGCGCCTGGCTCGGCCGGTCGCCCGTCCGGAGCCCGTCGTGCACACCGGCTATCTCCCGTGAGCGCACCGCGGGCGGCTGCATCGCGGCCGGCTGCACCGTGCCCGGCTGCGCCGCGTCCGGTCGCGCCGCCCGACGGTCGGCGCGCTACCGGGAGGTCGCGGGGACCGAGCGGGTGCGGCGTCCGCCGGACTGCCGCGTGCCGCCGAGCTCGAGGGTGAGCCGGCGGGCGGCGGAGAGCAGCACGGGAGCGTGCTTCTCGAGGTCGAGCCGATCCCTAGAGGCGATGCCGATGGACGCGAGCAGGCCGTCCGTGCCGTGGACGGGGGCGCCGAGGGCCGCGATGCCCCGGCTGCCCGCGGGGCGCACCACGTCGACGCCGGCCCGGCGCCGGCAGGTGTTCAGCCGTGCGTGCAGGTCGTCGTGGTCGAGCGGCCGGCGCCGAGGCCGGTCCGCCGTGGCCGCGACCAGGGCGTCGACGTCCTCGGGGCTGTGGGTGGCGAGCATCGCGCGACCCATCGGCGTGGTGTCCGCCGGGACCAGGCCGCCGACCTGGGACGGCACCGACTGCAGGGCAGCGCCGCCGAGCTTGTCGAGGTAGAGCACGAGCCCGCCCTCGAGCACACCGAGGTGGACGACGGCGCCCGTGGTGAGCTGGAGCTCGTTGAGCACCCCGGCCGCGACCTGCCGCAGTCGGCCGTGGTCCTGCTCTCCGCGCGCGGCGATGCCCTGCGCACGCGGGCCGAGCCGGTAGCCGCGCTGCCCGTGCTCCAGCCAGCCCTGCTCCACGAGCTGGGTCATGATCCGGAAGGCGGTCGAGCGGGGGAGGCACGAGATCGCGGTGACGTCCTCCAGCATCAGCTGCCCCGGGGTCTGCGCGAAGACGTCGAGGATCCGCGTGACCCGGGCGACCACCGAGGTTCGCGGGCCGTCCAGTTCGTCCGTCGTTCCGATGCGCTCCTGCATCAGGGTCATACCGCACCTCCCGTTGTGCCTGCCCACTGAACCTAGCAAACGCTTGGGCAAATGTCGTAGTGAGACCCTCGTTGACAGAGTCCGTCCGGTGTCGTTGACTGTATATGCCGATTAGACATAGTTCAGATCGTACTGACAAAGGGGCACAACACCGGTGGACTTCGAGCTCGACGCCGATCAGCGCGCGTGGCGAGAGGAGGTCCGGGCCTTCCTGCGTGAGCACGTCACCCCGGAGCTGCGGGCCGAGCTGGCCGAGCACGACCTCGAAAAGCGGGACGGCGAGCTGGCGGCGTTCCGCCGCCGGATCGGCGAGAAGGGCTGGTTCGGGCTGAACTGGCCCGTCGAGCACGGCGGCCTCGGCCTCGGGCCGATCCACCAGCACCTGCTGGTCAGCGAGTTCGAGTACTGGGGCGTCCCCGGTCCCGACCTCACTGTGACCTCGGTGGCGCCGATGATCATGCGGCACGGCACCGAGCGCAACAAGGCCGAGTTCCTGCCGCCGATCGCGCGCGGCGAGATGGTCTGCGCCGTCGGCTACTCCGAGCCCGGCGCCGGCACCGACCTGGCCAGCCTGCGCACCCGCGCGGTCCTCGAGGGAACGATGGAGGACGGCGAGTGGGTGATCAACGGGGCCAAGACCTGGAACAGCGGCGCGCAGCGCTCCACGCACGAGTGGCTCTGCGTGCGCACCGACCCCGACGCCCCGAAGCACAAGGGCATCTCGGTGGTCATCGTGCCCGTCGACCACCCGGGGGTGACCATCCGGCCGCTGACCGCCTGGTCGGGCTACCGCACCAACGAGGCGTTCTTCGACGACGTCCGGGTGCCGGCCACCAACCTGATCGGGGAGGTGAACAAGGGCTGGCGCTACATCACCGGCGCGCTCGACCTGGAGCGCGGCGCGCTCACCAACGCCGGTGACCTGCGGCGCGCGGTCGACGACCTGGTCGAGCTGGCCCGCCGCCCGCGCCGAGACGGGCTCGTGCCCGCGCACGACTCCGCCGTACGCCGCCGCCTCGCCCAGCTGGACGCCGACGTGGAGGTCGCGACGCTGATGGGCTTCGAGGCCGCCTCGCTGCTCGACGAGGGCGTGATCCCGAGCATCGAGGTGAGCACCGAGAAGATCTTCACCAGCGAGCTGCGCCAGCGGATCGCCGAGGTCGCGCTCGACTTGCTCGGCCCGGACGGGCTGCTCGGCCACCGCACAGCGGCCGCCCCGGACGACGGCCGCTTCGAACGGCTCTACCGCATTGCGCCCCTGCTGCGCTTCGGCGCCGGCACCAACGAGGTGCTGCGCGACGTCATCGCCCAGCGCGGCCACGACATGCCGTCCTACGGACGCTGAGGAGGACCTGTGAAGCTCGTCGTCACCGCGGAGGAGCGCGATCTCGCCGCCAGCCTCCGTGACCTGTTCGCCACGCACTGCCCACCGGAGCTGGTCCGGTCGCTGCGCGAGAGCGGCACGAACCGGTTCCCCGAGAAGCTCTGGGCGGCCCTGGTCGCCGCCGAGGTCCTGGCCCTGCCCTTCGACGAGGAGGTCGGCGGTGCCGGCGGCACGGTCGACGACCTCGCCGTCCTGTACGCCGAGGCCGGGCGGGCGCTGTGCCCCACGGTCGTGCTCAGCACCCTCCACCTCGGCCTCGCGGTCGCCGCGCTCGGGACCGCGGAGCAGCAGGCGCGCGTGCTGGCGCCACTGTGCCGCGGCGAGCTGCGCGGGGCGGTCGCCCTGGCCAGCCCCTACGACGTCGCCGACGTGCGACCGTCACTGACCGCCGAGCTGCTCGCCGACGGTGCGGTCGCCGTGAGCGGGCGCCTCGACCACGTCCTCGACGCCGACCTGGCTCACCGGGTGCTCGCGACCGCGACGCTCCAGACGTACGGCGAGCCGGACCGGGTCGTCGGCCTCCTGGTCGACCCGCGGGCCGATGGGGTCACGCTGACGGCGCTCCCGACGAGTGACGGCGACCGCCTCCAGCAGCTCGACCTGGGCCACGTGCTGGTGCCGGCGGCCGACGTCCTCACCGGGGCCGACGACGCCGGCCTGGCGCCCGACCGCGTGCGTGGAGTGGCCCTGCTGGTCCGCGCCCTGCAGTGCGTGGACATGGTCGGCGGCGCCGGCGCGGTGCTGGATCGCACCGTGGCCCACACCCGCGGCCGCGAGCAGTTCGGCCGGCCGATCGCCTCGTTCCAGGCGGCCCAGCACCTCGTGTCCGACATGCACATCGCGGTGCAAGGAGCCCGACTGGCCGCGCGCAGCGCGGTCTTCTGGCACGGCCGGGGCCGACCCGCGGTGCGGGAGACGGCGGTGGCGGTGCTGCACGCCGCGTCCGCGTACCGGCGGGTGACCCTCGACGGTCACCAGCTGCACGGCGGCATGGGCTACGTCGTGGAGACCGACCTGCACCTGTGGTCCGAGCGGGCTCGCCTGCTCGGCACCCTGGGCGGCGGCCCCGACGTCGCCGGCCGCTGGCTCGAGGAGGAGATCGGCCTTGACTGACCAGGTGCTCTCGGGGGTGCGCGTCCTCGACCTCTCGCGCTGGGTCGCGGGCGAGTACGCCACCAAGCTCTTCGCCGACTTCGGCGCCGACGTCGTCAAGGTCGAGAAGCCGGGGGAGGGCAGCCTGACCCGGCGCTGGGGCCCGTTCCCGGACGACCGCCCCGACCCCGAGCGCAGCGCGCTCTTCCTGCACCTGAACACCAACAAGCGATCGGTCGCGCTGGACCTGCAGGACGCGGCCGACCGCGAGCTCCTGCTCCGGCTGGTGCGCGACGCGCACGCCGTGGTCGAGTCGTTCCGCCCGGGCCACCTCGAGCGGCTCGGACTCGGCCCCGAGGTGCTGCGCGCGGCCAACCCGCGGCTGGTCGTGACCCGGATCAGCGCCTTCGGCCAGACCGGTCCGCGTCGCGACCACGAGGCCAGCGGGCTGGTGCTCCAGGCGGCCGGCGGGCCGATGCACGCCACCGGCCAGGCGGACCGCGCGCCGCTGCGCAAGCCCGGCCTGCTGGAGCACTACACCGTCGGCCGGACCGCCGGGCAGGCGACGCTCGCCGCGGTGCTGGGCGCCCGACGGACCGGGCGCGGGGCGACGATCGACGTCTCCGGGCAGGAGGTGCTGCTCGCCGGCGCGGACCGCCGGGCGTCGTACCTGCTCTCGGCGTCGTACTCCGGCATCACCGCTCCCCGGGGCGCCCGCAGCCCGCACCGGCACGGCGCCACCTTCACCGGCCCGTTCCGCGCGGCCGACGGGTTCGTGATGGTCTACGTGACCAACCAGGCCTTCTGGAACCGCTTCGTGCACCTGGTGGGTGCCGAGGCCCCCGACTTCCGGGATCGGTTCCTGGACCGGCAGACGGTGGCGGGGGAGGACCGCGAGGACTTCCTGGCCCACGTGGCGGACTGGATCGCCGCCCGCCCCAAGGTCGCGATCATGGAGGCGGCCGAGGCCGCGCGGATCCCGGTCACCGCTTACCTGTCGGTCTCCGAGGTGCTCGCGCACCCGCACTTCCGGGAGCGGGGCGCCTTCGTGGCCGCCGACCACCCCCGCGCCGGCCGGTTGGAGTACGCCGGCCCGCCGTGGCGGATGGAGCGCGGCTACGAGCTGCGCACCCCCGCCCCGCTACTGGACCAGCACGGCGCCGAGGTGCGCCACGAGGCGAGCCTGGAGGCGACCGCATGAGCACGGACGCGCACGAACTGCCGCTGTCCGGGATCCGGGTGGTCGACCTGACCGTCGTCTGGTCGGGCCCGGGGGCGACCGCGCTGCTGGGCGACCTCGGCGCGGAGGTGATCCGCGTGGAGGGCAACGACCGGCTCAGCCGGCAGGTGTCGTCGAAGGTCACCAAGGAGTCCTTCGAGAAGACCGGCTACCACGGCGGCACCTACCCCGACAAGGACCCGGGCGAGCGCCCCTACGACCGTTCCGCGCTCTTCAACTGGCACGCCCGCAACAAGCTGTCGGCCTGCATGAACCTGGACACCCCGGAGGGCCATCGCGCCTTCCTGGACCTGGTCCGGGTGAGCGACGTGCTGGTCGAGAACAACTCCAACGGGGTGCTGGAGAAGCTCGGCATCGGCCACGAGCGGCTGCTCGAGGTCAACCCGCGCCTGGTCGTGGTCCGGATGCCGCCGCTCGGCATGACCGGGCGGATGAGCGACTACCTCGGCTACGGGCCGAACTTCAACAGCCTGGTCGGGATCGCGGCCATGGACGGGTACGAGGGCGAGGACCCCGACTCGGCCGGCGAGAACTACCACATGGACGAGGCGGCGCCGGCCGGCGTCGGGTTCGCCGTACTGGCCGCGCTCTGGGATCGCGAGACGACCGGGCGCGGCGGGCTCGTGGAGTTCGCCCAGGCCGAGAACGTCATGGCCGAGGTCGGCGAGCTGTTCCTCGACCACCAGCTCAACCACCGGGACCCGCCGGTGCTCGGCAACGCCGACCCGTGGGCGGTCCAGGACGTCGTCCCGGTCGCCGGCGACGACCGCTGGGTCGCGATCACCGTGCGCGACGACCGCGACTGGCGCGGCCTGCTCGCCGTCCCGGGCTTCGGGGGCGGCCCCGGGCTGCCGGGTGTGGACGCCGACGGCGCCGCACTCCGCGACCGCAGCGCCGAGATCCGCGCGGCGCTCGCCGACTGGTGCGTCGAGCGCGAGGCCGAGGACGTGGTCGAGACCCTGCAGCGCGCCGGCGTGCCGGCCGCCGAGGTGGTCAGCGAGCCGCAGCTGCTCGACGACGCGCACCTCGAGGCCCGCGGCTGGTGGCAGGAGCGCAGCCACCCGGCGATCGGCACCCATCGTTACCCCGGACACCCGTGGCGCAGCGACGACCTGGACCTCGCGTTCGGCCGTCCCGTCCCGGGCTTCGGCGAGGACAACGAGCACGTGTACCTGTCCGTCCTGGGCTGGTCCCGGGCGGAGTACGACGACCTGGTGGCGCGCGGTCTCGTGACCGACCACCAGCTGGCCTGAGCGGCCTGAGAGGGAGAGACATGACCCAGCAGACACAGGTGCCGGACCTGATCCCGGCCGCGGCCGCCGCCCAGGTGGGGGAGGTCGTCTCGCGGGCGACCGGCGAGGTGGTCCGGCGCGACTGGCAGCGGTGGGCGCTCGCGGTGGGGGACCGGAACCCGCTCTGGTTCGACACCGAGCACGCCCGCGCCCACGGCTACGACGACGTGGTCGCGCCGCCGCTCTACCTGCAGTACGCCGTCCTCGGCGTCACCCCGCTGGACCGGCTCCGGGCCGACGGGTCCTCCGGGGCCGCCAACGGGAACCTGGCGTTCCCGGACGCCCCGCGGCGGATGGCCGGCGGGGAGAGCACCACGTTCCACCGCTCCTGCGGCCACGGCGACGTGGTGACCATGGAGCGCCGGGTGGAGTCGATCGTGCAGAAGCAGGGCCGCAGCGGCCCGTTCGTGCTCGTCACCTGGCGCACGACCTACACCGACCAGCGCGACGAGCTGGTGGCCGAGGCCACCACCTCGATGATCGCGCGCCCGTGAGGAGCACCCCTGTGAGCACCACCGTGAGCACCGAGCAGCTGCACTTCGAGGACGTCGCCGTGGGCGAGGAGCTCCCGAGCCTGGACGTCGTCGTCGACGAGACGCAGATGTTCTTCTTCAGCGCGGCGACCTACAACGGTCACCGCATCCACTACGACAAGGAGTGGGCCCGCGACCGCGAGGGCTACGACGACGTGCTCGTCCAGGGTCCGCTGCAGTCCGCGCTGCTGGCGCAGGCGGTGACCGACTGGATCGGCGGTGCCGGCCGGCTGGTGTCGTTCGCCGCCCAGAACCGCGCCGTGGCGTTCCCCGGCCAGCCGCTGTCCTTCGGCGGCCGGGTCACCGCGACCCGGATCGAGGACGGCCGCGGCCTGGTCGAGCTGGAGATCGCGGGCCGCCGTGGCGACGACGTCCTGATGCCGGGCAGCGCGACCGTCTCCCTGCCGCTGCGCGGGGACACCGCGTGAGCGGCCTGCGCGGCGAGGCCGCGATCGTCGGCATCGCCGAGCTGCCGGCGGAGAAGAAGCAGAGCGGGCCGGCGACGTTCACCCTGGACCAGTACGCCCGGCTGGCCAAGCTCGTCCTCGACGACGCCGGGCTGCCGGCGTCCGTGGTCAACGGCCTGGTCACCCACGGCGTCCAGGAGTCCGACATGTTCGCGCCCGCGACGTTGTCGGAGTACCTCGGCCTGCCGCTGGACTTCGGCGAGCGCGTCGACCTGGGCGGGGCGACGTCGGCGGGCATGATCTGGCGCGCCGCGGCCGCGGTCGAGCTCGGCATCTGCGACGCCGTGCTGTGCGTCGTCCCCGGCTCGCTGATGCTGCCGCGGTCCACGCGGACCCCGGGGCCCTCGACCCCGCCCTGGTACGGCGCGTCCAGCGGCAAGTACGGCTCGCCCCAGGCGGAGTTCGAGATCCCCTACGGCAACGTCGGGCAGAACGCGCCGTACGCCCAGATCGCCCAGCGGTACGCCGCGGAGTTCGGCTACGACCCGCGGGCCACCGCCAAGATCGCCGTGGACCAGCGCACCAACGCGTGCGCGCACCCGGGCGCCGTCTTCCACGGGAAGCCGCTGACGGTCGAGGACGTGCTGGCCAGCCCGGTCATCGCGGACCCGATCCACATGCTCGAGGTCGTCATGCGGGTGCAGGGCGGCGCCGCGGTGCTGGTCGCCAACGCCGACCTGGCCCGCCGCTCGCGCCACCGCCCGGTCCGGATCACCGGCTTCGGCGAGCACGTCGCGTTCAAGACCCCGACGTACGCCGACGACCTGGTGCGTACGCCGATCGCTCGGGCCGCGGACCGGGCCTTCGCGATGGCCGGGCTCGACCGCGAGGACGTCGACATGGCCTCGATCTACGACTGCTACACGATCACCGTGCTGATGAGCCTGGAGGACGCCGGGTTCTGTGCCAAGGGCACGGGCATGCAGTGGGTGACCGAGCACGACCTGACCTTCCGCGGGGACTTCCCGGTGAACACCGCGGGCGGGCAGCTGTCCTTCGGGCAGGCCGGCATGGCGGGCGGCATGCACCACGTGGTCGACGCCGCGCGCCAGGTGATGGGTCGCGCGGAGCAGGCGCAGGTCGCCGACTGCGACACCGCGTTCGTCACCGGCAACGGCGGCATCATGAGCGAGCAGGTCGCCCTGCTCCTGCAGGGGGAGTGAGATGACCCAGCCCACCACCGAGCCCGTCACCGAGCCCAGGCCGCTGCCGGAGCCGACGCCGGTCTCCCAGCCGTTCTGGGACGCGCTGCGCGAGCACCGGATCCGGATCCAGTGGTCGCCGTCCGGACAGCAGTGGGTGTTCTACCCGCGCCTCCTGGCCCCCGGCACCCTCGCCGACGACCTGGAGTGGAAGGAGATCTCGGGCCGCGGGACGCTGTACACCTTCACCGTCGCGCACCGCCCGACCGCGCCGCCCTGGGCCGACGCCGTGCCCCAGCTGCTGGCCGTCGTCGAGTGGGACGAGGGCCCCCGGGTGAGCACCGAGCTGGTCGGGGTCGACCCCGCCGACGTGCGCGTCGGCATGCGCGTCGCCCCCGTGTTCCACGACGACCCCGACAGCGGCACCACGCTGCTGCACTACCGACCGGAGGACGATCACGATGGCCGAGCATGACCTGGTAGTGCGTGGAGGGACCCTCGTCGACGGCTCCGGTGCGCCACCGCGCACCGCGGACGTGGCGGTGCGCGACGGCGTGGTGGTCGAGGTGGGCCGGGTCTCCGGCAGCGGGCACCGCGAGGTCGCGGCCGACGGGGCGCTGGTGCTCCCGGGGTTCGTCGACGTGCACACCCACTACGACGGGCAGGCGACCTGGGACAGCCGGCTGCAGCCGTCGTCGTGGCACGGCGTCACCACGGTGGTCATGGGCAACTGCGGCGTCGGCTTCGCGCCGGCCGTGCCCGCGGACCACGCCCGGCTGATCGCGCTGATGGAGGGGGTCGAGGACATCCCGGGCGTCGCGCTCACCGAAGGGCTGGCCTGGGACTGGCAGTCGTTCCCCGAGTACCTCGACGCCCTGGAGCGCCGACCGCACGACCTCGACTTCGCGGCCCAGGTGCCGCACGCCGCGCTGCGGGTGCGGGCGATGGGCGACCGCGCCGCCGCGCACGCCCTGGCCACCGACGAGGAGATCGCGCTGATGGCCAAGCTCGCCGCCGAGGCGATCGAGGCCGGCGCCCTGGGCTTCACCACGTCCCGGACTCTCAACCACAAGACCCGGGCCGGCGAGCTGACCCCGTCGTACGCCGCCGGCCGCGACGAGCTGGTCGCGATCTCCCGGGCCGTGGGCGCGACCGGCCAGGGCGTGCTGCAGCTGGTCACCGACTGGGACGACGACACGATCGAGACCGACTTCGACCTGATCACCGCGATGGCCGCGGCTGCCGGACGGCCGATGTCCTTCTCGCTGGCGCAGAGTCCGTCGTACCCCGACCGCTTCCGGAAGGCGTTGTCCTTCCTGGAGCGGGCCAACGCCGAGGGCCACCGGATGCGCGCCCAGGTCGCGGCCCGGGGCATCGGCATCCTGATGGGCCTGGACTGCACGCTCAACCCGTTCGCCGCCAACCCGGCCTGGCTGCGGATCTCGCACCTGCCGGTCGCCGAGCAGGCCCGCGCGATGCGGGAGCCGGCCCTGCGCGAGGAGATCCTCGGCCTCGGCATCGTGGACGCCGCGAACATCATCGGCGGCGCCCTGCTGGCCCGCTTCGAGATCATGTTCGAGCTGACCGACCCCCCGAACTACGAGCCCGACCTGTCGATGACCATCGCCAACCGGGCCGCGGCCCGGGGGATCACGCCGCTCGAGCTGGCCTACGAGATCCTCATCTCCGACGACGGTCGCGGCATGTTCTACCTGCCGTTCACCAACTACGTCGACGGAGCGCTCGACGGGTGCGCGGAGATGCTCGGTCACGAGTTCACCATCCCGGGCCTCTCCGACGGCGGTGCCCACGTCGGCACCATCTGCGACGGCTCGTTCCCGACCACGCTGCTGCAGCACTGGGTGCGCGACCGCGGCACGTTCCCGGTGGAGATGATGGTCGCGCGGCAGGCGCGTGCCACCGCCGAGGCCGTCGGGCTGCTCGACCGTGGCCTGCTCACGCCGGGCCACAAGGCCGACCTGCTCGTGGTCGACCTCGACGGGCTGCACCTGCACAAGCCGGAGATGCACCACGACCTGCCCGCCGGTGGCCGACGCCTCCTGCAGCGCGCCGACGGCTACCGGAACACGTTCGTCTCCGGGGTCGAGACCTACGTCGACGGCGAGGCCACCGGCGAGCTCCCCGGGCGTCTCGTGCGCGGCGGTCGGTCGGGACCGTCCGACGCTGCGCGCTGACCAGGACAACGATGTGATAACTAGTTGCCACATGCTTCCCGGGAGTATGCCTAACCGATATAGTCCCGGATGTGGCGCCCCTTACAGATGGGGTCGCTCGACCAGGAGGATGCGATGAAGCGACGCAGGAACGTGCTGCGGCCCGCAGTGGTGATGGTGGCGACGTTGTCGCTGCTCGTCGGCTGTGGTGGGGACGACGACTCGGACGGGGGAGGCGGAGGTGACGCCGAGACCAGCGGGGAGTTCGAGTACACCGAGGGCATGGTGGGCGGCGAGGACCCGGGCGGCGACCCGAAGTCGGGGGGCCAGCTGAGCTATGCGATGTACTCCGAGCCCCGCAGCCTCGACCCCGCGGTCTCGATCGCGGCGGTGACGACGGGCGGCACCGAGATGGCCGCCATCTACGACGTGCTGCTGCGCTACGACACCGAGTCCCAGGAATTCGTCCCGCAGCTCGCGGACTCCATCGAGGCCAACGCCGAGAACACGGAGTGGACCCTCACCCTGCGTGACGGGGTGACCTTCTCCGACGGCACCCCGCTCGACGCGGCGGCCGTCAAGGCCAGCCAGGTGCGGTACTCCTCGGCGCGCGCCCCGGAGGCGGCCCTGTGGAACGACAACGTGACGTCGATCGAGGCCCCCGACGACAAGACGGTCGTCTACTCGCTGAACAAGCCGTGGACGATGTTCCCGGCGATGCTCGCGTCCGGCCCCGGCATGATCGTCGGCGCGGCGGCCGGTCCGGTCGGCGAGGGCTTCAAGCCCGTCGGCGCCGGCCCGTTCACGTTCGTGCACCAGCGTGCCGGCGAGGAGGTGCTGCTCGAGGCCAACGAGGACTACTGGAACGAGCGGGCGAACCTCGACGAGCTGCGGTTCGTCTACCTCGGCGAGCAGACCACGATCGAGGACTCCTTCAACAGTGGCAGCGTCGAGATGGCGTTCTTCCGTGACCCCGACGTCGTGGACGGCGTGCTCGAGGCGGGCCACCGCGGCTACTCCAACCTGGTGGCCGTGAGCGACACCGCGCTGATCAACGGCGGCGAGGGCAGGCCCGGCTCGGACGTCCGGGTGCGCAAGGCGATCCAGATGGCGCTCGCGCCGGACATGGTGCGCCAGCGCGTGTACGACGGGCACGGCATGGCCAGCACGCTGCTCTTCCCCGAGTACTCCCGCTGGTTCACCGAGGGCGTCAAGGGCATCGAACCCGACCCCGAGGGTGCCAAGAAGCTGCTCGAGGAGGCCAAGGCTGACGGGTACGACGGCAAGATCGCCTACCTCGACGCGAACACCTCGGCCGCTCGCGACACCGGTCAGGTCACCAAGGCGGCCCTCGAGGCGGTCGGTTTCGAGGTCGAGATCGAGATGCTGCCGACGGTCACCGACCTGATCAACAAGCTCGCGGTCGAGAAGGACTACGACCTCGCCGGCTGGGGCATCAACTACCGCGAGGGCGACCCGTTCTCGAAGCTCTACGCCTCGTTGCACAGCACCGGCACCCAGACGTACGGCATGCCGACCAGCCCGGAGATGGACGCGGCCCTGGAGGAGTTCCAGGGTGCGGCCGACCAGGACGCTCAGCGGGCGGCGATCGTCAAGATCCAGGAGGCCTGGAACGAGAACGTCCCGTTCCTGGCCTGGATGCCGATGGCCGAGCTCACCGCCTGGAACGACGACGTCCACGGCGTCAAGGGCGCGGCCAACTCGATCGTGCTCCTCGACGAGGCGTGGATCGGGTGACCCTCACCGGCTGAGCCGGACACCCGTACGCCGAACGCCGCCCGGCGGACCGACCAGGTCCGTCGGGCGGTGTCGCGTCCGGGGCCACCCGAACGTCTTGACCATCAGGTCGGCAGGCCGGCGCGACGGCGAAGGGCCCCCGATCCGCTCTGCGGATCGGGGGCCCTTCGCCGTTCAGCGGTGCTGGGATCAGCCGATCACGAACCCCGGGTAGCCGTCGCGGGCGACCTGGTCGCACCGGGCGCGGTAGTTGCCGACGCCGCCGATGTAGGGCAGGAACACCCGCGGCTTGCCCGGGACGTTCGCGCCCATGTACCAGGAGTCGGTGCGCGGGTAGAGCGTCGCGTTTCCGGCGAGCTGGACGTGCTCGGTCCACTCCTTCTCGGCCCGGTCGTCGGCCTCGACCAGCGGGGTGCCTCGCTCCTGCAGGTGGGCGAGCAGGTCGGCGACCCACTCGACGTGCTGCTCGATCGAGACGACGGCGTTGCTGAGCGCCGAGGGGCTCCCGGGGCCGGTGAGCGTGAACATGTTCGGGAAGCCGGAGACCCCGATCCCGAGGTAGCTGCGCGGCCCGTCGGCCCAGGCCTCGCGCAGCGTCCGGCCGTCGCGACCGCGGAGGTCGATGCCCAGCAGCGGGCCGGTCATCGCGTCGTACCCGGTGGCGTAGACGAGGTCGTCGAGCTCGTGCTCCACGCCGCCGGCGACGACGCCGGTGCGGGTGATCCGCTCGATCGGCGTGCGCCGCAGGTTCACCAGCGTCACGTCCTCGCGGTTGAACGTCGCGTAGTAGTCGGTGTCCAGGCACGGGCGCTTGGTGCCGTAGGCGTAGCCCTGCGGCATCAGGTCCGCGGCGACCTGCGGGTCGCGGACGATCTCGGCGATCCGCTGCCGCACGAACTCCGCAGCGGTGTCGTTGGACTCCTCGTTGCGGACCAGGTCGTTGTAGGCCTGCAGGATCCCGGTGAGGGTGCCCTCGTCCCACCGTTCGCGGTACTTCGCCTCGCGCTCGGCCTCCGACACCTCCAGGGCGCTCTGCGTCGGGGGCTCGAGCAGGATGCCGTACGACGAGCTGCGCAGCTCCTCCTTGATCGCCGCGTGGTCCTCGCGCAGGCGAGTCACCTTCGCGGCGTCGGGCGCCCCGTTCTTCGCCGGGAGGCTGAAGTTCGGGGTGCGCTGGAAGACCGTGAGGTGCGCCGCCTGCTCGGCCACCAGCGGGATCAGCTGGATGCCGGAGGACCCGGTGCCGATCACGCCCACCCGTCGGCCGGTGAAGTCCACAGGCTCGTGCGGCCAGGCGCCGGTGTGGTACGTCGGGCCGCCGAAGTCGTCGCGGCCCTCGATCTGGGGCAGGTTGGTGCTGGAGAGCAGGCCGACGGCGAGCACGAGGTACGTCGCGGACAGCTGCTCGCCCGCGTCCGTGGTGACCGTCCACCGGCCGGCCGGCTCGTCGAGGTGCGCGGAGAGCACCCGGGTGTCCAGGGTGATGTCGCGCCGCAGGTCGAAGCGGTCGGCGACGTGCTGGAGGTAGGACAGGATCTCGGGCTGCGCGGCGTACCGCTCCGACCACTCCCACTCGCGGGCCAGGTCGGCGTCGAAGCTGTAGGAGTAGAAGACGCTCTCGATGTCGCAGCGGGCGCCCGGGTAGCGGTTCCAGTACCAGGTGCCGCCCACGTCGGAGCCGGCCTCGACGACGCGGACCGACAGGCCCTCCCCGCGCAGCCGGTGCAGCGCGTAGAGGCCCGCGAAGCCGGCGCCCACGACGACGGCGTCGACGGTGGTGGCGGCCTCGGGGGCGCGGGGGGTGGCTGGGTCGGTGGTGCTCATGCATGCTCCTCGGTGGGCGGGGTCGGACGGGGGTCGGCGAGGTACCGGTCGAGCTCGGCGGCGACGTGGTCGAGCGCCTCGGCCGCGGCCGGCAGCAGGCCGACCATGGTGAAGAAGCCGTGCATCTGGCCGGGGAAGCGGCGGCACGAGACGGGCACGCCGGCGGCGCGGAGGGCCTCGGCGTACGCCTCGCCCTCGTCGCGGAGCACGTCGTGCTCGGCCGTGAGCACGACCGCGGGCGGCAGCCCGGCCAGGTCGTCGGCCCGGGCCGGTGAGACGTCGGGGTGGTCGCGGTGCTCCTCGGGCACGTAGTGGTCCCAGAACCAGCGCAGCGTGTCGCGGTTGAGTGCGAGCTGGTTGGCCGGGTCGGTGTACGACGCGTTGTCGAAGTCGTGGTCGACGACCGGGTAGACCAGCACCTGCAGCGCGATCGGCGGGCCGCCGGCGTCGCGGGCGTGCCGGGCCAGGATCGTCGCGAGGTTGCCCCCGGCACTGTCGCCGGCCACCACGAGTGGCGCGTCGGCGCCCGCGAGGTCGACGACGTGGTCGCTCACCCAGGCCAGCAGGTCCCAGGCGTCCTCGACCGCGGCGGGCCACGGGCTCTCCGGAGCGAGCCGGTAGCTGCCCAGCACGACGGTGCAGCCCGTGCGGTGGGCGAGCTCGCGGCCGAGGGTCTCGTGCTCGGCCGGCGAGCCCACGACCCACCCGCCACCGTGCAGGTAGAGCAGCACCCCGCGGGGGGACGCGGGCGTGATCACGCGCGCCGCCAGCGAGCCGGCCCGGGTCGGCACCGTGACGTCCTCCGAGCGTGCCGGCTCCGGGCCGGGCGGGTAGAGGGTCGCCAGCCCGGCCAGCCGGGCCCGGGCCTCGGCGGGGGAGACCTCGTGCATGGGCGGACCACCAGCGGCGGCGAGCTGCTGGAGCAGGGCGATGGTGGCGGCGTCGAGGGCCATGGATCCTCCGGGGTGGTGGGCGTGGGTTAGCCGCGCGGCGGGGGCTGGATCGACTTGATCTCGAGGAACTCCTCGAGGCCGAAGCGGCCGTACTCGCGGCCGAGGCCGGACTGCTTGTAGCCGCCGAACGGCGCGAGCTTGTTGCCGTTGATGCCGTTGACGTGCACGGTCCCGGACCGGATCCGGCGGGCGACGGCGAAGGCGCGGTCGGGATCGGCCCCGAACACCCCCGCCGAGAGTCCGTAGTCGGTGGCGTTGGCCAGCCGGACGGCGTCGTCGTCGCCGCCGTGCGTCTGGATCGCCACCACCGGTCCGAAGACCTCCTCCCGGCCGATCGCCATCTCGGGGGTGACCCGGCCGAGCACGACGGGTCCGAGGTGGAAGCCGCGCTCTGGCCGGGCCGGTGCGGGATCGCCGTGGACGACCTCGGCGCCCTCCTCGACGGCGCGCGCTAGGTGGCCCGCCACCCGGTCCCACTGCACCTCGGACGCCAGCGGTCCGAGGTTCTCGCCGGGCACGAACGCCCGGGCGGTCTCGCTCGCGAGGGCGACCGCGTCGTCGTACCGCTCCTCGGGCACGACCAGCCGGGTCCAGGCGGCACACGTCTGGCCGGTGTTCATCAGGCCGAAGCCGACGCTGGTGCGCACCGCGCGCGCGAACGCCTCGTCGTCCAGGTCGTCGAGCAGGACGCTGGGGGACTTGCCGCCGAGCTCCAGCGCCACCCGCTTGATGGTGCCGGCGGCGTCGCGCTGGATCGAGCGCCCGACGGCCGTGGAGCCGGTGAACGACACCATGTCGACGTCCGGGTGCTGGGCGAGCGCCGACCCGAGCACGCTCCCGCGACCCG
Source organism: Nocardioides sp. W7 (assembly GCF_022919075.1). Classification (NCBI taxonomy): domain Bacteria; kingdom Bacillati; phylum Actinomycetota; class Actinomycetes; order Propionibacteriales; family Nocardioidaceae; genus Nocardioides; species Nocardioides sp. W7. Next base: position 4,041,069 of record NZ_CP095078.1, on the reverse strand, counting down.
GGAGCAGCTGCAGCCACCCGGCCGGTACGCCGGCGTCGCGCGCCGCCTCGACGAGCAGGTACGCCGTGAGCGGGGTGGTCTCGGCCGGCTTGAGGACGACCGGGCACCCGGCCGCGAGGGCCGCGCCCACCTTGGCCAGGGCCTGGTGCAGCGGGAAGTTCCACGGCGTGATCGCCGCGACCACCCCGATCGGCTCCCGCGCGATGGTCGAGTCGCCCAGCGGCTCGTCGAACGCGTACCCCTCCAGCACGTCGGCCGTGGTGGCCAGCGTGGCCAGCGGCATCCCGACCTGGACCTGCCGCGCGAACGCGGCCGGCGAGCCCATCTCGGCCGACATCGTGTCGGCGAACAGGTCGGCGCGCTCGGAGATCCGGTCGTGCAGCGCCCGCAGCGCGGCCACCCGGGCGGCGACCGGCCAGGCCGGTCCGTGGTCGGCGACCCGCCGCGCGCCCGCGACCGCGCGGTCCACGTCCGTCGCGTCCGCGAGACGCACGGTGGCGTGCACCTCGCCGGTGCGCGGGTCGACCAGCTCGAGGCGTTCCTCGCCGTGCGGCTCGACCCACTCGCCGTCGATGTGGATCCGATCCCTGGTCTCCATGGCATGCCCCTTGACCCGTACGATGTATTAGGTTGAAGTATTCCTAGATGACATATTGCGACATGGCAAGTGGTCGATGCCGTGCGCCGCCTGGCGAGGGGAAGAAACGGGATGCAGCACGTGCGTGCGACGTACATCGACGGGCGGTGGGGCGAGGGCTCCGGTCCGGAGCTCGAGGTCGGCAGCGCCGCTGACGGGAGCGTGCTGGCCCGCTTCCGCGGAGCCGGAGCGGACGACGTGGAGCGGGCCTGTGCCGCCGCCGACGCGGCCTGGCCGGCGTGGGCCGCCACGAGCGTGGCCGACCGCGTCGACCTGCTGCGCCGCACCGCCGACCTGGTGGCCAAGCGCGCCGACGAGCTGGGCTCCGTGGCGGCCCAGGAGGTCGGCACCCCGGTCCGGCTGGCCAGCACCGTGCACGGGCACCTGGTCGCCGCCACGGTCCGGGACGTCGCCACGACGCTCGAGGCCTACGCGTTCGAGGAGCGGATCGGCAACTCGCTGATCCTCCGTGAGCCGATCGGCGTCGCCGCCGCCATCACCGCGTGGAACTACCCGCTCTACCAGCTCGCGACCAAGCTCGTCCCGGCGCTCGCCGCCGGGTGCACGGTGGTGCTCAAGCCCTCGGAGGTCGCGCCGTTGACGACGATCGCCTTCTTCGAGGTGCTCGCCGAGGCCGGTCTCCCGGCCGGCGTCGCGAACCTCGTCGTCGGCACCGGCGCGGAGGCCGGCGAGGCGCTGGTGACCGATCCCCGGGTCGGCATCGTCAGCTTCACCGGGTCGACGCAGACCGGTGCGCGGATCGCCGAGCTGGCCGCGCCGGGCATCACCCGGGTGACCCTCGAGCTCGGCGGCAAGTCCGCGAGCGTCGTCCTCGACGACGCGGACCTCGCCCAAGCCGTGCCCGCCTCGCTCCGGGGCTGCCTGATGAACAACGGCCAGACCTGCGCCGCCCTCACCCGGCTGATCGTCCCGCGCTCCCGGCTGACCGAGGTCGAGCAGCTCCTGGCCGAGGCCGTCGCCCAGCTCGTGACCGGCGACCCCCGCGACGACGCCACGGACGTGGGTCCGGTCGCGTCGGCGGTCCAACGGGAGCGGGTGCTGGGCCATGTCCGGGGCGCCCTCGCCGAGGGAGCGGTGCTGATCGCCGGCGGACCCGACCCCGTGGCGGAGGCACCGGCCGGCGGCCACTACGTGCGGCCCACGGTCCTGCGCGTCGAGCCGCACCTGCGGATCGCCCGCGAGGAGGTCTTCGGACCCGTTCTCTGCGTGATCCCGGTCGACTCCGAGGAGGAGGCCGTCGCCGTGGCCAACGGCACCGACTACGGGCTGTCCGGCGCTGTGTGGTCGGGCGACCCCGACCGAGCGCTGGCCGTGGCCCGCCGGCTGCGGACCGGCCAGGTCGCCGTCAACGGCGGCCCGTTCAACATCTCCGCGCCGTTCGGCGGCTACCAGCGCTCCGGCTACGGGCGCGAGGGCGGCCGGTTCGGCCTGGAGGAGTACTTCGAGATCAAGGCGGTTCAGCTGTGACGACCTACCCGACCACCGACCCCGGGGCCTTCGTGGCCGCGGCCACCCCCGGCGCGACCCGCACCCGGGTCCGGGCTGCGGTGCTGGCCGCGGCCACGGGGCAGCTCGAGTTCCTCGAGCTCGAGCTCGACGACTGGCTGGCCCCCGACGAGGTGCGCGTGCGGGTCGAGGCCTGCGGGCTGTGCCACTCCGACCTGCACATGATCGACGGCGAGCTCCCGACGGCGATGCCGACCGTGCCCGGCCACGAGATCGCGGGCACCGTCGAGGCAGTCGGGTCGGCGGTCGCCGACCTGGCGGCCGGGGACCGGGTGGTCGCCTGCCTGTCGATGTTCTGCGGCACCTGCGGGGAGTGCCGCTCCGGGCGCACGTTCCTCTGCGACCGCCGCAACGACCTGGGCCGGGCCGAGCGCCCGGTCCCGCGGCTGCTGCGCGACGGCCAGCCCGTGGGTCAGGTCGCCGGGCTCGGCGGCCTGATCGAGCGGACGGTGCTGCACCGCAACTCGGTGGTGCGGGTCGCGGCCGACGTACCTGTCGACCGGGCGGCTCTGCTCGGCTGCGCGGTCCTCACCGGCGTCGGCTCGGCGCTCAACGGGGCCGGGGTCCGACCGGGGGACAGCGTCGCGGTCATCGGCTGCGGCGGAGTCGGCCTGAACATCGTCCAGGGGGCCCGGCTGGCCGGTGCCACGCGCATCGTGGCGGTCGACCTCGGCGCCGAGAAGCTCGAGCTGGCCCGCCGGTTCGGTGCCACCGACGTCGTCGACGCCGGTGCGGTCGACGCGGTCGCAGCTGTCCAGGAGCTCACCGGCGGTGTCGACCACGCCTTCGACGTGGTGGGGCGCCAGGCCACGGTCACGCAGGCGGTGGGCATGATCCGGGCCGGCCGGACGGCGTACGTCGTCGGCATCCCGCCGGTCGGCGAGCAGCTGGTGCTGCCCGGGCTGTCGCTCGTCACCTCCGCCAAGGGCGTGCGCGGGCTGCTGATGGGGGCCAACCACTTCCCGCGCGACATCCCGGTGCTGGCGGACCTCTACCTGCAGGGCCGGCTGGAGCTCGATGCCCTGGTGTCCGAGCGGATCCCGCTCGACGAGGCGAACGCCGGGTTCGAGCAGATGCGTCGAGGCCAGGCGGCGCGGGTGGTCGTCACCTTCGCCTGACATCGCACTGCGACAGTCCTTCTTCGCACATTTTCTTGCCCAGGTTTCGTTGGGCAGGACTGGACCAGACAACTCCACCGACGCCTGTTTGGCTCGCGCGCACCGGGTCCCTGACCCAGGCCACACCCCTCGAGAGGAACACATCAATGCTGCTGCCCACCCGGATCGTCCGTCCCACCCTCGCCACCGCGGCCGTGCTCGCGCTGACGGTCGGTTGCGGTGCGTCCGGTGACGACAAGGACTCGAGCAAGCCCGCGCCCGGCGCAGCGGCGAGCTACGAGACCGGACTGGTCAACATCCCCGAGGCGGGCGAGCCCGTCGACGGTGGGACGCTCACCTTCGCGGCGTTCTCGGAGCCGGCGCTCCTCGACCCGGCGGAGACGATCGTGGCCGGTTCGACCGGCGGCCTGGAGATGGCGGCGATCTACGACGTCCTGCTGCGCTGGGACAGCGCGTCCAACAAGGTCGTGCCGCAGCTCGCGGAGTCGATGCAGGCCAACGACGACGCCACCGAGTGGACGCTCACGCTGCGCGAGGGCGTCAGCTTCTCCGACGGCACCCCGCTGGACGCGGCGGCGGTCAAGTGGAGCCTGGAGCGCTACGTCGAGAAGGGCGCGGACGAGGCGATGCTCTGGTCGAGCAACGTCACCGCCGTCAAGACCCCCGACGAGCGCACCGTGGTCTTCGAGCTGGCCAAGCCGTGGACGAGCTTCGACTACATGCTGACCACCGGTCCGGGCATGGTCGTGGCGAAGGCGTCCGACGCCGGGGGCGCGTTCACCCCGATCGGTGCGGGCGCGTTCACCCTCGCCGAGCAGCGGCCCCAGGAGGAGATCGTCCTGAAGGCGAACGCCGACTACTGGGAAGGTCGCCCCCACCTCGACGAGGTGCACGTGAAGTTCCTCAACGACCCGACCGCGTCGATGGACTCGCTGGAGTCCGACGCCGTCGACGCGGCGTTCCTGCGCGACGCCGACCTGGTCGACGAGCTCGTCGAGAAGAAGAGCCCCGGCTTCCTCAACCTGGTCTCGCTCGGCAACGTGGCCGTCATCAACGCGACCGAGGGCCGCCCGGGCGCCGACCCGCGGGTGCGCCAGGCGATGCACCTCGCCATCGACCCCGCCCTGGTCGCCAAGCGGGCCTTCGACGGCGCCGGGATCGCCAGCAACGCCGTGTTCCCCGAGCCGTCGCAGTGGGCGAGCGACGTCAAGCCGCTCCCCACCGACCCCAAGCGCGCCAAGGAGCTGCTGGAGGAGGCCAAGGCCGACGGCTTCGACGGCAAGCTGACCTACCTCGACGCCTCCGACCCGGCCTCGCGCGCCACGGCCCTGACGGTGAAGGCCTCGCTCGAGGCGGTCGGGTTCGAGGTCGAGACCGACCTGGTCCGCGACGTCCAGAGCCAGATCGCCAAGGTCGCGGTCGAGCAGAACTACGACGTCGCCGGCTGGGGCATCAGCTGGCGCGAGGCCGGTCCGTACGGCCGGATGTTCGCCACCCTGCACAGCGAGGGCAACCTGTCGGTCGGGATGCACACCGGACCCGAGATGGACGCGCTCTTCGACGAGTTCCAGGCCGCCGCCACCGAGGACGAGCAGCGCGACGTGATGTCGCGCATCCAGGAGCAGTGGAACGTCGACGTCCCGGCCCTGGTCTACGGCCCGACCACCGAGCTGCTCGCGTGGAACGACGACGTGCACGGGGTGGTCGACTCCACGAACACCCTGGTCCTGCTCGACGACGCGTGGGTGGAAGGCTCGTGAGCACCAGCACCACCGAGACCACCCCGGCCGGCGCTCCGGCGCCGGCCGGGGTGCCGGCCCGACGGCGCCGCCGTCGCGCCGGGGGACGCGTCCGCGGCCTCCTGGTCCGCCTCGCGGAGCTGGTCGCGGTCCTGCTGGTCGTCAGCTTCGGCACCTTCGCGCTGGTGTCCCTGATGGACACCGACCCCTCGGTCACCATCCTCGGCGAGGGCCACGAGCCGGAGGAGTACGCGCAGGTCCGTGAGGACCTCGGTCTCAACGACCCCCTGCTGGTCCGGTACGCCGACTGGCTCGGCTCGGCCGTCCAGGGCGACCTCGGCACCTCCGTGGTGCCGCCGTACCACGACGTGGCCGACCGGATCGCCTCCGCGTTGCCGGTCAGCGTCGAGATCGCCGTGCTCGGCATGGCGATGGCGCTGCTGTTCAGCATCCCGCTGGCCATGTGGTCGGCGTACCACGCCGGCGGTCGGGTGGACCGGATCGTCAGCGCCGGCACCTTCGGGGTGCTGTCGGTCCCGAGCTTCCTCGCCGGCCTGCTGGTGATCATGGTCTTCGCCAACGGCCTCGGCTGGTTCCCGCGGGCGGAGTGGGCGCGGATGTCGGAGGGGATCGGCCAGAACCTCTACCACGCGTTCCTGCCGGCACTGACGATCGCGCTCGCCGAGACGGCGATGTTCACCCGCATCCTGCGCAACGACCTGATCAGCACGCTGCAGGAGGACTTCATCCTCGCCGCGAAGGCCAAGGGCATGGGCACGGTCCACGTCCTGGTGAGCGACGCCCTGCGGCCCTCCTCGTTCTCGATGATCACCCTGATGGGCATCAGCCTCGGCCGGCTCATCGGCAGCACCGTGATCGTGGAGTACCTCTTCGCCCTCCCCGGGATGGGCACGCTGGTGATCGGCGCCTCCAACACCGGCGACTACGTCACGGTCCAGGGCGCGGTGCTGCTCATCGCGGTCATCTACGTCGTCACCAATGCCCTGATCGATCTCTCCTACGGATATCTGGACCCCCGGGTCAGGAGGTCTCATGTCTGAGCGCACTGTCCCCACCGTCGACCTTCCGCCCGACCCGGTGGCCGCGACGCCGCCCGCCGTCGACGCTGCGCCGGGCGGGTCAGCTCGCCCGCGCCCGTGGCGCGGGATCGTGCTGACGCTCGCCGGCCTCGCCGGCCTGGTCGCCGTCCTCGTCGGCCTGCGCGAGACCGGCTGGACCCAGGCGGGGGCGGCCCTCGCGGCCCTCGTGGTCCTCTACCTGGGCGCGGCGGAGCTGGGCCGGTACCGGTTCGGCCCGGCCTTCGACCTGACCCTGTGGCTGTGTTCGATCTGGCTGGTGCTGCTCGTCGGGTCGGCGATCTTCGCGCCGCTGCTGCCGCTGGGCGAGCACGAGGACATCGCCACCACCATGCTCGACCCGACGCTCGCGCGGCCGGACCTGCTCAGCGACTACCCGCTCGGCACCAACAACTTCGGCCTCGACCTGCTCGCGCGGATCGTGTACGGCGCCCGCGCCTCGCTGGTCGTCTCGATCGGGGCGGTGCTGATCGGCATGGTCGTCGGCGGCACCATCGGCATCCTGGCCGGCTACTTCCGCCGGTCCACCGACCGCATCGTCGGCGTCTTCACGAACTCGCTGCTCGCCGTCCCGCCGCTCATCCTGCTGATCGCGCTCGCCACGGTCATGGAGCCCACGCTGCGCAACATCGCGCTGGCGCTCTCGCTGCTCGCGCTGCCGAGCATGATCCGGATGGCGCGCGCGAGCACCATGGCCTTCGCCCAGCGCGAGTTCGTGCTGGCCGGCAAGGCGATGGGCGCCTCCTCCATCCGGATCATGTTCCGCGAGCTGCTGCCCAACGTGCTGCTGCCGCTGGCGTCGTACGGCATGGTCATCATCTCGGTGCTGATCGTGGCGGAGGCGTCGCTGAGCTTCCTCGGCCTCGGCATCCAGGCGCCGTCGCCTTCCTGGGGCAACATGATCGCCGAGGGTGAGGGCCGGGTCTTCGAGGAGCACCCGCACATCGTCCTGGTCCCCGGCACCGTGCTGTTCCTGACCGTGTTCGCTTTCAACGCGCTCGGCGAGAAGGCGCGCAAGCGCTTCGACCCGCGCTCGGCGAAGCTCTAGGAGCTGACATGACCGACACCTCCCTCCGCCTCGAGGAGCGTCCGGCCCCCGCGGGGTCGCCGCTGCTCGTGGTCGACGACCTGCGCACGGTGATCCGCACCGGTCGCGGCGACCTCAACGCCGTCGACGGCGTCTCCCTCACCCTCGCCCCCGGCGAGGCCCTCGGCGTCGTCGGTGAGTCCGGCTCCGGCAAGTCGGTGCTGGGCCGCACGATCATGGGCCTGCACACCACCGGTCCCACGATGACCGTCACCGGCTCGGTGCACTTCGACGGCCGCGACATCCAGCAGCTGCCGGCCCGGGGCCTGCGTGAGCTCTGGGGCGCCTCGATCGGGATGGTCTTCCAGGACCCGATGACCGCCCTCAACCCGGTCAAGAAGATCGGCACCCACCTCACGGAGAGCCTGCGCAAGCACCGTGGGCTGAACCGTGGTGAGGCCCGGACCCGGGCGCTGGAGCTGCTCGCGCTGGTCGGCATCCCCGACCCGGCGCGGCGCATCGACCAGTACCCCCACGAGATGTCGGGCGGCATGCGCCAGCGCGTCGTCATCGCGATGGCGCTGGCCAACGAGCCGAAGCTGCTCATCGCCGACGAGCCCACCACCGCCCTCGACGTGACGGTGCAGCGCCAGATCCTCGACCTGCTCGACCGGCTGCGCCGCGAGCTGGGCATGGCGCTGATCCTGATCAGCCACAACCTCGGGGTGGTCGCCGGCCGCACCGACCGGGTCGCCGTCATGTACGCCGGCCGGGTGGTCGAGACCGCCGAGGCGCGCTCGCTCTTCGACACCCCGCACCACCCCTACACCGAGGCGCTGCTGGCCGCGATCCCGCGCCTGGAGCAGGCGCCGCACCTGCGGCTGGAGGCCATCGACGGCTCCCCGCCGGACATGGTGCGTCCGCCCGCCGGGTGCCGGTTCGCGCCGCGGTGCCGCTACGCACAGGACGACTGCCGCCAGGTGGTGCCCGACCTGTGGCCCGCCGACGAGGTCGCGCTCGGCCTCGAGGGCGCCCAGCCGGGCCGGCACCTGCACGCGTGCTACCACCCCGTCAACCGACTTGGAGAGATCTGATGGCCGGCTCCGGCAGCATCCACCTGCGTCCGCCCGAGGACCGCGTGCTCAGCGTCGACGAGCTCGTCGTGGAGTTCCCGGCGAAGGGCGGGCACACGGTGCACGCCGTCTCGGGGATCAGCTTCGACCTCGTCGACGGCGAGACCCTGGGGATCCTGGGGGAGTCCGGCTGCGGCAAGTCCAGCGCGGGCCGCGCGGTCATGCAGCTCCCGCCGCCGACCAGCGGCGAGGTGCGGCTGGGCGGTGACACCCTGACCGAGAGCTCCGGCAACCAGCTGCGGAAGCGGCGCGCCCGGATGCAGATGATCTTCCAGGACCCGGTCTCCTCGCTGAACCCCCGGCGCAAGGTGAAGGACCTGGTCGCCGAGGGCCCGCGCATCTGGGGCCGCAAGGTGGAGGACGCCCAGATCCGGGAGGTGCTCACCGCGGTCGGCCTCAACCCGGACGTGGTCTGGGACCGCCGGCCGCACGAGCTGTCGGGTGGCCAGTGCCAGCGGGTGTGCATCGCCCGGGCGCTGATGCTCGACCCGCAGGTGCTCATCTGCGACGAGCCGGTCTCGAGCCTCGACGTCTCGGTCCAGGCCCAGATCCTCAACCTGCTCGAGGAGACCAAGGAGCGCTACCGGCTCAGCATGGTCTTCATCGCCCACGACCTGGCCGTGGTGAAGAACATCAGCGACCGGATCATGGTCATGTACCTCGGCAAGGTCTGCGAGATCATCCCCTCCGGCCGGCTCGCCCTGCACGCGCGGCACCCCTACACCCAGCTGCTCCTCGACTCGGTGCCGGAGGCGCACCTGCCGGGCGCGACCACCGACGCCGAGGGGGTGGCCGACAAGACCCGCTCGGCGGAGCTGCCCTCGCCGCTCGACCCGCCCAGCGGGTGCCGGTTCCGCACGCGGTGCCCGCTCGCCACCGAGGTGTGCGCCGCGGAGGAGCCGAAGCTGCAGGAGGCCGGACCGGGGCACTTCCTGGCCTGCCACCACGCCGACCTCGCCGCCACCCTCGGAACCCAGGAGACCCTCGCCTCGTGACGAGCACCCACACCGCAACGCACCAGCCCGTCCCGGACGGGGACGCGCCCGCGACCCTCGCCGGCATCGTCCGCGCCCGGGTCGGCGACCAGAAGGTCGGCCTGCGTACGGAAGAGCAGCAGTGGACCTGGGATGAGGTGGTCCGCGAGAGCGCCACCCGGGCCGCGGCCCTGGCCGACCTGGCGCCGCGCCCCGACGGCCGTCAGGTGCACGTCGGCGTGCTCCTCGACAACGTTCCGGACTTCGTGTTCTGGATCGGCGCCTGCGGTCTCGCCGGCGCCGTGGTCGTCGGCATCAACTCCAGCCGCAGTGGTCCCGAGATCGCCCACGACGTCCGGCATGCCGACGTCGACGTCATCGTCACCGAGCCGCGGTGGGCGCACCTGGTCCGTGGCCAGGACCACGGTGTGCCGGAGGAGCGGGTCCTCGAGCTCGAGACCGCGGCGTACGACGAGCTGCTCGCCGCGCACCGCGGCGCCGCGCTGCCGGACACCGAGGTCTCCCCGGAGGACATCGCGCTGCTGCTGTTCAGCAGCGGCTCGACCGGCAGTCCGAAGGCGGTCGTGGTGGGGCAGGGCCGGCTGGCCCGGCTGACCGCGGCGGTGACCGGTCGGATCGAGCTGGACCGCGACTCGGTGACCTACCTGTGCATGCCGCTGTTCCACGGCAACGCCGTGATGATGAACCTCGTCCCGGCGATGGCCACCGGCGCCACCGTCGGCCTCGTGCGGAAGTTCTCCGCGAGCCGGTTCAGCGAGGACGTGCACCGCTTCGGGGCGACCTACGTCAACTACGTCGGCCGCGCGCTGTCGTACGTGCTGAGTCGCCCGGAGGACCCGCGGGACCGGACCGGCACCCTGCGGCTGGCGTACGGCACCGAGGCCTCCGAGGCCGACATCGCCCGCTTCGGTGAGCGGTTCGGGTGCCGGGTCCAGGAGGGGTACGGCCTGAGCGAGGGCGTCTTCCGCATCAACCGGACCCCGGACACCCCGCCGGGCTCGCTGGGCAAGGCGGCGGGCGAGGCGGACGTCCGGATCTTCGACGAGGAGACCGGCGAGGAGTGCCCGCGCGCCGAGCTCGACGCCTCCGGCCGGCTGCTCAACCCCGAGGCGGTCGGGCAGATCGTCGCGGTCGGTCTCGCCCACACCTTCGAGGGCTACTACAAGAACCCCGAGGCGTACGCCGAGCGGGTCCGGGGCGACGACTTCTGGTCCGGCGACCTGGCCTACCGCGACGCCGACGGCTGGTTCTGGTTCGCCGGCCGGTCCTCGGACTGGCTGCGGGTCGACTCCGAGAACTTCGCGGCGGCCCAGGTCGAGCGCGTCCTCCAGCGCTGCCCCGGGGTCGCCTCCGCGCCGGTCTTCGCGGTCGCGGACCCGGTCACCGGCGACCGGGTCATGTGCGCGGTCGAGATGGAGGAGGGGCGGCCCTTCGACGCCGCCGCGTTCGGTGCCTTCCTGGCCGAGCAGGCGGACATGGGCACCAAGTGGTGGCCGTCCTTCGTCCGGGTCGTCGACGCCGTGCCGCTGACCGGCTCGGGCAAGGTCAGCAAGGCACCGCTGCGTCGTACGGCCTGGCGCACCTCGGACCCGGTCCACGTCCGCGTCGGCCGCACGCCGGAGTACGTGCCGCTCGACGAGGCCGGACGCGCGGCGATCGAGGCGGAGTTCCTGGCCCACGGCCGCGCCGCCCACCTGCCCGCCGCGGACTGAGCGTCCGCTGGCGGCGGCCCGCGGGGCGTGCTGCGGATTCATCACGGTATGCAGCCGAGCTGACAGTCCCCATGGCGTACCCACCGTGGGCAGTGCGAGCTCACCTGCATACCGTGATGAACCTGAGGCTGTTGTGGCCGGCCGCGGAGCCAGCTCAGCTCACCGCGGCCGGGCGCACCCGCCCGACACCAGCCGCCGGTCGGCCAAGGCGAATCAGGCCTTGTGCGAGCGCAGCTCTTCGGAGGACCGGCGCTCGGAGGTCTGCTGCTTCGCGGAGCGCTTGCGCTTGCTGAACGCCTCGTCGAGCTCGGCGAGCATCTGGTCGGCCCGGTCCCGCTCGTCGGCGTAGTAGCGCTCCGACCAGCGCAGCACCATCTCGGGGAACGCCCACCCCGGCTCCTGGCGCGCACCCTCGGCGTCCACCTCCGCGCGGACCCGCATCTTCTCGGTCTGCGCACGGTGCTCCTCGAGCATCGAGCGCAGCAACGCCGGGTCGCTGGCGTGGCCCAGCCACATCCGCAGCATCACCCCGTGCTTGAGCACGACCGGTTCGACCGGTGCCTCGGCGGCCCAGCGGGCCACAGCGCGCTCTCCGGCCGGGGTGATCTGGTAAAGCCGCTTGCCGCGCACGTCGTCCTTGTTGACCACCCGCGAGATGGCGAAGCCGAAGTCCTCGAGCTTGCGCAGCTCGCCGTAGATCTGGCTGTACGACGGGGACCAGTAGAAGAACCGCAGGCTCCAGTCGGACCACTTCTTCAGGTCGTAGCCGGAGAGCTCCTCGCCGAACGACAACATGCCGAGGACGGCCCAGCTGGTCGGACGCAGATCGGGAAGAGGGGCCTCCGGGGCGTCGCTCGTCATGCCTCATCCTAACCGGTCGGAGTTCTCGACATGTTTCGGCTCGAAACATTCTCAGTGGTTCGGACACCCCCTTGTTGCCAGACAATATTTCGGTTAGAAATAGTTCTGACTAGAGGAGATGTGGCGTGACACTGCTGGACGACGCTCTCGGCGGCGAGGTGGCGGGGCTGCTCGCGGCCCTCGACGGCGGCTTTCCGCCGGTGCACGAGATGAGCGGGCCCGCGGCGCGGGCCGCCGTGACGGCGCGCGCGGTGCCGGCGACGAACCTGGACGACGTCCGTGCGGCGCAGGACCACCTGGTCCCGGTGCCCGGGGGCGAGATCCGGGTGCGGGTCTACCAGCCGCACGGTCCGGAGCGGGCCCGGCCGACCGTGCTGTTCCTGCACGGTGGTGGCTTCGTCTTCTGCAGCATCGAGAGCCACGACGGGTTCTGCCGCACCCTGGCCCGGGCCGTCGACGCGGTCGTGGTGTCGGTGGACTATCGCCTGGCCCCCGAGCACCCCGCCCCGACGGCCGCCCACGACGCCCTCGCCGCGCTCCACTGGGTGCACGCGGAGGCCGAGCGTCTCGGCGTCGACCCCGGACGGGTCGTGGTCGCCGGCGACAGCGCGGGCGGCAACCTCGCCGCGGTCACGGCTCTGCGGGCGCGCGACGACGACCCGCCGCTGGCCGGCCAGGTCCTGCTCTACCCGGTCATCGAGCCGGACTTCGACTCGGAGAGCTACCGGCGCTACGGCACCGGGCACTTCAACACCCGGGCGGCGATGGAGTGGTACTGGCGCCAGTACCTCGGCGGCGACCCCGCCACCACCCCGCTGCCCGACCCGCCCGAGCACGTCGTACCGTCCCGGGCGGCCAGCCTCGCCGGCCTGCCGCCGGCGGTGGTGGTCACGGCCGGGCGGGACCCGCTGTCCAGCGAGGGGCGTCGGTACGCCGACCTGCTGCGCGAGGCCGGCGTGCCCGTCCGGCACCGGCACTACCCCGACCTGTTCCACGGCTTCGCCACGATCGGCCCGTTCGGGGCGGCGGCATCGGCCCGCGAGCTGCTGTGGCAGGACGTACGACGCCTGCTCGGCGCCACGCGCCCGGGCGCCACCAAGGAGAACCCATGACCAGCACGACCGTCGACGTCCTCGTGGTGGGTGCGGGCTTCTCGGGGCTGTACGCCGTGCACCGGGCGCAGCAGGAGGGCTGGAGCGTCGCCGCGGTGGAGGCGGCACCCGAGGTCGGCGGCACCTGGTGGTGGAACCGCTACCCGGGCGCCCGCTGCGACGTCGAGAGCCTCGACTACTCGTTCTCCTTCGACGAGGAGCTCCAGCGCAGCTGGCGGTGGAGCGAGCGCTACGCCACCCAGCCGGAGATCCTCCGCTACCTCCAGCACGTCGCCGACCGGTTCGACCTGCGCCGGCACTACCGCTTCGACACCCGGGTCGAGAGCGGTCGGTTCGACGACGAGGCGTCGCGCTGGGTGGTCACCACCGCCGCCGGCGAGGAGCTCCGGGCGCGCTACCTGGTGCTGGCGACCGGCAGCCTGTCGGCACCACTGGACCCGGCCATCCCGGGGCTGGACCGGTTCGCGGGCCGGCTGCTGCGCACGTCGAGCTGGCCGCAGGAGCCGGTCGACCTCACCGGTCAGCGGGTCGGCGTCATCGGCACCGGCTCGTCGGGGGTCCAGGCCATCCCCGAGCTCGCCCAGCAGGCGGCGTACCTCACGGTCTTCCAGCGCAGTCCCAACTTCTCGGTCCCGGCCCTCAACCGGCCGCTCTCCGACGAGGAGTGGGAGCAGGCGCAGCGCGACTACGCCGAGCGCCGCCGGATCTCGTGGGCCGGGCCGGCCGGGTCGCCGCACACCAGCCACCCCGAGGACCCGTTCACGCTCACGGAGGAGCAGCGCCGCGAGGTGCTCGCGGACTTCTGGCAGCGAGGCGGCGTGCTCTTCGGCAAGGTCTTCCCGAACCAGTCCATCGACCCGCGGGTCAATGAGCTGGCCCGGGCGTACGCCGAGGAGCGGATCCGCGAGATCGTCCGCGACCCGCGCGTCGCCGACGACCTGGTGCCGACCGACCACCCGATCGGGACCAAGCGGATCTGCACCGACACGCACTACTACGAGACCTTCAACCGCGACGACGTCGAGCTGGTCAACCTGCGCCGCGACCCCATCGAGACCGTCATGCCGTGGGGCGTGAAGACCACCTCGGGCTCCCACGAGCTCGACGTGCTGGTGCTCGCGACCGGCTTCGACGCGATGACCGGTGCGATGACCCGCATCGACCTGGTCGGGCCGCGCGGCGACCGGATCACCGAGGCCTGGGCCGACGGCCCGGTGACCTATCTCGGCCTCGGCGTGCCGGGCTTCCCGAACCTGTTCAACCTGGCCGGGGTGGGCAGCCCCTCGGTGCTGGCCAACATGGTGCTGGCGGGGGAGCAGCAGGTGAACTGGCTGGTCGACCTGCTCCGGCACTGCGACGAGCAGGGGCACACCCAGGTCGAGGCGCGCGCCGACGCCGCCCGGGCGTGGACCGCCCACGTCGACGAGGTCGCGTCCCGCACGCTCTTCGTGCAGGCGAGGTCCTGGTACATGGGGGCCAACGTCGAGGGCAAGCCGCGCGGGTTCATGCCCTATCTCGGCGGGTTCGCGGCGTACGGCCGGCTCTGCGACGACGCACGCGACGGGGGGTACGCCGGGTTCGTGCTCTCCTCCTGAGCGCCGGCGTCGCCGCGGTGGGAGCGCCGACGGCACCACCACCACGGAGGGGCACGCTAATTTCGCAGGATGAGAACTCCTGGCCACACCGTCGACGCGTTTGCTTTGATCCGGACATGATCGAGCACCGCGGCTTCCGCACGCTCGGCGAGCTGTGCGAGGTCCGCGCCGGCACCCACGCCGACCGGGTGGCCGTGCGCGACGACGCGAGCACGCTCACCTACGCCGAGCTCGCCGCCCGGGCGCGGGCCGTGGCACGACTCCTCGGCGAGCGGGGCATCGTGGCGGGGGACCGGGTCGCCGTCCAGGGTCCCAACCGCACCGCGTGGGTCAGCGCGGCGTACGGCGTGCTGATGGCGGGCGCGACCGTGGTGCCGCTCGGCCATCGGGTCCCGGACGCCGAGCGCCAGCGGCTGCTGGCCCAGCTCGACCCGCGTCTGGTGCTCCAGGACGAGTCGGTCGCCCCGTTGCCGGGGGCGATCTCCTTCGCGGAGCTCGAGGCGCTGCCCTCGGAGCCGGCTCCCCTCGGCCTGGAGTGGTGCGACATCGCGACGCCGGCGCTCGTGCTGTCCAGCTCCGGCACGTCCGGCACGGTCAAGGCCGTGCCGATGACCCACGGGCAGCTGCTCCGGGTGTACGACGACGTGCGGGTCGCGCTGGACGCCACCGACGACGACGTGTGGCTCGCGACGGTGCCGCTGACGCACTCGTTCGGCTTCAACGGGATCCTGCTGGTCGCGTTGTTGGCCGGGGCCTCCGTCCGGCTGCTGCCCGACTACGACCCGGGACGGTTGACGCGGCTGCTGCGCGAGGAGCGGATCACCGTGCTCGCCGGGCCGCCCACGATCTACCACGACCTGGCCGGCCTGGACCCGGGCGCTGCGGCGCTGAACACCCGCCTCGGGATCGTCGGGAGCACCGAGGTGTCCGCTCCGGACATCGCGCGGCTCGCGGAGCAGCTCGGCATCCCGCGGGTCGTGGCCGGCTACGGCATGACGGAGACCTCCGGGACCGTCGCGCTCGGCGAGGTGCCGTCCGCACCGGACGGCCCGCTGCCGTGGATGGTGCCGCTGCCGGGCACCGAGGTGCGCGTCTGCGACGAGTTCGACCACCCGGTCGCCGCTGGCGTGCGCGGCCGGGTCCAGGTCCGCGGCCACCACGTCTGCCGTCCGTACGCCGACGCCCCGGACCTGCGGCCCGGAGGCTGGTTCGACACCGGCGACCTGGGGGAGCTGGACGACACGGGACGGCTCGCCGTCGCGGGCCGCGTCAACGACACGATCATCGTCTCCGGCTTCAATGTCGACCCCCGCGAGGTCGAGGCCGTGCTGCGGGAGCACTCCCGGGTCGCCGACGCCGCCGTGGTCGGGGTGCACGACCCGCGCTCGGGCCAGCGGCTCCTGGCCTGCGTGATCCCGACGGGCGACCCGCCCCGGAGTGCGGACCTGGCCGCGCACGTCCGGGCCCGGCTCACGCCGTACAAGGTGCCGGGCGACTACGTCGTGCTCGACGAGCTGCCGCGGACCCGCACCGGCAAGCTGTCCCGCGCCGCCCTGCGCCAGATGGTCGAGGAGAGGCCGGTGGGCACCACGTGCGGCTGACCCGCCCTGACGAGGAGATCCAAATGAGTCCCACCACCCGCCGTACCGCCCTGGTCACCGGAGCGAGCCGGGGGATCGGCCGGCAGACCGCGCTGGCCCTGGCCCGGGCCGGCTTCGACGTCGCATTCACGGCGCGCACGGTCCACGAGGGCGAGGGCACGGTCCCGCCGCGCACCCAGCGCGAGGGCGACCGGGCGATCCCGGTCCCCGGCAGCCTGGACCGCACCGCCGCCGAGGTCCGGGAGTACGGCGTGCGCGCGCTGCCCGTCCCGATGGACCTGACCGACCTCGCGAGCGTCCGCGCCGCCGCCCGCACCGTGCTCGAGGACTGGGGCCGGGTCGACGTGCTCGTCAACAACGCGGTGCTGCACCTGCCGCACGCCCGGGTCCTGGAGCTCGAGCTCGACACCTTCGCCCGCAGCCTGGAGGCCAATGTCCTGCACCAGCTCGCGCTGGTTCAGGAGGTGCTGCCGCACATGGTCGAGAACGGCGGCGGCACCATCGTCGACCTGTGGTCCGGCTCGATCGTCAACGACCCGCCGGCGCCTCCGGGCGAGGGCGGCTGGGGCCTGAACTACTCCGCCGCCAAGGCGGCGTTCGGCCGGATCGCCGGGTCGGTGAACGCCGAGTACGCCGCAGCCGGCGTACGCGCGTTCAACGTCGACCCCGGCTTCGTGGTCACCGAGGCCGCCGCCGCTCGCGGTGGCACCGAGCAGATCGCCGCGCACGGTGTCCCGACCGTGGCCGACGACGCCGCCGGCCGGGCGATCGTGTGGCTCGCCACCGATCCCGACGCGCACCGTCACCTCGGGACGGTGGTCCGGGCCGGGCGACTGGTGAGCGAGCTGGGACTCGCCTGACCCGCGGGTCCGGTCCCGCAGGGTGGGAACGCAGGTGACCCGGGTCACAGGTCCGGCCAGGGTGTCGCCATGGTCCTCCACATCGCAGATCTCGTCGAGCACGCCGTGGACGTGGTCCCCGACCGCACCGCCGTCGTCCTGGGTGACACGCGGCTGACGTACGCCGACCTCGAGGCCCGGGCCAACGCCTTCGCCCACCACCTGCAGGACACCGGGGTCGGTGCCGGCGACCGGGTCGGTCTGCTGGCGCGCAACGTGCCCGAGCACGTCGTGGCCATGCTGGCCGTCTTCAAGGTGCGCGGGACGCCGATCAACCTCAACTACCGCTACGTGGAGGCCGAGCTCGACCACGTGCTGGGCGACGCCGGCGTCACCGCGCTGGTCCACGAGCGCCAGTTCTCCGGCGCGCTCGGCGATCTCGTCGGGCGGCACGGGATCGAGGCGGTGACGGTCATCGAGGACGGATCCACGGTGCAGCCGGCCCACCCGGCCGTCACCTGGGAGGACGCCGTCGCCGGCCGCTCCGTCGAGCGCGACTTCGCCCAGCGCAGCGCCGACGACCTCTTCATCGTCTACACCGGCGGCACCACCGGCTACCCGAAGGGCGTGATGTGGCGCCACGAGGACATCTGGCGCACGCTCGGCGGGGGCATCGACTTCGTCACCTACCTGCCCATCGAGGAGTACGACCAGTCGCGGGCGGCCCGGACGTCCGAGCCGATCGTCGCGGTCCAGCTCGGCCCGATCATGCACGCGAACGGGCAGTGGGGGATGCTGCTGCGCCTGTTCGGCGGCAACACCCTGGTGATGTTCCCGAGCTTCGATCCGGTGCAGATCTGGCAGGCGGTCGAGGCCGAGCGCGCGACCGGGATCTCCGTGATCGGCGACGCGATGGCCCGGCCGCTGATCGAGGAGTTCGAGCGGGCCCTCGCCGCCGGGACGCCGTACGACGCGAGCTCGCTGCGGACCGTCAACAGTGCGGCGGCGATCTTCTCGGCCGAGGTCAAGGGGCGCTGGCTCGACGCTTTCCCCGACGTGATGCTCACCGACATCATCGGCGCCTCGGAGACGGGGTTCACGGGCAACGGGCGGATCGATCGCGACAACCTCGCCGACAAGGGCAGCGTCGTGCGGATCGGCCCCGAGACCGTGGTCCTCGACGAGGACCACCGGCTGATGGATGTCGACGGCGAGGTCGGCAGCGTGGGCCTGATGGCGCGCCGCGGCAGCATCCCGCTCGGGTACCTCAACGACCCGGAGAAGACCGCGCGGACCTTCGTGACCGTCGACGGGGTGCGGTACGCCGTTCCCGGCGACTGGGTGCAGATCGAGCCGGACCGCCGGCTCACGCTGCTCGGCCGCGGCTCCAGCTGCATCAACACCGGGGGCGAGAAGGTCTACCCCGAGGAGGTCGAGGTCGCGCTCAAGTCCCACCCCGCCGTCTTCGACGCGTTGGTCCTCGGGCTGCCCGACCCGCGCTACGGGCAGCAGGTCGCCGCCCTCCTCGAGCCGCGCCCCGGCGTCGAGCTCGACGTCGACGACGTCCTGGCCCACCTGAGGACCCGGATCTCGGGCTACAAGGTGCCCCGGACCGTCCGGGTGGTGGGCCAGATGCCCCGCCACGTCACCGGCAAGGCCGACTACCGGAGCGCGCGGGAGCTGATCGACCCGAGCGAGGACCTGGCGGCGGCGGCGGGCGGGAGCTCTCGATGACCGACTTCGTGCTGGTCGAACGTCCGGTCCCGGAGGTCGCCGTGGTCACCCTGAACCGGCCGGAGCGGATGAACGCCATGGCGTTCGACGTGATGGTCCCGTTCCGGGACACCCTGGTCGAGCTGGGTCACGACAACACGATCCGGGCGATCGTGCTGACCGGTGCCGGGCGCGGCTTCTGCTCCGGCGCGGACCAGGAGTCGGCCGGCCGACCGCCGCACGTCGATGGACTCACGCGGCCGACGTACGCGCTGCGCTCGCTGGAGCTGCTGGAGGACGTCGTCCTCACCATCCGGCGGTTGCACCAGCCGGTGATCGCCGCCGTCAACGGCGCCGCGATCGGCGGCGGGCTCTGCCTGGCGCTGGCCTGCGACCTCCGGGTGGCCTCGCAGGACGCCTACTTCCGCGCCGCCGGCATCAACAACGGGCTCACCGCGAGCGAGCTCGGGCTGAGCTACCTGCTGCCCCGGGCGGTGGGGGCCACGCACGCCGCCGACATCATGCTGACCGGCCGCGACGTCGGCGCCGACGAGGCGCACCGGATCGGCCTGGTCTCCCGGCTCGCCGACCCGGTGGTGGACGCCGCGGTGGAGATCGGGCGCGGCATCGGCCGGTTCTCCCAGCCCGGCGTCGAGCTGACGAAGCGCTCCCTGCAGGCCGGGATCGCCGCCTCCTCGCTGCCCGACCACATGACCTCGGAGGGGATCGGCCAGCTGTACCTGAGGCTGCTCACCGACAACTTCGAGGAGGCCACCCGGGCCCGCCGCGAGGGCCGCCCCGCCGTCTTCCGCGACACCCGCGACTGACCCCCGCCGACCCGTCACTTTCTCGGCACTTTTCGCGGCGTGTCGTCGGGTCGTGCCGCGACCGGGCATCGGCGACCGGCACGCACCGACCGGGTGCCGGGACTCCAGGGCCGTGCCCGGACGTCCGCGCTCGCCTGAAGCGGCCCGGAAGAACCCTCCATCGGCATTGGACGAATCGACGCCGCCGGTACATGTACTCGGCGTACGGTCCACCGAGCAAAGGGTAAGAACATGACCTCCTTCGATGACCAGCTCGCCGTCTCGGCGCCGCCGGCTCCCGTCCAGACACCGGCCCTCGAGCGCGAGCTCGCGTCCGTCGTCGCCGAAGCCGAGCGGCAGGCCCGGCACCAGAAGCCGCACCGCCGGGCCAGCCTGATCGTCGGGGGCCTGGCCGCCGCCGGCCTGCTCGGCATCGGCTCGGCGGCCGCAGCGGGGATCCTGCCGTGGTTCGAGGACGCGCCGGCCCGAGACGCGGTCTCCACGTCGACGGGCTCGGAGTGCGAGCTGACCTTCGACGTCAAGGGCATCGAGGATCCCGGCAACCCGGTCGACAGCACCACCCGGGCCCAGGCCCTCGCGGCCGCGGAGGAGTTCCTCAGCAACCTCGACCTGTCGAGCATCGACATCGTCGCCGCCACCGAGGGACTGCCGCCGCGCGCCCTCGTCGACTCCGAGGCCGGCCCGGCCCAGAGCATCGAGGAGTACGAGACCTACGCGGTGATGAGCGTGGTCGAGCAGCGTGTCGAGGCAGACCTTCGGCGCCAGGGTCTTCCCACGGCGGCCGTCAGCGTCATGATGGCGAGCTCGTGCGGCGGCGAGTAGTGGGTGCCCAGCACACCGCCGCGGCCCGAACTGCCCTGCGCGAGGCCTCCAACGACCTTCTGGCCTACTTCGTGCGTCGGGTGCCGTCGCGAGAGGACGCCGCGGACCTGTACGGCGAGACGATGCTGACGGCGTGGAAGCGGATCGACAAGCTTCCCGACGAGCCCGAGCGCCAGCGGATGTGGCTGTTCGTGATCGCGTCCCACACCCTGAGCAACCACCGGCGCACGGCACACCGGCGCCTCGACCTCACCGCCCGTCTTCGCGACCTGATCGCCACCGCCCCGAGCGCTCCGGACCCCGAAGGCGCCTACGCGGTGCGCGACGCGGTGCTGCGCCTGCCCCAGCCGCAACGCGAGCTGGTGATGCTCGTGCACTGGGACGGCTTCACCATCACCGAGGCGGCCGAGCTGGCCGGCGTCAATCCCTCCACCGCCCGCAGCCGGTACGCCGCCGCCCGGGTGGCCCTCCGCGATGCGCTCGTCGACGCGGAGAGCTGAGCCCCGCCGGGCTCGCGTCGGAGCAGTCAGGCGTGGTGGCAGGCCACCAGCACGCCGGCACGCGGCTGCGGCTCCGGGGCGCTGTCGAGGCACAGCGACGTCGCGGCCGGGCACCGGGGCGCGAAGGTGCAGCCCGGCAGGTCGGCCCAGGGGGTCACCGGCTCGCCCGTGACGGGGACCCTGGGGCGGCGCTCGCCGGGGGAGAAGGCCGGGACCGCGCTGATCAGCATCTGGGTGTAGGGGTGTCGCGGACGGGTGACGATCTCCTCCGCCGGTCCCTCCTCGACGATCCGGCCGAGGTACATCACGCCGATCCGGTCCGCGACGCTGCTGACGACGGCCAGGTCGTGGGCGATCAGCAGGGCACCGAAGCCACGCTCGGCCTGCAGGTCGGAGAGCAGGTTGAGCACCTGCGCCTGCACCGACACGTCGAGGGACGCCACCGGCTCGTCGAGCACGAGGAGCTGCGGCTCGAGCGCCAGGGCGCGGGCGATCACCACCCGCTGGCGCTGGCCACCACTGAGCTCGCGCGGCAACCGGTCCGCCATCGAGCGGTCGAGTCCGACCGCGTCGAGCAGCTCGTCGGCGGCCCGGTCGCGATCCCGGCCCTGGATGCGCAACGGCTCCGTCAGGATCTCGCCGATCCGCATCCGCGGTGAGAGTGCGGCGGCCGGATCCTGGAAGACCAGCTGCGTGTGCGGGCGACGGGTGCGGAGCTGCCGTCGAGGCAGGCCCGAGACGAGCTCGCCCGACCAGCGCACCTCGCCCTCGTCCAGCGGCGCGAGCATCGCCGCGGCGCGGGCCAGCGTCGACTTCCCGCAGCCGCTCTCGCCCACGAGCGCGACGATCTCGCCGCCGTTGACGCTCAAGGTGACGTCGTCGACCGCGACCAGTCGACTGCGTCGGCGGCCGTGCGTCGCGTCGTACGTCTTGCGGGCGTTGCGGACCTCGAGCACGGTGCCGGTCATCGAGCCTCCTCCAGTGCTGCGTCGGTGCCGGGCAGCCAGCAGCGGCTCCAGCCGTCCTGGGTCCGATGCACCGGCGGCTCCACGCCGCACTGGGCCGTGGCGTGCGGGCAGCGCGCGGTGAACGAGCAGCCCTCGGGCCATCGACCCGGCTCCGGCGGGCGACCGGGCATCGCCGTCAGTCGGCGTCGTCCGGCGGCGAGGGTCGGCCGGCTGGCCAGCAGGCCCCTCGTGTAGGGGTGTCGCGGGTCCGTGAAGATCTGGTCGACGGGCCCCTCCTCGACGATCTGGCCCGCGTACATCACCGCCACCCGGTCGGCGATCTCCGCGACGAGGCCGAAGTCGTGGGTGACGATCAGGGCGGACCGCCCCTGCGCACGGGTCGCGGCTCGGATCACCTCGAGCACCTGGGCCTGCACCGTCACGTCGAGCGCGGTGGTGGGTTCGTCCGCCACCAGGAGCGCCGGCTCGTTGGCGAGCGCGATGGCGATCGCGACCCGCTGCCGCAACCCGCCGGAGAGCTGGTGCGGGTAGGCACGCATGCGCTGCTCGGGTCCCGGTACGCCGACCGACGCCAGCAGCTCGAGCACCCGCGACCGGTGCTGGGACGCGCGGCCGCCTCGGTGCAGCGTGAGGGTCTCCGCGATCTGGGTGCCGATCCGTTGCAGCGGGTTGAGCGAGCTGAGCGGATCCTGGAAGACGGTGCCGACCACCCCACCACGCACCTGGGCGAGCGTGGCGGCGTCCGCGCCCACGAGCTCGGTGTCGAGCATCCGGACCGACCCGCGGGTGATCCGCACCCCGGATCCGGCCAGTCCGAGCGCGGACATGCAGGTGACGGTCTTGCCCGAACCCGACTCGCCGACCAGGCCGACCACACTGCCGCGGGGAGCGGTCAGGGAGGCGCCGCGGACGAGCACCTGGGGACGCTCGGGGCTGCCGGCCTCGATCCAGAGGTCTTCGATGACGAGGGTGTGGCTCACTTCAGCACCTCCGGGTCGAGGCCGACGCCGCTGAGGCGGAGGCGCAGGGCGGTGCCGAGGGTGTTGGCACAGAGCACGGTCAGCGCGATCATGAGCGACGGCCAGGTGAGGATCCACCAGGCGGTCTCGAGATAGACGGTGCCGTCGGAGATGAGGTTCCCCCACGACGGCGTGGGTGGTCGTACCCCGAGACCCAGGAACGAGAGCGAGCTCTCGATCACCACCAGCGTGCCCACCGTGAAGGACCAGACGACCAGGGTGACCGGCAGCACCTGCGGCAGCAGGTGCTTGAAGACGACATAGCCGTCGGACGCGCCGGCGCCGGTCGCCGCGACGACGAAGTCCTCGCCGCGCAGCCGCTGCACGATCGTGCGGGTGACCCGGGTGGGGAGCACCCAGCCGCCCAGGGTGAGCAGCGCGATCAGCACCGGGATGTCCGAGCCGACGACGGCGACCGCAGCGAGCGCGAGCACCAGGAACGGGAAGGCGAGCCAGACGTCGGCCAGGGTCATGATCGCCCGGTCGACGCGACCGCCGCGGTAGCCGGCGAGCAGGCCGAGCAGGACACCGAGCACGACGGCCCCGGTGGCGGCGCCGAAGCCGACCGCGAGGGACACCCGACCTCCGGCCAGGGTGCGGGCGAGCAGGTCCCGGCCGAACGGGTCGGTGCCGAGCAGCCCGCCGCTGCCCCCCAGCCAGTCGGGTGCCTCGAGCCGGTTGCCCAGGTCCTGGGCGATCGGGTCGGCGTCCACGATGAGCGGCCCGAGCAGACAGCCGAGCACGACGAGCGTCAGGACAGCCAGTGGCGTCCAGAGCCTCAGATCCGGCGTTCTCATGCCGCGGCCCTTCCCGTGCGAGGATCGAGGATGCGGAGCAGGACGTCACCGAGCACGTTGACCACGACCACCACCAGGCCGATCACGAAGACGGCTGCCTGCACGACGGGGTAGTCGCGGGCGAAGATCGCATCGACCAGGCGCTTGCCGATGCCGTCGTAGGCGAAGAGGACCTCGACGACCACGGCCCCGCTGAGCAGGTAGGAGAGCTCGACGACCAACGCCGCGGCGACGGCCGGGAAGGCGTTGGGCAGGGCGTGACGCCACACCACACGTCGGCTCGACGCGCCCTTGGCGGCAGCGGTGCGCAGGAAGTCCTGGTGGTCGACGAGGTCGAGCTCGGCGTCGACCATCCGGGCGGTACGCGCTATCGCGAAGAGCGACAGCGTGATCGTCGGCATCACCAACGTGTCGAGGGTGCCGCTGCCGAACGACGGCAGCAGACCCAGGCGTACGGCGAGCAGCGCGATCAGCCCGACGCCGATGACGAAGGTCGGCACGGCCTGGGCCAGGGTCAGCAGACCGCCCAGCAGGGCCCGGACGGGTCGCGGACCGTGGTGCAGGGCGATTCCGGCCGGCACTCCGACCACCACCGAGAGGACCATGGTCGCCACGATCAGGAGCAGGGTCGCGGGCAGGGCCCCCAGCACGGTGCCGAGTGCGGGCTGTCCGCTGAAGACCGACGAGCCGAAGTCCAGGCGGGCGGCGTCGCCGACGAACTCCAGGTACTGGACGACCAGCGGTCGATCCAGGCCGTACGCCGAGCGGATCGCGTCGAGCTGCTCGGGCGTGGCCGACGGGCCGGCCAACACCCCGGCCGGGTCGCCCTTGAGTCGGACCAGGAAGAAGAGCAGGGTCAGCAGGCCGAGCAGCGTGAGCACCGTCCGGACCAGCAGTCCGAGCACCAGCCGGACCGGCACGGGCAGCCGGGTCGGGCGAGAGGATGAGGCGGCCCCCCGCCGCGGGGCGGCGGGGGAGCGCGCTTCGTCGACGGTGCTCACTCGGTGAGGACCATCTCCTCGATCCGGATCAGGCTGTCGCCGGTCAGCGGCAGCTCCTCGACCCGGGACGCGGCGGTGTAGAGGTTGTCCGGCCAGGCCAGCAGGAGTACGCCGGCCTCCTCGTTCATGATCTGGGCCATCTCCTGGATGAGCGTGGCGCGGGCGTCCTCGTCCAGCTCCTGGGACTGCTGCTTGAACAGCGCCTGGTACTCGGTGCTGTCGAAGTGCACCTGCTGTCCGGGTGCGGGGGGACCGAAGCGGGTCACCGCGGCGATGTCGCGCAGGTCGTAGTAGTCGGTCTGCCAGTACAGCAGCGGCGTGGTGCTCTTCTGCAGCAGCGAGCCGATGAACGCGGAGAGGTCCTCGATGACGACCTCGCTCTTGAAGCCGACGGCGTTCAGGAACCCGGTCACCGACTCGGCCTGGGTCTTGAACAGGGCGGTGGTCGCGATCGGCAGCTCCAGACCCTCCGCCCCGGCGTCCTTGATCAGCTGCTTGGCCTTCTCGGGGTCGTACTCGTAGCTGGGCAGGTCCGCGTCGTACCCCAGGAAGCCCTCCTGGAGGAACTGGCTGCCGTTCGGCGTGCCGAAGCCGCCCAGGGTGCCTTCGACGAAGGCCTCCCGGTCGATCGCGTAGTTGATGGCCTGGCGCACCCGGACGTCGGCCAGCTTGGGCTCGACGTCGGCGATCAGGCTGGTGATGGCCGCGGAGCCGGCCGACTTGTTGACCGAGGTGAAGCCCTTGGCCTCCAGCTGCAGCGAGACGTCGGCCGGCAGCCCGAACGCCACGTCGACCTCTCCGGTCTGCAGTGCGCTGGCCATCGTGGTGGCGCTCGGGATCGCCTGGAAGGTCACCTCGGCGACGTTGTCCGTCGCCCGCCACGAGTCGTCGAAGCGCTCGAGCTCGATGCTCGTGCCCTCCTGGTACTCGGTGACCTGGAACGGGCCGGTGCCCGCCGGGCGCTCGGTCTCGAAGGTGGCCGGGTCGACGATGTCGAGCAGCGTCAGCCGGTTGAGCAGGATCGGGTCCGGGCCGGTGGTGACCACCTGGACCTCGGTGGGGGAGACGGCGACAGCCTTCTCGATCGTGCCGACCTTCGCGGCGACCGTCGAGTAGGCGGGGTTGCCGGAGAGCACGCGCTCGACGTTCGCGACCACGGCGTCGGCGTCGAACGCCGCGCCGGAGGAGAAGGTCACGCCCGCGCGCAGGGTGAACGTCATGGTGGTGTCGTCGACCCGCGTCCAGCTGTCGGCGAGCGCCGGGCTGAGCGCACCGTCCTCGTCGAAGCTGACCAGCTGGTCGAAGACCTGCTTGGTGTAGCTGCGACCGACGGAGGAGAGGGCAGCGGCCGGGTCGAGGCTGCTGGTGATCGCGGTGCTGGCGATCGTCACGTGGGCATCGGTGACGGACTTGCCCCCGTCGCCGCTGTCGCCGTCACCGCTGGTGCCACCGCAGGCAGTCAGGGCAGCGGTCAGCGCGAGGGCCGTCGTACCTGTGAGGACGCGCCGCAGGCTGCGACTCGGGCTGGGGAGTGGGTGGAGCGACATGGACACCGCCAATTCGTCTAGGGCCGCGGAAGCAAGAATCCGCTTCAATATACGATATAGGTCGGCGACGAGATGGGTAGGTGCGAATCCAGAAACCCATCGACGTCCCCGTCCCGCTGACCGCCGAGGACGGATACCGGTGGCTCACCGATGTCCGGGCGGTTCGCGGCGAAGGCACCGGACGCCCTGATAGCCGGGCCGCGGCGGCGGACGGGCGTTTCGCGACCTCCGGTCACGGGCATCCTGATTGCGTGGGGGGGCGAAGTGGTGTGCTCGTGGCTGGCGCCGTGGCTACTGCCTTGGTCATCGGGATCCTCGTCGCGTTGGACGACCGGAGCCCGACCGCCACCCCGCCTTCGGCGCAGCACAGCAGCGAGCGTGCGCCCGTGCGCTCGCCGCACATCAGTGAGCGTGCGCCCGCGCGGTTGCCGGCGCTCGGAGTGCAGTTCCACGCGACCTGGTCGCACTACACGAGACGCGAGCGCAACGCGGTCCTGGACCGCATCGAGGCCTCCGGCGCGCGATGGGTCCGCGTCGACGTCGGCTGGGCGATGCTGCAGCCCGAGCCCGGTCGGTTCGACCACCAGTGGGCGGTGCCCAAGGTCGACGGGGTGATCAGGGACCTGCGCCGCCGGGGCCTGAAGGTCGTCGTGATGTTCTGGCTCACGCCGGCGTGGGCGACGGCGGAGACCGACCCGGTGCTGGCGCCGTACACCTCGCCCGACGACCCGCAGGACTACGCCGACGCGCTCGGCTGGGCGGTACGACGGTGGGGGCACGTCGTCGACGCGTGGGAGATCTGGAACGAGCCCAACCTCGAGGAGTTCTACGTCGGCACCGACCCGCGGACCTACGCGAGGCTCCTGTGCCGCTCCGCCGAGGCGGTCCGGCGACGGGACCGGGACGCCCGCGTGGTCCTCGGCGGGCTGATGTACAACGACGACCGGTGGCTCGAACGCGCCTATCGGGCCGGGATCGGCGGGTGCTTCGACGTGATGGCCGTGCACGCCTACCAGGCTCCCGCCGACGCGCCGCCCAGCGCGTCCGACGACGGGGAGGTGTGGAACCTGACCCACCTCGACGCCGTCCGGGAGACCATGCTGGCCAACGGCGACCGGCTGCCGGTCTGGGTGACCGAGTTCGGGTGGAGCGTGCACGAGAACGACGACGACACCGAGTCCTGGCGCCGCGGGGTCGACGAGCGGCAGCAGGCGGCGTACGCCCGTCGGGCCCTGGTCCTGATGGGGCGGGAGTACCGCTACGTCAGGGCCGCGTTCTGGTACAAGGACGCGGTCGACGACACGAGCACCGACGAGCATCAGGAGGGCTACGCCATGCTCGACGAGGACCTCCGTCCGCGACGGGTGTTCCGCACCTTCGCCAAGATGTACGGCCGACCGTGACCGCCACCCCGCACCTGGCCCCGACCGTCGCCCTCCGGGTCCTGGGCCGCGCCCTGAGGTTCCGCTGGCCGGTCATCGTGGCGGTGCTGCTGCCCGCCGTCGTCCTCGGAGTGGGAGCGGTGGAGATCCGGTCGAGCCCGGCCGTCGCGGTGAGCGTCGTCGGCGTGGGCCCGGAGGACCCCGAGCTGACGAACGCCGACACGGTCCGGCTCGCGCTCGGTCGCTACTCCGTGCTGATCGGCTCGGCCGAGACGCTCTCCGGAGTGGCGTCGGCGACGGGCGTCCCGGTCCGCACCCTCGAGACGGCTGTCGAGATCGTGGTGTCGCAGGATGCCGGCAACCTGGCCGTCCGGGTCACGCTGCCGACCGAGGAGAAGGCCCGCGAGGTGGCGCAGGAGGTCGCCGAGCGTGCCGTCGCGATCAGTGCCGAGGACAACCTGGCCGACGCCGCGGTGCTGTCGGCCGCGCGGGTCGAACGGCCCGGACTGCTGGGCTCGAAGCGTGCGCTGCAGGCCGTCCTCCTGCTCGTCGCCCTGGTCGTGGCGGTGGGGGCGGCCTACGTGCTGGAGCTGACCCGGGGTCGGATCCGCACCGGGGGCGACGCCGCTGAGGCGGCGGGCGGTCCGTTGCTGGGCAACCTGCCGGGGCTGACCCGCTCCCGGTTCGGGCGCGGGGAGATCGCCTCCGACGACGCGATCCTCGACTCAGCTCGGTCGCTGCGCAGCGGTTGGGCCGCGGCTGACAGGTCGGCGCCGCCGGGTCCGGTCCTCGTCGTCGGCACGGAGCCGGAGGCGGGCGCGACCACGGTGGCCTATCTGCTGGCCCGCACGCTCTCGGACCGGGGAGCGTCCGCCATCGTGCTGGACCTCGACCTCGACCGGGCCGGCCTCAGCCGCCGCGTCGGCGAGAGCGACGCGCTCCGGCTGACCGACGTGCTGTCCGGACACTGCACGCTCGCCGAGGCGGTGCACCACGAGGGCGGGGTCGCCGTCCTGCGGACCGAGCCGCTGTCCGACGCCGGCGACCTCCTCGACCGCCGGCTGCCGGACGTCCTGGCCGAGGCCGCCCAGGGCTGGGACGTCGTCCTCTGCGACACGACCCCGCTCGGCGCGGGGGAGATCTCGGAGATCGTCGCGCCTCATGCCGCCTCCGCGGTCGTCGTCGTACGACTCGGCTCGACGCGCGCGGACGCGGAGCGTACGGCGGCGCGCCTCACGCGGCTGGGCCTGCCGATCCGAGGCGTCGTGCTCAACGGCGCCACCCGCGCGGCGGCCGAGACCCCGGGCCTGGTCGGGGCGGGGGACGCGCGTGGCTGAGAGACCTCCCGCGACGGGGCCCCGGATGCCGGTCCTCCCGCGGGAGCCGGTCGTGCTGATGTACCACGGCTTCTGTCGCGGCCGGCTCCCGAACGACCCCGAGAACCTCTTCGTCGACGTGGACCGGTTCGAGCAGCAGCTCCGATGGCTGCTGGACCAGGGCTGGCGGGCGCTGGACCTCGACGAGTACCTCGCCCGGCGCCGCGGCGGTCGGCGGCTGGGCCCGCGCTCGTTCCTGGTGACGATCGACGACGGCTACACCTCGGTCCTCGACCTCGCGGTGCCGGTGCTGGAGCGGCTGGGCGTCCCCGCCCTGCTCTACGTGCCCTCCGACCTCGTGGGCCGGACCGCGCGCTGGCTGTCGAGCCCCGCGGACGAGCCGCTCCTCGACGCCGACGCGCTGCGTCACCTGCACGGACTGCCCCTCGTGGAGCTCGGGGTGCACGGGGCCGACCACAGCGACCTGCGGCGCCGTCCGCCCGGGGAGCTCGCCCACCAGGTCCGGCAGGCCCACGACGTCCTCGCCGACCTCGTCGGTGCCGGCGTCCGCTCGTTCGCCTACCCCTACGGCACTCACGACCCGGCGGCCCGGGCCGCCGTCGCGGCGGCCGGCTTCGACGTCGCCTTCTCGGTCTTCGACGACGCCGGGCCGTACGCCGTCAGCCGGATCGACGTCAACGCGACCGACACCCTCGCGTCGTTCCGGCTGAAGGTGCAGCTGCCGCACTACCGGCTCTGGTGGTCGGCTCTGGACCGCGCCCCCGTGATCCGCCGGCAGGTGCGGGCCCTGGCCACCCGGGGCGCCGGGCGGCCCCGGTGACCGTCCTCGCGCGGCCGGTCGAGTTCGACGGCCCGCGCGGCGTCCGACCGTCCCGCCGCGTGCTGACGCTCGGTGCGGGCACCCTCTTCGGTGCGCTGGCCGGGCTGGTCCTGGCCGCGGCGGGTCTCGTTCTCGGCCCGTGGGGGCCGGTGGCGCTGGTGGCGCTGCCGGCGGTCGCGGTCGCGGCCTGGCGGGCACCGCACCTGGTCGTCGTGGGCGTGATCCTCCTGCTGCCGCTCGGGAACGTCGTCGTGGGGCCGCTCGAGCTGGTGCAGCTGGGCACGGCGGTCGCTGCGGTGGCCGTGCTGGCCCCCGCCGCGGCCCGTCTCGACTGGCGGCTGCCCCCGTGGCCCGTCGCTGTCCCGCTGGGTGCCTTCGCGATCGTCGCCGCTCTGGCGAGCGCCGGTGCCGCCAGTGCCGCCGCGGCCCTCCGGCTGGACGTCCAGCTGCTGCTCGTGCTGCTCCTGACCGTGGCCGTCACGACGGCGCTGCGGACCCCGGCCCAGGTGCGCCTGGCTGTGGTCGCGCTGGTCGTCGCCGGGGGCCTGGCCTCCCTGCCGGCGGTCCTCGGTTCGGGACCCACGGAGAGCCACTACGGGGGCGGGGTCGTCACCGGGCGGGCCGAGGGTGTCTTCGCCCAGCCCAACGAGCTGGGCCTGTTCAGTGCCCTGCTCCTGGTGGCCGCCGTGGGCGTGGGCCTGACCGCGACGACGACGCGGCTGCGCGTGACGTGCCTCGCGAGCGGGGGTCTGCTGCTGACGACCCTGGCGCTCTCGCTGTCGCGCGGGGCGTGGCTCGGGGCGGTCGCCGGCCTGGTCGCGCTCGCGGTGCTGGTGCCGGAGTCACGACGGGCCCTGGCGGTCCTCGGGAGTGCCCTGCTGGCCGTCGGGGCGGTCCTCGCGGCCTTCGGGGTCGGCCCGATCGCCGCGGTCGTCACCCGAGCCACGTCGGTCGCCGAGAGCGGGGCGAACCCGTACGACCAGCGGCCGTTGATCTGGGAGGAGGCCCTGCGGCTGTACGCCGAGGCGCCGATCCTCGGCCACGGGCCCGGTGCCTTCTCGCAGGAGGCGAGCAGCGACGCGCTGCGACTCGGCGCGTTCTTGGACGTCGACCACGCCCACCACCTGCTGCTGAACGTGGCGGTGGAGTTCGGGGCCGCGGGCCTGTTGGCCCTCCTCGGGCTGATGGTCGGGCTCCTCGTGCTCGTCCGACGCGGGCGGGCCGCGGGCTCCTCGCTGCCCGCCGTCCTGGCGGCCGCGTCGGTCGTGGTGGTCGCCCACGGCATGGTCGACTACCCGCTGCGCAACCCGCTCGTCCTGACGACGGTGTGGGTGGTGCTCGGCCTGCTGGTGGCCGCGGCCGCGGCCGCGACGGCGACCTCGGCCGACGGGTCAGGGGAGTCGCGGTGACTCCTCCGCTGGCTGCGCTCCGCCTGCTCGTGGTGACGCCGAGCGGCGTACTCGGCGGCTCCGAGCGGTGGCTCCTGGACCTGCTCGACGCGGCCGGCCACCGGCTCCGGCCGGAGGTCTGGCTGCTCGAGGACGGTCCGTTGAGGGCGGAGCTCGAGGCCCGCGGGACACCGGTCACGGTGCTGCCCACCGGACGCCGGGCCGCGTCCCTCGCGGCCCGCGGCCTCGACCTGCGGCGCCGGCTGCGCGCGAGTGACGCGGAGGTCGTCCTGGCCAACGGCGTCAAGGCCGCCGCGGCGGTGGTCCCGGCGGCCCGGGTGGTGGGGGTGCCGGTCTGCTGGGCCAAGCACGACTTCTCCTGGGACCGCGAGCTGGCCCGGCCGCTCGGGCGGCTCGCCGACGAGGTGCTGGCGATGTCGGCCTCGGTCGCCGAGCCCACAGGCCGGACGGACGCCGTGGTGGTGCCGCCCCCCAGGTCCGGGGACGCACCCGCGGACCGCGGTGTCGCGGAGTCCTTCTGGACCGGGCACGGCCTGCCGCCGGCGACCGGTCCGACGGTCGCGATGATCGGCCGGCTGGTCGGCTACAAGGGCGTCGACACCGCGGTCCGGGCGCTCGCCGAGCCCGCGGCCGGCGAGTGGCGCCTGGTGGTGGTGGGCGCCGAGGACCCGACCGAGCCCGACGAGGCCCGGCGGCTGTCGGCTCTCGCGGAAGAGCTCGGCGTCGCCGACCGGGTGCACCTGCTGAAGTCCGTCGAGGGTGCCGGCCACTACCTGGCGGCGTTCGACGCGGTCGCGGTGCTGACCCGGCGCGCGGGACGCCGCTTCGGTCGCGAGGGCTACTCGCTCGTCGCCCTCGAGGCGCTGGCGGCGGGGGTGCCGCTCGTGGGTGCCGCCGGCAACCCGGAGGTCGAGCGGATGGCGCGGACCGCGGGCCGGGTGGTGCCGCCCGAGGACCCCGGCGCGGTGGCCGCGGCACTCGGTGAGCTCCGCGGCCCGGAGGTCGCCGGGCGCTGCGGCACGGCCGGGCGGGCGGTCGTCGCCACGCACCCGGACCGGCGCTCCTGGGCCGAGCGCGTCGTCGCCGTGCTGGCGCGGGCCGCCCGGCGACCCGGTGCCGGTCTCGCCGGTCCGCCGATGACGGTGCTGACCTGCTTCAAGGACGAGCAGGGGAACGTCGACGACGTGGCGTCGCGGGTGCTGGCCCAGCTCGGACCCGACGACGAGTACCTCGCGATCGACGACGGATCGACCGACGGCACGGGCGCCGAGCTCGCCCGGTGGTCGGCTCGCGACTCCCGGATCCGGGTGCTGGCCGGGCCCGCGGTCAACCTCTCCTCGGCCCGCAACGCCGGGTTCGCCGTCGCTCGCCACGACCACGTCGCCTGCACCGACGCCGGGTGTGTGCCGGGGGAGGACTGGCTGGCCGGTCTGCGAGCGCCGTTCGCGGAGCCCGACCCGGTCGACCTCGTGGTGGGGGTGTACGACGTCGACGGCGGCGATCCCGTCCGCGACGCCGCCCGGGTCGCGCTGTTCCCCTCGCTCCGCGAGGCCCGGCGTCCGAGCGCCGCCTCGCAGGTGCTCGGACGGGTGACGGGCCGCCGCTTCTCGGCCCGCCGGCTCGACGGGCGGTCGATGGCCTGCACCGTCGACGCGTGGCGCCGGGCCGGCGGGTTCGACCCGGCACTCGACAGCTCCGAGGACGCGGTGTTCGGGGAGGCGGTGCTGGCGACCGGCGGCAGGAGCGCGCTGGCCCTGGACGCCCGGGTGACCTGGGCGCAGGCCGGACGCCTGCGCGACATGGCGCGGATGTACGCCCGGTACGGCGAGTGGGGCGGCCGGTCGGGCTCGTGGCCGTTGGTCAGCCGGGATCTGGTGCGCGGGGCGGCGTACCTCGTCGGCCCGGTCGGGTACGCCGTGGGCGGGCCGCGCACCCGCGCGCTGGTCGCGACCGCGGCGACGGGCTACCTGGCCGCGACCGTCGCCCGCGCGCAGGACGAGCCGGTCGCCCCCGGGACCTGGCCGCTGGTGCCGGTGCTGGTCGCGCTCAAGGACGTCGCCAAGGCGGCCGGGTGCCTGCGCGGGCTGCTCGGACGGCGTACCCCCGAGCGTGCGAACCCGGCGGCGTCGGGTGACTGAGGAGACGACGGTCGGAGAGGTCACCCATCGCGCGGCCCGGAACGCCGCCGTGCGGGCCGTCGCCGAGGTGCTCGGGAAGGTGGCCACCCTCGCGTGGACGGTCGCGGCCGCCCGGATGCTCAGCACCGAGGACTTCGGGATGGTGTCCTACGCGCTGACGATCATGCTGGTGCTCAGCTCGCTGGCCGCCTGGGGCTTCGACCCGGCGATCACCCGTCGGGGCAGCGCCGACCCGGACGCGCTGCCGCGCCTCTACCTGGCCACCCAGGTGTGGAAGACGCTGATCGCGGCGCCCGTGTTCCTGGTCCCGTGGTTCCTGCTGGTCGGCTCGCCGTCGCTGGGGTCGGGCCTGGTGCTGGGCTGCCTGCTGCTGGCCGGCTTCCCCGAGCTGTGGAGCCACACGGCCCGCTCCGCGGCCGCCGCCCGCCAGGTGTCGGCCGGGGTGTCCACCGCCCTCGTCGTCCAGCGGCTCGTCACCGCGCTCGCCGTCCTGCTCGCGCTCGAGGCCGACCTGGGCGTCGAGGGTGTGGCCCTCGGCTTCCTGCTCGGCACCGTCGTCGGCTGGGGCGCCCACGTGATGGCGGTCCGCCGCCTCGAGCTGCGCCTGCCCCTGCGTGACCTGCGCGGCGCCGACCTGGGCGCCGGCATCCGCGGCACCTTCCTCATCGGGTTGAGCAGCCTGGTGCTGATGCTGCTCTTCCGGTTGGACGTGCTGATCCTCGGCCACCTCCAGGGTCCCGACGAGGTCGCTGTCTACTCGGTCGCCTACCGCTTGCTGGAGACCGTGCTCTTCGTGACGTACGCGGTCAACTACGCCGTGCTGCCGGTGCTGAGCGCGACGGCGGACCGGGGTCGGCGCCGGCTGGGCTACGAGCGGGCCCTGGCGGTCGCCGGCTTCGTCTACCTGCCCTTCGCCGTGGTGTGCGTCGTCGACGGGGGCTCGGTGCTGAGCCTGCTGTTCGGCGCGTCGTACGCCGACGCGGCGGCGCCGGTGCTCGCCTGGCTGGCGCCGGCGCCGCTGTTCGTCGCCGCCGCGACCTTCGCGAGCTCGGTGCTGCTGGCGCTCGGGCGCTCCCGGGAGCTGCTCCTCGGGTCGACCTGCTCGCTCCTCGTCAACCTGGTCCTCAACCTGGTGCTCATCCCGCCGTACGGCGCGAGCGGCGCGGCGGCCGCCACCGCGGTGGCCTACGTCGTGCAGGCGGCCGTGGTGCTCGGCGGACTGCGCCGCCTCGGCGAGCGGCTCTCGCTGCTGCGCCCGCTGGCGTGCGCCGCGGCGGCCTCGCTGGTCCTGCTCGTGGTGCTCGTGGTCACTCCGCTGCCCCTGCTCGTGGAGCTGGTGGTCGGCGGCGCGGCGTACCTCGGTGCCTGGCTGGTGCTCATCCGCCGCTTCGAGCCCGAGCAGCAGCAGGTCGTGCTCGGGCTGCTGACGAGGCAGCGCGCCCCCGACCACCGATAACGCGGGGCCGTCAGCTCGCCGGCACGACGTCCGGACGACTGCGCCGGCGCGCCGCCATGGCCACCGCGACTCGGCCGCGGACCCCCAGCGGGACCGCGACCGTGGCGATCCCCGCGTCGTGCGTGGCGAAGCGGTGCTTGTAGTCCTCGTCGCCGCGCAGGAAGCGGAACTCGGCGGCACCCGATTCGATGGCGTCGCGCACGACGTGGGTCAGCAGCACGAAGCCGACCGACTCCCGCTCCAGGGCGGGGTCGCGCCCGAACTGGTAGCAGTAGAAGTCCGGCCCGAAGCGGAAGCCCAGCAGCGCGGCGACGCAGCGCCCGTCCAGGCTCATCGTCCACAGCCGCAGCCAGTCCTGCTCGAGCGCGGCGGCCGCGAACGCCGAGGTGAACCGGCGCTGCCGGGGCTCGGTCAGCGGGCTCTCGCCCTGCCACCGAGCGTCGTGGAGGGTGAACAGGGCGGCGAGATCGTCGTCGAAGGTCTCGGCCGTGGCCAGCCGGAAGGACACCTCGTGGCCCCGCTCCAGGACGGCGCGCTTCTTGGTGACCTGGTAGCGGAAGTTCTTGCTCTTCTCGGCGAGCCACTGCGGCCAGTCCTGACCCGGGGTGAACCGGACCACCGGGCACCCCTCGGTGCTGACCGGACGGGTCTCCAGCTCCTGCCACCAGGGCGCCGCGACCGGGCCGTCCTGGAGCAGGACGACATCGGTGCGCAGGTCACCTGCTGCCAACGCCTTCCGGAGCAGCGGCGCCGCCAGGCCGAGGTCCTCCGGGGCGCACACCGGTCCCAGCAGGTCCGCCGGGCCGTGGCCGATCCAGCGGACCTGGCGCAGCAGCCGGCCGGTCGCCTGGAGGGGGAGCACGATGCGCGGTCGCACGGGGTCGTCGTACAGGACGTGCGGTACGGCGCCGGCGCCGTACTCGTCCCACCACGTGCTCGCCCAGGTGTGGGTGGCGAAGACGTTGCGGGCCTGCAGGGCCAGGGCGTTCCAGGTTGCCGGAGGTGGGCCGGGAAGTGCCGTCACCCTGCTACGACACGTACTTCACGGTGAAGGAGCGCCGCGGCTTCCCGTCGCGGTCGCGACAGGTGAAGCGGAACCCGTCCCCGGCGCGCAGGGTGCACCGGAATCCCTGGAAGCGGAACGTCCGCAGGCCGAGCTCCTTCGTGTGGGCGGCCGTCTCCACGGCGCTCGGGTAGATGCCCCGTGCCCGCTTGCAGCTCAGCTTCCCCCTGACGACCAGGGACTTCTTCGGTGTCGCGTCAGGCAGGCACTGGCGGGCGGACTTCGCCGCGGCCCGGGGCGACTCCTGGCTCTGGGCCTGGGCGGGGGCGGGTCCCGCGAAGGCGAGGGTGGCGACGAGCAGCACGCCGAGGATGCGGGCCGGGACCGCGCAGCGGCGAGGGGAGGGGAGCATGCGCGGGAGGGTACCCGCGGTGGTGGGGTGCGAACCCTGACTCGCCGGCAGCCGGGGTGCTGTGCTCCGCAGCCTGCCAGTACCGCGGGCGCGACGACCGCCCGATCCTGGCGTAGGGCACGCTCAGCGCGAGCCGCCTCTTCTTGACCTGCTTGTCGATCGTGCACACCTGGCTCCTCCTGTCCTTCGCCTCGGGGGTCCTGATGGAGAGGTGGTGGTCGGTGTGGTCAGCGTTCGAGACCATCGTGATCGTGAACCTGTCGGCGGCCAGTTGGGCGGTGGATGCTCTCCCGCTCGCGTCGTTGACGGAGAGGACGTCGTACGCCCCGTGCGCGTTGCCATGGGTGACTTGGTCGGCTCGCGGGTTATGGTCCGAACGTAGGCAACCTCGGGACCGCTCGCCTGGACGACCAGCCGGATGATCGTGGTGCCTCAATCGAAGGCAACTCCATGAGCCGTAGCGCCCGCCTCGCCCGTCAGAGCTCCACCAGATCCGGGATGGCGGGGGTGGGAGTCGCGGTCTGTGGGCTGCTGCTCGCCGGCCAGCTCGCGGCTCCGCCCGCAGTCGCGGCGGACCCGCCGACGGGCGCGTTCGTGAGCCTGGGCTCCGCCGCCGCCTACTCGGTCCTGGCCGGCGCCGGCGTCTCGAACACCGGCACCGCCACGGTCCTCGACGGCCACCTCGGCCTCAGCCCCACCGGAGTGATCGCCGGCTTCCCACCCGGGACGACGAAGGGCGTCATCCACGACAAGGACGCCGCTGCGGAACAGGCGCAGGCCGACCGTCAGGACGCGTACGACGCCGCAGCCGCCCAGACGAGCACGGACACGTTCGCCGGCGACCAGGCTGGGAAGACCATCAAGCCGGGCGTCCACAGCACGGCTGCGGCGTTCACGAACACGGGCACCATGACCCTCGACGCGGACGGCGACTCGAGCGCGGTCTTCGTCTTCCAGATCGGTGCGGCGTTCAGCTCCGCTGCCGCGACCAAGGTCGTCCTGACCGACGGCGCCCTGGCGAACAACGTCTACTGGCAGGTCCTCGGCGCCGTGTCCTTCGGTGCCGGCGCGAAGCTCGTCGGGACGTTCCTCGGTGCCGGTGTGATCTCGTTCGGCGAGGGGGCCTCCCTGAAGGGCCGCGCCCTCACCTCGAGCACGGTTGCCCTGGCCAACAGTCCGGTCACCGAGCCCATCGACGACCTGACTGCCCCGGTGGTGACCATCGCCGGGGGATCGGGACGCTCCACGAGCGACACCACCCCTGCGATCGCCGGTACGACGGACGAGGCGCCCGGCCGACGCGTCACGGTCTCGGTCGCGGGCCAGACTCTCGCCGCCACCGTCGGCGCCGGCGGGGCGTGGAGTGTGTCCGCGAACGCACTGAGCGAGGGGACGCACACCGTCGTCGCGTCCAGCACCGACGGGTCGCAGAACACGGGCAGCGCGGAGCAGGCCCTGACCGTCGACGTGTCTGCGCCGAGCTTGAACATCGACGGTGGCGACGCCGGCGCGACGAAGGACACGACGCCGACGATCACCGGATCGACGACGGAGCCGGCGGGGTCCGAGGTCCGGGTCACCGTCGGGGGACAGACGTTGGCGGCGGTGGTCGGGGCCGGTGGCCTGTGGGCCGTCATCGCGTCGCCGCTGACCGAGGATGCTCATGCGGTGGTGGCGTCCGGCGACGACGCGGCCGGGAACCAGGGGTCCGCGGTCCAGGTCCTCACGGTGGACCTGACCGTCCCGGTGGTGAGCATCGACGGTGGCGCCGCGACGTCGACCGTCGACACGTCGCCGTGGATCGCGGGCTCCAGCGCCGAGCGGGCCGGGACGACGGTGCGGGTGACGGTCGCTGGTCAGGACCTCACCGCGGTCGTCCAGCCCGGCGGCCGTTGGAGCGTCAGCGCGACCACGCTCCCCGTCGGGGCCCATCCGGTGGTCGCCGCCGTGACCGACGCGGCGCAGAACACCGGCACCGCCACCCAGACCCTGACCGTGACCCCGGTCGGCGGACCCGGTCCTGGCCCGGCCCCCGGCCCCGGCCCCGCACCCGGCCCGGGTCCCGGCCCGGTGCCGCCCGTGACGCAGGGTCGGCCCGACGCGGCCGTGCGAACTCCGGGCGGGAGGTTCGTGGGCGACGGTCGTTACGCGCTCTCGAGCCAGCGAGTGATCGAGAAGCTGACCGGCCGGGACCGGCGTGCCACGTTCGAGGTCCGGATCACGAACCGGGGCAACGTCGCGGATCGGCTGGTCCTGCGGGGCATGCCGAAGAACCGCAAGTTCAAGGTGACCTACCTGGTCGGCGGCCGGAACGTCACCAAGGCGGTCGTCGCCGGCCGCTACCGCACCGGCGCCCTGCGGCCGGGCGCTTCGACGCTCCTGACCGTCAAGGTCACGAGGACGGCCTTGGCCAGGGCGGGCAGCAGCCGGACGTTCGAGGTCCGGGTGGCGTCGTCGGTCTCCGCGTCCGAGCGAGACGCGGTGGCGGGCGTCGTACGCGTGCGTCGCTGAGGGACGAGCCGGCCAGGCACTCACGCTGCACCGCCGGTGGGTCGGAACCTGGCGCTTTCGACTACGACCGGAGGTAGCCCAGCCACAGTCCGTCTCGGGCCCGCGTCATGCCGACGTACAGCTCCCGCCGGAGTCGCTCGCAGCGCTCGGCGTACGAGTCGCTCGTCTCCCCGGGAGACATCTCGGGCGGCCCGGTGCGGAGTCCGGGCATCAGGACGTACTTGAAGTCGAGTCCCTTCGCCCGCTTGAAGGTGCCGAGCTTGACCTCGTCCGTCGTCCGGCCGTCGTACTCCCTGAGGTCGACGTGGGGGATGCCGGCGTTGCGGAGCGTCCGCTCGTAGCGGCGGACGTCCCACCGGCGTTCGACCAGGACGGCGAGGTCACCCCAGGGCACGCCCATCGCGTGAGTGCGCGTCAGCTGCAGGCGCAGGGCCGAGTCGAGTCCCGCCTGGCGTTCGGCCATCCACCGGACCGGCTGGTAGCCACGGCGCGGGACCTCGGCGTCGCGACGTCCCGGCTCGGGCAGCCCGTCGAGGTCCTCGAAGGTGTCGGTCGAGACGAGTCGCGCGGCCTCCTCGAGGATCTCGCGGGTGTTGCGGTAGTTGACGCGCAGCACCGTGCCGCGACCGGCGACGCTGATGCCTGCCTCGCTCAGGGTGAACCCGCCTGGATAGACCGACTGCTGGCCGTCGCCGATGATCAGGAGGCGGTCCGGGCCGTCCCCGGCGAGGGCCGCGAGGAACCGGAACGCCGCCAGGTTGAGGTCCTGGACCTCGTCGACGATGACCGCGCTGTAGGTGAAGAGGTCGGGATAGGTGTCGACGGCCGCCTTGGCCCGAATCAGCAGGTCGTTGAAGTCCTGGATGCCCTGCTCGGCGAGCTCGGCCTCGTACGCGGAGTAGAGGTCCCAGACGTGCGCTCGGTCAGCGGCCTGCAGGGGAGTCTTGCGGCCGACGCGACGCAGCTCGCGATAGTCGCCGAACTCGGTGAGGCCCCGCCCCTTGATGACGCAGTCGATCTCCTCCTTCCAGTACGACGCTCGTTCGTCGACGGCACCAAGCTTGGTGGCCGCGTCCGTGCGTCGCCAGGCCTCCTGGAAGGCTCGGTCGGCGCCCTTCTGGTCGAGCCGGATCTTCTGTCCCGTCCGCTCAAGAGCGCGGAACGCCAGGGCATGCACGCCGACGAACTCGATCCTCTCGGCGGCGTTGGGGGACAGCCGTGTGGCCAACGACGAGAGCACGACGGGGAGGGTCTTCACGAAGGACGTGACCAGCACGGGACGGTCGGTCCGCTCGGCGAGATAGACGGCACGGTGGAGACCCACGACCGTCTTGCCGGTACCCGCCGGTCCTCGGATCCGTGCCGGCCCGTTCCAGTGGGAACGGACCAGCTTGTTCTGGTCGGGGTGCAGGAACGTCATCCAGTCCTCGATCGGCCCCGCCAGTGCGCTCTCCAGCAACGACTGGGTGATCGCCTCGACATCGATCAGTGCGGGGGATGGCTCCGCGAGTCGCCGGGGCTGGACCTTCACCGGGGCGGGCGTCGGACGTAACGGATCGCCGTCGATCTCCGGGCACGCCCGGGCGATGGCAGCGGCCACGACGGTGACCTGGTCCCCGGTGAAGCGCTGACGCAACCCCGCCAGCCAGGCGACCACCTGCCCCGCCCCAACGACCGTGACCGGCCCGACCGCGGTGGCCCGCACGGCGTGACTGGTGAACACCATCGCCGCGCTGACGGCGGCTGCGGCCAGGCCGGTGTCCGCGATGGACTCCACGATGCTGCCGACGAGCCGAGCCAGCTTCGCGACCTCGTCATCCTCGCGAGCGTCACCCCGAAAGACGACCCCGTTGCGGATCTCCAGCTCGGCCCAGTGCTTTGCGTCGAGTACGACGACCCCGCCGGGCCCGACGAGGAGGAAGTCGACGTTCGCCCGCTTCGATCCGGGCCACCGCCGGTCCTCCAGGACAGTCCAGCCCAGCACCGAGAGCGGGCGCACGATCTCGGCCAACTCCTGCTCCGAATGACAAGCCGCCGCGAAGTTGTGCGCGAGCTGGCGCTTCTGCTGGACCAGGTCGAAGAGAGCGTCCGCCTCTCCGTTCAGCTCCGTGCTTCGACGCAGCGCAGACTCGCCTGCCCCCATCTCGACCTCCAGCTCAGGTGACTCCACGCGGGTGACACCCGTGCGTTGGTCTCAGAGGTTTCGGCATCGCGACCATCCGGGTTGAGGCCTGGAGCAGTGTCCTGAGACGCCAGGGGGAGAAGGCTCGGTCAGCGTGTCGTCGCGGCCGAGCTGAACTTCGGCGTCCTCGTCGCCAAGACCACTGACGTGCGAGCGGAGCGACTGAGGCGTCTGGGCCTTCTGCAGCAGCGCTTCGACGCGCTGCCGGTCGATGAGTCGGTGTCGGCCAGCTACGGCCGTCTCGCCGCTGCGACGGTTGGCGAACGCTCGGCTACCGCCGGTCCGGAGTGGGACAACGACCCGACGTGGACGCGGAACCACTGGCTACATATTGGCCACCGACCAGGAATGAAGAAGGCCCCGAACCCGCATTTCGCAGGTCAGGGGCCGATAGTGCTGGTGGGCGATACTGGGTTTGAACCAGTGACCTCTTCCGTGTCAAGGAAGCGCGCTACCACTGCGCCAATCGCCCGAGGTGGAGACGGGATTTGAACCCGTGTAGACGGATTTGCAGTCCGTTGCCTCGCCTCTCGGCCACTCCACCAATAGGAGGTCAAACCAAGAGAGAGACCTCTCCGAGCGGACAACGAGACTCGAACTCGCGACCTCAACCTTGGCAAGGTTGCGCTCTACCAACTGAGCTATGTCCGCCTGCTCCCTGGGCCGTGGCCCTGAGTGCGTGAGAACATTAACCCACGGCCTGGGGCGTGCCAAATCCGGGTGTCGGCGTGTTGCCCGCCCGATGAACCCAGGTTTGTGGGGCCCACGACTCCTAGGGTGACGGTGTGAAAGCGCAGGTCGCAGCGGGCGACGGGGTCTTCGAGGCGGTCAAGGTCGTCGAGGGGCGGCCGTTCGCGCTCGACCTCCACCTCGCGCGGCTCGCGCACGGAGCGGCGGCGGTCGGGCTGCCGCCGCTCGACGAGGACGGCGTACGACGCCAGGTGGCCGACGCACTTGCTGGTGAGCACCTGCCGCTGGGCCGGCTCCGGATCACCTGCACCGGTCCCGGGGTCGTCACGGTGACGGCCTCGGCGATGGCCGCGCACCCGGAGACGACAACGGTCGCAACCGCGCCCTGGCCGCGCAACGAGCGAGCGGCGCTGGCCGGGCTGAAGGCGACGGCGTACGCCGAGAACGTCCTCGCGCTCGCCCACGCCCGCGGCGCGGGGGAGGCGGTCTTCGCCAACCTGGCCGGCGACCTCTGCGAGGGCACCACCACCAACGTCTTCTACGTCGTCGACGGCGAGCTGCGCACCCCGACCCTGGCGAGTGGCTGCCTGCCGGGCGTCACCCGCGCGCTCGTCCTGGAGTGGTACGGCGGCCGCGAGGTCGACGAGCCGATCGCGACGGTGCGGGAGCGGGCCGACGAGGTGTTCCTGGTCAGCACCACCCGCGACGTCCAGGGGGTCATTCGCTGGGACGAGCGTGAGCTCCCGGCGCCCGG
Source organism: Nocardioides sp. W7 (assembly GCF_022919075.1). Classification (NCBI taxonomy): domain Bacteria; kingdom Bacillati; phylum Actinomycetota; class Actinomycetes; order Propionibacteriales; family Nocardioidaceae; genus Nocardioides; species Nocardioides sp. W7. The sequence goes on along the minus strand of NZ_CP095078.1, from coordinate 3,998,788 downwards.
CCCGGTGACCCGCGAGGTGGCCGCGACCTGGCGGCGCCGCGAGGCGGAGCTACTCGGTCCCTGAGGCGAGCAGCGCGACCAGCAGCTCGTCGGCATCGACCCGCTCACCGCCCAGCGCAAGCACGTCGAGGGTCGCGGCCAGAAAGGCCCCGAGCTCGGTCCGGGGGAGCGCGGTGACCAGGCAGCCGGTGGGGGAGCGGAACCGGATCTCGATCGCCTCCCAGGAACGCCGGGGCCGGACCAGTATGTCGCCCTCGCCCACGGCCACCTCCAGTCCGGCGATCAGCAGCTCCCGGTCGACCAGCCACGCGACGTCGTCCCGCGGACCGTGGAAGACCACGCGAACGGCGTACGGATCCAGGTCGGCGTACGCCAGCGTCGCCGAGAGCGTCGTACGACGCCCGGACGGGGTCCGGCAGCGCAGCAGGACGGCGTGGCTGACGGTGCCGGAGATGCCCATGCTCGTACGACGCAGACGGCCGCCGATCGGTTCGGATCAAGCGGGGTTTCTCCCCATTTGGGCGCCCCCGCGGGCCATGGGCTAGAGTTTCGGCCGCACCACAGGGGCGATTGGCGCAGTGGTAGCGCGCTTCGTTCACACCGAAGAGGTCACTGGTTCGAACCCAGTATCGCCCACCCCGTTTCCGCAGGTCAGAGGCATGTTTTTCAGGTCGCGCCGCTGACGGGGAACATCCAGGGAATAGTAGGAGCCGTTCTGTCGGGCTTCCCCAGGTGTTCCCTAGGCCGCAAGGCGGCCGCCCGTGACCATCTGTCGGCGACGGTTGAACTGTTCGCCTGACCGCTCGGCGCCGGGGTCACTAGGCTGCCCGGACACGCTGATGAAGGGTCGAGAGGACGCCGCTCGGGTTCGAGAACAAGGTTGCCTTCGTGTGGAAGGGTCGCTTACAAGCTGCCGGCTGAGCGCTGGTCACGTCAGATCAGAGGAGCATTGGATATATCGAGGCCGATAACAATTTCGCTATCATGGTCCGGTGAACATTCGCGAAGCGCGACGGGCGGCCGGCCTAACCCAGTCACAGCTCGCCTGTGCCGCGCGAGTGTCGCAGCCCAACCTGTCGGCGTACGAGAACGGTCGTCGGACGCCGTCACTAGAGGTGCTTGAGCGGATCGGCCGTGCGCTTGCTGGGCGGCCGTCGGTGCGAGTTGCGGCGCACCGAGAGTCCATCCGTGACCTCGTCGCCAAGTTCCACGCCTCTGACCCTCGGGTGTTCGGATCAGTGGCCCGCGGAGACGACGAGCCCGGGTCTGACGTCGACATCGTCGTCGACTTCACTGCCGACGCGTCGCTGCTCGACGAGGTCGGGCTGCGTCTGGCGCTGCGTGACCTGCTGCAGGTCGAGGTCGACGTTGTCGCCTCCGACGGCCTGCGTGGCGCGTTCCGCGAACGCGTTCTCAGCGAAGCCGTCCCGGTGTGACTGCCGACAAGGCGCGCGACGCGGCGGAGCGCGTGGTGGCCGTGTGTGACGTCCTTGCGGAGATCATTGGCGACGACCCCGCGGCGTTCGAGTCCGACGTCCGCACGCAGTGGGCGGTGGAGATGGGGTTGATCCGGATCGGCGAGGGCGTCAACCGAATCCCGGATGAGGTGTTGGCGCGCTTTCCCGACCAGCCCTGGCGGCAGATCGTCGCGATGCGCAACTTCGCGGCCCACCAGTACGACGACCTCGTCCCGCGCCGCGTCTGGCGCACTGTCACCCAGGCCGTACCTGTCTTGCGGCGCTACCTGTCGGACACTGTCATTCCGGGACTTGAAGACCGATAGTCAGCCGACGCAGACCAGCTGTCACCAATCCGTGCAACAGGTCCCTCGAGGAGCCATGGCTGGCCTACGGTCAATACCGTTCACGCACCAGAGAGGTCCCGTTGGCTACCTGCAAGACCGTCCCGCCGGACATCCGCCTGACGCCTGAACCCCTCCCATACGCGGCGAGGCGAGCCCTCGTGCTCCTCGGCCTAGCACTTGTTCTCGTAGCCCTCACGAGTTGCTCCTACCTCTCCGCCACCCCGTCGTCCGAGACGAGGCCCCAAGAGTCCGTGGCGATGCACACTGCCGAAGAGCCGGGTAAGTCGGGGTCGCTCGAGCCGCTGGCCGGAGAGCAGGTCAGGTCGACGCTGGCAGAGGCCGTCGAGGCGCTGCCCGGCGCACCGGAGGTACGGGAAGGTTACGAACGCGACCTGTTCAGCCACTGGTCTGATGTCGACGGCAACGGGTGCGACACCCGCGCGGAAGTGTTGATCAGCCAGAACAGGTCGGCAAGCGCCGGCCTCACCCGCTCGTGCGACGTCCTCGACGGCGAGTGGCTCTCCTACTACGACCAGGTGACCACCCACCACGCCTCCGACGTCGAGATCGATCATCTCGTGCCGCTCGCCGAGGCCTGGGACTCCGGAGCGTCAACCTGGTCATCGCATCGTCGCGAGGCCTTTGCCAACGACCTGGGCGACCGGCGCTCCCTCGTCGCGGTCTCGAGCGCCTCCAACCAGTCCAAGTCCGACGGTGACCCGGCAGACTGGATGCCTGCCTTCAAGACGTGCGTCTACATCTCCTCGTGGGTCGCGGTGAAGACCCGCTGGCAGCTCAGCGTCGACGACCGAGAACGAGACGCGCTACGCGAGTACGCCAGCGCCTGCGGTGACCGCCGTACGACCGTCGTCATCGCCCAGCCCACCGGCGACGGCAGCACCCGAGACGCTCGCCCGTCCGACGCCGCCTCCCTGCCCGCGGCTGACGAGGCACCTCCCCCCGGTTCCCCGGCGCCTGCGGAGAACACAGTGGCAGGGGAGAGCGAGGGTCCGGCCGACAGCGCGGGCATTGATCCGCGATTCGACTACTGCACCGGCGTGCTGGACGCCGGGCTCGGGCCGTACGAACGAGGAACCGACCGGGAGTACGCCTGGTACACAGACGGAGACGGCGACGGAATCGTCTGCGAAAGTTGACGGTGCAGGTCCCCGACTCGACCCGACGACTCAGCTCAGATGCGATGTCGTAGTCCGATTCGTCACCCTGACGCGCCCAGGTTTGATGCCGCTCCTCTTGAGTCCAAAAGGGACACGCCACTAGCGAACCTCAGAATCTTGTCGCCGGGATGACGACTGTCGGAGACAGCTCAGAGCTCTCGGTGATCGACCTAACCACGAGGCAACTATGGGCTTCTAACGTCCACAGCATGATGCCGAGCGAGGCGCTCATCGAGACTGAGAGGGCAGGATGAGGCAACGCTTCTGCCTGTTCAGGCTCCGCCTGGTCCGGAATCCTGGGCGGATCGGGCTACACGGGGTCCCGAATCTAGCTGCGACGATTGTTGGCGCAATCATATGACTGCCATTCCGATCATGGCTTAGTCTGAGACGCATGCACTTCAACCAGCCCTTCGGTGGGGTCATGCCGGGTGCTCGTGGCGCGGTACTCGCGGTCTTGCTGCGCAATGGTGAGCCGCTGACGGGCCGGCAGATTCACCGCATCGTCAGTGACGAGCACAGCCTGTGGTCAGTTCAGGAGTCGTTGAAGGCACTCACCGACCTCGGGCTGGTCACGTCCCGCACGGTGGGTAGGGCCGGCATCCACGAGATCAACGAGGCGCACGCGTCGGTGGCGCCATTGCGGGCCCTCCTTGATCCGATGACATCGCTACGTGCGGCTGTCTCCGATGCGGTTGGCTCGGACGTGGACGCAGTGCTGCTTTTCGGTTCCATCGCCCGCGGGGAAGCCACGGAGGCGAGTGACGTCGACCTTGCGGTTATCGCCGCTGCCGGCTGGGGCGGACGGGTCGAGCTCGAGGACATCGTGCGAGCGCGGCTGGGCAATGAGTGCGACGTCCTCGTGTTTACCCCGGCCGAGTTCGTAGAGAGGGCGCAGGAGGCGGAGCCCGTGGTAGTCGACATCGTCCGCGAGGGCGTTGCCTTGGTGTCGGAAGCCGGTCCTCAGCCGAGGCGCCGCCTGATGGCGACCGCTGAGCAGCGCAACCACGCCAGGAACTACCTGAAGAAGGCGGAGGAGTACGTCGCGTCCGCGGCGGCCAATCTCGCGGCCGGGCGGAACACGCCAACTGCGGGTGACTCGATCCACGCTGGCATCTGCGCGAAGGATGCCATCGTCACGGTGCTGACCGGCTCCACTCGCAAGGGCGCCGACCACGCCACCTGCAGCCAAGGAGCTACGACGAGCGCTGGGTGCCCGACCCGCCGCAACGACTGCTAAGCGCGCCGTACGCGAGATGCTCGCGGTCAAGGGTGACGTCGAGTACGGCACCAACCTCATCACCGGCGCCAAGGCCGAGCCGCTGGTACGGAGACCGACTCGTTGGTCGAGCTGGCGACCGAGGTCGTCCGGCTCGGCGGATAGAAGAACCACGTCATCGCAAGCTCGCGGACGACGAGTTCTCCGTTCATCCGGACTCTGGGCAGCGCGAGTAGTTCCGGTGAGTCGGCGGGCCGCCCGCGTGCAGTCGCGGATTGCCCTCGTCCATCACGGTCACCGCCGAGCTGAGGGGATTCGGCGCAGTGCGGATTCGAGTTCGTCGAGTCGTAGCCGGATGGAGCGGCGCCCGCATTGGTAGGCGGGGATGGTGCCGTCGCTGATGCGACGGCGGATGGTCCGGGTGGACAGGGACATGATCTCGGCGGCTTCGTCGAGGCTGACGTAGACGGGGAGTTCTCGCTTTCTAGCCACGGGGCTTCTCCTGGCCGGGCGTGTGGATCGAGCGGCTGCTCGTGGTGGCGGAGCTGAGGAGCCGGCGGGTTTCGGCGACGGTGATGTAGAGGCGGCCGCAGCCGTTGAAGCGGGCCCAGCGGGGACCGACGCCGCGTCGGCGCCAGTCGCGGACGGTGCGTTGGGGGGTGCGGATGAGGTCGCAGAACTCTTCGACGGTGATGAGTCCTCCGTCGTCCCAGTCGTCGGGGACCTGGATGGGGACGGCGCGCGGGCCGTAACCGGGGCGGAGAACGCGCCATGTCAGCAGGGTCGCTTTCGGCACGCCGAGATGGCCGCAGGCGTCGTCAGTGTTCAGGAACGGGTCTCGGACCATCGAGACGACGGTGTCTGACGTGCTCATGTCGGTGGACATTTGCTCTCCCTCGGTCGGCATCACTGCCTAGGTACACGGGCCCCGCCGGCGCGAGCCGGTGGTCCGCGGTCAGATGTTCGGGACTTCGACAGCCCGTCCTTTGGTCGGGCGATGGATCAGCGCGGAGTGCAGGTCGACTCGCGTCGGTCCCGGGGTGGCCTCGGGCGGGTCGTCCTTGGGGCGCAGTCGCTCGCGCACGGTCTTCACCACTGCGAGATCGGTCGCCGACGTGATCGGGACGAAGCGTTCACGAACCGGGTGGACCAGTTGCCCGCCCCCGCCCACAATTCGCGGAAGAGTCACGCGCTTGAAGAAGGCACCACGCTCGACCCCGTCCTCGATGACGTCGGCGATGCGGTCGTCGAGGCGGTGGAACAGCAATTGGAACCCCGAGAGGACACGTGGCTCAAGGATGGTGTCCTTGGGGAGGGCTTTCAGTCGCGTGACGGCATTCGCACCTTCGGCCACGGCCAGTCCGCCCCTTCCGAGAAGGCCACCGACCTCGCGTAGCTGCTTCTGCATGACCGAGTAGGTCTCGGCGCGCGCGGTCCATCGCTCGGCGAGACGTTCGTCGATGCGGGCGGCGTACGGCGCGAGGTGCGCAGAGACGAGGCGCTGGGAATCGACGACCAGTCGAAGGTTGGTCGCGTTGGGCACTGACCTCATCCGGACCACGAGGTTGTGCTGTGCCTGCAGTACGCCGAGGACCCCGGGACGGGCTGTGCCGGTGATGACCTTCGTCTTCGGTCGCCAGCCGAGGTGATCGACGGCGTAGTCAGGTTGGCCGAGATTCACGTCCAGCGCTGCGGCCAGCGAAGCCCAGCCGAGGCGGGCACTCTGGGAGAGCGGCTCCCAACCGGGTGTGTTCTTGTATCGCTGGTCAAGGACGACCAGTGCCTGGGTCAGCGCGGCGGCGTCGCCGACCAGAGCCTGGGCCTGGGGTGTGGTCATCTGCGCGGACACGCGCTCGCTGGTGTCGTGTTCCGCCAGAGCCGCGGCACGGGCAGCGAGACGCCAGTGGTCCACCATCGGGTTGGCGTTCGGCGTGGCCAGCGCATCCGTTGACGCGGGGCTCGCGGTCGACTGCTGCTTTGCGAGGTCGATCGCCCGCGCCAGCTCGCCGGCCGCGGTCAGATGCGAACCCGGTGCGCCGACCGACCGGAACGGATTCCGCTGTGGCGGCGGCATGTTGGAGAACGCCAGCGGGCTGGCGGCGCGCATCGCCTGACCCAGCCAGACGAGCACGGTCTGCCGGTACGCCCGGATCAGTCCGCCGAGGACCTCCCGATCCTCGGACGTCGGCCCAACCAGCCGCTGCTGAACTCTGTGTTGCCGGAGAAGCGCTGCGAACTCTTCCCGCATCACCGCGCCGGTCTCCCCGTACATCAGGTGCCGTCCAACGCGTGTGCGTCATCGAGCATGGCGATGATGAGTTCGACGGTGAGCGGGTCGACGCCGTACTGCTCCAGCTCCTCCAGCGCTGACGTCGCGACAGCCAGCAGAATGGCGCGGTCTTCAGCGGTGTCGGCCGATGGGCATTCGTCCCCGTGGAGGCGATCGAGCTCGATGAGGACGTGCTCATACGCAGAGGAGGCGTCGATGGTCGATGCCTGATCCGCGAGCGCAGCGAGGCACGAGCGCGCTTGCGCCAAGGTCAGTGCGTGGGGGAGTAGCACGATCAACTCCTTTCCTGGTGGAGTGCCACCGTCGCCAGTGCATCGAGTCGCGTCGATGGAGTCGCGAAGCCTGTGGGATCCAGGTGCGGGGCCGTGCCCATGGGGCGGATCCGGCTCAGCCGGGCAAGGACCGCCGGGCAACGGCCTCGGCGGACTTCCGCCTGAGTACGTCGGCGCGAACGACCTGATCGAAGTCGTGGCGGCGGTCGGCGATGGAGATCTCGCCGCCGAGCTCCACGCCCTTCTCGCCGGGCCAGACGGTCTGGCGGGTCGGGCGGTCCCGGTCGAGGCGGGTGCCGCAGATCGCGACCCAGTCGCGTAGCCGGTTGCGTGCGTCCGCGAAGTCACGCATCCACGCGATCGGCGCCGACGGACTCGCTGTCTCGTGGTAGCAACTGAGCCAGTGTGTGTGGAGGGCGGAGAGTTCCCAGACGAGCTCGTCGTGGCGGTGCCAGTACGGCGGAACGATCGACGGTGGGAGCCCGAAGGTCACCTTCAGCCAGGTCACCCAGGCGTCCAGGTCGTGCCACTCGCGGTCAGCGTCCTCGGGGTGGAGGAGGTTCCAGTTGATCGCCTCCGGCGGACGCTCGAGGAGTTCGGTCACTCCGCGGTAGTCGTCGTCGGGGTCGTCGTATATGCCCATGGTCGACAGTGGCTCAGATCGCTATGGGCGGCGGCTCGGGCACCGGCGTCGGCGAGTTCTCCGGTGCCGTACGGCGGCCGCGCTGCACGAGGTAGTCGGTCTTGTTGACGTTGTGGCCGATCTTCCTGGCGACGAACTCCTCCTTGATCACGCTCGCGCCTTCGTGGTTCTCGACCTCGTACTCGTATTCGTGGACATAGCCGCTCGCGACGAACGAGTCGCCCTTGCGGAACCGCGCGTACGTCTCCCGGGCCGTGCCCTCGAACGCGACCATGTCGTGGAAGGTCGGGTCGAGCTTGGCAAAGCTCCCGTCGACCTCCTTGCGCCACTGCTCAACACCGACGCGCAGCCGGCAGCACTCGGCGCCGTGCTTGGTGAAATGGAGGTCGGGCGCTGACGCGACGAAACCGACCAGGCTCATCTGGGTGGGGATGGACATTTCAACTCCTGAGTGGGGCAGATCATGCGAGCCGCGTTCAGGAGTTAGGTGCGAGCGGGAGGACAAGGCCGTTGGGCAGGGCACATTCGCGGGGCAGTGACGCGGGACGTCGGCGCAGAAGAAGGCTTGTCCCAACTGTCGCCTAGCCTCGACATGTGACCACTCAGCACATCGGCGCGGCTGGCGAGCTGCTCGTGCAGTATCGCTTGCTGAAGGGCGGCATCGACAGCGCCCGTCTGACCACGGACGCGGGCATCGATCTTGTCGTCTACGCGCCAGGAAGCGCCAAAGCCACGACCGTCCAGGTAAAGACCAACCTCGCTGCCAAGCCTGCTGGCGGAAAGGGGCAACTGAGTAGAGGCTGGGACTTCCCCGACGCATGTCCCGCCCAACTCTTGGCGCTGGTCGCCCTCGATTCGGATCGCGTGTGGCTGTTGACGATCACCGAAGCGCGTGAGCTCGCGCAGCAGCATTCGCCCAAGGGGATCCGCAAGCTCTACTGGTTCGTCGAGCCGCCGTGCGGACGTGCCACCGGAGCCCGACACGAGGGACAGATGGCTCAGTACCTGCTCGAAAGCCGAGCTCCGCAGCTCTTCCCGCACTGACCGCCCCTGACGCGGGGGAAAGAGGCACTTCTCGCGGCATGGGAGCGCTAACCCGCCAAGCTCTCAACTGTGCGACGGCTCGGCTCCATTCCATCTTTGAGGGTGCCTCCGGAGTTGCAACCGACGCTGTAACACTGAGCCTCAAGTGCATCGCGTGCCATGCCGATAAGGGGGCGTGGCCTCGCAAAACGACAGCTTGCTCCAGCTCCGCTCTGGGAGTCTGGCCTGCCCCCTCTGCCGCGGTGACGTGGTGACGACGTCCTCGGGGTGCCTGCCGTGCCACCTGCCGATGCGCGACGTTCTGCGCCACCAGCCGCGCCGATCGCGTTCGCACGCCGTGCGGGTCCGGCTGACCGGACTCGTCCTCTACAGCGCCGTCGTCGCCTGGTGCGCCTACCAACTGCCCGATTCGCTGCTGTTCGTCGTCCCCGGCGCAGTGCTTGGAGGCGGGGGGCTGCACGTCTGGCGCGGCCGACCCTGGCTGGGCCTGGTGGTGTTCGCCATCATCGTGGTCGCGGTTCCCATGCTGTTGTGGCCATCGATGCTTACGGGCACCTATGCCGACCTGCGAGACGGGTTCTGAGGGATCTATCAAGTGATGGTCGAGCCCGTGCGCCGACGTCGACGCGCACGGGCTGGGCCCACCTATCACATGGCACTGCTGTCTCCCACGGTCCGATGGCCGCGACCGAGGCGGCGTCAGACTCGCTGGCGGAGTCTGACCCCGACAAAGCGCCTGTCATCCATACGAGAGTGCGCTTCGGGGCACGCCGACAAGCGGGGGAATGGGTCACCACGCGATGACCGCCTGCAAGAACGGCTGATCGGTCAGTGCCCCGTCACTCGGCTAGCCAGCAAGTTCAGTGTCGAACGACCCGCCACGTCTTCTACGCGCCTTGTCGGGGGTATTTGAGATGATGGCGTCCACGGCGCAACGTCACAGAAAATAGTTTCGGGAAAGTTGGGGGGTAGGGCCTATGTCGGCACTTAAGAGGGGACATCTGCGAGCTTGCTCGTAGACGTCGCCGACAGATTGAGGAGACGTTATGGCCTCCGAGCCAGAGCGCGAGCCGGGAGCTCCCGGCGCCTCAGTCGAGCCCGTACAACGTGATTCAGATGCCAACGCTGTGCCTCTGGACTGGCTCCGGGAGCCCGAGCACATTGCCCTGGCCGAGACGATCGACCGCATGGCCGGCGATGTCGACCTGGTAACGGTGCTGGCGCTGCAGAACTACGAGGGTCCGGACTACGACTATTTCGCGACCGAGATGGCCAAGTATGGGATGGCTGTCTTCGGCGCCTGGATTTTCCACAAGACGGTTTTCGAGAAGTGTCGCGCCCGGGGCTACGGCCTCCCGGCACTCGACCGGCCCTTCACGTCTGACGAGATTGACGAGCTGAAGGGCGAGACTGTCGCCAAGGCCCTCCACCACTTCAGGGTGGACGTGCTGATGAAGAGGAAGTGGGACAGCACCAAGGGTGCGACCCTCCGTACCTACTTCATCGGTCAGTGCATCATCCGCTTCGCCAACATCTACCGGCAGTGGTACGGCAACGAGGCCCGCTTCAAGAACGGGAGCAGGGTCGACGACGACCAGTTCCTGATCGATGTTTTGGGTGCCGGGACCGCCAACACGGCGAAGGCGGCGATCGACCGGTCCGTCATCGAACAGGCCCTGGCCCAGGTCAAGGACCCGCGAGTCAAGCGCGCCATGTTGCTGACGGCGAACGGCCGGAGTCAGGCCGAGATCGCTGCCGAGCTGAACATCACGGTCAAGGCCGTCGAGCGAATGCTGGCCAACGAGAGGATGCGACAGAGGGGAAGGTGGGCAGGTTGAGCAAGAACATCAGGGCATCTGTCGAGCGGAGCTCGCTCGGCACGAAGAAGGCTGCCGCTGCACGGCGGACGGTCACGACGAACGCTGCATCGCAGGTGGTGGCTCGCGCTGCCGCCCAGGGGAGATTCACTCAAACTTCTCGGAAGAAAGCTGGGGGATAGGTCGGCTGGCGCCACCTATACATAGATGTCCGAAGCTCCAACGGAGCAACGGATGGAGCCCCACAAACAGTGCGGCTCCCCAACCCGCAGAAGCGAATCGAAGAGCCGTCACGCCTAGAGAACGCGAAGACTACTCGATGAAGCTGATGCACGAGGACCGGAGGGTCCGAAAAATGGCACGAGGCAGCAGCAAGGGAAGCGCCCGCAGCGCGATCAGCGGTCGCTACGTCACCAAGGTTGCGGCGGCGCGGCACCCCCGCACCACCGTGGTCAACAGCGGGAGCAACAAGGGTTCGGGTACGGCGTACCGCTCCGCGATCAGCGGCAAGTTCGTCACCAAGGGCACCGCCCAGCGACACCCGAACACGACCGTCACCGAGAACGGCTGACGATCACTCTGACTGTGGGCGGCAATCTTCGGGTTGCCGCCCACAGTCGTTTCCTAGATCAACCCCCTGGGGTCCGTTGCTCCCATCATCCAGAGGTTCGGCTTAGGCGACATGCCGCGTTATCCGGTCGATCATGCGCTTTGATCGACCGAATCAACGACTGGAGCGCGGAGAGGATGCCGGTGTCGGTGTTCTCGCGGCTGCGTTCGTTCTAGCAATATGCGCTAGTCGCCTTGCGGGGAATAGACGCACCTGGGTTGCCTACGAGTCGTGGGCGACTCGAGGCGGCTCCGGCGAGGGGTGAGAGCATTTCCGTCATGTCAGAGTCTTGGTCGAAGATCGCGCGCCTCTATGACGGCCTCGGGCAGTGGGAGGTTCGTTGGAGGTCGGTCACGGACGGCTTCGGTTCAAGGCGTATGCCTTTGACAGCGCGTTGAAGGGTCGCGAGGTCGATTTCTCGTGAACGGGGCCAAAGGTGTGCTTCAAGCGCTTGCTCGCGATGCGCGCGACGCCCGTCTTGGTGACGACAAGCGCTGCTGCCAAACTGCGCCCATGATGGGAACCTGCGATGACCAGCTAGGTATGTTTTTGCTACGACCCCACCCAGGGTCAAGCATCGCCGATGCGAGAAGAGCTCAAGGAGCTGAGGGACTTCTACAGCTGCCCTTCCATTGCGACGCTTCGGCGGCTCTACCCAACTAAGTACGTCGACCCGGACGTCGAAGCGTTCCTTGCGGTGGTCCAACACGACGAGTTCGTTCACTCGCTAACCATCGAGACGGAGCAGGTGTACCGGATGCGCGACGAGACCAGAGCAGCGCGAGCAAAGAAGGCGAAGGCGCACCAGGACTTCACGAGCGCTGACCTCCTTCGCGTCATCGTTGATTGCAGCACGACCAGCGGTTAGCGGCCAAAGCAGGCGCATTGAGGACTAGGGCAACTGCTGCCATTCGTCGCTGATGCGGCCCTCGTAGTATCGGCGGCCATCAGATTTTCTGGCGACAGGGAGGTTCGTTACCGAGGACAGAGGTGCATCGGGCCCGCCGTCGAAGGCCACCGTGTTGACGGGACTGGGATCCCCTCGCCCTCCACACCCAGCGCCTCGAACGCGTGGAGGACAAGCTGGCGGTCGCCGTTGAGCGGTCCGTCTGCGCGAGAAGTCACCACGGTCACAAGTCGCCCCCTCGGTCTCCAATCCGGACGAACCAAAGCACGCTGTGGGCGTCCGGCCGAGCCTCGATCACATCGGCGGCGGCGACTCCGCGTACGAACCAGGGTGTGTCGTCGAGTCTGTAGAACCCGCCTTCGGCTGGTTCCGCCCACAGCCCTCGGACTCGGCGGGTGGCCATCCGACCTGATCCCGCTCACTGGCGAATCGAACCTTCACCGGTGTGCTCACGGAAACATCCTCCCCGATGAACAAGGAGCGACTGCTCATGTACGCGACCCGCATCTCGGCGTAGATCCGGGCGAGCGTAGCCGCGTTCAACGCGGCTGAGCAGGCGTTGCACAGAGCTAGTCGGCGGCGGCTCACCGCGCGATACGTAGCAATCGCTCGTAGTACGGACGGGCTTCCACCGGGAACGCATCGAGCGACCGGGTGATTCAGGTCGGCGCCGATGGGCGCGGGATTGACGCTCAGTTCGGGACAACTCGCGGGCGCGACGCCCTCTGGTTCTTGATAGGCGGTCCATCTTCCACTCGGATGCCCGTCGCGCGATGGTCTACGCGGGTCTCAACTTTCTGTCCCAGTAGAGCACTCACGGGCTCTTTTGCCGCCATCATGGCTCGGACACAGGCTCCAGGGCCCGACCCGTTGCAATCACTACCCAAACCACGCGCCCCGAGAGACGGAGACGAAGTGCGTTCATCAGAGTTCAAAATCTTGGTGATCGATGACGATGAAAAAATGCTCAGCGACCTCAGCGAGCGCCTGATTGGCCTGCGCGTGGAAGCAGGGCGGCGTCGCGCCTTGCCAATCGTGGACGGCCTGTTGGTGCAGGTCGATGAAAACGACTCCGAACGTCAATTCAGCGAAATCACCTTGAACGAAGTGCTTGCCTTGTCATCTCGTCGGTACGACTACATCATACTCGACTATTCCTATGCATCGCGCACGAAGCAGGCGACTCAATGGAACGAGTCTGGGAAACCTCCAGAAACGTCGCCCAGCAATGCACACCTGTTGACGATTGCCGATCTCACGGCTCAAGCCAGGTCTCACGCTGCTCGCCGTGACGACCGAAGTGCGAGAAGTGTTGGTCGCTTCTTCTCCCAGCACTCCCGGATCTTGCTTCGGAGTTTTCAGCATGATCGGGCAAACGACACACTCGGAACATATGAGAATCGCCTCCAAGTGACTCGTGGAGTTTTTCGCGGTTGCGACGTTATTGACCCATTGAACGGTTTCGCAATGGTTTACAATTCTGACCCGGATCTACGCGAGACGATGTATCACACCCAGACCCGAGGGCGAGAACTATATCGTGTGGTCGCGATGACAATGACGACTCAGTTGGTACTAACCGCAATGATGCAGAAACTTGCAAATCAAGCTGGTCGATTGAGGTTGTTTCGAAGTTCTCGGTCGATTGCACTTCTAGTCACCTTTGTGGCGGCGCTCGCCACCTTTGTAGAATCAATGGCTGGGCCGCTCGGGACCGCCGTCCGGGACGGAGAATGGTCGGCGGTATCTGTGCTTACGTTTCTCACTCTGGCGGGAGTGGTCATTGGGTCGCTACTTCTCTCATTCGCGCTTGAGCGCGGCCTCAACCGAATAGTGGAAGATGAGTAACTCCAGCGAACGCATTTGGAAGTTTGGCCGGTCACACATGACGGTCCTTGACCGTATCGCCATTGATGGCAACGTGATCATGGTGGATGATTTGGCCGATATGGATCCCTCTCAGTTGACCGGCCAGACCAGTGCTGTGGTTTACGTCAGCAAGGGGTGGGCGACGCACGTGGAAATCATATGCCGGACCCGAGGGGTCCATCTGCTTCACGTTTCGGAACTAGGAGACGGTGGATCGATCTCGCTGCAACGCGCCATTGGGCGTTGTGATATCGGGGCGTTCCGAAATCTTCAATCAGGGTTTCAGGTCAGCATCGCTGGCTCGGACGACCTTGAGGGCTTGGACTTAACCCGAGTGCGAAGCGTCTTCATTCGCATGGAACATCTAATGTATCGAGCTATCCAGCTTAGTGGCATGATCCCACGATCACCAGAAGTGCTGGCTGTCCAGGTGCGGGACGAGATAGCCATCTTGGACGAAGCGCTCCCAGGTCGAATCCGTCTCCTTGTGCGGGGGCTTGACCTTCGTAGTGACGACGTTTCGCTCGCCCCCCTATTTCGGCGTTCGCCGGAGCCGAATCCCGAACTTGGCGTCCACGGGCTCCGCTACTTGCTCGAAAACCCTGAATGGGTCAGTCTCGAGAGGGAGATTCTCGCGACGATGAGTGACCGGACGTCATATGCAGTCCCGTTCGTCACCAGCGAGCGTGAATATCGTGACTTCGAACGGTCCTACGCTCCAGGCTTGCCTTCACTGAGCCCGTTCATAGAGTCACCGGGAGCGCTTCGACAGATCGTCTCATTGTCTCGAAGTGCAACAACTTGCTCCGTCGGGCTTAAAGACGTGGCGCAACTCTATTTCGGAGCCGATCGAGGGAATTCGCAAACAGTTATGAACCTGGATCTGAATAGCCGTGAATTTGTTCGATTCGTTGCAGATTCCGTCAGTCCAATGCTGGCTGGCGACTGCCACGTTGCGATCTATCAGAGCCTCGACATGCTGGACGTCTACGCGCGTGCACTCGGCACGCTTGGGTGGAAGCCCTCGATCGCTGCTGCGGAGTTCAAACTGATGACCGAAGCCTGCAACATGGAGTCGGCGGCATGACTCGTCCGCCGACTGTAGTGGCGATAGAAGGCTTCGATGGGTCCGGCAAGAGCACCTTGGTTCGGAATCTGAATCGGTGTCTGGGCGATTTGGGCTACTCGAGCAGAATCATTTCTCGCAATGCGCAAGTGAGCGCAGAGGTCGCGGAAATTACCGATCAGATTAAGAGATGGGATGCGAAAATAGAATCTGTCGACCCGAATCGGAACGCTGATGCGAGGCTGGAGCGGATTCGCGCACGTTCCGTGGTGGCAACTAGTCTCCCCGTTGATTTCGTGTTACTCGACCGCTGGATCCCATCTGACCTTTCTCGACTTCCGAGCGTTACGCAAGAGGCGCGCCTGCCTGAGTTTGTTGCTGCGCACCGAGCCGTCCCGGTTATATCGACGCTCTACCTGGGCGCGCAGTTCGATTTTCTGTGGGAACGCATATCGTCTCGATCGATTGAGGAGTGGAGTCCGTCCGAAATGCTTGGGGTTGACCATATGTCGGCCCTGTTCGCGCAATACCACAAAGTGTGGGAGCAGGTTTGGAACGAGCCGTTCTTCTCTATCGACGCTGCCAGGTCAGAAAGTTGCGTCTGCGATACGGCTCTGTCGGAATTGCTACTCGCGCGGCGAGGCAATTGTTAGTGAATATTGATGGACCGAGAGTTGCTGTTGCTCTTTCGCGTGTTGGTCGTCAGTCCTCACGCACGAAGACGGCGCTGTTACGCGGGGGGAAGGACGCAGCCCTCAGGTGTCGTGTTCGTGCAGGACGTCGAGGACGACCTGGCCGGTCTTACTGACGGTGTAGCCCGAAGACGGGTCGCTGACCGCAAACCCGGACATTGGCTGACTCCTCACGAACCCTGCTGCTTCCAGACCAAGTATGCATTGCCACGCCACGTCATTAGCTAGGAGTACTTCGTCGGCTAGAGCCTCAGGGTTCCAGGCTGTGGCTTCAACGGTCTCGGATGGCCTTACCGATCGGTCGAGAAGTTCCTTAGGTAGCTTCCGCCACTTCGGTGTCCGGCTCATCGCCTTCAGGACCCGGATGTGCTCCCCGCGGAGCGACGCGATGCCACTCAGGAGCAGTTCGACCTCGGAGGCACGATCTGGGTTCGCGGCAGCTGTGCCGAGAGCTGCACCCAGCAGAGTTAGCATCTCGTCCTGGCCCTTCATCCCGGCGAGGTGCAGGACGCGCACGGTGATCGGCACAAGTTCTGGGCGTACTTCGATCCTCTCGGCGAGAGCTTCACGCGATAGGCCCGAGACGCGCTCCGCCGCCCGCAGGGCCTTCGACCGTAGCCGAGCTTGCTCTTCGCGGACCTTTCCAACCAGACGAGATGCCGGACCTTCCAAGAAGGGGCCCGCGATTGGGATGAGGCCCGCGCCGGCAGCCAAGGCCTCATCGAACCAGTTTCCGCGCCCATCTCCCATGACCTGAGGCTAGTCCGGGGCGCCGGTCCGAACACAGAAGCTGCGGTAAGACGCAACCGCCTCGCGCGCGGGTCGCGGCAGATCACGGGCGAGCGTAGCCACTCTCAACGTGGCAGAGCTGATGACTGGAATGCCGCCGCTGACTTAGTCCTGTCGCGCTGCGTTGTAGGCCTCGAGCAGACCAGCGGGTAGTCGACCCCGCTGTCCGATCTCCCAGCCGTTGTCGCGTCCCCAGGCACGTACCGCGGCCGGGGGTACCGCGGCGTTGAGGGTGTCGGACGGCGCCGGGGTAGCGACCGTGGCCGGTGCGGTCGGGGGGTCGGTGGGAAGGGCTGCGATTGTGGGCGCTAAGACTCCGACCTGCGGTCGACGGGTCTCCTGGCTAGGTGGGGTTGCCGCGGGCTGCAGATGCTGGAGCAGGAGGCGGTAGGTGGAGGGGTCGATGGTCCGGATCCCGAGGCTGGTGGCCTTCTGGTGCTTCCCTCCGAGCATCGTGCCGTCGGTGACGAGCATCGCGGTCTTAGAGGACACGGTTCCGATGACTCGCACACCGAGCACGGTTGACCGTTGCTCGAGCTCGTCGCGGCCGGCGCCCTCGCATCCGGTGAAGACGACGCGGTCTCCGACGCGGAGTGGTTCGCCGTGTGCCCAGTCGTCCGGCAGTGGTCCGAGGTTGGCGGACAGGCGGGTCTGTCGGGTGGTCTCGGCCTCTGTGACCAGGGTGCGGACGACGGTGGGGTCGACGTCGAGTAGTGCGGCGACGACGCGGAGTTCGTCGGTCTCTGCGCGAGTGACCTTGCCGTCTGCGAGTGCGGCGTGGGCGAGTGCGAGGACGAAGGCGCGGTGGGTGAGGGTGATCGAGGGCTGGTCGAGGTCGTGCATTGATGCGACCTCGTCGAGGTCAGCGGCCTCGTCGGGGGTGAGGATTCCGTCCTCGAGGACCTCGGCGAGCTTCTCCAGGTAGGCGAGCGCGCCGGTCGGCGCGCCCTCGTCGAGGGCGTCAGCGAGGGTGAATCGTTCGACCAGCTGCACCAGCGGCTGAGTCGGGCGTGCCGTGGTGAGGTTCAGCGCTTCGACGTTGCGCCGCGCTCGGTCCGACAGATCGCGTCGCCGTGTGAGGCTCGCGGATCTGCGGCCGGTGGCGACGGGCACGGGTGCCGCTTCTGGACCTGACGGCCAGGTGATGGCCAGCGCATCGTGCGGCATCCGTACGTGTTCGGGTTGCGCTGGGACGCCGTAGTGGGGGTGGAGGTAGTGCGCGAGGAGGGCTGCGGTGCCTCGGGCGTCGCTGAGAGCGGAGTGGGCGTGAATGAGTGGGTGGCCGATTGCGTGGCAGCAGTCGGTTAGGCGGCGGCGTGGAAGGTGGGGCAGGTGGTGGGATGAGGCGTCGAGGGTGCAGAGCGCTGGGAGGTAGGGCAGGCGCCACTGTGCGCGGGCGTACTCGGCGCGTAGGAAGGCTAGGTCGAAGCGGGCGTTGTGCGCGACGAGGGCGGCGCCGGTGAGGCGTTGGTTGAGTTCGTCGAGGACGTCGGTGAACACGGGGGCGTGACGGACGTCGGCGTCGGTGATGCCGTGGATGTGGGTGGCGCCGACCGGGCCCTGGGGGTTCAGCCTGGTGGTCCATTCGTCGAGCACGCGTCCCGATGGGTCGGTCGTGACCAGCGCGATCTCGAGCACGCGATGGGTGGTGGCCGACAGGCCGGTGGTCTCGACGTCGAGCACGACGAATCGTGGGTGGGGACCAGGACGCGGGACTGACGAGGGCGCGGCCTGCGAAGCCGGTGCCGGAGTTGTCGTTCGTCTTGGCTTGGTCGCTCCTGTAGGGCGCGGAACTCGGGTTGAGCGGCGGAAACGATCGAACCAAGCCATGACGGGGACCCCCGGACGGTAGCGGCGTGACCTTCGCAGGGTGTCACCGTGATCCTCCTGGCGGGCCGAAATCGCTAACAAGAGCGTGACCGGCAGCAGGTCTCAGGCGTAGCCGCCCTCACGCGGTGGTATGACGCTCGCCCGGAAGTCGTCGCCCGGGCATCACGGCTAGGCCACCAAGGAGCAGCGGCCTCACTGAGCTAGTCGCCGACGGTGGGCTGAAGCATGACGTGAGGCCCGTCCGGCACGACGGGCGACCCTGCCTCAAGCCAACAATTCCAGTCGAGCACGCGGCAACCCTTCGACTATCGCGAATGAGAACAGTTTGAGCCGCCTGTGCTCTAGGCTCGCCTGTACGACGTGATGGCGTTGCGCACACGAGTTCGGACTGGTGGAGACAGTTGCAATACGACCTAGAGAACCTTGGCCCGGATCAGTTTGAGCACATGAGTCAGGCGCTCATGTTTAAGGTCTTAGGGCATGCCGTAAAGACCTACGGCGCAGGCAAGGACGGGGGTCGCGATTTTACCCTCCAGGGTCAGGTCACATGGAATGGCGTTGACGGAACAAGTGCCGCGTGGGATGGCTACGTCGTAGGTCAAGTCAAGTTCAGGCAAGACCGACTCGGGACGACCCACGACCAAAACTGGTTCATTGACCAGGTCGAGCGGGAGTTGCTCGTCTGGGCCAATCCTAAGAGTGAACGACGCGTAAAGGGACAACTGCCCGAGTACTTGATATTCGTGACCAATGTGGCGCTTTCGCCCGCGGCTGGCGGTGGTAGGGACCGCTTCGACTCGCTGATGCACGAGCAAGCGGAGAACTTGGGCATCCGTGGGTGGCGCGTGTTTCCGAGAGACGCAGTTGAGCGCCTCCTCGACGCCGACGTGTCGGTGCGGAAGAGGTTCGCAGCCTTTATCGCGCCCGCAGACGTCTTCGCAGACGCGAGCAGTTTGGTTTCCCTCCCTCGCAACCTTGACGTAGTGCTCTCTAAGCACGCGTTGAAGATGTTAGGTAGGGAGCGCATTATCCGGCTCAGCGAGCAGGGGTTTCGCTCGAACGACAAACTGTTCCTTGAGCAAGTTTGCACCGATCTCAACGCCACGTTGGTAGATCAACATCAGCATTCGCGTTTAGTGCAGACTGTCAAGCACATCCTGGAGCATGGGGATTCGATCCTTGCGCCCCGGGCAAAGGGGCGCCCCCCGGGGCCAACTCACTTCCTCCTAGTCGGAGACCCGGGCCAGGGAAAGACAACTCTTTCGCAGATGCTCACACAGTTTTATCGAGTGGCGCTGGTGCGGAATCTCGATCTAGCTACGATCCCTGCCGCTACCGCCGAAGTGGTTCGGGCGACGCGCAATGTAATGGCAGACTTGCGGATCGCAGAGCCGCGAAACAGACGTTGGCCCATTCGCGTAGATCTAGCTGCGTACGGTGACGCTATTGCCGGGGGCGAAGATGTCACGCTGATTAGGTGGGTCACGAGACAACTGCGCGAATTGGTAGAGGAAGACGGTCTGTCGAACGCGTCGATCCTTAAATGGCTAGAGAAGTGGCCGTGGCTAGTAGTCCTTGATGGCCTAGATGAAGTCGCCCATCCATCCGTACGCGAGCATTTGCGGGCGCAGGTAGAAGACTTCATGCTCGAGGCGGCCGACGCAGACGCCGATTTGTTGGTGGTCATTACCACTCGTCCTCAGGGCTATGACCACTATGTGTCAGAGGACGATTTTCAAAGACTGCGCCTAGCGCCACTCTCAAGACGCGACGCGCTCAACTACGCGAACCGACTCTCAACGGTCCGCAACGCAGAGGACGAGGAACTACACGCGGCTTCGCTGCGGCGGTTGGACGAAGCGTTCAATGAGCCGTCGACTGCCCGCCTCATGCAGAGTCCGCTGCAGGTAACCATCATGCTATTGCTGGCCGAGATTGCGGCTAAAGTGCCTACTGGTCGATATGAGCTCTTCTCGTCATACTACGAAACGATCTATGCCCGCGAGGTTGGAAAGAAAGGCGCGATCGCCCGATTACTAGAGGTGCGTAGGTCCGACATAAACGCACTGCACCAAGAAGTCGGACTTCGTCTCCAAGTCGCGAGCGAGCGGGACGACAACGCCGAAGCAGTCTTGCCGCTGTCAGAGTTCAGAGAAATTGCTGTGGCGCGGCTAATTGCAGAAGGGGTCAAGGAAGCCGAGATCGAGGGACTTGTGGACCAGCTCGAGAGCGCCGCGCTGACGCGCCTGGTCCTAGTCGTGCCAAAGGGTGATGGGGTCGGGTTCGAGGTTCGAAGCCTTCAGGAGTTCATGGCAGCGTCAGCTCTGACTACTGGTGCAGATGAACGCATTGTTAGGCAACTTGCGGCCATCGGCCCAGCTGTGCACTGGCGCAATACGTGGCTGTTGGCTTTTGGTAGAGTCTTCGCAGAGCACGAACATCTTCGTGGGTCCGCGGTGAACAGCCTGCGGGAAGTCGACGCCGGTGACGCGTTAGACCGCATCGCTTCATTAGGTCCTGACTTGTCTATGGCTCTTCTCGCGGAGGGGATTGCGGACCGCGCGCCCGCTTACCTCCGTCTGCTACTGATGCACGGTCTAGAGACCTTAGATGTGTCGCCGGCTCTCACGACGTCATCAGACTATCCGGCCGTCTTGGCGCGAATCGGCGATATGGACGAGGACTACTTAGCGGCGATAACCCGGGCCCTCACGAAGTCACTCGACGGTTCCTTCCGGCAACGGGCGTCGGCGATGATTCTCGCGTTTGGATTGCAGCGGCCAGAATTTCGGTCTACGGCCCTTGGCAAGTTCGTTAAGGGATCGATCTCAGGATGGCAAGCTGCGCTCATCGACGATGAGCATGAAATCATCGAAGTCTGGCACGCCGGGGGTGGAGTGATGCGCGAGTCTGTGGTCGCCAATTACCCGAGCGGCTCTACGCGGACGCTGAACGTGGCCAAGCTAGCATTACGCGCCCTGGGGGGTGCCGAGTTTGATGGCCGTGAGCGCATCCTCGAGGCCCTACGAAGCATCCGAATCCGGGTTCTGACACCTGATCTGGCGTTTGCTCTGCCACCATCCGAGCCCTTCGGTGACCAGGACTTGGCAACGGTCCTTGAAAGAGCGCAGGCGCGAACAGCATTCGCGAGGTTCGCGAGTGAACTGCGGCCGAGCTTGTGGACGATCCTGTCCCATTTCGTGGGCTTCTATTCGGGCGTCCGCAGCCGTCGGCAGGTTGGGGTTGACCTGCTGCTGAGTCGGAGTACGGGTTCCCCTCTGGTGTCTCGTACGGACATTTGACCTTTAGATAAGCACTTTGCACCCACCAAGTTGCTCATCCGCTCGACCGTGCGACCCCCGGATGGCAACTTAGGCGTCTTAGTGGGCTACTAGAGACTCCCGGCAGGATCGATGTCTGGCCAGACTCGGTCCAGGTGCCCGGTGGGTTCGCTCTCTATTGGGCTGCCCACCCGGCTACCGGGTGTGGCTCGCTATCGGTCTGCAGCCCGCCGGGCACCGCTGACGAGGCGTGGCTCAAGAGCGCCTCTGTGTGTCAAGCGGCCTGAAGTTCGAGGCGTTGCTGGTCGCTCAGGATGCGGCGGTAGATGGCGTTCGAGATGCGTCGTTTCAGGCTGCGGCGGGCTTCTTTGACGGACTTGTGCTCGGCGATCTTGCGCCGGTAGTGGTCGCGGCCGGGGCCGGGGTCACGTGCCTGGGTGACGGCGGCGACGTGGATGGCTGCGTTGAGTTGGCGGTTGCCACGCCTCGATAGTCGGTGGGTCTCCTGCTCACCGCTGGAAACGTCGATGGGCGCGGTGCCGGCGTAGCTGGCGTAGTGCTCCTGGTTGGGGAAGCGCCGGATGTCTGCGGTCAGCGCGAGGATCTTCGCGGCGGTCAGGAACCCGATGCCCTGGATCTCGGTGAGGCTGGTGCCGCTCGCGGTGACTGCTGCTCGCAGCTGCTTATCGAGTTCCTTGATCGATGCCTCGTGGCGCTTGAGGTCGCGCACCACGTCGCGGGCGATGTGCTTGCGCTGATGATCGGCGGCGGTGACCGGGCGGATCTTGGTCAGCAGCGTGGAGGCGTCGACGGTGCCGAGCCGGACCTCGGCGCCACCGGGGTGCAGATCGCGCAGCAGGACGTGCAGCCGGTTGATCCACCGGGTGTGCTCGGCAACCAGGTCATCGCGACGCTCAGTGAGCAGTCGCATGATCGTGTGGTGGTTCTCGAGCTGCACGCGATTCAGGCGCCGGTTGTGCAGGGCGACCGTGGCAACCGAGATGGCGTCGGCAACATCGGTCTTGCGGGCACTGCTCGACCCCAGGAGCCGTGCTCGCGCCGCGAGCTTGGCCGGCACCTCGAGCACGAGCTCACCGGCGGTGACGAGCTGCTGGGCAATGCCGCGGCCCAGTCCGGTGGCTCCTTCGACTGCCCACTGGCGCTCAGGCCACTGAGAGGCCCACGCGAGGATCGCGGCCTGGGTGTTCTTGTCCACCACGAGTCGAATCGGTGGATTGGTATGGCCGTCAGGATGGACCGCTACCGCGGTCAGGGAGCTCTTGTGCGGGTCGATGCCAATCGTGATCATCCGTCGCCTTCCTCGCTGTGCCGGTGGGAGAGACCGCGGTGGGCAACCTGACTTCTGGATCGATCACGCCTCTGCTGAGCCACGCCGCGGCGGGTGCCGGCCGGGTACGCACGCTCTTGATGAGCCAGCCCGAAGGCGGCAAGGGGACTTGCGAGCCACCCCGAACCGACACCCTCGACACCGTAGGGCTGCAGACCCGTGATGTCTGGGGCCAGTAGACAAGTCAAGGGACTGCCCTGCTCGTAGTAGCAATGCCCACCTCGCCGTCCACCACGGAACGAGCAACAGGCGGGAGCAGCACATGGGACAGCAAGCAGAGCACGTGATCATCGGGGTCGACCCCCACAAGTTGTCGGCCACGATCGAGGTCGCCGACCAGCACGAGAAGCTTCTCGGCTCAGGCCGCTTCACCACCGACCAGGCCGGCTACACCGCGATGCGGGCGTACGCGAAGAGCTGGCCCGACCGGATCTGGGCAGTTGAAGGCGCCAATGGTGTCGGGCGCCCGCTGGCGCAACGGCTCCTGGAAGCCGGTGAGCAGGTCGTTGACGTGCCGGCCAAGCTCGCTGCCAGGGTCCGGCTCTTCGACACCGGCCACAACCGCAAGACCGACGCCCGCGATGCCCACTCGATCGCGATCGTCGCGGTCCGCACCAAGACCCTGCGAGCCCTCCACGTCGACGGTGAGCTCGAAGCGCTGCGGATGCTCACCGACCGCCGCGAAGCACTGACCCGGCGACGGGTCCAGACCGTCGACCGCCTCCAGGCCCTGCTCGCCGAACTCCTGCCCGGCCAGGCCAAACGCGACGTCACCACCGGACAGGCCAAAGCCATGCTCGCCTCTGTCCGCCCCCGGGACATCGCCGGGAAGACCCGCCGCCGGATCGCCGCCGACGAACTCGCGGAGCTGATCGCGGTCGAGGCCAAGATCAAGAAGGCCACCGCCGAGCTGAAGACCATCGTCCTCGCCCGCGAGTCACGGCTGATGGACATCCACGGCGTCGGCCCAGTGGTCGCGGCCCGCGTGCTCGCCGACGTCGGCGACGTGACCCGGTTCGCCGACCGCAACCGGTTCGCGTCCTGGACCGGCACCGCACCACTCGACGCGTCCTCCGGCGAGCAGAACCGCCACCGGCTCTCGCGTGCCGGGAACCGACGGATGAACCACATGATCCACATCGCCGCCGTCACCCAGCCCCGTCTCGACACCGGGGGCCGCACCTACTACCGCCGAAAGCGAGCCGAGGGCAAGAAGCCCCTCGAAGCCCTGCGATGTCTCAAGCGCAGGATCTCCGATGCGATCTACCGACAGCTACTCGCGGACGCCGACCTCGCAGCAGTCACCGAAACTGGCACGGGTCCGGGAGGGCACTGCGGGGCGACTCAAGAATCCAGCGCGGTCGACCTGCCCCCGCACATCGACACTTCGGATCAGCCACTTCCCGGACCCGCGAAACCGACGCTACAACCGACCCCGACCGCCCGGAAGACCCCTCAGCGCAGGACGCCCCAGACCACCGGTTGACAACAGAAGGGAGCCGATGTGCAGCACCTTGTGGGAGTGCCCCTCACGGCGCGGATCGCCTCGAGAAGGGTGTCTCACGCGCAGTCCAGCGACGGAGGTTGGTCACGATGGGCGGTGCGCTGCGGAGCAGTACGAGTCCGGTGCCGAACGGGAGCATGCGGATCCGCTCGGGCGGCATGATGTGGCGTTGCCGTGTGGATCGCTGGGTCGACCGTGCGCCGTATTCGCTGATGGTGACGGTGTCGGTGGGTTCGTCTCGTTCGCCGATGAGGACGGAGAGTTCTTGGAGGTCCTTGGAGGCGGAGGCGCCGCCGAGGATGACCTTGACGATGGAGGCGTCCCAGATGGTGCTGGCGGCGTGCTCGCCCCATTTGTTGCGTGCCTGGGCGAGCGACTGAAGGACCGGCATGGTGGTGATCCCGGTGCCACCACCCTCGGCCATGAGAGTCGGCAGTGAGGGCATTGGAGCGAGGTTGCCGATCTCGTCGAGCGCGAGGAGGAGCGGTGGGTCGAGACGTGTTCCGGGGGCTGAGGCTGCGAGGTGGCGTGCGGTTTCGGTGAGGTCTTCGAGGAAGGCGGCGACGAGGGGCCAAGCGGCGCCGGCACCGGCGCCGGTGGCGAGCAGGTAGAGGGTGCCGTTGTCGGTGAGGAACCGGGTCGGGTCGAACTCCTGACCGGGCTCGGGGCTGACGGCGTCGAGGACTTGGGGGTCGGCGAGGCAGGCCATGGCTTGGGAGACGGCCATCCAGATCGAGTCCCGGGTGCGGGGGTCGGAGTCGATCATGGCCTGGAGGGAGTCGGCCCAGCCGGGTGCGGCGCCGGTGTGGCTGGCGAGGATGCCGACGGCGTCCACGGCCGCGTTGGCCGACAGCGACCACTCGAACAGCACTCGGGTCGGCAGGTGGTCGAGGGCGGCGGCGTGCAGGAGGGCTTGGAGTGCGGCGCGGGCGCGTCCTTCCCAGAAGCCGCCGGAGTCGGTGCCGCCCGTCGACAGTCCGGTGGAGGAGGCGAGCCCGGTGGCGCGGATCATCGCAGTGAGCGGGTTCTGGCAGCCGCGGATGGGTGACCAGCGCACCCCGGCGCCGCGCACGTCGTCGATGCCTACGGTGAGTCGTTGGGGGTCGAAGACCGCGACCGGCCCGAACTTCTGCCGGCTCCGGACGGTGGCGGCGATGTTGTCGGGTCGGGTCGAGGTGGTCACGACGGCGCCGGGTGCGTCGAGGATCGCGTTGATGACGAGATGGAGTCCCTTGCCGGATCGCGGTGGGCCGATGACGAGGATCGAGTCCTCGACCGAGGCCCAGATCCCGCGTCCGTGGCTGGTGCCGAGGAGGTAGCCGACGTCGGCGGCTCGGGGGCGAGTCAGGGAGGGACGCAGGTTCGTCGCCCGGCGTAGGAGTGCCTTCTCGGAGGCAACGGGGGCGATGTCTCGTCTGCTCGCTGTGCCCCGGATCCGGTGGGGATCGTGCGCGGCGCGATGGCGAGCACGGGCGACGACCAGCCATCCGACCCAGACCGCTGTTGCGAGCGCTAGGACGAGGAGCAGCACGACGCCCCAGTAGGCAACGGAGGAGAGATCGCGAGCGCCAAGCGCCGGCCCGGGTGAGCTGGGTTGTGCGAGTACCCGCAGGCCGGAGGTCGGGCTCCCGGTGGGCTGGTGCGTTCCGGTGACGAGGGCCGCGATGGAGCCGGCCGCGCGCAGCAGGAGCGCCATCGCGAACGCCGTACCGATCGCGACGAGGGCCGCGTTGGTCAGGGCATGGTCGACGGGCTGGGTGCGGGGGCTCACGACGGCTGTTCCATCGCGGCCGCGACCCGGCTTGTGACGCCCACCAGGACGAGTCGATGCCGGTGGGCTGAGGCGAGTGCCGGCGGAAGCTGTAGGTCGGCACGGCCGCTGGCGTCGGCGGTCTGTCGGGCCACGACGTAGGCGATCTCGACCTCCTCGCCGGGCTGGAATCCCGTCCCGCTGAGTCCGGACATCGGGGACCCCTGGGCCGGCTCCGGGACCGCGACGACGGGTTCGGCATCGGGCGGGGTGGCGATGTCGGCGTACACGGTGCCGTCGCTCTCGCGGACCTCGACCCGTACAGCGGTGCCGAGGGTGGTGGTGATCTCGTCGAGAACGGCCGACAGGTCGCTGCGGTCCAGCAGTCGGTCGCCGGCGAAGGGTTCCCCGTCGACGTCGACGAGCAGTCCTCCGTCCGTGCCGACCTCGACGTGGGCGGTGGCCAGGACGACGGGGATCTTCATGACCCGAGCACCGTGTCGTCGCGCCGTACGCCCGACGAACGAGACACGGCGCCGGTCTGGCGGGTGAGGGCGTCGCGGTCGAGGCCGGGTGGGGTGCCGTCGCCGACCTTCGCTGTGTCGAGTTGGTCGAGGATCCCGATCGCGGTGTGGAGTACCCGTTCGGCGGTGGCCTGGACGACCTCGGCGGGGGTCTTGTTGGGGACGCTGGTGGCCCAGGTCGAGACGTAGGGGACGGTGTAGGAGGTGGTGTCGAGGCCGTGGGCGGCGCCGACCATGAGGGCGACGGATTCGGCTTCGACCTCGGCGATCCCACGGTGCAGGGTGGCGTCCGCTGCCGCTTCGGCGCCCCGGGCTGCGTCTCGGGGTGCGTGGAGCAGGACGTGGCCGAGCTCGTGGGCGAGAGTCTTGGCCTGGGCGGCGTCGTCGATGTCCACCCGGATCGAGACCTCGCGGGTGAGGAAGTCGGTCAGGCCGTTGGCGCCGCCGATCGCCGTCGCGGAGGAGACCAGACGGAGTTCGTAGCCGCGGGCGGTGATCTGGTCGGCGAGTCCGTCCCATAGCCCGGCCGGTGCCTGCCCCTGGAGCAGGGCGGGGCGGGGGAGCTGCGGGACGGGGTCGCCGGCGGTCTGGGAGACATCCCAGACGTGGGTGGGTTTCAGGCCGATGAGCTTCGACTTCACAGTCTCCCCGCCTGCGGGTTTCTCGCCTCGGCCGAGGCGGTGCCAGGACCCGGCGTCGGCGGGGGTGGCTGAGGCGAATCTGGCGGTGACGGGGGCGAGGATGCTGTACCCGTGCTGGCCCTTTACGACGTGGCGGCCCAGGGAGAGCCACTGGTGGAAGCCGGCGACGTACGTCGGGGTCGGGTCGGGCACCCGGCCTTCGGTGTAGGCGGCGAGGTGCTGGGCGTGGATGAGCATCGTGTTGTTGAAGCTGCGCGAGCGGAACTGTGCTGCGAACGTCAGGGCGCGCTTCCAGTCCTCTCCGGTCACGAGCGCCGTGACCGCGTGGGTGAGCTGGTCGTGGAGTGCGGCGAGCTTCTCCTCGCGCGCGGCGCGGCTGCGCAGTTGGGTGGTCATTGGGGGTCGCCAATCTCTAGGAACTCAGGTTCGTTCGGACGTCCGCGCGCCCCGATCTGTATTTGCGCAGGTGGCTCTGGTTCAGCCATCACGTGACGTTGAACTGACTGTGCGTCACTGTGGCTGACCGTTTCGATGTAGCAACGACGCATGATCGCCTCACTTGAAGACGGTGACTGATGGGCTTGGTGGCGCTGCCGGGTGGCAGCGCTGCTGATCCGGCACTGATAGGTGTGCAGGCGGTCCAAGACTTCGAGCAGGAGCTGGTCGACCAGTACGCGCTGGCGATGTCCGCGGCAGGTCTGACTGACCGCCACATCGGCGGGACTCGGGCGATCGTCATCGAGTTCACTCGCTCGCTGTCGACTCCGCTGTGGGAGGCCACCTGCGCGGACGCGGACGCGTTCTTGGCCCAGCAGCGGCGGATGGGGCTCAGCGTGACGACCCGGGCGGGCAAGGCCGGCGCGCTGGCGGGCTTCTACGAGTTCGTGATCGCCCGCTACGAGGGCACGATCCGCCGCGCGACCGGCGTCTTGGTCGAGCAACCGATCGATGAGTTCAATCGCCAGCCCGGGGCATCGTTGGGCAAGGTCCGGGTGCCGCCACCCGATGAGGAGATCGACTCGCTGTTCACCGCCTGGCGCGGGTCGGTCACGCAGGCACGCAAGTACCTGCCGGCGGCCCGCGACGATTTCGCCGCATCGCTGTGGCGCCGACTCGGGCTGCGCATCAACGAGACCGTCATGCTCGACATCCGCGACTGGTGCCCCGATCTGGGTGAGTTCGGCAAGGTCCACGTCCGCCACGGCAAAGGCTCGCGCGGCCGCGGACCCAAGCCCCGGCTGGTACCAGCGATCAACGGCGCGAACCAGTTGATCGACTGGTGGCTGGCCGAGGTCCGCCCCCAGTACGGTCACGACTGGGCCGACCCGGACGCCCCGCTGCTTCCGTCTGAGCGGTTCGACCGCGATCTGGACCGGTGCGGACGCGTCGGCGCGAACGCGCTGCGCCGCGCCCTGGGACTCCAAGTCGACGAGTGGTTGCCGGCGTGGTCGCGGCGCATGACCCCACACGTGCTGCGGCACTACTGCGCACCGTCGCTGTACGCGGCCGGGAGTGACATCAAGGCGCTCCAAGAGCTCCTCGGCCACCAGTGGCTGGCAACGACCTCGGGCTACCTCCACGTCCGCAGCGACCACATCGAACGCGCGTGGAACAGCGCGAGCGACCGCATCGAAGCCCGCCTGGGCATCCGCAACTACTAACCCCGACGAACCGAAGGAGAGGATCCAGATGCAGTGGAGCCTGCGGCTCCGGGCCGCCGAACGAGGGATCTGGAAGTCCGCGCAACTGCGCCGGATGCTGGCAGATGCCGGGCTCGAGATCTCCGCCGGCAAGATGTCGTCGTGGTGGGCCGGGAACCCGCCGACGATGCGCCTCGAAGAGCTCGACGTCCTGTGCGCCGTGCTCGGATGCACTCCGAACGACCTGTTGACACCCGAGCCGGACAAGGTCGCCGCGCGCCGTCCCCGCAACACCGACGCAGCCAACGGCAATAGCGGTAACGGGACTGGCGATCCGACCGGCAGCGGCGGAACGCCACCGGCGGTCACACCGCGGCTCGGCAAGCCCCGCCCGACCCCGCCGCTGTAGCCCGCATCCCCATCGCCCACGGACACGACGAGCAGCCCATGCCTGCGCCCGGCCCAACGCGGCGTTGCGGCCGCCGCCCAAGTGCAATCGGTGCCAGAGCAACCGCGTCGTGTGGACCAGCCCCAGGGTCGACTTCTGTTATCAGTGCCTGCCCGGCGGCCCGTTCGCGGCTCCACCGTGCAACCGCTGCCGCGCCCGCACCGACTACTTCAGTCAGGGTTTGTGCGGCCGGTGCCATCCCCGCAGCCCCGAGCACGTCGGATCCTGCAAGGGGTGCCTGGCCTGGGGCGTCTACCCCCGCCACAACTGGACCTGCTGGTCCTGCCGCTGGTGGCAGACGCATTACCCCCTGGGCACATGCGCCTACTGCGGCCGCACCAGCCACGTCAGCGACCGACGAGCCTGTCGCCTTTGCCTCGAGAATGCTTGCCTCGAGCAGGGGCCCGCCCGTGCCCCGGACCTGGCTAGCACCAACAACGACAGCCAGCAGCTGTTCTTCGCCAACATGGTCTTCAAGCGTCGCGTGACCCCGCTGCCCGACTACGTCAGCTGGGATGGCCGGTGGTCGAAGAAGAACAAGAACTGGCTGCCCTACCAACCTGGCACCAGCTTCGACGACCACGCGCTCGAACAGCTGACCCTGTTCGACATGGACCCCGACCCCGAGGTGCTGCGCCAACGCCTCCTGGTCGAGGACAGCGAACTGACCCGGTACTGCGCGGCCGTCGTCGCCGACCACGCCCGGCGCTATGGCTGGAGTGTCAAGCAGCGCAATGCCGTAATCCAGTCCCTGCGGCTGCTGCAGATCCTGCGCCCTACTCCCACCGCGAAGGTCCGCGCCAGTGACGTCGTGGCGTTGCGCCGATACGACGGCACCGTCACATCCACCCTCGATGTCCTCGCGGAAGCCGGGCTCCTGATTGAGGACGTCCCGACCCGGGTCGAGCGGTACTTCGACACCAAGTTCATCGAGTCCGGAGCCCTCCCGGATACCATGCGCGAGCACCTCCGGCTGTGGCTTCAGATCATGCTCGGCGGGTCCCGGCAAGCCCCTCGCCAGTTGCCCCGCGAACCCGAGACAGTCGAGCTCCACGTCCAAGGTCTGGCGCCCGTCGTGCAGACATGGGTCGAAGCCGGGCGCCAGTCGTTCGCTGAGATCAGCAAGGAGGACATCCTTGCCGCCCTTGCATCCCTCCCCACCGGCACCAGCCACCGCCACTTCGCGGAGAACGGTCTGAAGTCGCTGTTCAAGATCTTCAAGGGACGCCGACTCGTCTTCGCTAACCCCATGCGCGACATCGACCTGACCCGCGTCGCCACAACCATTCCACTGCCGCTGGACCCCGCCCTGATCCGAGCGGAACTGGACTCGCCCAACCCGGCCGTCGCGCTCGCCGTCGCTCTGGTGGCCTTCCACGGCCTGACCGGCAAGCAGGTCCGCGAACTGCAGATGACCGACATCGTCGACGGTCGCCTCCACCTCGACGGCCGTGAGATCCCGCTCGCAGCTCCCGTCAGGACCCGGCTCGCTGCCTGGCTCGACCACCGCAACCGGACCTGGCCGGCCACGGCGAACCCGCACCTCCTCATCAACCGGCGAACCGCGCCGCGACTCGTCCCCGGCGGCCACTCCTTCCCGTGGAAGGACAGCCGGATCCGCCCGCGTGCCCTGCGCGAAGACCGCATCCTGCACGAGATCCACGCCGCTGGCGGCGACGTGCGCCGCATCTACGACCTCTTCGGACTCAGCGTCAAAGGCACCCGCTACATGAAGACCGTCCAGCACCCCGACCTGAGGAACGAGGACCAGCCTGGCACCCGGCCATGACCGTGTCTTTGCGTACCGCGGCGCGGGTCGAGGGTGGTCGCAACATCTTCACGCCACGGATAAGCAACCGCGGCGCGCACGATTCGGACACTCTGGCGCTGCTGACTTTGGTCACGGGCCGCAGCGTGGCGGCTCAGCGTCCCCGCATCCGTCCCCCAAACCGTCGAATGGCGGGGGGACGTGGCGCCCCGCGCCGCGTTTACGCAGGTCAGGCAGCGTCCCTCCGAAACTTCAAGGAGATTCCAGAGCCGGTGGCTCGAGTGGTGGAGGAGAAGTCCCGCAAGCGGATCCCGTTGCGGCGACAACGACGACTTCAGCCCTGCGGCCGACATCCCTCACCGCGGGCGCTTCGGCTTGTGGGGACCTCCAGACATGCAACATGCGCACGTGGGCCTGACCGACCGGGAGTGGGAGGGAGGCCGATCGCCGCAATGCCGGGACGGGTGAAAGACTCCGAGCATGGACGATCGAACGGTTGACGAGCCTCCGCTCATTAGAGGTCGCGGGGTGATGTTGATCGATGAGTTCTCGCGGGTGACCGGCCTTGACCGTCTGACGGTTGACGCCCTGGTTGCGGGTCGCAAGATTGAGGGCGCGAGCCACCTCGACGGACGAGTGTTTGGCATCTTCGACGATGTGCTTCCTACAAGGGAGGAGTTGCGTTCTTGGGGGTTGAGCGTCAGAGACGACTACGACCCTGAGCGTCACCGTTCCTACGTCGGCGTCGATGAAGATTCGGATGCCTTCGGTAGCGAGGAGGGGGCGGCCGGTTCGTCCGCAAGCTGGACGATGTCTTGGGATGACGATAAGTACACCCTGCATGAGCAGCGTTGAGGAACATGCCCTCGCGGCGTGCAGCAGGTTGGCCGACGAATGCGCGGCGATCCTGCAACGGTGCTTGGTATCGGCAATTCTCCACGGCTCTCTAACGCAGGACGACTTCCGGCCCGGACTGAGTGACATTGACTTGCTCCTCATCGTGGATCGCGCCCTGACCTCAGGTCAGGTCGATGGGTTAGTGAGCGCCGTTGACCGTGCCGACCTTGGCCCGGCAGGTGGCGTCGATCTGCTGGTCGTCACTCGGCAGGCTGCGGCCACCCCGGGGGAACACCCCGACCGGGAACTGATGGTCGGCCGCTGGCCGGGTTCCGATGACCAACTGGAGGTCGCAGGGCGCGAAAAACAGGTATCCGACCTCTGGCCAGAGCTGTCCGAGATTCGAGCAAACGGACGCGCACTCATGGGGCCCGGGCCGGGTGAGGTGATCGGTGAAGTTCCGGGCCACCGCGTGCGGGCAAATAGCGTCGGCTGGCTCCGCACCTGGCTTAAACTGACCGACGACGACAAGAACGCGGTTCACATGGTCCTCACCGCGTGCCGCATGTGGCGTTTCGAGTTGACCGGTGAGCACACATCCAAGACCGCGGCGGCCCGCTGGGCGCTCGGACGAGAACCGTCTCTCACCGCTGTCGACCTGGCCCTTTTGGCGCGCGCCACGTCTCACCCACGGCCGATCGCGCCCCACGACGTCGAGGACGTGCTGCGGCGTGTGCTGCGCGACCTCGACGGCGACGCCCCGGACTGAGGACCGGTCTTCGGCTACTCCAGGCGGTGCCCGTAAGAGGAACCCGCTGCGGTGACGGATCCGGTATGCCGAAGGTTATGACTCAGGTCGCGCGCATCACCGCAACGGGATCGGCTCCCGGACGCTCTGAGGGCGTTGCAGCAGTGCACGCTCATCAGCGTGAGGCGTCCCGCGCTCGGGGCTCGAGCTAGTCCAGCTCCGCATCGCGCGCGAGCAAGGCGATCTGCACACGGTTCTCCACGTCGAGCTTGACGAAGAGCCGGCCGACGTACGCCTTGACGGTAGGAATGCTCAGGTGCAGCGTGGCCGCGATCTGGGCGTTGTCCTGCCCACGGCCGACGGCGCGTGCGACGTCGCGCTCGCGCTCGGTCAGGCGGGCGATCAGCTCCTTGGCCGATCGGCCGCGGTCGAGGTTCCTGCCCAGGCTGTTCACCTGCTCGATCAGGGTGGTAGTGACCGTGGGCGAGAGCGTGGGCTCACCCGCGGCGACCCTGCGGACCGCCTCGACGATATCTTCGGGGTCGGTGTCCTTGAGGAGGAACCCGGAGGCCCCCGCGGCGAGCGCGCGCAGTACGGACTCATCGTCGTCGAACGTGGTCAGCACCAGGACCGATGGCGACGCGACCGGCGAACACAGCTGACGCGTCGCCTCGATCCCGTCCATCACTGGCATGTGCAGGTCCATCAGGACGACATCGGGATGGTGCTCCGCACAGGCTGCCACCGCCTCTGCGCCGTTCGCGGCGTCGGCGACCACGCGCAGGTCTCGGGCTCCGCCGAGCATCAGCGCGAGTCCGCTGCGCACCAGCGGGTCGTCGTCGACGATCACGACTGCAATCAAGTTGCCCATGGCAGCGAAGCCCTCAAGGTGAACACGTCGTCGGTCTCGACGATGTCGAGCGTCCCGCCGGCGATCTCGACCCGCTCTCGCAACCCGGCCAGCCCACGACCGGCGCCCGGCACCAGCGACCGGTCGAGGCGACCCCGGGGGTTGCGGACGCTCACGTCGAGTCCGGTGTCGGACGAGCCGGTCACCGTGACGGAGACCGGTCTGCCAGGGGCGTGCTTGCGAGCGTTGGTGAGTCCCTCCTGCACGATCCTGTAGACCGTTCTGCCTGTCCCGGCGGCAGGAGAGCCCGTCACGTCGCGGCTCAGCGTGACGTCCATGCCGGCCTCCCGGGTCTCGACGAGTAACGCGTCGAGATCGGCGAGCGTCGGCTGAGGTCGCCGCGGCCCTTCGTCGTCGTCTCGCAGCACGTCCAGTACCTGGCGCAGGTCGTTGAGCGCCTCGTGCGCCGTGGTCTTGATGACCTGGGCCGTCTCCTTCTGTTGTTCCGCGGTGAGGTCGTCGCGGTAGGTCAGCGCGCCGGCATGGATGGTGACGAGCGAGATCCGGTGCGCGAGGGCGTCGTGCATCTCCCGCGCGATCCGGGCGCGCTCGGCCGTGCGCGCCTGCTCGGCCCGTTGCTCCTGCTCAACCCGTGCGCGTGCTGCCTGGTCGCGCAGGTTCGCCTCGAGCTCGCGGCGCGACCCGACGTACATGCCAAGCACCACGACGGCCAGCGTGACGGAGGCGCCGAA
This sequence comes from Nocardioides sp. W7, assembly GCF_022919075.1. Lineage (NCBI taxonomy): Bacteria > Bacillati > Actinomycetota > Actinomycetes > Propionibacteriales > Nocardioidaceae > Nocardioides > Nocardioides sp. W7. The sequence goes on along the minus strand of NZ_CP095078.1, from coordinate 3,964,667 downwards.
GGAAAGCAGCGCCCACGTTGGGCCTGCGACCGGGCTGTACCTCACCACCCACGTCTCTTCGGAGGTGACGAGCCACCCGTAGAGGAGCAGCACGGTCACGTTGAGCGCTGCTAGAGGAAGGATCTCGGGCAGCCGTCGCCGGGTCGCCAACGACGCGAGCGCCAGGACGGCGGGCCCCATCGCCGACATCGAGAAGAGCCCAAACAGGGTCAGCACGACGGCGGTCACGACCGGTCGGCGCCGCCGGAACTGCACGAGCACGAACGCGGCGACGCCCGCAGCGAGGTCCAGCCAGAACCACCCTGGGTAGCGCGCAGCCTGCACTCCGGCGATCTCGGCCCACGCGGCCGCCGAGATCGCCAGGCAGGCGACGAACCGCCACGCGCGGCCGCGCGTGGTCAGTGGCGGTTGGACCTCGGGCACCGGTCAAGGCTACGAGTTCCCGCGCCCACCACTCGATCGACCTCGGTCTCGCCGCTACGACCGGATGCCGATACCCAGGTATCGCCCAAGTCGATGCCCGGGCCCACTGCCGTGAACCGGTCTGCCCGGCACGGTGGAGGGCATGATCGAGCTCGAACACGTCACCAAGCACTACGGCAACTTCGCCGCCCTGGACGATGTCTCCTTCTGCGCCCACCCCGGCCGGATCACCGGCTTCCTCGGGCCCAACGGAGCCGGCAAATCCACCGCGATGCGGATCCTCGTCGGGCTCACCTCCCCCGACCACGGGACCGCCACCGTCGGACAGTACCCGTACATCGACATCCCGAGCCCGGCCCGACACGTCGGGGTGCTGCTCGACGCATCCGCCCAGCACGCGGGCCGGACCGGCCGGGAAGTCCTCACCCTGTCGACCATCGCCCTGGGCCTCCCGACCGCCAGAGCAGAGGAAATGCTGACCCTGGTCGGCCTCAAGGGGGCCGCGGACCGTCGGGTCGGCGCCTACTCGCTCGGCATGCGCCAACGGCTGGGCATCGCCAACGCCCTGATCGGCGACCCCTCGGTGCTCGTGCTCGACGAGCCCGCCAACGGGCTCGACCCGTCCGGCATCCGGTGGATGCGCTCCCTGCTCCGCGACTACGCAACCGAAGGCGGCACGGTGCTGCTCTCGTCCCACCTGCTGAACGAGGTCGAGCTGATCGCCGACGACATCATCCTCATCCACCACGGTCAGATCGCGGCACGCGGAAGCAAGGCCGAGCTCCTCGCCACCACAGGCACGTTCGTCCGGGCCGAGTCGCCCGGGGAACTCTCCGCCGTACTGGACCGGACCGGGATCCGCGCCACCGCCGCTCCTGACGGTGGGGTCCACACTGACGTCGACCCGCTGCACGTCGGCCGCGTCACCGCTGCCGCCGGCGTCGTGCTCACCGAGCTCCGCCCCCGGCAGGGCACCGGCCTCGAGGAGATCTTCATGCAGATGACGGCCGAGGACGATCCGGCAAGCCCCCGAGCAGAAGGAGCCGCCCGATGACCCAACTCACCCCGCCGCCGGCCCCGCGACTCGACATCGCGGCCCACCCCCGCACCCCGCTCGGCCGACTGGTCAGGCTGGAGCTGCGCAAGATGGTCGACACCCGCGCGGGCCGCGCGCTGCCGCTGGCCATCGCGCTGATCAGCACGCTCTCCGTGATCATCCTCGGGGTGGCCGGCGACGAGAGCGACCAGCGGTTCGACACCTTCGCGGCCTTCACGCTGGTGCCCCAAGGCTTCCTGCTGCCAGTGCTCGGTATCCTGCTCGTGACCCAGGAGTGGAGCCAGCGCACCGCGATCGTGACGTTCAGCCAGGAGCCGCACCGCCGTCGGGTCGTCGAGGCAAAGGTCCTGGCCGCCTTGGTCCTCGGGGCCGCCGCCCTCCTCTTCGCGCTGGCCCTGGCCGTCACCGCCACTCTCCTCTTCGCACCCGAGGGAGGCTTCGCCGAGGTGACGGCAGCGGACTTCGCGGAGCTCGCCTTCATCCACGTCTCGTCGCTCCTCCAGGGGATCGCGTTCGGGATGGTGTTCCTCGCCAGTGCGCCCGCGATCGTGACCTTCTTCGTGATCCCACTAATGTCCGGTGTCGTGCAGAGCGTCTGGGCGGTCCCGCAGGACCGGATAGCCTGGTTCGAGCTCGCGACCGCGCAGGCCGCCGCGTTCGAACCGGGCGCCCTCGAAGGCACACAATGGGCGCAGCTGCTGCTCACCACGTGCCTGTGGGTCGGGCTCCCGTTCCTGATCGGCCTCACCCGGTTGCTGCGCGCCGAGATCAAGTAGCTCGTCACGGGCGTTCCGTACCAGGAACTCGCAACGGTGAAGACGCAAGTCGGCACACATGCCGCTACTCATGCGTCCCGGATGCCCCGCCCGGAGAGGTTCTCGGTGACGGCTGCCTATTCGGCACGCGACTCGCTTCCCCACGCACTCTCCGAACCTGAGTGTGCTCCTCGGGTCGAGGCCGTTGCGTATGCTCAGGTTCGTCGCAGAACCGTCAAAACTCGCGCGAACTTCTAAAGAGTCCTCTCATGCGGGCGGTGGTGTCGAAGAGGTCGTTCTCGGCGGGGTGCATCTGGTGCTGGACGACGAAGGAGCGGTGCTTGATCCGCCACAGCCCTTGGCCGGTGCCGAGGGTGGGGATGAGGGACTGCTCGGTGCCGGTGAGCCCGAGTGCCGCGGAGGTGGGTCCGAGTTGGTCGGACTCTTGGCGGTAGACGATCCGGGTCTCGGCGTTCGCGAGCAGTGACGAGGCGAGCGCTCGCATTGCGGAGCCTTGGTCGCCGACGTTGTCGAGGTCGGAGAGCTTGTGGAAGATCAGCATGTTCGCGATCCCGTAGTGCCGGGCCAGGCGCCATTGCGCGTCCATGCGTCGCAACAGTGCGGGGTGCGACATCAGCCGCCAGGCCTCGTCGTACACGACCCACCGCTGGCCACCGGCGGGGTCGAGGAGCGCGGACTCCATCCACGCCGACGCACACGTCATCAGCACCGAGACCAAGGTCGCGTTCTCGGTGACGCGGGACAGATCGAGCGAGATCATCGGCAGCGTCGCATCGAAGGTCACCGTGGACGGCCCGTCGAACAGCCCGGCCAGGTCGCCCGCGACGAGACGGCGCAGGGCGTGGCCGACCAGGCGTCCGTCCTCGGTCAGACGGCCGTCCGGGTCGTCTACGGTCTCGGGGGCGAGGAGGCGGTCGACGACCATCGGTAGGACGGGTACGTCGGTGCCGCGGACGGTGCGGTCGATGGCAAGGTCGACCGCGGTGTGCTCCACGGGGGTGAGCCTGCGGTCGAGGACGGTCTCGGCCAGGGCGCCGACGAGATCCCGGCGCCGGGCGGCGACCTGGGCGGCCCACTGCACGTCGTCCAGCCCGGAGGGACGGTGGCCCTCGTCGAGCGGGTTGAGCCGGGTCGCCATCCCGTGACCGAGGGCGATCGCGCGGCCGCCGACCGCCTGGGCGACGGCGGTGTGCTCGCCCTTCGGGTCGCCGGGCACGTAGACGCGGCGCCCGAACGGGATCGAGCGCGCGTAAAGGCTCTTGGCCAGACAGGACTTGCCGGAGCCGACGATGCCGGCCAGGACGAGGTTCGGGGCGGTGATCAGACCACGGGCGTACAGCACCCAGGGGTCGTAGACGAACGAGCTGCCGGAGTAGAGGTCCTGGCCGACGAAGACACCTTCGCTGCCCAGCCCGCCCTCGGCCAGGAACGGATACGCCCCCGCCAGCGTGGCCGAGGTGTCCTGGTGGCGGGGGAGGCGGAACCGGCCCGGTGTCCGCAACGCCGCGGGACCGGGTTCACCCGCACGGGGCAACCTGGTGGTCGCGCGGCGCTCGGCCGTGAGGTCGTCGGCCCGCCCTCTCGCTTCGGTACGGCGCGCGTCGCGGTCCTCAGACACCAACGAGCGTGCGGCGGCCCTGCGCAGCTTGCGGTCCTTGCGGCCCTCCCGGCCCGGGGCGACCAGGACGGCGGAGTGGAGGCGCCCGTCCTGCCACCTGGTCATAGCGACAACCCGTCGTCACGAACCGGCCGAGGAGCCGGAACCGGAGCTGGGGCGGGTGCGACGGGGGAGTCGTGGACGTCGTAGGCGATCGTCGCCTCGACCTCGTGCGCCCGGTCGACCACCTCAGCGACCTGATGGACCATCTCGGCCGCACGGTGGAGTTCCCAGGAGACGCGGTACGACGCCGCTCGGCCGGCGTGCGGATCCCCGGCGACCCGCGCGGTGCTCGTGACAGGCGCGTCGTGGAAGCCACCGAGTTGGTGAAGCGCCTGGGTCAGCGACGCGAGGGCGGAGCTGATCGCGCCGAGGACGGCGTAGACGGCCGTCGGGTCTTCGATCCGGCGCGTCGCGTGGGCCAGTCCTCGGAGCGCTTCGCGGACCTCGTCGGCATCGAGAACCGGGTCGTCGAAGGTGGGCATGTTGTCCTCCTCGGTCGATGTGCGTGCTCATCGATGAGGTGCGTGCGGTGCTCCGTCGTGTCGACCGGGCTCCACGCGCCGGTCGGCCTACGCTGAGGTCGTGGCTGATCTGACGGAGCCGTGTCCGAACTGCGACACGATGATGCGCTGGGAGACCTCGCACGAGCGCTGCGACGGGTGCGGCTACATCCGTCCCTGCTGCGAGGGCGCTCCCTGCTACTGAACGGGGCTACCGGGCGACCCAGGTCAACGCGGACGGATGCTGCGGGCGGGAGTCGTCAGCGACGGTCCAGCGATCAGATGCCCCGGGCGAGCGGAAGCGCCCCTGCGCAGAACCCCTGCGCCTGCTGTCCCCAGAGCCGTCGGGTCTCGCAGGAGGCCTGGATCGCGGCCTGCTCGATCGCCGCGACCGCTCGTTCGAGCTCGTCGGGGTCGGTCGCGCTGACGGCGACCAGGCCGGTGCAGCGCAGTACGCCGTGGCCGGCGGTGAGGTCGGCTTCCTGCTGGAGGACGTCGTGGTACTCAGCTGTCTGCTGGGCGTCCTCGATCTGCCCGATCTTCTGCCGCTGGGCGGCGTCCGAGATGTACTCGGTCTTCTTCTTGCGGATGTCGCGGGCCGCGCGGTCGGTGCGCATCGGCGTGTAGAGCAGCGAGAACGTGCGGCGGATCCCGGAGGACAGCAGCACGGGGGCGAGGAAGCCGGGGAAGACCAGCGAGCGGGGCCACTCGCTGACCCACAGCACGCAGTGGTGCGCGGAGTCGCTGCGCAGGCTGGCCCACGACTCGGAGACGGCCACCGGGCCGGCGGTGGCCAGGTCGCGGCCCACGCCGCCGTGGCGTTCGAGCGCGCCGGCGACGGCCGGGTCGTAGGCCGAGCGCAGGATCAGCGCCAGGTCGCCGGGTGTCAGCCACTCGGTGGGGGAGAGGTCGGCGGAGCGGAGCGCGGCGAGCACCGTGGCCATCTCCTGACGCAGTACGGCGGCGGCCCCGCGGTTGCCACCGCCGGCTGCTCGGATGGCGCGGGCGGCGGTCTTGAGGTCAAGCGAGATCGAGATGGTGCTGGCGTGACGTTCGCCGGCCGGTCCGGCGCGCTCGACGAGCTCGGCGTACGTCGTCGAGGCCCACGAGCCCGTCCGGGTGCCGTGGGCCTCCCACCAGTCGGCCAGGCCCTTGCCAGACTCGGGCAGCGTCCGCTCCATCACCTGCAGTGATGCGAGGCGTCCGGATCGGCAGGTTGTGGCGAGGACGCGGCCCCAGGACACCACGCGTCGTTCCTGCTCGGCGGGATCGAGGAGCACGAACGCCGGATGAGCGACGCCGATGATCGCGGTCAGCGTCGCGGCGTGGGGGTCGTGCACCATCACGGCGTCGGTTTCGGGGTCGACCCACTGACGCAGCCGGGCGGCATCGCCGGGTAGGGCGAGGGTTCCCGCGGGGCGCGGCTTCACGATGCGTCGCCGGTACAGCAGCTGTCCGCCGGACGAGCGCCACAGCCACCGGGCACCGATCGGCGCCCACTCGATCAGCTTTCGTCCGCCGGCACCGACGAACGCCAGGGCGACGAACACCCCGATGAGAGGGAACGTCAGCAGGACGGCGCCCACGTACAGGCCGAGGATCAGCGTGCCCGAGGCGAGGGCTGCCATCAGGAGCTGTGGACCCGAGAGGCCGAGGAGCACCCCGCGTCGGGTGAGGCGGGAGAACTTGATCGGCGTCAACGACGGTTCGGAGCTGGTCGAGGCGGACACGGGCGGGTCAATTCCGTTCGGCGGGTGCGGCAAGCGTGGACTCGGCGACCGCCGTCGGGACCGACGTAGCAGGGGACGCTGAGTCGGATGCCTGCGCCTGATCCGTGGCCTGCGCAGCGACGAACCCGCCGAGCCGTGGCCCGGCCGCAGCGGCCTCCTTGGCCACCACCGCGCTCGCGGCGACCGCGCCACCCGCGGCGGCCCCGCCGCCAGCTGCGCCTCCAGATCCGACACCCCCGCCGGTCGTCGCACCTGGGTTGCCACTCGACGGTGCACCGGCAGGGGATCCGCCGGTCGCCGTACCACCGCCGCCGAGCGTCGAGGCACCTGGCGGACCGGCAGTGGAACCGCCGGGTGCCGTACCGCCACCGCCGTCTCCAAGGATCTTGGTCGGCTCGCTCCCGGTCCTCCGCGACAGCGGGATCGGCAGTGGCCGGTTGAGCGCACCCTTGGCTTCCTGCTCGGCCGACATCGCGTGGTGCATGTCGAAGCCCATGAAGGCGATCGCCTTGTAGGTCAGGTACGGCGCGAACCCGGCCATGAGCATGAGCACGACCCCGGCCATCGGCTGACTGACCGACTCCAGATCAGCATCGATCGGCGCCGACACCTGCGCCGTGGCGAGGAGGAAGATCACCACCAGCACGACCTTGGACAAGATCATCGCGATGACGAACGTCGCCCACCGGCTCACCCAGCCCCGCGTGTGATCCCAACTCGACCCCGCCAGCGCGATCGGCGCGAACACGATCGCAATCAGCAGCAGAGCTTTACGGATCAGCAGGCTGATCCACACCACCATCGCTCCGGCGATGGCGAGGCCGGCGAGGAAGATCGTCAGGATCGAACCCGCACCCGGTGCGGCGAGGTGGATGGTGCCGAGTCCCTTCGCAAGGACGCCGACCCGCTCGCCCATCTCGTCCATGTTGGTGCCGGCGGCGTTGACGATCCCGACGCACAGCTGGTCAGTGATCTCCAACGCCGTGCCCACGAGCGCGAGTACGACGAACGACCCGAGGATCGACTTCGCCAAACCCAGTGCGGCTCGGGTGAGCCCGGCTGGTTCCCGTCGGATCATGGCGCCGATGACCTGGAGCATGAAGAAGCCGAGCATCACGAAGACACCGACGCCGAACATGATGCCGTAGACGTCCGTGTACTCGCCGCTGGTCACATCGACGTACGTCGTGGAGTCGATGACCTGCCACACGGAGGTGAACATCCACTCCGCCGCGCCACTCATGCCCTGGGCGAGCCAGTCGAACGGCGCCGTAACGACCGCACCCGCAGCGTCCCCGGCGGCGTTGCAGACCGGATGGATCACCGGAACATCGCACACACCCATAACGTGCCTCCGTTCAGACCTGCTGCCCGACGTTCCAAAAGAAGTTCACGAGCGTCACCGACGCCCCACACACGATCGCGGCACCCAGCGCGACCAGGACGCCGACTTTCCCGCGACCCGCGAGATGCGGGTTCGACGAATTCGCACCCAACGCCCACACGATGGCCGAGAGAATCAGGGCGAGTACGGCGAGGATCAACCCGATCGTCATCGCCGCGCCGACCACGTCGCGCAGCTGCTGGATGCCGGGCAACCCATCGGAGTTCGGGCTGATGCTGATATCGAGCGGGAACAGGGCGGCGGCCGTGGAAAGGTTCATCGAAGCTCCTGAGGACGAGGGCGGACGCCTCATAGGTGAGCGCCGAGATCCAGCAGCCAGTTCGCCCACGCGAGCGCGCCCCCGGTCAGGACGGCCCCGCCGATGGCGACGAAGCAGCCGACCTTGGCCCGCTGTGCGGTGTGCGAGCTCCCCGAGCTGGATGCGATCGCCCAGGTCGCAACGGACACCACAAGCATCAGTACCGCGATGACCAGGCTGTAGGTCAGCAGGGCTCCGACGATGGCGCGGAGATCCCCCGAGCCGCCGATGGCGCCGAAGTTTGGGCCGAATGCGATCAGGCCGACAGGAAGCTTGTCCATGCACCAAGGTGCACAGACGGGACATTCGCGGCCGGTCGACTTCGCGCGCAGAGCCAGGCGACCGCCGAGCTGATGTCGATCGTGCTCGCTCGGGGCTTACGACTGATGGACATCCACGGCGTCGGTCCCATGGTCGCGGGCCGGGTTCTGGCCGACGTGGACGACTTAGTTCGGTTCGCCGACCGCAACCGGCTCGCGTCCTGGACCGGCACCCCTTGACGCCTCCTCAGGTGAGCAGAACCGGCCCAGGCTGTCCCGGGCCGGGAACCGACGGATGAACCATAAGCTGGCATAGCCAACTGCTCGGCGACTAGCCGAACTGGGACGATCGAAGTCCGCGGTATCCATAGGGTGTCGGTCGCGAAGCAGAGGCTAGGAGCTCCTGCGGCGTAGGTGACCATGGCGGACGCGTAGGCGTCGACGAGGACGCCTGTGCACGGTGCGCCCGCCGTGATCGTTACAGCAGGTATTGACCGAGCAGTATCAGCCCGAATCCCACGAGGATGCTGACCAGCGGGTCGGCGTGAAAGCGCCCCTCACCCTTGGTCGCCACGATTGCGGTGGCGCGCAGCATGAGGATGACGCCGACTGCCATAGCGACGACTGGCACCCATGCAGGCACGTCCACATCTGATCCTCACCAGTGCGATGCGCGACCGGTCGCTGCCCTACGCCAGCACTCAACGGCACCGCCAGGAAGCCTACATTCTCTCGGGTCGGATGCGGTTGGGCCGTCCACCTCTCCACTCGGCCAGCCGCGCCGCTACGTTGTCATGGTTTGGCCGACCAGGCCATATAGCAGGAGGCAAGCGTGAGAAGCATCTGGAGCGGGATGGCACACCCAGCCCGGATCGTGCCGCTCGCGTTCCTTGCTGCTGTCATCGTCGGCACGGTGCTGCTCTCGTTGCCGTACGCGACACCCGGCCCGACGCGACCTCCGGTCCTAACGGCCGCTTTCACCACCGTCTCGGCCGTGTGCGTCACCGGGCTCACCACCGTGGACACCGCTACCTACTGGTCACCGTTCGGCCAAGTCGTCATCATGGGCCTCATCCAAGTCGGCGGGTTCGGAATCATGACGCTCGCGACCCTGCTCGGGATGCTGGTCGGCGGGAAACTGCGGCTCAAGTCGTCCCTGATCGCCCAGGCCGAGACCCATACCCTCAACATCGGCGACGTACGACATGTGGTGCGTCGGGTCGCGATCACAATGCTGGCGTTCGAGGCGGCCTTCGCGGCCTTGCTGACCGCCCGCTTCCGGGTCCGCTACGACGAGTCGTGGGCGGACGCGGTCTGGCATGGGGTGTTCCACTCCATCTCGGCGTTCAACAACGCCGGATTCGCGCTCTACTCCGACAACCTCATCGGGTTCGTCGACGACGCTTGGATCATGTTCCCCATCTGTGTCGCGATAGTCGCCGGAGGCATAGGGTTCCCGGTCCTGTTCGAACTACGCCGCCGCTGGCGAAACCCGCGCGAGTGGACCGTGCACACACGACTGACCGTCTACGGCACGCTCATCCTGCTTGTGACGGGCATCGGGGCGTTCCTGGCTCTGGAATGGGCCAACCCAGACACCCTCGGCGGACTCAGCCCATTGGGAAAGGTCGTCGGCGGCATCACCGGCGGCGTCGTGCCCCGCACAGCGGGCTTCAACAGCATCGACTACGGGCAGATCACCCCCGAGACCATGGCCATCAACTACGTCCTCATGTTCATCGGCGGCGGCTCGGGCGGTACCGCCGGAGGCATCAAGGTCACTACGTTCTTCCTCCTCGCCTTCGTCATCTGGTCCGAAGTGCGCGGCGAACGCGACACCAACATCGCCCACCGCATGATCGGCGCCCAGACCCTGCGACAGGCCCTCACCGTGGTACTGCTCGCCCTGGCCGCCATTGCCGTCGGCACCATGACGATCCTGCTGGTCACCGACTACGCACTTGACGTGGTCCTCTTCGAGACCATCTCCGCATTCGCCACCGTTGGCCTCTCCACCGGCATCACCCCCAATCTGCCACCGGCTGCCGAGATCACCCTCATGGTCCTCATGTTCGTCGGACGCGTCGGCACCATCACCGTCGCCTCAGCGCTTGCGCTGAAGTCCCGCCACCGCCACTACCACCTCCCCGAGGAGCGACCCGTCATTGGCTAAGTTCAGGAACCCCGCCCCCACCTCCGTGCTCATCATCGGCCTTGGCCGGTTCGGATCCGCCGTCGCCGAATCCTTGGTCCGAATGGGACAGGAGGTCCTTGCCATTGACGAGAACCAGGCCCTGGTCGACCGATGGGCGGATGAGCTGACCCACGTTGCACAAGCCGACACCACCGACGACGAGGCGCTGCGCCAACTCGGCGTAGCCGACTTCGACCGCGCTGTGGTCGCCATCGGCACCGACATCGAAGCCAGCGTCCTGACGGTCCTGGCGCTGGCCGAAGCCGGTATCCCCGACATCTGGGCCAAGGCCATCACCCGCAAACACGGCGCCATCCTCGAACGAGTCGGCGCCCACCACGTCATCTACCCCGAGTTCTCCATGGGCGAACGCGTCGCCCACATGCTCACCGGTCGAATGATGGACTACATCGAGTTCGACGACGAGTTCTCCATTGCCCGCACCCTCGCCCCACCCTTCACGTGGGACAAGACCCTTGCCGAGTCAGCACCGCGAAGCAAGTACTGCGTCACCATCGTCGGCGTCAAACGCACCGGAGAAGACTTCACCTACGCGCGCCCCGAAACCACCGTCAGCCGCCACGACCACCTCATCGTTTCCGGCCCCACTCGCAAGGTCGAAGAGTTCTGCAACATCCGCTGAGCAACTCTTACTGGCGACTCGACCCAAAGCAGGCTCCGTGAGCTGTGGACGTGACAGCGCCGCTCTCGTCACCACGCGTAGGCCCTTTTGAAGCCGGCGGATGCCTCCGGCATGACGGTTCGGCGCAGGTACGCCGTCATCTTCCGGCGCCCGTAGAAGCCCTCGGGAGCCAGCTTGCGCACCACGACGCCGTTGGCTTCGAGCTTGGTCGTCCAGGCGATGTCGCGTAGTGCGTCGACGACGTGGACATCGGTGACGGTCCGGGCTGCGACGGTGCGTCCGGCGTGCTTCCAGGCCCGGTAGGTCCGTGCGGCGATCTGGCAGCCCTGCTCACGCAGGACGCGACAGATCGACTCGACCGCTTGGTCCTGGCTTCTCATAGTGTCGATGAAGCCCAGACCGGCCGGTTGACAACAGAAGGGAGCCGGGATGCCCGCCGATGACTTGGCGGTCAGGTTTGCGTACGGTCACGCCAGTCGTCGGACCGTCATTATTTCGCCCGCGAACTCCGAGATCGTCCCGTAGCGGACGTGGTCGCCAGTGCGTGGTGCGTGGAGGATCTTGTCGCCGCCGACGTAGATGGTCACGTGGTGTGGGCGGCGGGCGCCGGGGTAGCTGAAGAAGATCAGGTCGCCGGGTTGTTTGTCGGCTGAGGCGATGCCTTGGCCGAGGCGGATTTGGTCGCCGGTGTAGTGGGGAAGTCGGATGCGTCCGCGGGAGGCTTGGTAGGCGGCGTAGAGCACGAGGCCGGAGCAGTCGAAGCCGCCGCCGGTGGGGCCGTTGAAGTCGCCGCCGCCCCAGACGTAAGGCTTGCCGATCTGCTCCGAGGCCGCCGCGATCAGTGCTCCGGGGAAGCCCGGTGGCAGGCCAGCCGGGTGGTCACCGCCGGCCTGTGCGCAGTCCAGGCCGTTGCTCAGCGTGACACCGCTGAGCGTGGTCAGGACCTTCTCGGCGACGGGTTGGTTGACGGCGTAGCGGTCTGGATAGGCGGAAACCTGGACGGCTTGGGCAGCGGCGCCGGGGTCCATGGTCTGCCAGTCGTCGATGTCGAGGAGGCCACGTGGTGTGCCGTGGTTCGGGCCGTTGGGTCCGCCGTAGAAGGCGCGGGAGGACCAGATGGGGTTCATGAGGTTCTCGACGGTGCCCCATCCTGCTGCGGGTCGTTGTTGGAAGAGGCCGACGGAGTCGTGGTCGCTGCCGTTGCCGTCGTTGGGGATTGATGCGGATGCGGGGTAGGCGCTCGTGTTGGACAGGACCCGGAGCGAGGACTCGGTGAGGGCGGTCATGATCGCGATGAGCTGGCCGCGGACCGGGATGGCCTCTGCTTTGCCGACCGCGATGATCGTCGCGGCGCGGGTGAGTTGCTGCTGGTCGAGGGTGACGGTCTCGCCGTAGGTGTTGACCGCGGCCATGGTCGCGGGCACCGGGCCGGTGACGCCGAGGCTCCCGCTCGCGGCGGGGTCCCACAGGCAGGACCCCGAGCCCGCCGCGGCCGGGCTGATCAGGGTCGCGACTCCAACCACGGCGGCACCCGGTGCGAGGAGCACAGTCGCGGCCACGCCGGCGACGAGGATCTTGATGCCCATGGGTCGTTCACCTGAGGGGTTTGTCGAGTTGGGACAGGCGGAGCAGGTGGCAGCGCTCGAAGGCGGGCGGGCAGGCGACGAAGACCGTGAAGGACACGGGGTACGAGGACTTGGTCGGTTCGCCGTTCCAGACGCCGGTGCGGTGTCGGGTTCCCGTGATGTTGATGGCGGTGGTGCCAGGTCGGAGTTGGCCGTTGGCCTGGGTGAGGGCTGCGGCCCAGGAGTCGGGAATGACAGCGTTGCCGATCGCGATGGACTGGGCGACTTCCATCGCGGCGAGGTCGAGCCACTGGTCCACGGTGGGCAGGTAGCTGGCGACGTCGTCGATCAGTCCCGGGGTCTCCTGTCCGGACGGGTCTGCGTCGGCCAGGACGGGAGCCGTGTAGTCGGTGGGCAGGAAGCCTGTGCTGGTGTCCCAGTCGAAAAGCAAGGTGGCGACCGCGCGGGCGTAGGCGACGGCATCCGTGGTCCGAGGGAGCGAGCGATCCGCGAGCGTTGCGGCTGGACCCGGTAGGGCAGCGATGAGCGGCGCTGCGGATGTGGCGCTCGTTCGCGTGGGGTGATCGTTCCCGCCGCCTGGTCCGCTGACCAGTCCGTAGATGCCCACGGTGAGTGTGGCGAGGAACAGAGCGCAGCCGGCGATGAGCATGAGCTGGCGGGGCGTGGGGTGGGCCATGGCGACTCCCAGGACGGTGACGGGGACGTCGGGTAGGTGCTCGGGCTACCCCGAGGGGGTGGCGTGCCGGCGTGCGGTGATGAGCTGATCGCGGAAGGCGATGGTCGCGGTGACGACGCGGTCGAACCGTTCCCAGTCCTCGTCGTTGAGGGAGGCGGCGAGCTCGTCGACGTCGTACATCTCGGTCCAGCCGTCGAGCTCGGTCCAGGTCAGGACGAACGAGCGGACGCTGCGGTAGTGAGTGGTCGTAGCGGGGCGGCGCGTGAGGTTCTTCCGGCCCTTCTCGGCCGCCTCGCGCTCGGCCCGGGCGTGGGCCTCCTGCGCTTGTCGGGTGAGGTCGTCGGTTCCCGTCGGCACGGGCAGTTGGGTCTTCTCGTAGGCGGCCTTGACCTCGGCGTAGAGAGGCTTGACCGGTTCGCCTTGCTCGATGCGGCGCAGGGCGTCGTTGGCCAGCGCCCGGATCTCCGGCGGGGTTGCCTTGCGTGAGGCCCAGTCCATCAGGGCGCAGACCCGCTCGTGGGTGTTGTAGGTCGCCTGACCGGTGACGGCCATGGCTGCTTGGCGCCGTGCATCGCCGGTGTCTCCCGGTCCCGCACCGGGTGCGGGACCGGAGGTTCCCCCGGTGGCGGGGGCGCCGAACTGGGTTGCCTGCTTGCGAAGTTCCGCCTCGTCGGTTCGGATCGCTTTCAGCTCCCGGTAGAGCGAGGCCTTCTCGAGTTCGGTGAGGGGCTTGTGGAGCTGGTTCTCGTCCTGTTGGGCGAGCAGGTGCTGCAGCTGGTCGGAGATGCCGGAGCGGACCCAGACCTTCACCGTCCGCCAGCCCAGGCGGCGTACCGCTTCCAGGCGGCGCCAGCCGCAGACGAGCACGCCCTCGGGGGTGATGGTGATCGGCTGGAGCAGGCCGAGTCGTTCGATGGACTCGATCAGCTGTGCGAGGTCGCCGGGGTCCTTGCGGTGACGTACGCCGATGAAGATCGAGTCGAGGGTCCGGTCGAGCTCGATGTGGCCGCGGTGCTCAGACATGAACGCCTCCTCGCGGGTCCGGCGCGGTGTCGGCGATCTCCAGGACGAGCAGGTCGTCGTCGAGCACCTCGGTGACCGGATGGCCGATCAGCAGCCGGAGCAGCAGGCCGTGGCCATCAGCGGTCCAGGCCTCGTCCGGGTTCGGGTTGCCGAGGACGACGCGGAGCAGGGTCGCCCACGCGTCCCGGTCGAGGTCGAGGAGCGCGCGGGCGGTGTGGTCGCGGCGCAATGCCGCGTGGGTCGTGGTCCGGTTGCCGGATTCGATCAGGCGCGCGGCGATGTAGTCCAGTGCGCAGGTGGCGGTGTCGCGGGGCCACCCGAGTGCGGTGAAGAGGTCGATGACGGTCTCGACCGCCTCGAAGGCGCCCGTCGGGGGAGTCTCCTCAGTGTCGATGGGCGCGACGGCGAGGGAGGGCAGGAGGTTCACCAGGTCGGCCTCGGTGTCGCTGAAGCGGCGTACGTCGTGGTGGCGCGAGACCTCGGGACGTCGGGCCCGGTCGGGGGAGCACAGGAGGCCCTCGGCGCGTTCCTCGGCGATGAGGCTGACCTTGACCGCCTGAGTCACCACCGCCCACGGGTCGTCGGCCGTGCGCACGGCGTAGGTGCGCATCGCCTCGAACGCGGCGGCTGCACCGATCGCGGGGTCGCAGTGGTGCTTGATCGACAGCGCCTGGTACTTGCGGGTGGCGAACAGCATGAGTTCGCGCGCCTCGGCGTCGTGTTCCCAGGCGTGTGGCCCGGTCGCGCGGAGCCGGACGAGGAGACGTCGAAGCCCCTGGGCCGTGGTGAACGAGTGCGTCATAGCTGGAGTCCTTCCTCGCGCGCCACGGGGGCGCCTGTTCGGGGTGAGGGAACGTGGCGGGACCGTTGGACCGCGCGGGTGGCCGTGACCGGGGTACGGCGGGCACGCCGGATCAGTTCGGCTTGGAGGTCGATGCCGCGGCCGATCAACGGCGCGACGTAGGGGGTGAGTTCGGTCGGTCGCACCCAGGCCATGCGCGTCGACGCCGCCGCCGGGGAACCGGCGGGGGTGGCGAGGGAGGGGTCGCTGTGACGAGCCAGCTCGCTGGCCGTGTCATCCGTCCGCCGCGCATGAGTGGGTTGGGTTGGCGGTAGTTGGCTGTGGCGGCGGCATTCGGTGTGGGTGTTCACAACTGGATCGCCTCACTCGCTGGGGTAGGGCCCGGGCGGCTCGCGGCGCCAAGGCGGGAGGTGCTGCGGAAGGCGGAGTCGATCGTGGACTTGATCTCGCGGTCGGGAAGCCCTGCGTGCTGTGCGGCGGGCGTCAGGTAACCGGCGACCGTGGTGCGGTCGAGACCGTTCTCGACCATGCGGCACGATGCCCAGAACAGGGATCGGTTGCGTCCACCCTCCGGGGCAGCGGCCACGGTCGCGGCGAGTGCATCCGGGCGACAACCAGTCGCTGCAGCGGACGGAGCAGCCGGAGATGGATTGCGGCGCGGCGGCTCGAGGAAAGCGCGGAGCTTGGTCGCGTCGACCGGTCGGGCCGGCTTGGTCGAGACGGCGATGACGTCGTAGGTCCGGACCATCCCGTTGACCTCGAGCTGGGAGGGGGGAGCGATCACGTAGCCGCCGTCGCCGCGGAAGTCGACGTGTGCCGACGGGACCTGCCAGCAACGCTGCTCCTGGCCGGGGACGGTGGGGTAGTAGGCGTGGATGCCGCCGGACGGGGTCCGCACCGCCCAGCCCCAGCCCTCGGCCAGTCCTTCGGCCCGGGCTCGCTCGAAGGCGCCGAACCCGCTGGCCCCCGAGTGGACGTCGATGTCGACGACGAGGATGCCGGTCCTGGCCCCGGTGGGGAGGCCGATGTTGGCCTCGGGAGTGCGCTGCCACCACTGATGGACGACCCGCGCTGACGACGTTGCGTCGTGGAAGCCGCTCGGGGTCAGCGGCTGCTTGCCGCCCGGCACGCATGGAAAGACCGGGATCCCCAGGTTCGCGTACCGGACCGCAGCACCGGCCAAGGTGCCTTCAGTGGCGACGTGCCGCATCGTCGCAACGGTCCAGTGCGGGACGGGATCTGTCGAGTCGTACATGCCGCGAGCGTGCACCGCCAGGTTCCCCGGAATCGGGGGAACTCAGGCGGGGAACACGAGGGGGTACCTGCGTTTTCGCAGGTCAACAGGTACCCCTAAGAACTCGTGGGGCAAGGCCGAGACGGCTTGCTCTCGGGCTGAAGAAGCGGCACAGACGAATGCGCCGAGTGGTCTTGGTTCCTCGACGGCTGTGACGCTCTTCCCGCTGGCGACCCCCGCGCCTCCGACGAATGCCGCGGGGGCTGCATGTCGCGGCTCGCCATGCTGGTTTCACCACACTGAGCCCCGTTCGCGGTCGGGACTTGCCGCGGTCCTCAAGCGAAATCTGCCGCGTCCTCGAACTCATGCGGGGCTCGATGCAAAGCCTCTTCCTGCATCGGAGGAGTGAGCGCGCCATCCTGGGGGAGTTCGTGATGAAGCACAACAAAACCCGGCGCCCGGAGCGCGACGTCAACTCCAGGCGCCGGTCGCGCCTTGGTCCGAGAGCAAGCGAATCACACGGTCACAGCTGAACGCCGGGGGTCGTCATGGCCCCGTCTCGATGGTGAGGTTCCAGCTGCTGTCGAGGATCTTGTGGATTCCGACGGAGAACACGTACGAGTAGCACGGCTCCGGCTGGCGCATCGTCGCGCTGCACGTCGCCTGGGCCCCGATCGCCCGGGCGATGATCCCCCTGGCGGTGGCCTTCCCACCGGTGCGTCGGATGTAAATCGGCCCGCCGCTGTCACCATTGGCAACCTTGTGCCCCGATCCATGGGCGATGAAGCCGGTGCATTCCGAACCCATGTTATCGGCACACGGGAGGGTCTGGTTGGTCAACAGAATATCCATGCCGCAGCGCTCTCCCGAGTTCGCCCCCGAGGTACAGACAGGGTCGCCCTCAGAGGGTGCGCCTGCACCACTGACCCACCTGAAGGTGTCGGAATTCCATGGGCCCGTGAACACCTTGCCGATGGTGGCGGGCGATGCCGCTGGATCGATCAGTACAGCATCGTGGGTCAGTCGTTCATTCGTGACGGAACCGATCACCTGGTTCGCGCCGTCGTGTGCGACGTTACCGACGTCGTAGCAATGCGCCGCGGAGAGTAGACGCCCTTGCCCTGTCGACCCCGTGACGGCGAATCCGGTGCTGCAGCCGTGCACGCCGCCTATGTTGGTTGCGCCACCCCCCTGCCATGGCGCCGAGTCGTTGTGCCTCGCGAGGTTCTCTCCCCCACTCAGCAGGTCGTCCACGACGAACTCAATCGGGATGGGCTCGTCCATCGCCTTGAGCAGGGCCTGCTGGTCGGCGTCGCTGACCCGTGTTCCAGGTGCCATCCGCGCGACGAGGCCTGAGCGGTCGTCGTTCGGGCCCACCATGAGAAGGCGTCGCTCGGCGTCGGCGTCCTTGGCGATCGTCGCTTCCCGGTCGGCTGCCATCAGAAGACGGGAGTTGTGGACGAGGACATCCTCGTCGTACTTCGCTGCGACGACCTCGACGGTTACGCCGTCCTTCTCACCTGCCATCTTGGCGATGTCTGCGGGAATCTCGCCCGCCCAACGGATCGTGACGGCGTGCTTGTCCGGATCGACCACGGTGCCGGCGAAACCGGCGCGCTCGTACCCACCTGCCAGCTTCTCGGCCGTGTCGATCGTCCGCTCGTACAGTTCGGGATTCGGCCCGACGTCAACGACGTCGGGGTCGAGGGTCTCCGACTCCCCGAACGCGGCACCCACCGCACTCGCGGCGATGAGACCCACCGCCGTCAGGATCGCGAGAGATCTGCGTGTTTTCATTGAAGGTTCCTGCCTTCCGAGGGATCGGACTCTTGTCCACCCCCGGGAACCTAGGGGCGAATATGCGGCCGTAACTAGGGCACGCTCAATCGGAACTCGTCTACATCGGATCTTTGTGAGGTGCCTGACAAGTCAGGAGCGACTTGACGAGGTTCTTCTAGTTGGCCTGGTCAGGTCGCAACTCCAGTCGGTTGGGCAGGACGAGTGGCCGTGCGCGACCTGCCCCGCCGGGTTTTGACCAGTTTCCGTGGGTGAATGCGTTGCGTTCTCGTAGCCCACATGGCCCAACTCGTGGCCGGAGACGTAGGCCATGTCGGCACCGGGATGCGTGGCGGGCCAGCGGTGCCCGGCCTCGGTGGGCCCTGCACTGCAGGGCGATGGCTTGCCCGGCGTTGTGACGCCCGGCACTGCTGCTCGCCGCTCGTTATCGCCACACCTTGTGTCGAAGATGCGTTCTAGCCGAGGTCAAGATCGGAGTGCGCCGCCGTTACGTTTAGAAGGGGCAACGGAGCTCGTGACATGAGCGATGCGTCCTACCCCGTCCGGCGTACACGTGAACGCGCCCATTCCTTGTCCCGGACGATGGCCCCGGTCCGTTCCGGCAGATCGATCGGGCCGAGTTCGTCGTCGCTCCGGTTAAGCACGTCGTCCCGCAGCCGGGCTTCGGCGTCTGCATCGTGGCCGGTCGCACGCTCTACCGCCACCATGTCGAGTTGCGCGACCTCGTCGTACGGCGCAGCGGCGACGCCGACGTGTGCGGCGAAGACTGCGAGGTCGCGGTCTCCTGCGCTGAGCGCATGGGTGGTGACGATGTGGGCGACATCGACGATAGCGCTCGACATGATGTGGTCGAGGCGCTCGCCTTCTAGAAGCCAGTTCCAACCACCGTTTCGGAGATCGGTGAACGGCTCGCCGCTGATCAACCGCAGGGCTGCCACGAGGTCCGTGATTCCTCCTGCACCTCGGCTTTGGCCGCGGGCGCGGAGTCGTCGGAACAGGTCGAGGTCGGACAGCACACCGTGGAGTTGGTACGCCGCGGGCGCCCCGGTTGCGTGAGTCTGCCGTGCCCGTGGCAGGTAGGGCTCGCCGGTGTGGTCGACTCCGAGCCAGAGGCGGAGTGCGCTCATGTCGGTGCGGGCGCGTTTGGGACGGATTCCGATGGCGGCGGCGAGGTCGTCTGCCGTTACGCCGGCGGGGTGCAGCACCAGGTACGCGAGCAGTTCGATGTAGTACGGGCGACGGTTGGCCGTTGCCTTGAAGTCGCCCATCGTCCGGGCTGACACGGGTCCGAGGAGGGTGAGCTTGGGGGCGACGGGGATGGGTGACTCCCAGCGCGCGAGGTCCTCGTCGAGGTCGGGATCGGCCATGTCCACGGCTGACCCTGCGTCGCGACGAGCGAGGGGAGCGAGCTGGTCCACGTCGGCGGCCGTTGTGGCCGCGATGTCGGCGTAGGCCTGCGCGTTTTGGGGCAGGAGTGATCTGTCGCCGGCTGGGCCGTGGGGGCGTGGTTCGGTTAGGTGCGCGACGAGGGCGCCGGAGGGGTCCGCGACGGCCGTCTCGTCGGTGGGCCGTGGAACGGGAGTGATCTCGGTTTCGCGGGTGATGTCGACGAGGGTGGCGCAGGCTTTCGCCTCGTCTGAGGTCAGGCCCGCGGTAGCCAGGTCGAGGCCCAGCGGTGGACTCGTCAAGTGGCCGTCGCTGGAAAGGTGCAGGTCGGTGCCAGTCGCCGTCGGGGCAGGGCCGAGGTTGACGAGCGCGGCAGCTGGCCGCGTGGGGTAGCCGGTGATGGCGTTGGCGAGGTCGGCAACGTCGGCGTCGGGGGGATCGGTGTTGGCGATGATCACTGCGCGGAACTGATCTGGTTCCTGTGCGGGCTCGTCGGCGGAGAGTTCACGGACGAGCCGGCTGATGAACGCCCTGTCACCCGTAGCATGGATGCGGAGGCGGCCTGGATGGAGGTCGGTGAGTTCTGCTCCGACGCCCAGGGTGTCGACCTCGACGAGCATCGACCAGGGGTTGAGCGCGAGCTCCGCGGTGAGGTGTCGGGCAAGTGCCTCGCCGCGCTCGTGGTTCCCGGTCACCGACACCGTGCGGACCTCCTCGAGGTTCAGCAGGATCAACGCACCGTCGGCGGCCTGGCCGACGCTCACCAGCAGCGGGTACGGCGCGCTGGCGTCAGCGGAGACCACCGGGACGTCGGCCAGTTCGAGGTGCCAGGTCGTAGCGGAGCCGGTCCACGGCCGCGGCAGGTCAGCGGTCTCCGCGAGTGTCAGGGTGATCCGATGTTCGGACAGGGACGCGGACAGCAGTCTCGGAGAGGGCGAGAGGGACCGTAGTGCTCGGTCGAGGTCCTCGATGCGAGGCGCGATGACGGATCCGGTGACGTGTGCACTCTTCTCCACGTCCCGGAGCTCCTCGGGTGGCGGGGCGAGGATCGTGCCGGGTCGTCGGTGCCGCAGTTGAGTCCGTCGGTGTTGGCGCAGGACGAGCCAGAGCGAGCCGGCGAGTACGGCGCCTGTGCCGGTCAGGCCGGAGAGGAGCCAGGACCGCTCGGCGTCGTCGTCGGCGTTGTCCTCCGTGTCGTCGACGTTGTCCGTTGGCGGGGGGACGGCTTCGTCGGGGGCTGGAGGGGTGGCCGGCACGGGAGGAGGGACGGCTTCGGGAGGCGTCTCGGGCGGCGTTGGAGGTAGCTCGACGGGGGGCTTCTGCGGAGCCGACGATGGGTGCTGCCCGGGGATGGTCAGTCGCCAGCCTGGGTGGATCAGGTCGGGGTCGGTGAGGTGGACTCCGTTGGCCTGCGCCGTGTTCTGGGATGCTTCGAAGATCGCCTGGTACGCGGCGGCGTCGTCGAGTTGCTCTGCGGCGATCTCGGAGAGGGTGTCGCCGGGCTGGACGACGTACTCGTCCTCCACCACCTCGGCCGCTGCCGGGGTTGCCGGCACGCGCAGCACGGTGCCGGGCAGTAGGAATCCGGGTCGGCCGTCGAGCATGGCGTGGTTGAGGTCGACGAGCTCGACGTACCGGGTGCCGTCCCCGAGCCGCTCATCCGCGATCTTCCAGAGGCTGTCGCCGCGCTTGACGGTGTAGCGCTCAGTGCCGTGTGGCTCGGCCTTCTTCGGTGCGACGACGACGGCGGGGGCCGGCGCGGCCGGCGCCACCGGCTGCGCTTCGGCGACGTGGTAGTCCGGTAGTGGTGCGGCTGCCGGGGTCGCTTGGGCTCGCGGTGGGGACAGGAGCGCCGTGGTCGCAGGGATGGCGACGAAGAGGAGGGCTGCCGCGGCGACGAGTCGGTCCGCAGCGAGCTGGGGCATCGCGAGGCCCGGCAGGCGTGGGGCCCGGATGCCCCGGGCGTGGGACACGATGGCGGCGATGACTGAGTAGGCGAACACGGCCCAGGCGATCCACGCGACCACGGTGATCACTTCGAGCGCGAGCGTCCCGTCGTCTGGTGCGCTCAGTCGGGACCAGGAGAAGGCAGAGAGGTCTGGGACTGCGTCGATTGCGAGGAGCAGGGGTGGTGTGCCGCCGACGAAGGCCAGCAGGGCCAGGGTTGCTGTCAGGCCCCGCAGCCGGGAGTGGACGTTGCTCATCGCGGATTCCCTCCGAGGGTGCGGGTCAGGCGTGCGGTGGCGGTGCCGGTGACGTCGAGCCGGTTGATGCCGAGCAGGCCGAGGAACCGGGGGTCGTAGGAGTCGTGGACGGTCACGGTGAGGGTGGTGGCGTTGGTGATCTCGGCGTTGCCGGTGACGCCGGCAGTCTCGAGGTAGTGCTGGGCGGCGGCGCGGGCGAGGGTCGGGTTGATGGTCAGGACGCGTCCTTCGATCGCCGCTCCGCCGTCGACCTCGCCGCCGCCGGCGCGGGCGGCCTGGGCAGCGAGGTCGTGGGCGCGTTCGTGGGCGTGGACCTGGCCGCCGAGATCGACGGCCAGCCCGACCAGGAAGATCATCGCGAGGCTGGACAGCGCCAGCCAGACGGTGATGGATCCGCCCTCGTCGCGTGGGCGGCTCATCGTTCCCGCCAGGTGTCGATCGGGCTGGACATCGTCGCGCGCAGCACCCGGGAGCCGGGGACGCCCGGTACGGCGAGGTCGGAGAGGTCCAGGCGACACGAGACGGTCACGTCGACCGCCCCGGGGACGCCGGGTCGTTTGTCGAAGTCGGCGGTGTCGACGCTGACCTTGACGTGATCGCATCCGATCTGCTGGTTGGTGATGCTGGTGGTCGCCGCCTCGCGAGCGTCAGCGGCGGCGGTGTCGGGGCTGCGGGCGAGCGAGGCCGACCGGGCGCCATCGGCGGCCGCGGATTGCAGTGCTTGGTGGGTGCTCGCGGTGCGTCCGCCGAAGATGATGAGCCCGACGAGCAGGGCGAAGGCCGGTACGCCGATTGCTGCCTCGATCGCTGCTGATCCCCGTTCGTCGCGGCGCCGGGTCATGGTGTGGTCAGCCTCTCGACCGGGACCGTCGCGCTCTGGGTAATCCGGACCTTCCAGCCCGGGATCACGCTCATGCTGAATCCGCTCACCGTGACGGTGGCGATGGCTGTCGTCCGATTAACGGTCACCTGGGCTCTGGTCAGCACGTCGTCCCCGCCTGCTTCGGTGATGAAGTCGTCCGCCGCACCGAGACCGTCGGACTCGCGTCCGTGCTCGGCACCGGCTGCCCGGGCGCCCTCCTGCGCGGCCGCGATGGCCACCGTTCGGGCCTGGTAGAACAGCGCGGCCTGCATGCCCAGGAACATCAACGCGAAGAGGGCAGGCAGGAGGATCACGAGCTCGATCGAGACCGAGCCCCGCTCACCGCGCCGCCGCCGTGGGTGGCGACTAGTTGATGTTGCCGGCTTGGGACTTGACATAGGACGTCACCGCCGCGACCACGACTCCGACGATGGCGATCACCGCCACCGCCCAGAGCACGTGCTCGATGGTCACGGAGCCGCGCTCCCCGGCCCGCTCTTCTGCCCGGTGGCCGGGCCGATGGGTGGGCCGATGCGTGCGCAGGTCGTCGTAGTGGAGTGCGGCGATCTGGAGCAGGACAAGGACTTTCAACATCGGGTTCCTCCTGGGGCGGTGGCGGTTGTTGTCATGAGGTGGTGAACATGCGCAGTAATGAGGGGGCGACGAGCAGCGCCATGAAGGTGACGCCGAGCAGGGAGCCGGGGATGGTCATCCGTTCGCCGACGGCGTTGGCCTGGGCGATCTCGTCGTTGAGCATCGCGGTGCGCATGGCTGCGGATCTGGCGCGCAGGGTGGCGTACACGCTTGCTCCTTGTTCTCCCGAGAGCCGCATGATGTCGGCGAAGTCGTCGAGCTCGGGCAGGCCGAGCTCTGCTGCCAAGGTGTGCAGGGCGTCCCAGGGCGGCAGGCCGGACCAGCGCGAGCGGGTGAGCTCCTCGGCGAGGCGGGTGAAGACCCACGAGTCACCGACCTGGGCGGCGGCCTCCATCGCTTGACGTACGCCGATCCCGTTGTGGCGCTCCAGGGCGACCAGATCGATGTAGGCGCCCAGGGCGCGGGCGAACTCGAGCCTCGCCTTGCGGGCCTCGTCGAGGGCGTTGTAGTTCGGGATGAAGAACATGACCACGGCGAGCCCGATCGACGCCGCGGCCGGGATCGTGAGCGGGATCGCGAGCCCGAGTGCGTTGAACAGGGCAGTGAGCAGCGGCGGGATCACCAGCCCGAGGCCGGCGAAGGTGAGCTTCTCGCCGTAGAACCGGGCCACCGGGATCCGCAGCAACGCCAGCTCCCGCACTGGGGTGCGCGCCCACAGGCCGGGAGGCAGGACGCGGAGGCCCCACAGCCCGATCCGCTCCGTGCCGCTGTTCGCCGGCGCCGGTGTGGTCGTCGTACCTGTGCGGGTCGCCGAGACCCGGGCGAGGGCGTCGGCGAGATCCGGCTCGGCGGGCAGGAGCCGGGCGAGCAGGAGCATCAGCCCGAGTCCGATGAGTCCGCCGGCCAGGAGCGCCAGCTGCAGTCCGGTGGTCATCGGGCCGCCACGTCGGAGTGGGGGCCGAGGAACCGGGGCGGTGGTTGGCCGTTGGCCATGCGCCGCATCCAGATGAGCGTGGCGACGTAGGCGGTGAGCAGGACGACGAGGATGACCTGGCCGATCGGGGTCCGGTACGGCTCGACGTAGGTTCCGGACAGGGCGAGGACGACCAGGACGCTGGCGCTGATCAGGGTCACCCACCGCGCGGTCGAGCGCGGTTTGGCCCGGTCGGCCTCGACCTGGCGACGAGCGCGGACATCGGCGGCCACGGACTCGGCCAGGCCCTCCAGGACGCTGGCCAGGCCAGCTCCGCGGCGGCGGGTGCCGAGGATGAGGTTGGCGGCGATCAGGTCGCCGGTGGAGTCGTCGAGCTCGTCGGCGAAGGCCCGCAACGCGGTCTCGGTGTCCCACCGGGCCCGCAGCCGGGCCACCAGGCGGGTGACCTCCCCGCCGATCGGTGCGGGCGCGGAGCGCAGGGTCGCGACCAGTGCCTGCTCCAACCCGACACCGACGGTGAGGACCCCTGAGAGCGACCGGGTCCATTCCTCCATCGCCTCCAACCGGGTGATCTGATCGACCGCAGGGGGAGCCGACAACAACACCGGCAGCCCGACGACCGCGACCGGCGCGATCACCAGCGCCAGCACCCACCCGGTGAGCAGCCACCCGACGAGCCCGAGCCCCAACCCGCCCAGGACAAGGACCCGGGCCCGGGGGCTCAGCCTCAGGACCCGACGGCGAGGCCGCGGCCGGGGCGGCACGGCGGTCGGCCGGAGCCCGACGATCACGGCGAGGAGGCCGGCGGCGATCAGTCCGCCGGCCAGGCCGGGAACGAGCGCGTTCACGGCCGCGCTCCGGATGGGTGGGCGGGAATCGGGTGGGTCGAGAGGTACGCCGCGAGGTCGAAGCCGTGGTGGGCCAGGGTGCGGTACTCATCGGGGAGCACGTCAGGCACCGCGACCCCGGTGGCATCGGTGCGGAAGACGTGGGTGGTGGCGTAGCCGACCTCCTTCTCGCCCGGGGTCACGGCGACGACCTCGGCGATGCGGCGGGTGCGTTGGGTCCGTCCCTCGACGGTTCTGGTGTCGAGGTTGAGGTGGACGATGAGGTCGACGGTGGCGGCGAGCTTGCTGGTCGCCAGAGCCTGGGTGACGTGGGGGCCGGCTTCCATCGCGCAGGTCACGAGCTTGCGGACGGCGGCGATGGCGTCGGCGGCGTGGGTGGTCGAGATGGAGCCGGTGCCGGACTCCATCGCCTTGATCATCGCCCAGATCTCCTTGCCGCGGACCTCGCCGACGATCTGGCGCGACAGGTTGAACCGGAAGGAGTCGATGAGGGCCTCATCCAGGGTGAACTCGCCCGCCTGGCGCCCGTCGGTGCTGCGTTCGCCGGAGCCGGGGCGGGCCTCCCAGGCGTGCACGATCTTGTGTCGGCCGAGCTCGTGGAGGTGTAGCTCGTACTCGGTCTCGAAGGTCCCGATCGCCTCCATCTGGTCGATCTCGGCGCACAGCGCTCGGACCAGCGTCGTCTTCCCCGCCCCCTGGGCGCCGGTGACGACGATCGAACGACGGGCCTGCACCGCCGCGCGGAGGAACGACGCCGCGACCGGACTCATCATGTCCCGGGCGACGAGGTCGTCGAGGGTGACCTGCATCAGCCGGTGCCGGCGGATGACCACCGAGGGCCGGGGGGTCACCCAGGCCGCTGCGGCGAGACGCGAACCGCCGTCGAGACGCAGATGGAGGCGGGGCTGGGCCTCGGAGAAGGACCGGGCGTTGACCTCGCTGCGGGAGGCGAGGAAGACCAGGAAGTCGATCAGCTCGGCGTCGGAGTCGGCCACTGGCGGCCCATCGATGAGGGTGCCGTCGACCAGCTCCAGCAGGACGTTGTCGTGGCCGACGATGATGATGTTCTCCACCGCGTCGTCATCGACCAGGGGCTGGAGGCGCCCGAGCCGGAACAGCGAGTCGAATACCGCCTGGGCGGTGGCCTGCTGACGCGCCGGCGACCACGCCCCCTGACCGGCGTCGACCGCCTCCGCCATCGCCGACTCGATCAGGTCCAACACGATGGACCGGCCGAGCTCCTCCTGGGCGGCCCTGTCGAACCGGGTCCGGGCCGCGGCGACCGCCTGGCTCAGCTGCTCCGAGGCCCGCGCCCGCAGCACCGCCACGACCGACCAGTCGACGTCGGTATTCGCGGACGGTGCCACGCTCACCGTCGCCGTGGCGGCCGGCGCCGTCATCGAGGTGCCGTTGACGGGTTGGGTGAACAGCGGCAGCCGCGCCAGGTCGCCGTACTCGTGGAGATGACGGAACGTCTCGCTCACGGTGTGATCTCCTCGCTCAATGCGGCGTCGCTCAGGGCGACCCGGCTGCGGGCGACGTGGGACTGGACCGCCTGGGCTGCGGCTCGCAGGCCACGCAGGTAGGGGCCGGTCTCGAAGTGGCGCGGGGCGGACGCGCCCCGGTGGTAGACCGCCGCCGCGGCCGGATCGTCGGGCAGGTCGGTCACCACCGGCATCCCGAGTACCTTCGAGACCTCGGTGGCCCGGTAGGGCCGGCCCTCGCCGATGAGCAGCAGCCCAGGGTGCCGCCACCCGGTCCCCGGCTGGCGGACAGTCTCGGCCCAGGACCGGGCCGCCGAGATCGCCGGCAGCGTGGCCCGCGTGAGCAGGAGCGTGAGGTCGGCGGCCTCCAACAACGGCTGCGGTGACCCGGCCAACCCCAACCGGCCGGCGTCGATGATCACGTCCTGGCCATTGGCCTCCAGCTCACCCAATGCCACCGACAGCGGCTCCCACACCTCGCGCAGCGCCGCGGCCTGCGCATGGGACCGGGTGCCGGCCACCAGCGAGACGCTCGGGCTCAGCGGACGGACCACGTCGCGTAGCGCCTCGGCCACCCCGAGCGGGGACAGGGCCAACTCGATCAGTCCGACCTCGTACGGCGTCGTACCGCGAAGGAACCCGGCCAGGACGCCGGAACCACCGGTGGGGTCGGCCTCGAGGAGCAGCACCGGGCGCGGCCAGCAGAACGCGAGCCCGACCGCGGTCGTCGTGACGCCCGGGGAGCCGGAGGCCGAGGTCAGACAGATGACGGCCATTACGGGGTCCCGGAGTCGAGGACCAGTGCGACATCACCGGTCGCCGCCCTGGCGGCGAGGAGACCTGCATCCCCGTGGGGGACCAGGACGTTGACGACCGTGTTGCCGGTGGTCTCGTCCAGGCCGGTGTCGACCACCTCCGCGTTCGTGAACTCCGGGCCGTTGGCCGGGACCGTCCCGGTCTCACCCGGGGTCACGATGATCCGGACATTGTCCCCACCGTGGAGGGGCAGTGCGGGGACCTGGGCGGGGGTGAGGGAGATCCCGACGACCGACCGGCCCGGGGGAGGCATCGGGTCGTCGGTGGTCGACTCGCTCGTCAGCAGGCCCCCGGCGGTGATGTCGAGCGCAGCGCGCTGGCCGACGATGTCGTCGTACGCCGAGGCAGGCACCGGAGACAGTGCCGGGTCACCGCTGATCCGGAGGCGCTGGGGTCCTCGGCCTCGATCAGCTCCCCGCGGTGGATTGTGCTGCGCGCGGCGAGGACCTCCTCGGTGTCGGTGGTGGCGCTCCAGGCCCAGGCCCCGAGCAGACAGCCGACCGCGGTCACCGCGACCCCGGCGGCGAGCAGGGCCGGGCGTCTGCGGAGCTTGGGCGGGGGAGTGATGACCGGGCCGGCGTCCGGCACGGCGGAACGGGGGCCGGGGTGCCGGTCCTCGCGTGCAGATGTGGTCATCGTCGTCCCTCCGCCTCTTCGCTCGTCAGTTCACGAGCACCTGCGCTTCGCCGATCTGGATCTGGGTCGAGCGGTTAAGGCCGTTGAGGCGGATCGTTCCGGTCTGGCCGGCGCCGGACCAGGTGATGACCCAGCTCGACGTCGCCGTGACGGTGTAAGCCTCGTCGGGCTCGCGCGCGCTCGACTTCTCATAGGTGTGGCCGCAGTCGGGAGAGTCCTTCCTCCCGTACGACGGCAGGTACGGCGTACTCGCCGTCTCGCAGACAACCTCGGTGCCGTCACCCATGTCCCACGTCACGCGCAGCACCTTCGCGGTCGCGGTGATCGTCATCCCGCCAGCCGAGGCGCTGGCCGTGATCGGACCGAAGGTCTGTTCGTCAGGAGACTGGACCCACATCCAAACCGGCATCCCGACGAGACCGACACTGTCCGGACCGGGCTTCGGGACGATCCCGATGTTGATCGCCGACAGGCTCATCCGGTCGATCGCCAACTGTGCGACCTCGCGCGGGGTCGGTCCACTTCCCGAGGCGGCAGGTGGCTCCTGCGCCCAGATTGTGATGACGAGCCCTGCTTGCGGCTGCGTGCAGTTGTAGACGGCCCCATCACCAGGTTCGTGGCCCTGCCAGGCAGGATCCCCGGCGAGCGGCTGCGGATCCATGGGGCTGAGGTAGCAGTGGTAGGCGTTCGACCAGAAGCCGTCCGCCGATGAACACGGCACCGGACCCGGCGGCGGATCCACAATGCCTTGGCTCGTCCCGTCCCAGAAGCAGGCCGCACCCGCACCGGTGTCCTTCGGACCGTCATCAGTCGGCATGGCCGGAGTCCCTGGTGTACCCGGGACCTCGATCCAGAGCAGGCATTCCGCGGTCGACGGATCCATCTGGGCACATTCGGAGTCGGCGTACGAGGGCGACCAGGCAAGCACCGCGGCACTCGCGGTCGCGACGGCCCCAAGGAGGAGGCGGATCAGGAGGCCGCGCATGGCGTTCGCTTGAGATCTTGGCCCGTCGCCACGCGCCAGCCACCGGACGGATCGGCGGCGTAGTCGTAGTTCGCGACGGTGTAGCGAGTCCACCCGGTGTCCGGGCGGTCGGGGCCGACGATCGACTTGCCCCTCTCATCGAGCACGTCGACCTCGCTGACGTCCCAACAGACATCAATGACGACCGCGGGAGCTCTGCCTGCATCCGGAGCAGAGTTGTCGAGATTCACCGACTGCACGGTCAGATCGTTGATCGCCGTGGTGCCGACCTGGCGTTGTCCCGCGTCGCGCTGTCGGCGGAGTAACGCGTTGACCGCACTTAGCTGAGTACTGATCGCCACGGCCTTCAAGCGCGTGAGGTCACTGGCCAGGTCAGATCGAGTCTCGTCAACCACCGCGAAGTAGTTCCGCATCGCTGCGGTCGCACTTGCCGTGGCCGCCTCCGACGGCGTTGTCGGCGAAGCACTCGTCGGTGCGCTCGACATCGGCGTGCTTGGTGACGTCGAGGGAACATCAGGCGGAGGCGGTGGATCCGCATCGCTGTTCCCGCATGCGGCGACCGCGGCCAACACCAGTGCGCCGGTCGCCCAAGACTTCAGCCCGAGTCGTTCAGTCATGTGCGGTCTCCTGCTTCCTCTAACCGGTCGGGTTCGAGGCGCAGACGGCGCCCGCGGGCGGGTGTTGATGCCGTCTGGCCAACATCGTAAAGCCCGGCCTGACGATGGGGAACCCGGCATTTTCACCGAGCTCTTCCCTCCTCAGGTGCTCCTCCCGCACCAGGCCCTCCTCACGTCCTCACTCCAGCTCGACGCCGCCCCACGCGCCTGGCCCTGCCAGGTCCCCCCGTTCGCGACCCAACCCCTTCTCGTCTTCACACGGTTTGCACCTCGAGGGGGCCTGTGGAGGAAGCCGCCCACCTGGAGTCTGTGGAACGGATACGGCGGTGACGGTCTCGATCCGCAGGATCTCCGCGGGCGCGGGCTACCGGTACCTGCTGCGCAGCGTGGCCGCGGGTGACGGCAACCGGGCCATGTCGACGCCGCTGACTCGCTACTACACGGAAGTCGGTACGCCGCCGGGCCGGTGGATGGGCTCCGGGTTGGCGGCGCTCGGCGGTGGCCGGCTCCGGGCGGGCATGCCGGTCAGCGAAGAGCAGTTGGCGCTGCTGATCGGTCTGGGACGCGACCCAGTCACGGGCGATCAGCTCGGCCTCGCCTACCCGACCTACACCAAGCTGACGACCCGGATCGCGGAGCGTATCGCCGCCCTCGACCCGGCGATGACTGCGGACGACCGCGCGGGGGAGACGGCCAGGATCGAAGCCGAGGAGACCGCCGCCGGTGCACGCCAGGCGGTGGCCGGCTATGACCTGACGTTCAGCGTCACGAAGTCGGTCTCGGTGCTGTGGGGGCTCGCCGATGCACCGACGCAGGAGCGGATCGTGGCCGCGCACCACGCCGCGGTCGCCGACGTGTTGTCGTTCTTTGAGCGGGAGGTGGCGGCCACTCGGACGGGCCGCGCGGACCGCGACGGGGCGGTGGCCCAGGTCGGGGTGGCCGGGGTCGCCGCGGTGGCGTTCGACCACTACGACTCGCGGGCCGGCGACCCGCAGCTCCACACGCACCTCGTGATCTCGAACAAGGTCCTCACGCTGCGGGACGGACGTTGGCGCAGCCTCGACGGGCGCCCCGTGTTCGCCTCGGTCACCGGACTCTCCGCGTTGTACGACTCCCTGCTCGCGGACCGGATGACCCGTGACCTCGGGGTGGAGTGGGAGCTACGGCAGCGGGGTCCGGATCGGAACCCGAGGTGGGAGATCGCCAGCGTCAGCGACGAGTTGATCGGCGAGTTCTCCAGCCGGACTCGGGAGATCGAACTTGCGAAGGATGACCTGATCGCCGAGTACGTGGCCCGGCACGGTCGGCAGCCGTCGGCGAAGACCATCGTCGAGCTCCGCGCCCAGGCCACCCTCGCCACCCGGCCCCCGAAGCAGACCCGGTCCCTGGCCGAACTCACCACCGGATGGCGACACCGGGCAGCGGCCAGGACCAGTCCCGACCCGGTGTCCTGGGCGACGACCCTGAGGGGCGGTACCGGGCCGGTGCTCACGGTCGACGACGTCCCGCTCGCGGCGATCGAAGCGATCGGCGCCGACGTCGTGGCCGCGGTGAGCGTCAAGCGGTCGGTCTGGTCCCATTGGAACCTGCTCGCCGAGGCGGCGAAGCAGACCATGGACCTCCGTTTCTCCACCACCACCGACCGGGAGACGGTGCTGGCGATGGTTGTCGACGCGGCCCAACTCCAGTCCATATCGCTCACGCCGCCGGAGCTGGCGCCCAGCCCGGTCCGGTTCCTGCGCGATGACGGCACCAGCATCTTCCGTCCCCGGCACGCGGTGAAGTACTCCTCCACCGGAGTCCTCGACGCCGAGGCCCGCCTCCTCGACCGCGCCGAAGCCACCACAGCACCGACGGTGCAACCCTCCGTGGTCACCCGGGTCCTGGCCCGGACACCGGTTCCGCTCAGCGGAGAGCAGCACCGGGCGCTGGCGAGCATCACCGGCTCGGGACGCCAGGTCGATCTCCTCGTCGGCCCAGCCGGTGCCGGCAAGACCACCGCCATGCGCGCCCTGCGCGCCGCCTGGACCACCGGTCACGGTCCGGGGAGTGTGGTCGGGCTGGCCCCGTCGGCCGCGGCTGCCCAGGCGTTGGCCGACGACCTCGGCATCGCCTGCGACAACACCGCCAAGTGGTTGCACGAGTTCGACCACGGCCGGACTAGGTTCCGGGCCGGGCAGCTGGTGATCGTCGACGAGGCGACCCTGGCCGGGACGACCACGTTGGACCGGATCACCGGGATCGCCGCGACCGCGGGAGCGAAGGTGCTGCTCGTCGGGGACCCGCACCAGCTCCAATCGGTCGATGCCGGGGGAGCATTCGCCCTGCTGGTCGACCGCCGCACCGACACGCCCGAACTGACCGAGATCCACCGGTTCACCCACGAATGGGAGAAACAGGCCTCCCTCGCGCTGCGCCGCGGCGAGGTCGAGGTCATCTCCACCTACGCCCACCAGGACCGGATCCGCGACGGGCTGACCGACGAGATGCTCGACGCCGCCTACCAGGCCTGGCGCACCGACACCATCGCGGGGAGGGCAAGTGTCCTGGTCACCGAGTCCGCGCACGCCGTCCGGGCCCTCAACGAACGCGCCCGCGCCGAACGACTGACACTTGAAGGTGCCGTAGACGGTCGCGAGGTTCACCTCGCCGACGACACCCGCGCCTCGGTCGGTGATGTCGTCATCACCCGGCGCAACGACCGCACCATCCGGACCATGACCGGCAGCTGGGCCAAGAACGGCGACCGCTGGTCCATCACCGACATCCGCCGTGACGGGACCGTCGTGGTCGACCGGCTCGATCAGCGACGCCGAGGGCGGGTGATCCTGCCGGCGGGGTACGTCGCGGAGCATGTCGATCTCGGCTACGCGGTGACTGCCCACCGGGCTCAGGGCATCACCGTCGACACCGCTCATGTCGTCGTCACCGCGGCCACGACCCGGGAGAACTTGTACGTGGCGATGAGCCGTGGCCGGGAGTCGAACATCGCCTACGTCGCCCTGGACCAACCCGACGACACCCACACCACCCCCGAACCGGACGAGGTCACCGCCCGCACCGTGCTCTACGGGGCGCTGCAGCACAGCGGCGCGGCCCTGTCCGCGCACCAAACCCTCGAAGCCGAGTACGAGGTCCACGGCAACATCGGACGCCTCACTGCCGAGCTGGAGACCATCGCCGCCGACGCCCAGCACGACCGGTTCCTCGACCTACTGAGACGGTCCGGGCTCACGACCGAGCAGCACGCCGAGGTCATCGGCTCGGCTGCCTTCGGGTCCCTCGCCACGGCCCTGCGCCGGGCCGAGGCCTACCACCACAACCTCGAATGGCTTGTCCCGCGCGTCGTCGACCGGGGTGGTCTTGACGACGCCGACGACATTGCCGCGGTCCTGCGCTACCGGGTCGAGAAGATGGCGGCGACCACCCCGCGCGGCTGTCGGCACAGGCCCCGGTTGATCGCGGGGATCATCCCCGAACCACTGGGGGCGATGAGCGACGAGGACCGCCACGCCATTGCCGAACGGGAGCGGCTCATCGAGGCTCGGGCGCGGGCCCTCGCCGAGCGGGCTGTTGCTGACGGTGCTCCCTGGACCCGCCGGCTCGGCACCCCTCCACCCGACCCGGCCCACCGCGCCCGGTGGGTCGACGCAGTGCGCACCGTCGCCGCCTACCGCGACCGGTACGGCATCGCCTCGGATCTTCCCGTTGGCGGGGGAGTCGCCCACGATGCCCAACGAGCCGACCGCCGGCGCGCCCTCGCCGCCGCACGTGCCGCCGCCGCGGCGACAGAAGTGCAGCCGGATCGCGCCGCCTCGGTCCAAGCTCGATCCCCTTCGTTGCCATAGGAACCGTTCGGGGGTGTCTGTCCACAGGCGGCAGATGTTGCGTCAACGGGCGGCCCGAAGTGGTGTTACCGAGGTAGGACCGGCAAAGAAAGGAACGTCCGATGCTCGCCCTCCTCATCCTCCCCGTGTTCTATGGGGTGGCGCTCGCGCACCGCTTCCTTCAGATCCATGCGCCGTCGAACCGGCTCTGCCGAAGAGTGCGCTCATCGTCGCCGCGGTGGCGCACGGCCATGGCACTGATCGCGCTCGCAGCGGTGCTACTCATCGCGATGCACGCCGTGGCCGAGACCATCGCAAGGGGAGCACCCGGCTGGCTCAACCTCGTCGTCCTCGTACTCGCCTGGGACAGCATCAAGATCTTCCTGGCCGGGCTCCTTGTCGCGGCCCGATGCGTCGGTGGCCTATGCACGACAGCGATGGGATCACTCAGAGCGCAGCTTCGACCTGCCGAGACCGGCACCCCGACCGGTTCCACCACACAGATGTCGACTCAGGGAGTCAGCGCTCCTCGCTGACGGCGCGGCTGGCTACGGATCTCGTCACGCAAAGGAGGCGCATCGAAACGAATCACCACCGGCAACGTCCTTAGGAAGAGACGGCCCCAGCTGGAGGTAACGACTCCAGCCAGGGCCTCGGCATCAGTGACAGGAGCACCGAAACCGTGACCACATCATCCAACGAACCTTCATCCTGCGACCAGCCATCCACGACTACAGCACGCGATGGTGGCTCCGCGTCCTGTCCTCCGTGGTGCAGGTACGACCACGAGGGGTCATTCTTCGCCGAGCCAGGCGAGCACGCGCGGTATCTCACCACCGCGCACCTGAGGAACTTCGTCAGCCTCCACACCCCCGACGACGGCAAGTCGATCGAGGTGACCGTCTGGCTCCTCGGCAACGGCGTCGTCGAAATCCCACTCGACGCGAACAGTGGCACCCAACTGCGCGCCTGGGCGGACATGTTCGCCGAGGCCGCCGCCGAACTGGACCGTTTGGTGGTTGGCCACCTGCTGCCGGAACGAGAAGCTGGCAGATGACGAGCTGAGGGGGAGCCAGAACACCGTACGAGCTGTCGGGTAGCTCGACCCCGCCACACGAGGTTCTCGACGTCACTGTTCGGAGTGCGGGAGTGCATTCGTCGCCGACTCGGCGACTGGCTGGGGCGGACACGGCCTGCCGTCGCTGGAGGATCCACAGCCGCGAACTGCGAATTTCGGGCGGGCAGCCCGGCTGGGGTCGTCAGTAGCATGCTTCCGTGGCACTGGGTGGTGGCGAATGGTCCGGACGTCTCGGAACCGCCGATGACGCACTCGTGATCGTTGCGTGGAACGACGTCCTTCACGGTCCGGACGTCGCCAGTTCACTCGTGACCTTCGACGACGCGTCGCGCGAAGACGGGCAGGCAACGATCCATGTCACGGAGCGTCTGGAGGAGGTCGGGGTCGTCACCCGGTGTCTCGCGTCCACGATGGCTGGTCTAAGCATCGGGGCGGCCATTCCACCCGGGCGCGAGATCCAAGACCGCACCGGACTCTCGCTACGACGAGTCCTCCGCACCCTCAAGCCCCTGCGCTCGGCCACCATCGCGATCAACGGCATCACCACGACCTTCCCACCCGAGCTCAGCCCCGACGAGAAGACACTCCTCGACGCACTCCAACGGCCACGCGCAAGGCACTAAGCCGAATGACCCAACTCAGGCCGAATGTCCTGATTCGCCGAGTCCGGGTGTCGCGGCCCAGGCTCAGCACCGCCGCCGCAGTGCTCGCTCTGGCTGCGGGGCTGCTCGTCGCGATGAAGATGGTCTCGGACGCGGTGGCGGCGGGAGCGCCGGGTTGGTTGAACGTCGTCGTCCTCGTACTCGCGTGGGACGCCATCAAGATTGCGCTACTTGCGGTCCTGCAGATGGGGCGATTCTTCGTGTCCCTCGCCTCGCGTCGACCTGATTCCCCTCGGACTTGGTCGCCGCTGTCTTCATCCCTCCGCTAGTTCGCGGAGGATCGCGGACGACCCGCGCGAGTTGACCTGGATGATGGGCAACCCGCCGCGATGATCCTTGATGAAGTTCGTCGCTGCATGCTTTGCCGATGCCGCGACCATGACGAAGACGTCGGCGTTCGAACTGAACGCGGCCAGTTGCTGACTTCCGTCATGGTCAGACGTCGTTCGTACATCGATTCCTGGAACGAGCCGCCGGAGGACTTGGGCGGCGCGAACTATCGCGGACTCGGTGAGCGAGTAGAGCACGACGACCGAGCCTTCAAGATGGCGGTACGGCGCGGCCGGGTCTGCACCCGAAGTCTCGATCTCGAAGTCGTCGGGCAGGTTAGTTGCCAACTCGTCGGCGACCAGTCGAAGGCCCTCGATATCAGCGAGGCTGAGGCCGGATCTCACAGGCCTCAGCACCTCCAGAGCCCTGTAAAACAATCGTGTCTTGGCGTCGAGGGCGAGTGCCTGTGGGCTTGCGGTTGCGGCTTGGAGAACGTCGACGGTCCAACTCGCCGTGACGGCCGAGGTGCCCGCCCGCACGATGTCCTCTGTCCACAGCAGCGAGGAAGCCAGAGTCGCTGGCCCGGGGTTGGCAGTGGACAGATACTCCAGGAGCGCGACCGTCTGGAGGCGGATGCCCGCGGTGTTCTTCTCGCTGACGGCGAAGCCCGCGAGAACACGCTCACAGAGTTCGGGGCCGTTTGAACCCGTAAACAGCCACGAATGCGCAGCCATGAACGCGCCGCCGTGGTCTCCGAGCCGAGCCAGCGACTCTTCATCCAGCGAGGCCAGGCAGTTGGCGAGGGTAGCGTGGTCGAGCGACGCCCACTCAGCGCTGATGCTGAAGTCGGCTCCCATTCCCACGGGATCGTTCGATTGCAGGGCGTCGAACCAGCCGAGCCACCCTAGATTTCGCTGCGGATTGAGGAACCCAGCGAGCCACTCGAGATCGGACCGGACGACGAAGTCGTCGTCGCGCGACTCTGCCTTAAGCCCGGAAGCCTCGACGAAGGCCGCGACTTCGGCGGCCAGATGCGGATCTTCGAATTCACGGATGCATCCGAGTAGTAGAGCGGCTGTGCTCGACGACGGTGTCTCGGCCAGACCGACGGCGATCGCAGCAGCGAACTCGCCTTCCTCGATGAGTCGGTGGAGGTCGTCGACTGGTGTGACGTCTGGTTCCGCCGGTGGGTCTGTGGCGAGCGGCTCAACACGTTCGGCTTCGGGCGTGATCAGCAGGCGGAGGGAGTCCGCCAACGTCGGCGAGATTGCCTGAGCTTCATCGGCCAGTCGCTCAAGCGTCGCGGTCGGGGCGCCTCGCAGTTTGGCGAGCACGAACTCGACCACGAGCGCCTGCCGAGTCCGTGTAGCGACTCCTGTTGCGAGCGTTCGGAGGCCAGTTGGGATCCGTTCGGCGGATTCGATCAGCGAGGCTCCGTCGCCGGATCTGTCGGCGGCCTCTAGGTAACGCCCGTAGACCGCGTGCTGCAGCAGTCGAGTGATCCCGAGCGGGCGACGCAGTTGGAGGATATGTTCCAGGTCCTGGTCGGCGAAGATGGCGGCTGTCTCGCCAAGCCCCGCGTATACGCGCAAGCGGAGGAACGCGAGGTTCGAGTGATCGAGATCGGCGAAGGCTTCAAGTTCACGGAGGCACGCGATGGCGATGCGCCGATCTTGAGCGCCGATTGCGTGGCCCAGGTCGTCGAGCACCTCGACCGTGGTTCGAGGTGCGTCGAACTCAGAGCGCGGACGCTTCCACACGAGCTTGGAAAGAACGAGGAGTGCTTGGCGCACCTCGTCGCGAGCCGTTCTGTTGCCGCGAGGCAGCACCTCAAAACGGAGCGGGGATACGCCTGTCGCAGCCAGTGGGGTGTCAAACGGATCCTGTGGGTATAGCCGCCCTCGACTTCTCGGCAGGTCACTGAACGTCGGCCCCACCCAGGCGTCTAGGAGCGTGAGCAGTTCCTTCTTCTCCCGTTGTGTGGGAGCGAACCCGTACCAGTACAGGTTTCCGTTGGTCGCCCGTGGAAGAAACGCGATCTGACCACGACTGATGGCATCTCGCCAGGTCTCGATCGATGCCTCGTGTTCGGGCTGCAGGCGAGCGGGCTTGATGTCGTTGCCCGTGCCGAAGAACTCGTCATCCTGCATGTCCGGCGCCTTCGTAGAGAGCGTTGTACGCGATCCGCGTCCCGGCGATGGTGTGGGGGTCGCGCGTCAACGTCACGCCCTCTGCGTTGACCGCCTGTCCGAAGTAGGTGAAGTTCATTGATCCCTGGAGGTGGAACCGGTCACCCAGGATGCCCTTGTCGTGGAGTTTGGGATGGATTCGTACTGCCGGTCTAGCGCCCAGGCCGCCGACATTCTCGAGACGTTGGCGCGCAACGGTGTTGCTCTCGACGTCGCGAGTCAGGACGCGGACGTCGCTCCCACGACGCGCCAGTTCGATCAAGACCTCGGTCAGGCGAATCCTTCTTGAAGGTAGGCCTGGCAGGACCGTCCTGAACTGCCCCGCCGTGTTGTCGATGACATCGATGTCGGAGATCCAAGGCGACAGCACCCACAATTGACCCGACGGGACTAGCAACTCTGTGACCAGCAGGTTTTGCATGAGGTCGTTGAGAATCCGCGTCTGTCCGCGGCCCGCAGTCGTGATCCGTCTCATGCCGACACCTCGGCCAGTTCGAGGGCGACCACCACGTCGCCGTTCGCCCGGTGGTCGATCTCCACAACCCGCGGATACACGTTGAGATATTCAGTCACAACCGGCTCGACGCTGACGTCCACTAGCAGGTCCGCCAACTCTCCGGCCTGATCGGGGGTGGCCAGAACCTGCGCGGACCCTGTGTTTGCCAGGGCATGCCTGACGCGCTCTCGGAAGTCGCCGGTCAGGGGAAGCGGGGGATTGCCCGCGGCAGCGAGCGAGCGCAGAACTTCGGGCGCCGCAGGCAAGTTCTCGGCAAAGGGATTCCAGGCGTGCAGTTGTTCAGCACGGAGTTGCCAGCCGCGAGGCCAGAGCATGCTCTGTACCGCATCCATTCGCTGGCGCTCGTCGCCTCCGCCCGAGAGGACCAAACCAGGATCCAGGTCGTCGCGCGTGCGCATCAGATACGCCCAGGTGCGGGGTGGGATCTCGACACCGAGACGCCGTTCTTCCGACTTCCACTCGGTCGTTACGGTCGCCAGGGCCGTGTCGGTAGCAGGGGTCGAACCCGGCCGCAGAACGCGACTCGCAAGTGAGGACACGACGGACTGTTCGGCGCCGTAGATGCCCGATTGGCGAAGGCCATCCCGGATCCGCCCGAGTGTCTCCACCCGCGTGGCCTGGTCGGGCGCCGATCGAAAGTCGTTGACGAAGCCAGACCAGGTTGGGTCCGTCGTTGTCAGGTCGATCACCCGCTGGAGGTGGCTGTCAACCAGTTCGTGCGTACTGGGCTGCGTGGCTCGAAGGATGAGCCGAAGCAGTCGGCGGGGATCAGGGCGAACACGAACTGCGAGTGCCTCGATGAATCCTCCGCCACCGATCGAGGACTCGGACAACCAGATCTCGCCGGCCCGTGGCCTGCCGTCCGCGTCATATCCGGGTTCGATGTCAACGATGACGCTCTCGGGATCATGTTCTGGGCAGATCTGTCGAGCCGCAGCGAGCGTCGCGTGTCCAAGAGTCGAAAGGGTGCGCTTCCTGAGCCAGCGATCGAATGCTGTTGGGTCGGGAGCCCAGTATTGCGATGCCAAGGCGTCCAGGCGGGCCGCGATCGCGGGGTTCTTGAGCGCCTCCTTGAGTCGAGCGCCCATTCGTGACAACACTGCGGATTCCGACTCGATCACGCTGGAGGCCCTGAACATCGCGTCGAGGGTTTCGTCGAGCCTGTCGTCGAACGAATCGTGGACCGCGGCGTAGGCCTCTTGGAGTGTGCTCTGGTCACGTACTGCTGTGGTGAGCAGCATTGCCTCCAAGCATTGGTGTAGCCAATCGATCCGGAAACTATTCAGGAAGCCGAGCAACTCGTCGTCGGTGAGCAGGACGTGCCTGAACCAGGCACTACGCAGCCCGGGTAGGAGATCGTCCGGGACAGTGAGGTCTGCTGGCAGATCGACGCGGATTCGCAATCCGTCCACGTCGAAGGTGGAGCCCATTGCTGCCGGTTGGCCATGAAGTGCGAACCGACTCCGCACGCGCTGCTCACTGCCGTCCTCGAGATTCAGGGTGGCATCGGCGCTCACAGCGGCGCGATGGACGTTCACGTGAGCGTTCTGAGCGTGCAAGAAAAAGCGGGCGTCCTTGATCAGGCGCCCTACTGGGTCGGCCGTCGGCACGCGGATGATCAGGCCGGTCCCCGTTTCGATGAACTGCGATCGCCATTGCATCGTTGCGTTTGACGAGTCCTTCACGGCATCGGGAGGCAGTTCGACTCGAACCTGATCGGGGCGAACCACTGTGGTCGTTGTCGGGGTTCCGTCGATGTCGATGGTGCATGGGTCCTCGACCCCGAACAGAGGCAGGACCGTGGTGAGTTCAAGCACCGGGTCAGCGACGCCGATCGGAACGGGAATCCAATGGCGGTGCTCGAGATTCCGAGTTGCGAATCGGCGTGAAACGCGACCCGGTGCATACTCCCGGAGCATCTGACCAAGACCCATCGCCTGGAGTTCAGGTTCGGTCTCCCGATCCGACTGGGGCGGAATGCTGACGAAGGTCTCCGGCAGCGCCAGTTCGCTGAAGAGGTTCATCGGGAAGAAGTCGGGCAGCGGATTGCCGCCCATGAGATCGCGAAGTTCGTGAACCTCATCGGAATCTGCCACGCCCCAGTTGTGGAGGAGGCGGCGACGCAACGTCGGGACCGCTTGGAGTAGCAGCGGCCTCGGCGGATGCCACAGGACCTCGTTGGCTTCCGAATCGGACAGGCCGAGAGCGTTTTGGACCCAGGTGCGCAGGCTTCGCTGCCGGTCCGGATCGCGGAGTGCGTCGTTCAAGATCTCAACGGCGTTGAGTTGCGTCTCGCGGCCCCGCTTAGCGAAGCTGTCGGCCGGCTTCTGGCCAAGGGCCGTCCACCCGATTGTCGTTCGTGGGATGTTCTGCTGCCTAAGTTGGCCTGTGAGCCAATCGATCATCGCGATGGTGGCTTGCATGCGTAGGACGGCTCGGTTGCGGATTGGCAGCACTAGGTCGGGCAGCACCGGGTCGAACAGACTGTCCCAGGCCTCGTATGTCGCGCGGTCGCGGCCGTAGTCGGACAGTACAACTGCTGTGTACGGCCGCATGTTGCGTTTGCGTCCCGCTCGACCCTTACGCTGCAGGAAGGCAGCCACTCCGCGAGGTGCCTTGTGCTGGATGACTACCCCGACGTCAGGGTCGTCGAAGCCGACCTCCAGCGAGGCTGTCGCAACAATCAACTGACTGTCGGCAGCAACGCCTGAGTCCTGCGAGGTGGTTCGGCTCACGCGTAGGCCCTCGCCGATCGTCGCGAACTTGTGGCCGATCGCGGTCGGTAAATCCCAGAGTTGGCCGGCGCGACGCTGTTGTGTGACATCGCCGCCGTTGGCGTTGGCGCGCAACGACGCTAGAGGAGGCTTGAACGACTTGGATTTTCCGAAGGTGTACCGCTGCCCCTCGGCGTCGAGAAGGTATGAGAACAACCGGTTAGTGACGTCGAGGTCATCGGTGAAGACGAAGGCCTTCGTTCCGTAGACACCGGACGAGATCCGACTCGCCGGCTCATCCTGTGCTCGTGGAAGCAGCATTGAAGTTTGGATGGTGGTGGACAGCACAGACGCGCCACTGGTGGGGTCGCTGCGGAGTGCGAGCAAGTACTCCGCGCCTTCGTACTCCAACTCTTCGGGTTCGGGCGTGATGCTGGTGACCAGTTCGTCTTCGACTCCAGTCAGGTCGGCCATGTGACGAATCGGGTTGGACAACGTCGCGGACAGTCCGACGAACGTGATCGGAGCTTGAATGCTGTGGTGCCACCGGCGGAGCACCATCGCGGCTTGTGCGCCGTTGGTTCCGTCGTAGGTGTGGATTTCGTCGAGGAGCATCATCCGAGGCTTCTTGCCTACCGGTGCATCGATGCCCAATAGCCGTGTGAGGTTCAGATCGGAGAGACCGCGATTGAGCATCTCCGTCGTCACGAACAGCAGATCGGGAGGGGAACTCTGCATGGTTTGGCGGGTTAGAACGACCTGGTCCTGTTCGAATGAGCGCCGGCAGGTCGCGCACACCAGGCGTTCGACTCCGGCATCGATATCTTCGTTCGGCCAGACGAGTTCGCCTCCGCACTGGACGAAGCCATCACCGGGGCAACGCATCTGGGGGGAAGCCATGCCGTGTGGGCGCTTTCCCCAACCCCGATAGGGAAGCCTTACGTTTCTCGCATTGGTGGGCGTGCTGCCATAGAGGGCGCCGATCGTCATCGATCGTCCATTGGATCGCTTCCACAGATCGTCGAGTCGGCAGGCATGGGCGAATGCCGTGTCCAGTTGGTCCTTCAGTAGTTCGGTCCGGGGATAGACGGCCAGTGCGCGAGTCCACGCGGAGGGGTCGTTGACACCAGCCAGATAGCTGAACGCGGGGAGATAGAACGCGTTCGTCTTTCCGCTTCCAGTACCCGCACCCACTACCGTGGCCGTTGTGGTCTGACTCTGTAACGCAGTCAAGATGTGCCTCGTGGCGCGGACTTGGAATCCACCCAGGCGGTCGTGCTTGCCGTCGCGTTGGGTCATGACATCAAGGACCCCGCGATAGGCGTCGACGGGGCCGGCGACCCCATCGAGAGCAGAGGCCCAAGCGTGATCGCGCTTGGGGTAGAAACGGGGACGCCGCGCGTACCGGAAGTCGGAGATCAGGGTGGTTCCGGACTGCCACGTTTGGCCGGGGAAGCTCTGTCGAAGCCGTGCCACCAGGCGGATGGTTTCGCCGTTGCGAGTACGCCAGCTGGCAGGCGACGCGCTGGAGTCGTGCACTAGCAGCGCGCGCGTGGTCATCGCCTCGATGACGTCGTCGGCGCTCAGGTCCCACTCCTGGCTGCTGACGACTTCGGCGTCGATGATTTGGCGAAGTTCATCCGTGCTGAAGCCACCGTCGACGACGCCCCAGCACAGGAGCGGATCCTCGAGGGACTCCAGTCGGTCGAGAATCCTCGTCAGGAGAGCTGGGTTCATCGCAGCCGCACCTGGAACCTGTCAATGATGCCTAGCGCAGCTAGCTTCTCCATACGCTCGGATGTGAACCATGCCAAAGGCATGCCGGACAACTCTTGGGCTCCAACGATTCCCTCGGCAACGTCCGCGTCTACAACCTCGCCGAGTTGCTGGCCGCAGCGGTGGATGGCCTCCCTTGCGTCACGGAACCTCTCGACGGCCCCTTGGTCCGGGATCAGTCTGCTGCCAATTGCCAGCAGGCGACCTCGCGCGGTCTCGAGCGCGTCTCGAATTTCCTCGACGTCAACGCCACCTTCCGCCAGGGCGTCCACGAGGTCAGAGTTGATGGCCGGCGGGGGTTGGCTCACGTGAGCCTGCCACGCGCCTATGACGAGACCGCGTAACTCGCCGACGTACTTCTCGGCGGAGCGGACGCGTGCCTTGGCGAGGTCGAGCGACTGCTCGACCCCCACCGTGGGAAGATCGCTCGCCAGTGCGCGGAGGCTATCGACCACCTGAGACGCGTCCTGGTCGCGGCCAGGCGGCATCTCCACATCGAGCTTCTCAACCTCCGCGAGACCGATGTATAGCGCCGGCAACTCCGCCAAGGGCGGACCCAAGCGAGCGCTCAAGTCCGCGAACTGTCCGGTGCGGACCTTGACCTGATGCTCGTCGTTGGCGACGTCGGCGCGTGCGCGCAGGTCCTGGATGGTGCTGCGCAGAGTCATGCGGTTTCCTCAGGTTCGGACTCGGGTGCGGCGGCGCCCGCGATCGTGTCGGCCATGGCTGTGAGTTCGTCGATCAGTTGATCACGAGCCTCAGCGTATTCACGTTGCACGTCCGACGCGGCGCCGTTCCCAAGGCTGTTCTCGAGAAATCGGACTGCCTGCGTTGCCAGTTTCAGCCATACGTTCACGCGGCGAGCAGGCTCGTCCCAGTCGCCGTTGAGAACCTGGTATCGCTCTTCCGTGGACAGTTGATCCCACCGGTTCAGTTCTGCGAACACTGTCTCAACCTTGCGCTGGTCGCCGGGCTTCACTGCCCTGGCTGCTGCCTGCAGATCAGCGGGGTTGATTCCGCCCGGAAGCCCCCCGG
The DNA here is from genome assembly GCF_022919075.1 of Nocardioides sp. W7. Taxonomy (NCBI): domain Bacteria; kingdom Bacillati; phylum Actinomycetota; class Actinomycetes; order Propionibacteriales; family Nocardioidaceae; genus Nocardioides; species Nocardioides sp. W7. The sequence continues at coordinate 3,921,169 of NZ_CP095078.1, read as the reverse complement.
CGGCGCCACGCTCGTTGACCAGTGCGAGCAGTTCCGCGGCTACGACGGGGAGGTCGCCGCCGAGGTCGGACAGATCAGGAACTAGGTTCACCGCTTCCTGGTGCAACGCGTCGAACGACGCTAGACGGGCTTCGACAGTCGACACAGAGGCCTTGATGAGTTCGGGCGTAGATTTTGGCCAGGAAACCCCAGTCGGGCTGCTCCGGACAGCCTTGGTTACCTTGCTGAGGTCGAGCGCAAGAGGCTTACCGGCGCCTTGGCTGTAGGAGGCGTGTCGCAGCAAACGTTGCTGCAGTTGACCGCGGCCGACTCTGGTCATGTTGCTCCCAGCGCCAGCGCCGTTCATGAGGAGGTTGTGCAGGGCTCGCAGGGCGGTTCTCGGATCGGGCTCGGGCCGAGGGGGGACCGCGGCGAAGAGGGCTCGGACTTTGCTGGCGGCGTCCGACTTGAAGGCGTCGGCGATTCCGAGCGCTTGTGAGATGGCCAGAAGGGTCTCTACCAGTCGAATCAGTTCGAAATCTTCGTCCGGGCGCTCGGGCGGGAGCAGCGCCGCGCCGACCATGCTCACCCAGTGCTCGACCCTGGTCTCCGTGAGTCGCTGCAACATCTCGCCGTCCGGAACGTCTGCCCAGGAACCCTTGTGGTGTGCCCAAGCTAGGGCTCGAAGCGCTCGCATGTCGACAGCGTTCGACCGGTCCATTGGCAGTACAGCCGTGGCGAGTTTCGCTTGGTTGAACTCCACTGAGGTGGCCTCAAATCCAGGAGCGAGCGCCTTGTCGTTGCCCCAGAGGCTGTCACCGCCGAAGCCGTCCTCGAAGCCCAGTCGCGCGCGGACGGCGTTGAAGATGATGTTGCGGAGGTCGTTGCGATCCCTCTGCAGGATCTCCTGGGTGGCGAGCCAGCGATCTACGGCCTTCACGAGCGTCGGCTCAACGGCGGTGGGCTGCGGTGTAGGTGTAGGTGCAGCGCCTGGTGCAGGAGTAGGGCCAGGTGTCGGTACCCGCGGATCGGGCGTCACCTCGGTGAGGCCGTCAACCGGCGGAACGCTGAAGGCTGCATGGATTGTCGGAGCGAGATTCTCTGCTCCAGAGCCCGTACCCCAGAACCTCACCATTCGGACGCGTCGCTGGGTTAGTTCGTCGTCCCCAGGCGCCTGCAGTTTGACCTGGTCCTCGATGTTGGCCAGGCGGTCATCGGCGCCGGTTCTGAACTCGCTCGCGAACCCGTCACTCGGGAACCGCCCGTTGTTGATCTCTTCCTGATCGCGATGTAGGACCGGGCGAAGGACGCGGGTCAGCACATTACGAGCTACGAAGCTGCCGTCGGAGGACTGGCTCTGGATGGCCCGGTCGAGAGAGGCCGTGTTGAACGGGAAGAGTCCATAGCCGTCGGCCTCACCGAAGGAGGCATGGCAGGCGGCGCTGACTGGGCACTGTTCGCAGGCGTTGGGCAGTTCGCCATCGCTCGCGTGTGCGGCATCCAGATCCGCCGCTCCAACACGGACCGCATTGAGGTAGCGACTGACGAACCTAGCCGGCGTGAACGAGGCAGCGATCCCGTCGGGGAGATCGAGGTCAAAGACTCGGTATGTGCGGGTGTAGACCGTTTCCGGCATCTGATTGACGAAGTAGCCGGTCGTCACCGCCATGACGACGCGCATCGGACAGAGTTTCTGTGTCTCGGTCGAGATGAGGGTGATGGCGTCAATCAAGCCCCCTTGGATGCCTTGAAAGATCGAGAAGTCTTCGATGAGCACCAGCAGTTCGAGTCCCTGCTTATCCATCTCAACTCGGACGTCGGTCAGGATCTGCTTGAGGTCGTCGCCGCCAATGCCGAAAACCTCGCTCACCGACGGACCGAGTTGCTCGTTGATCATCCTCGCAGCGAGTTCGCGGAAGATGGGTTCACTTGTTAGGGCGCCGGCGACCTCACGGGCGGCCTGCCCGGCTCGGTTCACGTCGTCAACCGAGAGGTTCAGATCGTCGGCACTGAAGCCGAACGCGTCCTCCTTGTCCTCGTCGGCCTTGCCGGACACCTTCTCTCGCACGAGACGGGCGATTGGACCGTTCTGGTCGAGGAGTCGGCTTCGGAAGACATCGTCGCCAAACAGTGCAGGAAGGCCCCCCGCTGAAGCTAGGTAGGTGCGGAGTTCGATCTCCTCCGCAGAACCGTCGGATCGGTTCCCGCGGGTCTCGATGTTCACCGCTAGCGCGTTGCGCAGTTTCAACTGCGCCGTCTTCTCGTCGGCGGCGGCGTCTACGGCGGTTGCGACCTTGGCTCGGAGTTCGTCGGCCCGATCTCCGGTCGCGTGCTCAAGGATCAGTTCGAGGATGCCGCGCAGGGACATCCGGTGCTTTGGGACGAAGATCAGGCGAGTCGAGTCCTTCGTCTCAAGGTGAGCGCGCAGCCAGCGCACGAGATGGGACTTGCCCGTACCGGACTTGCCGAGGATGGGGATGATGGGCTGATCGGCGGGCTGATCCTGGACCGCGCGGAGCAACGCGTGTTCGTCGACGACGGCGCCCCCTCGGGCGCTGTCGACCTGATCACGCTGTGTGATCGGGATCGTGCTGTGGGTGGCCAGGAACACGCCGTCGGAGGTGCTCTCCGCTTCGACGGGAATGATGGACGAAGCCTCACTTGCGTTCCAGCAAGCAGCTGGAAGCGCGCCGCGCCAACTCATTTCTTACCTCCGGCCTTCACGATGGCGTGCGTTCGGCGCGTGGCATCGAACCGAGACAGGCGGATGCCGTGTGCATCCGGCAGTGTTTCGAACTTCACTCGTCCCCGTTCCTCGAGAATGCGCAATGCCTGTCCGATGGAACTGTCCGCGCACTCAGCGGCGATGCCAGGGTCTGGATCGATCCCCAGTACAGACACAAGTCCAGCGCGCATAGTGCCACCGTGTAGGACCGGCACGGCTTGTCCGATCCGCGTCAACAGGTCGTGGATGGCGATGCGCTCGTCCGGGAGACTCGCCAAGGCGTCGTCCACGGCAGTGACAGGGAGTGGCACCAGGCCGGACTGATCCCTTATGACTGATTGCGTGGCAAGACCGAGAGTTGGCAGCCACCGGGAGGCAGCGTTCCACCGGGTGTCGTTCGTGATGGCCCAAGCCTGCTGATCGTTGGTTTGGAACTGCTCGGCCTGCATCTTCTGCAGGTTGTCCGTCCAGGACAGTGGCTGTCCCAAGGCGTCCTGAGCCATCACCCAAGCCAAAGCGCGATTCAGATCGCGGGCGCCACTTGTGTGGGCGTCGCCGGGTTGGGTGACCCAAACGTCACCGTCGCGGCTCAGATCGAATACTCGTCCCTGAAGCACTCGGCGAAATTGATCCCTGGTGAACGGCGTCTTTGGAGCGGGGACATTCTCGCCGAGACCGAGCGTGCCGTCGCTGTTCGTCACCAGTACATCGATTGCGCGCATCGACGAGATCGTGTTCTTGACACCGTCGGCGGCAGTCGAGTCTGCGTTCAGGCCATCCGGTTTGAACGCGGCAACAAGGTCTTCCTCGGTGGCGGAGCGGCGAGCGTCAAGCAGATGGTTCACGATCGCCCGGCCGAGGCCCGGCAGAGTCCGCGGCGGATTCAGTACTGCCATCACAAGCTCCTGAGAAAGTACGAAAGCGACCAATGCGGGACGCGGATGCTCTTGACGCTCTGGTCCGGATACTGCGGATCCGAGGCGCCCTCGGGTAGGACGACGATCCTGAGGGCTCCGACCTCACCAGCGAGCCACGTCAGCCGGGGTGGATCGGTTGGGTCCAGAAGAACCAACGTAGGGACCGCGAACTGTCCGGGGGGACCTGTCACGATCGGATCGATGGCGACAAGCCCCTCAGATGCCGAGCGGCCACCATTGGCAACGGCGGGTAGGCCAGCCATGCTGGCAGACGCGAGGATGCCCCGGATCCCGTGCGTTACGGCTTTGGTGACGAGCTCGGACAGATGGATTCGGAGATCTCCCTCGGGGTAGGTCACCACCAAGGTCCGACCGCCATTCGCCATCCCCTCCAGGGTTGGACTCACCGCTCGATGTAGGTGGGGAAGGGACGCCTCGGACACAACAGGTCGCACAGCTCGATATGACGGTTCATGAATGTGCCCGGCGGCGGGGCACCCCGAGCAGGCGGGTGCGACCACCTGGTGAGCATGCATCGGGCCGACGTCTTGATAGGCGTACTCCTCGCTCAGGATCGAGCCCCAGCATTCCTCCAGTTTGAACATACGATCGATGCGGTTTCGGGAAGCAGACTCCGAATCCCGGATCGCCCTGCGTACCTTGTCAATGGCCTTGAGGACTGTGGCTTCGTCGACATTCGCAACTCCGGAGCGAATCCGCACGGTGGCATGCTGCACATATTCGGACCACGCGACGTCCATGCGCGTCGTCCAGGCGGCCTCGGTCTCGTCAGCAGCGCGCTCCAGCGCCGGCGGGGGAGTGTCGACGATGTCGAGGACTCCGGCACGCTGCAACAGGACCAACGTGTTGCGATTCCAGAGTTGATTGCTGTCCGACGGGTAGTCGAGCCACGGCGGGACGGTACTCGTGTTCAGGACAAGCTCGCGACGGGACGGATCGTCAGTGACCCGGGCGGTACGCATGGCCTCCCAGCGCCCCCAGCTCTTTGTGTCGCCGAGGACGGTCGAGTTCTCAATGTTGCGGCCCTCTTGGGCATCGGTCGTGCTCGGCATCCATACCGATAGGGCGGCGTGGCCGTCTCGGCCCCCGCGCCCGACTTCCTGGTAGAAGCGGTCGACCGAGGCGGGCACACAGACATGAACGACTGTGCGGACATCGCTCTGGTCGACGCCCAGTCCGAACGCGCTGGTCCCAACGACGACATCGACAGAGGTCGGGCCGCTGTCGCCAGACCAGGCGCGAAGGATAGTCAGCCGGTCGTCCGCTCGGACATCACCATGAAAGACCGCCGTTCTGCCGAAGCCGGCTTGCTTGAGCCGGGCCGCGAGCGCCTCGGCTGACTCCTTCTTCGTCGTGTAGACGATGGCCGGCCGCGGGAGGTGGTGCAACGCCTCAACGACTCGGTCGAGGCGTTCGTCGTTGGCGACCGGTGGCGCCAACAAATATCGGAGCTCAGTGCGCAGAAACGTCGAGCCAACGAACAGCGATGTGCCGGATCCGGCGAACAACTCGTCGTTGAGCAACAGACCCTGCTGCGACAGCGTCGCAGTCAGCAGAGCGACACGGGGTGGGGTGACCTCTTGTGCTCGGGCGACCTCTCGCAGTTCGGAGATCAGGGACGCAACTACCTGGAACTCCGGGCGGAAGCTCAATCCCCACGTGCGAACGAGGTGCGCCTCGTCGATTACGACATGGCTCAATTCTCCACGGGCGGCCAGGTGCCGAAGGGGCTGGGCGAGGCTGGTGACGAGCGCCTCGGGCGATGCGAAGAGAACCTTCTGGGTGCCGCCGCGGAGACGCTCCTTGATCGCGTCCTTCTCGACAGTTGGCCGGTCCCCGAAGTAGGCCAGTTCGTTCGGGAGTCCTTGGTGGGGAAAGCGATTGTGGAGTTGTCGCTCCTGGTCGAGGGCGAGCGCAACTGTCGGGACTACGACGACTGTCACGCCCCTGCGGGCTAGGAGTCCGGGAGCGATGCCTACGAGGGACTTGCCTGTCCCGGTCGGCAGCACCACGTGGAGCGTGCCACCCGGCTCTGAGAGAGCGGCTGCACGGACGGCGCTGGCCTGACTGCGTGAACGGTACGCATCAATGCCTGCAATGTTGGCCACAGCGGGGTCGACGGGCACCGCCATGTCGTGGCGTGCCGATGTGGGCACGACCCCCGCCGGACCCGCGAAATTGTCCGGACTCGTGCTGGCCAAGTCGATCCAGCGCGCGTCGCCAAGGAGCCAGGTGGGTGCCCAGTCTGGGCCGAGTTTGACCCTGTGCTCGTGCAAGCCGAACTTGGTGACCTCTAGGTTTGCCCTGCGTAGAGCCTCAACCGGAACGTCCCGCTGGTCTAGTCGAAGGACCACGAAATGGTTCGAATGACCGGAAGTCCCACGGCGGTGACGGAGAATTTGCCCCAGGAGCGCGGAGAGATCGCCGGCGATATCGGCTCCGGGCAGATCCGAGAGCCATGCGTCCACTAGCCGCCGATAGGGCCCACGAAGGCGCTCGCGGTTGTCTGCGACGCCGGCCAAGTTTGCCGTCACCAAGTTCCACTGATCGGTCATGTCAGCTTGTCAGTGCTCGGCCCGAGAGAACGACCATGCCGGTGCTGTCCAGTCGTAGAGTTGGGGTAGCCACTGCCGTCAACATCGCACGGGCGATGACTGCCTCACCATGGAGTTCTTCCTCCAAGCGGGCGAGTTCTGACCCCGTCGTACGTGCAGCCCGAAGTCGCAACTGCAACAGCCTCGTTGCAGTGTCTTGAGTGGCGATGGCAGTAGCCCGTTCGACGGCGGCACGCACGTCCTCCCGTCCGCGGACGAGCCGCTGAGCTGCATCTTCTGCGGAGCGCCATGACGATCCCCAGGTGTGTGCAGGAATGAGGTCGTAGGCTTCCTTGATCCTGACACGGTTCAGCGAATAGTCCCCGCCTGTACGCATCGGGCTCGGCTTTGTGTAAGGGGCAGCAAGGGCATCGAGGTGTGCCTCGGTCGTCAACTCCCGTGCACCGACCGTCATCCAGACGCTCACGATGATCGGGGGGAAGATTCCGTCGGCGCGCCGGGCGAGCGCGAGTTGGTCAGTACCCGAACTGACCGTCACGAGTTCGCTGCGTGGGTCGTTCGAGGTCGGCACATCGAGCGGGTCGGCCTCGACGGCGTAGTCGAACCGGTACAGAGGCGTGTCGTCGCGGGGCCAGTCGGGCAGCCAGCGCCACATGCCGAAAGCCCGGCCGCGATCGTCGTGCCAGAGGAAGTCACTGACGGCGTCGATGAACTGGTCGCCGTAGCGGTAGAGGTGAACATCTTCGCGCTCGAGGGCAACCTCTCGCACGAAAGTTCCGCTGTGACCCTTCAGAGGAAGGAAGTCCCGAACGAGGCGCGATGCCGGGATCAGTGGGATCTGCGCTTGCTTCCCTGGCAGTCGGTCGAGCGACTCGTAGCCGCCCAAACCGGCGACAGGATTGCCGACCCGTTCGAATCGAAGGTTGCCGGCGGCGCTACTGGCCGCGAGAAGATCGTCACTCACCTTGGCGAAGGCCGAGGCGTCGGACTCGATGTCAGTGATCCGCGCATAGACGGAGCGGTCATCGGTGCTCGTTTCCAGACTGTCGAGCGCGTCCTGTTCGCGGACACGCTCGATCTCTGCATCGAGCATCTCCCGCACGCGGGCCACTGCGACATCGACCCCGTCGAGCCCCATCTCAAGGAGAATGCGCCACGCCTCATCGGTCGCGTCATCGACGGCCTGCTGAAGACTGGCGACCGAGCTTTCGAAGATGCCGAACCCATCACTAAGGATGCGTGCCCAGGCCTTCGCGTACGAGCGGTCCCCGGGGCCGACCGCGACGTATGACCGCCACTCTCCTGACCCTGCCGGCGACCATCGATCACAACGCCCGATGCGCTGCTCAAGGCGGTTCGCCGATCCCGGCAGGCCGAGGTGGGCTAGGACATCGGCGAACTGTAGGTTGCGGCCTTCCTCAGCCGATGAATCTGCGACCAGGACCGCAACATTGCGGATCGCCTCGAAAGACCGCACTGCGCGCTCGTTCTGCTCGCTACTCTCAGTCCTCAAATGGCGGAAGACTGACCCGGCGCCGAACAGATCGTCGAGTTCCTCGGCCAATTCTGTTGCCAACTCCGGTGTGGGGCAGAAGACGACCGCGCGTTCCTTGGACGTCATTAGTTCGCTCAGGGCCTCGGCGAAGGGCCGGCTCACGGTTGCCCGGCGATCGGCATAGCCCATGTCCTGCTCAATGCGCTTCAGAGCTGCGAGTTCGTCGTTCCCACCCGCTTCGGCGGCGCGGCTGTCCGCCCACGCCTGAAGCGCGCGAGGGTCGAGAGCGACGGCTGCAGCCTCGGCGAAGGCGCGCCCGGTTGCTGTCATCGCTAATGGGTTGCCTTCTGCCCGGGCCAAGGCCTGCTCTCGCCACCGATCGAGGGCCTCGGTGACTTCGTCGTGCGGCGTCGTTCCCAGGGGAACCGCCTGCGGGGTTCGGCGCCCCGACACCCGGTAGGCCCTCTCGAGAGCCGTCGTCCGCCGCGTGCGAAGCATCCGCCGGTGGACGCGGTACACCTCGGCGACGTGCGTGCGCAGCGCCTGAATCAGCCGTGACGTCTCGTCCTGGTCCTGCACGGCCACAGCCTCTCGGGCGCGTTCAACGAGGGTGCCGACCTCGTCGTCTGCGGGGAACGCCGTTTCGATCTCCGCTAGGCGCCCCTTCAGCAGTACACCTGGGAGGCCGGGGCGCAGGCCCAGAAACACACGGCCTAGGCCGGCGCGAGCCTCAAGGCGCGAGCGCAGTTGCCTGGCGGTGGTGCCTGCGTACACCGCAGGGTCAAGCAGTTTGAGCATCGCGAGGAAGGCGTCCTCGTTGTGGAGTGCCGGTGTTGCCGAGAGCATCAGCAAGCGCGGACTTGCCAGGGCGACCTCGCGGAGGCGTTCGAAGCGAGTGGCGAGTTCAGGGTCAGGGCTGACTGACATCCGTGCAAGGTTGTGTGCCTCGTCAACCACGACGAGGTCTGCTGCGTCCCACGACGCCGGGTCATCGTCGCGATTGAACCGGACCTGCGAACGAGGAAAGTCGTGAACCCGGAACTTCTGGGCCAATTCACGCTTCCACTGGTCAAGGAGGAAGGGCGGGAGGATCAACTGGACGCGAAGGTCGGGCTTGTCCAGCAGCATCTGGCGGATGATGATCCCGGCCTCGATCGTCTTTCCTAGGCCGACCTCATCGGCGAGCAGGTAGCGCTGGACCGGGTCCTGCAGGACGCGCCAAGCGGTCTCGACCTGGTGAGCGTGGAGTTCGATGCAGCTCGATAGGACGGCACGCATGCCGTGGGCCGCCGATCGCTGCCGAAGAATGCTGCGCAGGAAGGGGAGACGTAGTTCAGCAAGCATCGGCGACTCGAGCATGCCTGCTTCCCCGAAGCCGACCGGATCCACCAATGGCTTGTTCCAGCGAACGTGGAGTCGCTCCTCAGGAACGAATCCCTCCCATTCATGGCTGCGGACGTAGATGTCGTTGTGCTCGTTCGCCTCGATGATGCGACCGGAGCGCCAGCGATCCTCCTTGTCCTGCCAGAACACGCGAAGTTCGGGGGAGAGTGCCAGTCGGGTCAGGCTGGCGCGCGGCACCGCCTCGCGGTAGCGATCTGATGCGGCCGGGCCGGGCGCGTCGAAGTACTCGAGCACCAGGTTGTCGCCCTCTCGCGCAACGAGTTTGCCTGGCCCGAAGGTGTTCGCTGAGGAGACGAGCAGATCGCCGCGGCTGAGAGACCTGGCTCGCCGTCCTGGCGCAGTCGTCGGCGGCGCTGCTGGCTTCTTCCGCGGCTGACGGGGCTTGGGCGCGTTGCCTTCAGCGTCGCGTGATCCGCGGCAACGCGGAAACGTCGAGCAGCCCCAGAAGGATTGCCCGGCGTTGCGGCCGCGAGAGGCAAACTGCATCACCATCGGGGAACCACACAGGGGACACATCACCCCAGCAGTCATGCCTGTCCCCGCTTTGCCCTCACTCCACAGAGGTTAGTAAAGACGTCCGACAGTTTGTGGCGGTTGGCACAAACCAGCCGCCGAAAGCGTCAGCGAAGTGCGCGTAGCAAGTGGCCGGTCAGCAACCGAACGTCGTTCGGGGTGTTCTGGATTCCGTTCCAGCGCCGCGCCTGCTCGGGGCCAAAGTCCCAGGTACCCGACGTCCACGCGCAACTCGACCTTAGGCCAGCGATCGTCGCCTCAAGTCCGAGCCCTGGGAGCTCAGTTGCCGGCACTCCGTCGGTCAACTGGTCCATCACATAGCCCATGGCTTGGATTCCAGCCCCGTGTGTGAGTCGAGACTTCTTGGGTGGCAGGTTCCAAGCCTCCGGGAATGTCACAGCGACCACAGTCCAGAAATAGTTCAGGTGAAGCAGCATCTGGTCGACATTGCCGGTACCATCGACGGGGTCGCGGTACTGGTAGAGCGCGCCGTCGTAGAGGCTGTTCTCGATCATCTTCAGGACACTGTTGTCCTTGATGTAACCGTTCGCCATCGTGGGCGTTGCGATGCGAGTTGCGAACGGCTGACCGTCAGTCCGGTTTCCGAAGTTCAGTGCCGAGAGCACGCGTGCCGGCAGTTGCTTCTTGGCGTACGCCGTCGGAAGGTGTCCTTCGGTGTTAGGCAGGAGTTCGTGGATGAGCCCCTTGGGCAACGGCCTCGTGTTGTTGACGAGGATGAACTGTGAGCGCTGCTCCGCTTCCCCGTGCGCGATGAACCCGACAGCAGCTACGGCGAACTCTGCAAGGTCGGCGTCACGGATTGCTGCGCTGCGCTGCTGGCCATCGACCAACCAGGCGGGCTTCTGATCGTCGGGAAGCGATTCGTCAACAGGGATTACGAGCTCGCCTGACGTCACGTAGTCCAAGGCGCTGCGATCGGTGGATGCCTCGAAGCTGACCCGCTCATCGAAGGCAAGTACGACGGCGTTCGGAAGCATCGCGCCGTCTGACTCGAGGTACCTCCTGATCGCTCGGATGTGGCTCAGGACCTCGGGACGCTGGTAGCCCTGAAGCTCCGTGTCGTCACGGTGGACGCGACTCACAGTCGTGAACTCGTGGATCCGCTTACCGTCTACACCGAACGCGAAGATGGCCTGCTCGCCCTGACGGATCTTGAGGGCGGGGAGTCGGATTTCGTAACGGTCGGCCATGGACGAAAGCCTAGGTGTTGGCGTCTGCCAAGCTGGTACCCGCTGCGCGGCTGTGGACAAGTTGCCCCATCTGTTGCCTGAGGACCGAAAGGTTGTGGAATCCCCGTCGCTTGTTCCGCTCGGTACCGCGGAAGATGGCGACCTCCACGCCGTGCTCCTGGCAGATAGAGCAGGGACAGACACGCCAGGGCGCGGCTTCCAGAGTCTCCGCGTACGCGTCGAGGTACGACTTCTTGCCCTGGCACACGACCTCGTAGGCGCCCAGCGCGTCCAGGCACCCTTGGCGCCCCGCCGGTGTGCCGTCGAACGCACGAAGAGCCTTGAGCGCCTCACGCTCGGCAGTGAGGGCATCCCTCTGGCTGACGGAGCCCGCCAGGATCGCCCGCTTCAGAGTGGGGTTGCCGTCGACTTGGGGCACCCGGATCGCCACGTACGCGCGCTCGCTCGTGTGGTAGTTCTTCCGATCGTCCATGAACGCCTGCCTGAAAGCTGACGTGCTGTCGAAGCTGGTGACGCCCAGTTCGGAGAACCGGTCCATGGCGTCGATGCGGTTGATCCCGAGCAGGTGCAGTTCGGTTCCGGGCACGAGGATGGTCGAGATCTGGGCCAGACAGGCCAAGATCTGGTCGGTCCTCAGAGGCACCATGCCCCCCAGCGCGATGCGCCCGTATCCCATCTCTTGGAGGGCTTTGACGCTGTCGGCGAAGCTCTTTGGACTCCATCCTTGGGCGGCGCCGACTGGCTGAACACGGGTGCGTCGATCATTGGTGAGCGAGATGAAGTCCTCGGCAAGGCGCAGCGTGAGTTTGCGTCGTTCGACCCACTCGGGATCTGCAGACTTCTCCGTCGCATCGGGTTCGTAACCAAAGATCACGTGGTCAGTGCTCACTCCGGCGTCGAAACCGCACTCCTCGTAGAAGTCGAGCGTCTCGGTGGCCGTCACCGGTGGGACGGGCTCATCGATGTAGTTGAACGCACCGTTGTCGCCCAACGTTTCCACGCCACGAGGCAACCGAAAGAAGCGATGGACGCCCATCCGATATAGACGAGCCCGCTGCGCACCTGAGTACTTGCCCGCACCCTTGATCGATCCGTCCACGATCGACTTGCTGACGAGGATTCCGTGATACGGGGCGTCGGCTAGGACCTCATGTGCGTACCGGTCGTCCCGCTGACGAACGCGGTGGGCTGGGTACTCGTCCCGGAGGAAGTCGTAGGCCGGACTCACGAGGTCCTGGCTGTCGGGGAAGTAGAACTTCACTTGCGGCCCGTTCGCTCAGCAAGGTACGTCCGAACGAGGTAGTTGGACAACGCGCTGATGTGTCGAGGGGTGTTCTGCAGGTCGTTCCACGCAACGCCCAAGTCTTCCCAAGTGCCGTCCGTCCACCGGCACTTCGGAGCGATGAGGCGCAGTTCCTCTGCAGCGCGCTCACGCGCACGGGGGTCGTCGTCTCGTACATGCGTCATGACCCGATCCATGAGTCGGCCCATGGCTCGGACTCCAACTCCGTGCATGAGGCGGCTCGCCGTTGGGTTCGCGCCCCAAGCCTCGGGGAAGGTGTCGTGGACGGCGCCCCAGTAGGCGAGGAGGACACGTCGGATGCCCTCAGTGTCCGTCGTCCCAGTAGCGATATTCCGGTAGGGAAACAAGACCCCAGATGGGGACTCAACAGACTCTCGGATCGCCTCAACGAGGCTGTTGTCGGTGACGACGGTGACCTTCTTGTCGTCGGCCGGAGTGGATGCCCGTCGGATGAGTCCATGGAACGGCGAATCTGAGTCGTGATTCAGCATGTCAACAAGGGCGGAGGGCAACTGTCTGGTGGCCATCCGTGCGGAGGGAACGCGGGAAATCTCTGGGAGCAGTTCTGTGACGAGCCCAGTCGGTAGCGGCTGGACGGTGTTGACCCGCAGGAACTGCTCTCGTTGAAGTTCGAGCGAGACAGCGACGAAGCCCGCCACCGGCACCGGGAGCCGGCGGTTCTTGGTGCGAGAGAGGGCAAGGCTTCGCTGTTGGCCATCGACGATCCAGGCCGGCCGCGGGCCATCGCCGTCGGGAGCTATTGGGATCTCCAACGTCCCGGCAACAGCCAGCCCATCTGTCGTGGTCGGCCCACGACTCGACTTGAACTTGACCTCGGGTGGCAACGCGAGGATGAGCCCGTTGGGAAAGATTGGATCCTCCGAGTCCAGGTACTCCTGGATCTGCTTGACGTGCTTCTGCTTCTCGGGGCGCTGATACCCGATGAGCTTGCCTGCCTCATCTCGACCGATCCGCGCAACGTCCGCGACCAGGTCGACTTCCTCAGCTGCCAGCGTGAAGAGGTACAGCGGAGTGTCCTCGCTTTGAAGAACCTTGAGTGCCCGGCGTACCAGCCTCTTTGGATCTGTCATCGAGCCACCGCCTGTTGAAAGAGAGTTGAGAATCGTCGTTGCTCACAGGCCATGCCGGCCTCGCGAAGAAGCTTGAGTGCACTCGTCTTGGAGATGGTGGGTTGACGCACGCGGAGCTCTCTGACGAACGCAAGTACCGCGGAGTCAGACATGGGCTTGCGATCAAAGACCTCGCGATGCCGCTTCTCGTGCGACCAGGTTTGCCACTTGTCCCGCGCGGCACTGGTGAATGGATCTTCGCCGTCACACAAACTCAGCCACTGCGTTGCGGAGCGAACGTTGAGACTGGTGACGGTGCCCCCGAGCGGACGCCGCAATGATCGGTCCGAGCGGACGCGCACGCTGTCGCCGAGGTCCTTCGACCCGCCGAACACCAGCACGTCACTGGGGGCGGTGTCTTCGAGTAACTGCTGGCCAACAACGCGTGAGTAGGCCTCAGACAAGACCCAGATCGCTTGCCCTCCGGGAGCGACGTCGGCATGGGGGAGCGCGCCCCACCAAGTTTGAGACTCCGGAAGAGATGTGCCGATCGAGTCGGCGTGACCAGCACTGAAGGTCGCGGCGTAGGCGGGAGCAAGAGTGGAGACGTGCTGGAGTCCGAGTCCGGCCGAAGCCACGAACATCGTTGACTCATACCCGAGGTTCGTGGCCTTGAGTGCAAGGGTGCGAACTTGACTCCACGTCTCGCCGCCGTACAAGTCAATGAGGGGTCGGCGCACCGTCGCTCGCGCGACGCGCTCTCGCCAGACCCGGGCGCGAGCGCTGACGTGTCCTTTGGGAAGGTTGCGGATCATCAACTCGTCATCGGGGGTCGCCAACTTCCTGTCAGTGCAGGTGACGATGATCGTCAGTTTCTGTCGCGACATGGCCTCACCTGCTCCGAAACTACGTGTTCGTTCCAGCTACTCTATCGTGTAGTTTCGACAGTACGGGCCGACAGGCCCATCGACCTACTGAAGAGGGTGTTGGACATGACGCGAAAGGCCATCGTCCTGCTGAGTGGGGGCCTGGACTCGACCACTGTGCTCGCGATAGCGAAGGATCAGGGGTTCGAGCCGTACGCCCTGAGCTTCCGCTATGGGCAACGGCACGAGGTCGAACTCGTCGCGGCGCAGCGCGTCGCTGAGGCTGCTGGGGTCGCGCGGCACGTGGTGTGCGACATCGATCTCCGGGTGTTCGGTGGGTCTGCGTTGACCGCGGATGTCGAGGTGCCCAAGCACGACTCGGCGGACGAGATCGGCGGCGACGAGATCCCGATTACTTATGTGCCGGCTCGCAATACCGTGTTCCTCTCGTTCGCGCTGGCCTACGCCGAGGTCGTGGGAGCCACCGACATCTTCATCGGAGTCAGCGCTCTGGACTACTCCGGGTATCCGGACTGTCGTCCCGAGTTCATCGCCGCCTACGAGCAGATGGCCAACCTCGCTACACGGGCCGGCGTTGAGGGCAATGCACTCAAGATCCATACGCCGTTGATCAACCTCACCAAGGCCGAGACGGTTGACCTTGGGACGAAGCTTGGCGTCGACTATTCGCTCACGTTGTCCTGTTACGACCCGGACGAGGACGGCCGTTCCTGTGGCCACTGCGACTCCTGCCTGCTGCGGCTTCGCGGCTTCGCGGACGCTGGACTTGCTGATCCGGTCAGGTACCAGGAGGCGACTGCGTGACCTACAAGGTCAAGGAAATCTTTTATACGCTCCAGGGTGAGGGTACGCACGCTGGACGCCCGGCGGTGTTCTGCCGCTTCAGTTCCTGCAACCTGTGGACCGGTCGGGAAGCCGACCGGGAACGCGCGATCTGCAAGTTCTGCGACACCGACTTCGTCGGGACCGATGGCGAGGGTGGCGGCAAGTTCGCTGATGCCCAGGCGCTCGCGGCCGCGGTTGCAGAGAAGTGGCCCGTCAGCGGTGGTGGCCGACCGATGGTCGTCTGCACAGGCGGTGAACCGCTCCTGCAGTTGGACACGGCGGCCGTGAAGGCCTTCCACGAACTGGGCTTCTATGTCGCGGTCGAGACGAACGGAACGGTGGCGCCGCCGGACGGGATCGACTGGCTCTGCGTGAGTCCGAAGATCGGCTCCGAACTGGTCGTCGGCAAGGGCCACGAACTCAAGTTTGTGGTCCCGCAAGGTGGAGTTGATCCAACCGCGTTCGAGCACCTGGAGTTTGAGAGCTTCCGCGTGCAGCCTATGGACGGCCCCGAAGTGGTCGCGAACACCGAACTTGCCGTGAAGTTCTGCCTTGACCATCCGCTTTGGCAGCTGAGTCTGCAGACGCACAAACACCTAGGAATTCCGTGACCCACACTGCCGAGATCTACCGGGAGTTCACCTTTGAGGCAGCTCACCGGCTGCCAAACGTCCCCGAGGGTCACAAGTGCGCTCGTCTTCACGGACACTCTTATCGTGTCGAGGTACACGTGGCTGGGCCGGTGGGGGAGAGCACTGGTTGGGTTCAGGACTTCGGCGACCTGAAGGCCGCGTTCAAGCCCCTTGAGGATGCGCTCGACCACCACTACCTCAACGACGTAGTGGGCCTTGAGAACCCGACCAGCGAGGTGCTGGCGAAGTGGATCTGGGATCGTCTGAGTGCCAGCCTTCCGAACCTCACCGAGGTACAAGTTCGCGAAACCTGCACCTCTGGCTGTATCTACCGCGGGGAGTAGTCGGGTGGCGCTGCCGGACATTCAAGAGCAGGTGGACGAGCGTGGAATCGAACTCGATCGAGTCGGCATCGCTGGGGTGCAGTACCCCGTCCGCTTCAACGACGGGACGAGCAGGCACGCTGGCGTCGCGACGTTCGACGTGACGGTGACGTTGCCGGCCGATCGCCGCGGCACCCACATGAGCCGGATGGTCGAGATCATCCATGACGAACTCCAGGATCTGGAGCCCGAGCGGTTCCCGCACGCACTCAAGGTCGCAGCCGACCGCCTTGACGTCGACAGGGTCCAGGTTGGCTTGGCCATGCCGATGGCATTCCTCGTCGAAGCGCCGGCGTCATCCAAGGAAGCCTGGCAAGTCTGCGACGTTGAGCTTGAGGCGACGTATGTCGCCGACCAGACCGAACTCGCCGTCACCGTAGGCACGGATGTGACGAGCCTCTGCCCGTGCAGCAAGGCAATCAGTGACTACGGGGCCCACAATCAGCGCAGTCGGGTCCGTCTCACGACGGTGGGCCGAGATGAGGACATCTACCCACTGGACGTTGCCACCGCGTTCGCCATGATCCGCTCGGTCGGTTCGAGCCCTGTTTTCCCACTGATCAAGCGTCCAGACGAGCGCGTTGTGACCATGGCGGCCCACGACCGTCCGGCTTTCGTCGAGGATATGGCGCGCGATCTGTCGCAGGCTTGCCGTGAGCGCGGGATCGCCCACTCGGTGAGCGTGCGCAACTTCGAGAGCATCCACAGCCACGACGCCGTCGCGTCCATCTTGTGGGGCCGATTCTCAACGCCGTTGCCCTGCAATCAGTGACGTCGGATCACCTTGTTGGAGTTGTCGCTGGATGTAGGGAGGACGGTCTTGTCCCGACATAGTCCCGCGGGGTGGTGGGCTTTGAGGGGTCCTCGGTGCCCTACTCGCCGCTGTTGATTGCGGCGTGGTCTCCGTATTCACGGGGTTGTTAAGGAGGGCCATGGACTCCTCGGAGAGGTCGCGGCGGTCGTTGGCGATCCACTCGTCGTGCATGTCGATGAGGACGGCTCCGACGAGCCGGATCACCGCGGCGGCGTTGGGATCCCTGGGCAGTCCCCTCCTAGGCGATGGTGTGCCCGTGTCGCGCCCAGGAGGAAGAGACTCCTCGGGATACTCTCTCGTGTGGTCCCGAATCGCGAATCAGTCCCGTCGTTAGGGCGCTCCCATACTCGACATCGGGTTCGTCGTCCGATCGGCCTGAATCCCTAGTGACGAACGAATGGATGTCGCTCATCATGACCAATCTTGCAGACCGTGCTCCTCGGACTGAGCTCGGTTTCTCGATCGACTCGGGGCTACTTGCGCAGGTCGAGGAGCACATCGGAGGGTTAGCCGAACTCACGCGAGACCAGTGGCTCGAGAACGTCGTCCGCAGGGCCCTCGCTACTGCCAGTGTGTCGCTGCCAGTACGTGACATCAGGGTCCACCGCGAACCCTACGAGCACCCGTCTTGGTGACTTTAAGGCCGCTTGACGGCCCCGCAAGGGAACGCGCGTCGAGTCCGCTGCACGGGCAGGTGTCAGGTTGGCCGACGTCATACTCCCGCCTATGAGCCGGCCAACTCCGACAGGCGTCGGGCGATCTCGGCGTCGCGGTCGGCAGCCGCGTGCTGGTAGCGCATCGCTGCCCCTGGCGTGGAGTGACCAAGGCGACCCATGAGTTCCGCCAGCGTGGCGCCGGTCTGCGCGGCCAGTACGGCACCGGTGTGCCGGAGGTCGTGCCAACGGAGATCCGGGCGGCCGGCTGCCTCGCGTGCCGGGTAGAAGACTTTGTAGAGGGTCGCCGGGGCCATGTGGCGGTTGCTGTCGCCCGCGGCCGGGAAGAGCAGCGATTCTCGGCCGGGTGCGGTGTGGTCGGAGAGGTGGTCCTTCACCAGCGGCAGCAGGTGGGGCGGGATGGCGATGTCGCGGACGCCCGCGTCGGTCTTCGGTGGACCAATGATGAACTCGCCGTCGACTCGGACCACTCCACGGCGGACCTTCACGCGTCCGGTGCGCAAGTCGATGTCGCCGCGCCGGAGCTCGGTCAGCTCGCCGAAGCGCATGGCGCACCACGCGGCCAGGAGCGCCATGAGCTTGTAGCGATCCGGCATCTCCTCGACGACCGTCCTGAGTTCTTCGAGGCTGGCTGGCTGGACGTGGTGGGCTCGCTTCGCGCTGCCGGCACCGCGGATCTGAGCCGGGTTGTAGGGGACCAGGGGATGGGGGCGCTCCGAAGCGGCGCTGGCGAAGATGGTGCGGAGGAGGCTGTAGGCGTGGGCGCGAATCGTTTCGCGTCCGGGCGCGAGGGCGTCGTACCAGGCGTTCACGTCGTCAGCCGAGATCCGGTCGATGCGCTCGTCGCCGAACGTCGGGTAGATGAACGTGTCGAGCAGCATCCGGTACTGCTGTCGGGTCGTGGGCCGCAGCGCGCGACCCTGGGTCTTCCTCGTCTCGAGCCAGATGTCCGCGTACGCCTGCAGCGTCGGCACCGATCGGCTCGCCGCCCCGCGAGCCGCCACCTCCGGGGCCCACACCTCCATCTCGATCTCGGCGCGCCGAGCCGACAGCCAGGCCACGGCGTCGTCCCGCGAAGCGAAGGTCATCGGGGCGCGGTAGAGCTGACGGTCGGGCCCGGTGTAGGCCGCACGGTAGCGCCCGTTGTCCCGTTCCTCGATCCGTCCGAAGCCGCGCCGAGCCCTCTGCCTGGACGAAATCTTTTGGCCCATCAGTATCGCCTTTCGGGGAATAACCGGGGAATAACGCGGTCATTTCGTGTCCGGAAGTGTCCGAACCTGTCCGCGGACAAAATGCCCTCTGACCTGCGAGTTTACCCTAAAGATGGACCTAGAGAGGGGTCTCGTGGTAGCCCCATTCTCAAAGGTTCGAACCCAGTATCGCCCAATCCCCACGAAAGGCCTCTGACCTGCATCGTTGCAGGTCAGAGGCCTTCGTCATTTCTGAGATTGCTACCCAGGTGCTATCCGCTTTCGATCACGGTGAGCCCCCCGGGCGTCGACCACGTGCGACCGGGAGGGTGTGACGGAGCCCTGGAACGCACGGAGGTAGAACGCTGCTGCGACGGTCTGCCATGACGATCGGCGCCGGGGCTGTGGGTGCCCGCGCATCGCCCTCCGGCCGGGCCCACTTGTCGAGGGCCGTTCGTGATGGCAGGACCGAATTGGTAGACGGGTCATCGCGGGGACGATCCGGCCTACCCGGATGGGGACTACCGGTCGGTCACCCCAGGGGTGGAGTCGACCTGGTCGAGCATCTCGGTCAAGTGGTTTCGCAGTCGCTGTCGGTGCTCGGTCGCAACCTGCTGGAGTCGAGCGATCTCCTCGTCGTGGCTGCTTCGGAACGCGATTGTCTCCTCCCGCACCCGATCCGCCTCCACTCGCGCGTCGTTCGTCGTCTTGGCTGCCTCGTCCCGAGCCGAGGTCACCAGGCGTTCGGCCTCCTCGCGGGCGGCTTGCCCGAGGGCAGCAGATTCCTGGTGGGCCTCGGCCACGATCGCGGCGGCCTCGCTCCTGGCATCGGAGCGCCACTTCTCAGTCTCGTTGGCGGTCATCTCCAGTAGGCGAGCCGCCGCCTGTGAACTGTCCGGGCCGCCAAGCGCCGCCGAGGGGCGCTCGGTGTCATGGCCGGTGGGGCTTCCGGTCCTGGTGTACGGATCGCCGTACTTGTCTGCGTCGATGCTCATGGCCTTCTCCCGAGATTCACACGTACGCCACTCATCGTGCAGCGCTGTTCGATCGTCCTAAGAGTGCCTTTTCAGCTGCGTTTCCCAGAATCGGGCGTGCCGACAGTGCGACTCGACGACCGGGCAGAGGGTCGCGAGTGATGTCGCTCTGGGTGCCTCGACGGTCGCCTGAACGCCCGGTAGGGGGCAGGGGCTGCACAGCACCTTCCCAGTGCTGGCGCCTGGCGGTGGAGAGACTCGACCTCAGGACGGTCAGATCGCGCTCGAAGTCCTCGGCGGCGGCTCGATCGACTCACGGCGGTAGTTCATGCCCGGCGGTCCGGGGTCGGTCATCTCTTGATCCTGATCCTGACCACAGCAGGCGTGGTCTCGATCTGGCCGTTGGCCCCGATCGAGCGGACCCGGAGGACGTGCTTGCCGACCTTCAGCCTCGTCCTGTGCGGCGAGGTGCAGGTCCGGAACTTCGTGGCGGAGTCGAGGGCACACTGGAAGCGCCCGCCGGGTTTGCTCGCCGAGAACGCAACGGTGACCTGGCGTCGGCCTTTGACCAGCTTCTTCTTGACCCGGGCCTTCCCGGCCTTCGTCTGCGGCGCGGGGCAGGTGGCGTGGGTCCTCGCCTCGGTCGGGCACAGATCTTGGCTGACGTCGCCGTAGCCGTCGGCGTCGGCGTCGGCGTCAGGTTCCAGCGTCGCGGCGACGGCGATCTGGAAGGCGGGGGCGTTGTCAGGAGCGGTGGCGGGCCCGGAGGTCAGGTTGCCTGCGACGTAGAGGAAGGTGTCGCTCTCGGAGCCGGTGTCGCGCGCGCAGAGCGAGCTCTCGGTCGGCCCGGCGACGTACAACCCGAGAACGTCGCCGGACCGGGCAGGGATCCGCACCGCCACGGCACCTGCCCGCCATGCTGCGCCGGGGCCGGGCGTCTTCACCCATCCTGCGTGATTCGCCGGCCTCGATCTCCTGGCACCGTCGAGTGGCAGGAGACCGGTCCGGTCTTCGCGGGTCAGCGCAGAGGAGCGAACGATGTCGGAGAGCCAGAACCCCAGCGCGTCGGACGACGACGTGGTCGCAGGCGTGACGGACGGGGCGTACACGCTCCTGGTCGCAGACTTCGCGGACACGGAGTCGGCGTGGCAGGCGTACGAGGACCTCAAGGCCGTCGAGGACGGTCGCACCGTCGACATCGAGGGCGTCGTGGTGGTCAAGAGAGGTGATGACGGCAAGGTCGAGGTCCAGGAGGCCACCGACCACAGCACGCGGTCCGGTCTCCGCTGGGGTGTCGTCGGCGGCATCGCGCTCGGCGTCATCTTCCCGCCGTCGATCCTCGGCAGCGCCGCCGCCGTCGGTGCGGGCGGCGCGGTCGTCGGCAAGCTGCGGGAGCGCCACCACCGCAACGAACTCGCCTCCGAGCTGGAGAAGTCCATCGAGATCGGTCACTCGGGCATCGTGGCGCTCGTCTCCGATCCCGGTGCGGTGAAGATCGCCGAGGCACTCGCTGAGGCCAGCGCCATCGTCCAGGGCGCCGTCGACGACGTGGTCGCCGAGGACATCAAGGCCGCGGCCAAGGACGCCACCGACGACGGTTCGCCGGAGGACCGGGCCTGACACCGCGGCGGTGGGCGGGGAGCGTCCTCAGCGAGGTACCACTGCTGCCCGGACGTGCTGGGCGTTGCCGTCGGCGGCTTCACCGCCCGGGACCTTCCCCCGCCGACGATCTCCGGCTTCGAGGCGTACGGGGCGCCGGCGATGAGCCACGCTTTTCACGCAGGCTGCGTGACGCTCCCCGTTCCCGCTCTGTCCACGCTGGTGGGAGCCCCTGGCCCGTCCCGGAACGGAGACATCCCCATGACCACCGCACCCGACAACCACGCTCGCTCGATGCTGCCGATCCCGCACCGACCGACCCCGGGGTTGACGACGTACGACGCGAAGGACCCGGACACCTCGTTCCCGCCGATCGAGCCGTTGCGCCCGCCGAAGGGTGCACCCAACGTGCTGCTGGTGCTGATCGACGACGTGGGCTTCGGTGCCAGCAGCGCCTTCGGGGGCCCGTGCCAGACGCCGCACGCCGAGCGCATGGCCGCGGGCGGCCTTCGGTACAACCGCTTCCACACCACCGCGCTGTGCGCGCCGACCCGCCAGGCGCTGCTGACTGGCCGCAACCACCACTCGGCGGCCATGGGCAACATCACCGAGACCGCGACCTCGGCGCCCGGGCAGAGCTCGGTGCTGCCGAACACGATGGCGCCGCTGGCCACCACGCTGAAGCTCAACGGCTACTCGACCGCCCAGTTCGGCAAGTGCCACGAGGTGCCGGTGTGGCAGTCATCGCCGATGGGCCCGTTCGACGCCTGGCCCTCGGGTGGCGGTGGGTTCGAGACCTTCTACGGCTTCATCGGAGGTGAGAACAACCAGTGGGATCCGGCGCTCTACGAGGGCACGACGCCGATCGAGCCGCCGGCGACCCCCGAGGAGGGCTACCACCTGACCGAGGACCTGGCCGACCACGCGGTGAACTGGGTACGGCAGCAGAAGGCGCTGATGCCCGACAAGCCGTTCTTCGTCTACTTCGCACCGGGTGCGACCCACGCCCCGCACCACGTGCCCAAGGAGTGGGCCGACAAGTACGCCGGGATGTTCGACGACGGCTGGGACGCTCAGCGTGAGCGCTCCTTCGCCAAGCAGAAGGAGCTGGGGATCATCCCCGCCGAGGCCGAGCTGCCGGCCCGCCACGACGAGATCACGGCGTGGGAGGACATGCCCGATGAGCTCAAGCCGGTGCTGGCACGTGAGATGGAGGTCTACGCCGGCTTCCTCGAGCACACCGACCACCACGTCGGGCGGATCATCGACGCGTTGGAGGACCTGGAGGTCCTCGACGACACGCTGATCTACTACATCATCGGTGACAACGGTGCGTCCGCCGAGGGCACGATGAACGGCGCGTTCAACGAGATGGCGAACTTCAACGGGATGGCCGGTCTCGAGACCCTCGAGTTCATGCTGAGCAAGATGGACGAGTTCGGCTCGCCGTCGTCGTACAACCACTACTCGGTCGGTTGGGCGTGGGCCATGAACACCCCGTTCCAGTGGACCAAGCAGGTGGCGTCGCACTGGGGCGGCACGCGCAACGGCACCATCGTGCACTGGCCGACCGGGATCGAGGAGAAGGGCGGACTGAGGTCGCAGTTCTGCCACGTCATCGACGTCGCCCCGACGATCCTCGAGGCCGCCGGACTCCCGCAACCGACGATGGTGAACGGCGTCCTCCAGGCCCCGATCGAGGGCACGAGCATGACCTACACGTTCAACGACGACGCCGCCGAGGAGCGCCACAACCTGCAGTACTTCGAGATGTTCGGCAACCGCGGCATCTACCACCAGGGCTGGAGCGCGGTCACCAAGCACAAGACGCCCTGGCTGATGGTGGGACAGCAGGTGCTGCCCTTCGACGAGGACGTGTGGGAGCTCTACGACGGCAAGGTGGACTACACCCAGGCCCGCAACCTCGCCGCCGACCAGCCCGACATGCTGGCCAAGCTTCAGCGGCTGTGGCTCATCGAGGCGGTGAAGTACAACGTGCTGCCGCTCGACGACCGGACCTCCGAGCGGTTCAACTCCGACCTGGCCGGACGACCGACGTTGATCCACGGCAACTCCCAGCTCTTCTTCCCCGGCATGGGCCGACTCTCCGAGAACAGCGTGGTGAGCATCAAGAACAAGTCGTTCTCCGTCACCGCCGACCTCGACATCCCCGAGGGTGGCGCCGAAGGCGTCCTCATCGCCCAGGGCGGCCGGTTCGGGGGCTGGTCCGTCTACGTCGAGGACGGCAGGGCGAAGTTCGTCTACAACACCCTCGGCATCCACGAGTACCCCACCGTCGCGGAGTCCGCGATTCCCGCCGGCCAGCACCAGGTGCGCGTGGAGTTCGCCTATGACGGCGGCGGGCTCGCCAAGGGCGGTGACGTCACCCTGTACTACGACGGCGATCTCGTCGGAACCGGCCGGGTCGACGCCACCCAGCCGATGGTCTTCTCCGCCGACGAGACCACCGACATCGGCTACGAGTCGGGAACCACTGTGAGCAGGGACTACACGGCTGCGACCAGCCGGTTCACCGGCAAGATCCACTGGATCCAGGTCGACCTCGGCGCCGACGACAACGACCACTTCATCGAGCCAGAGGAACGCCTCCGCATCGCCATGGCCCGGCAGTGAGCTGGCCGGTCTCGACCTCGTTCACCGGCTACCGCCGTAGCCGGGTCGCCGGTGACGTCGTCCGGGTCGCTGGGGCTCGTCCGTCGGATCCATCGGCCGACCTTGCCTCCGTCGACGGCGATCACCCGACCGAGCACGGCCGTCGCCAGGAAGCATAGCGACGCGGTGTAGAGGCAGGCCAGGTAGGTGAAGGCGTCCCCGACGGGACCGTAGCGGTCGGCGCTGACCTCGAGCGCCGAACGGGTCTCGTCGGGGATCCCCGTCGCGTCGGCCAGCTCGTCAGCGCCCCTGCTCGCCGCCCAGGTGGTGAGCAGGATCAGGATCGGGAACACCGAGGTGAAGAACTGGGCGGCGATCGTCATAGACCGGTCGAACATGTCGAGTCTGAGGAACGCTTCGATCCCGTCGACCACGACCCGACCCAACCACCGCGAGCGCAGCCGGATCAGGGCGTCATGCACCCAGCTCGTCATCATCCCGGCGTTCGCTGCTCGACGGGATCGCGCTCGGCCTCGGACTCCGCCACCGTCCGGGTCCGGGTCCGTCCTCGGGTTCCGGCCGGCCGGAGAGGAGGGGAATGGCCCACCGGGTCCGGGGATCGGCTTCGACCAGCAGGGCCTTGGCGAGCAGGGTGAGCGGTACGGCCAGCAGGGCGCCGATCGGACCGACGACCCATGTCCAGAGCAGGGTCGGAGCGAACGGGCGAGCACGCGCACCCACCTCACTGGCTGCGGTGCTCATCCGGTGCTTCCGTCTCCGCCCACAGGCTTGTCAGCTGACGACGTCGCGTCCGTGCGCGGCCAGGGCCCAGATGATGAAGACGTCGAGCGCGATGACCGTCATCGACCAGAACGGGTAGTACGGGATGAAGGCGAAGTTCGACAGGGCACTGAGCACCGCCAAGGTGATGCCGACGACTCGGCCCCAGGTCTGGCCGGAGAGCACTGCGAAGCCGGCGAAGAGCACCAGGAGGCCGATCAGGAGATGGATCCAACCCCAGCTGGTGGCGTCGAACTCGAGCACGTAGTTGGGCGACGCGACGTAGAAGTCGTCCTTGAAGAGCGCCGCAGTGCCGGCCAGGATCTGGAAGCCTCCGGCCAGGATCATCAGCACTCCGGCGAAGAGGATCAGGCCGGTCGCCCAGGCGCTGGGCGGCTCGTCCCGATGGGGCGTCGTCTGGTACGTCGATGCAGGCTGTTGTTCGGTCATGGCCGGAACTCCTTGGCTCAGGTGGTTGCCGCCCGAAGGGGAGGCTGGCCCTTCCATCGAACCGGCACCGCTGCGCCGATGAATCACGCTCTTCGCGTGAAATCGATCAGGCCGGATCCCGGTTGCCGGGTCTCTCGGGGTCGGTCTGGCCGCGCTTGACGGCGCCGAGGATCACCTGGATGCCGAGGCCCAGGACCACGAGGTCCAGCAGCATCTGGACCGTCACGATGAGGCGGGCGGGCTCCGTCTGGGCGGAGATGTCGCCGAAGCCGACCGTGGCGAAGATGGTGACCGTCAGATAGAGCGCGTCCGTGCGCGAGAGAGGCTCGGTGAACGTACCCGGGTCGTCGACGCTCAGGACGACGTACGTCGAGGCGAACAGGAGCAGGAACAGGGGCGCAGCGGTGGCCAGGGCTTGGACCGCTCGGATAGCCGGGTGCGGCGAGGTCTCGATGGCCCGCACCTGCCACGCGATCATCATCGCCAGAGCGGTGATCCCGACGACGAGCACGACGGCCACGAAGCCGTTCGAGCGCCGGTCGAGTGGCAGCAGGTAGTAGAGAGCGACCAAGGCCAGCGTGCTCGCGAGTGCCCGGAGCAGGCCGCGGGCGATCAGCCATCGGCGCCGACGTTCAGTCAGGTGCTCCATCTGCCGCTCCGGAGGTCGTGGCCGCCCCTTCCTCCCGGGTGCGGCTGACACCGATCGCACTCGGGACGCGGACGCGCCGCATCACGCCGATCACGTGAACTTCCAGCGCGCTCACCCCGGAACGGTCGCCTTCGTCCTGGCGTTCGCGGCGGGGGCGATCCTCACCATGCTGGCCAACACGATGATGCCCGAGGCGTACGAGCGTGGCGGCAAGCTGGTCGGGGTCGTCGCCACGCTCGGCTTCTCGGTCGCGTTCGCGATCCACAGCATCGGTTGACCGTCCGGGTTGGTCAGCCCTGGGGGTGCCGGTCCCGCAGGTCGCGCATGGCAGCTCGCAGGACGTCGGGAGCGTCGTGTGGCAGCTGGGCGTGCAGGAGGATCACGTCGCCGCGCGCCAACCCGCGTTCGATGACCGGGCGGACCTCGTCGAGGTCCGCGTCGCCCGACAGGACGAGGAGCGCTGAGGTCTCCGGCCGCAGCTGCGCACTCACGTCTTCCAGGAACTGCTGGTCGATGCCGGTCCCGACCAGTCGCCGGGCCAGCTCGGCGATCCCGGCGCCGGCCGCCGAGCCGGGCACTGGAGCTTGGCAGATCCGGTCGACCAGGCCACCGAGGACGGAGGTCTTGGCGGCCGCTGCCGAGGTCTCGTGTCGCAGGTGTCCGATGCGGGGCCGGTGAACGCCCGGCATCCAGGTGACGGTGATGGCGTCGTGAACCGTCAGCGCTCCCCGCTCGCGGAGGTTCTTGAGTCGCACCTCGCCCGCCGCCGCCCCCAGCGCCGAGTCGTAGATCCACACCGTCAAGGTGGGATCACTGCGGTGTCGCTTCGTCGGTCCGGGCGATCCCCGTCGTTTCGACATGACTGGCGTCCCTTCTCGTCCCGGGAGCGGTCGGCGACCTTCCGAACCGGTCTCAGTGTCAGCGAGTGCCTCGGCGGAGGCGTCACGCGATCAGCACGAAACACCGGGAGGGAGGTCATCCGCCCGTCCGTTGCGTGCCGCTGGGGTCGAGGGGGCTCCGATCCGCGGGCGGCGGAGGTCACCCAGGGTGGGTGACGAGAGTCGTCGCGCGCGCGGAGTAGCGTCCCGAGACGTGTCGGAGGCCCCCCACCTCTCGGCCCCGGCGGAGATCCAGCTCGACCGGACCTTGCTGGAGGCCAAGTTCGTGGTCCCCCAACCGCGGCGGGGCTCGGTCTGCCGCGCAGCGGTCATCGACCCGGCGCGATCGAGCGGATGCCGGGTGGCCGGCGTGACGGCGCCCGCGGGATACGGCAAGACGACGCTGCTGGCGCAATGGGCGCAGATCGAGGACCGTCGGGTCGCCTGGGTCTCCCTGGACCGCTACGACGACGACCCCACGCTCTTCCTCACCCTGCTGGCCTACGCGTTCACGCACGTGTCACGGGACAACTCGTCACTGGTCGCCGACGTGGGTGGCCTGTGCGTCGATGCCCTGGGGCGCGCGGCTCCTCGCCTGGCGTCGGCCTTCAGGTCCAGCCCGGAGCCGTTCGTGCTCATCGTCGACGATCTGCACGAGCTCCGCAGCCCGACGTGCCACGACGCGCTGGACGTGGTGATCGCGGGGGTGCCCCAGGGCTCCCAATTCGTCGCTGCCAGTCGGGCCGACCAACCACATCTGGCCCGGCTCCGCGCGTCGGGTGACGCGATCGAGCTCGGCGGTGGAGACCTGGCCATGGACGTGGTGGGGGCTCAGCAGGTCTTCGCCGAAGCGGACGTGGGGGTGAGTGCCGAACGCGCGGCAGTGCTGACCGAGCGGACCGAGGGCTGGCCGGCCGGTCTCTATCTCGCCGCGATGATTGCTCGCCATGACCGCGACGGCGTGGTCTCAGGGGACGACCGCTACGTGTCCGACTACCTGTACCGCGAGTCGATGATGCTGCTGCCGAAGAAGGTCCAGCGGTTCCTGCGGCGTACGGCGGTGCTCGACCAGCTGTGCGCTCCGCTGTGTGATGCCGTCCTGGGCGAGGTGCGCGGGCAGGAGCGGCTGCGCGCCCTGGAGTCGTCGAACTCCTTCCTGGTCCCGCTCGACGGGCACCGGGAGTGGTACCGCTACCACGGTCTGTACCGGGAGTTCCTTCTCGGTGAGCTGCGCCGGGTCGAACCCGACCTGGTCGGGAAGCTGCATCTGCGTGCCGCCGACTGGTACGAGGCCAACGGCTCGCCGGTCCTGGCCGTCGAGCACCTGTTGGACACCGCCGAGCAGGACCGCAGCATCCAGCTGATCACCGAGCTGGCTCTGCCGACCCTCAACTCCGGCAACATGTCGACGGTGCAGCAGTGGCTGGTCGCGCTGGGGGACCCCGCGATCGAGGGGCATCCGCCGCTCGCGGTGATGGCCGGCTGGGTGACGGCGTTGACCGGGGAGACGACGGCGGCGGAACGCTGGGCCGCCGTCGTGGACGCCGCGACCTACGACCCGGTGCCGGTGGACGGTTCGGCCTCGTTCGAGTCGGGGCGGGCGATGCTGCGTGCCGGGATGTGCGCGCACGGTCCTGAGGAGATGATGTCCGATGCCTCCTTCAGTCTGGGCGAAGAACCGCCGTGGAGCCCCTGGCGCGACACCGCGGTCCTGATGTCCGCCCATGCCCATCTCCTGGCAGGTGACACGGACACCGCAGGGGCGCTCTTCGCCGAGGCGGCCGAGCTCGGTCACGCGCGCGGCAACACCAACGTCGTGGTCGACAGCGAGGCCGAGCTCGCGCTGTTGGCGATCGATCACGGGCGCTGGGCCGAGGCGACCGAGCGGGCGGAACGGGCCCTCTCGATCATCCACGAGCGTCGGACCTACGACTACGCGGTCAGCGTGCTCGCGTTCGCCGTGGCGGGTCGCCTGGCCCTGCGCCGCGGCGACCTCGACGAGGCAGAGCGACAGCTGACCCGAGCGATGCGGGCGCGGCCGTCCTGCACGTTCGTGCTGCCCTTCTTCGCCGTTCGCGTCCGGCTGCAGCTCGCCAAGGCGCACACGGCCACGGGTGACCTGTCCGCCGCCCGCCACCTGCTGCGGGAGATCGACGAGGTCCTGAAGCGGCGCCCGGCGCTCGGTGCCCTGGTCGACCAGATCTCCGAGCTCCGCGAGACGGTGGCAGCGCACGCCCAGCTCGGAGCCACCGGGGCCGCACCACTGACCGGTGCGGAGCTCCGGGTCCTGCCGTACCTGCAGACCCACCTGACGATCGCGGAGATCGGGGAGCGTCTGTTCGTCAGCCGCAACACCGTCAGCTCCGAGGTCACCTCGATCTACCGCAAGCTCGGCGTGTCCTCCCGCAACGAGGCGGTCGAGCGCGCGACCGTCATCGGCCTCCTCGGCGGCTGATCGCCCTGCGCCCCAGGCAGCACTCAGTGCAACGCCAGCTTCAGCAGCGCGACCAGGATCCCGACGCCGGCGCCCACCGCGGCACTGGCGATCCGGCCCCCCAGGTCGAGACCGCCCCGGGCACCGGCGACGTAGCTGTAGACGGCGAGCAGTCCGATCGTCGCGATCAGGGCGGTCCACGCCGACGTGCTGAGCTTGGCCCCGGCGAGCCGGGTGACGAGCAGGATGGCGAGCGGCACGATCGACACGAGGGCGACCGGCGCGGTCTCGACGAGCGCGTGCCGCAGGGCCTGACTGGGGTGGTGGCCATGGGTGAGCGCGCTGCCGATCGTCACGGCGTGCAGATGGGCGATCCAGTAGACGGTGACGGTGGCGGCGATGGCCAGGCTCAGGTGCGCCGTCGTCTGGGCGTGGCCGACGCCGTACGCGATGACGGCGGCACACACGACGGTGCCCGTGATCGCGCCCTCGCCGCCCAGCACGAGTCGGAACGGGCCGGTTCGATGGTGGACGCGGCCACGGGTCACGACCGCTGTGCCCCGGCTTCGGTGCCCCGCTCGCGGGACACGTCGACGCCTGCCGGATCGGGCTCGTCCCGATGCCGGAGGAAGACCTTGACGAGCTCCTCGACCACGACGAGGGACGCCGCGAGACCGGCGCAGATGGACCACTGCTCGAAGTCCAGGGCGGTCGTGTCGAAGATGCGCTGCAGGAAGTCGAGCGAGGTGACGAGGATGATCGCCGCCAGCGCGACGCCGTACCGGCGCAGCTGCATCGCGCCCGGGAGGGCGTCGCGGTCGAAGACCGTGTTCAGCTGGTCGCGGCAGAGCAGGGCAGCCACCAGGTGGAACAGGGAGAGCGTCGTGAGCAGCATGGTCGCCGCGAGTACGGCGTCCTCCGGGTCGTCGCCGATCTGGTAGGCCACGAGCGAGCCGACGGTCATCACCGCACCCTGGACGCACAGGCGCACCCAGTTGCTGCGCGACAGCACCGGTGCCCCCACGGGTCGCGGCGCGCGCTCCATCAGGCCGCGGGCGGGGCGGTCGAAGCCCAGCGCGATGGCGAGCGGGATGTCCACGACCATGTTCAGCCACAGGATCTGCAGCGGGTTCAGCGGTGCACCGTCGGCGATCCCGATGATGCCGGCGCCGATGAAGATGGCGATGTAGGCCACCAGGGTCGACATCTGGAAGCGCAGGTACTTCAGCAGGTTGTCGTAGAGGGTGCGGCCGTACGACACCGCCTCGACGATCGTCGCGAAGTTGTCGTCGGTGAGCACCATGACGGCGGCCTCCTGGGAGACCTCGGTGCCGGTGATGCCCATCGCCACGCCGATGTCGGCCGTCTTCAGCGCCGGCGCGTCGTTCACGCCGTCGCCGGTCATCGCGACGACGTTGCCCTTCTCCTTGAGCAGTCGCACCAGCCGGACCTTGTCCTCGGGTGCGACCCGGGCGACCACCCCGATCTCGTCGACCTCCCGAAGGAGCTGCTCGTCGCTCATCGCCGCGAACTCGGCGCCGGTGACGGCGCGGCCCTCGATGCCGAGCTCGGTGGCGATCGCCGCCGCGGTCGCCGCGTGGTCGCCGGTGATCATCCGGACCCGGATGCCGGCCTCCCGGCACTCCGCGATGGCCGCCTTGGCCTCGGCGCGCGGCGGATCGACGATGCCCACCATCGCGAGCAGGGTCAGGTCCTGGACCAGGGAGAGGTAGTCCCCTCCGGGAACGACCTGGGAGGGGTCGAGATCGCGCTGGGCGACCACCATCACCCGCTCGCCGGCGGCCGCGATCCGGTCGTTGGTCTCCAGGGCGAGCGGCCGGTTGGCGTCGGTGATCGGCACCGTCGTGCCGTCGGGCCGGCGGATCGAGGTGGCCCGGGCGATCAGGACGTCCGGTGCGCCCTTGACGAAGCAGCGCACCACGGGCCTTCCGCCGTCGCCGGTCATCTCGTGGAAGGTCGCCATGAACTTGTAGTCGGAGTCGAACGGCACCTCGGCGACCCGGGGGAGCGCTGCCCGGGTCTCGGCGATGTCGAGCCCGCCCTTCGCGCCCAGCACGATCAGCGCACCCTCGGTCGGGTCGCCGATCAGGTTCTCGCCGTCGAGTACGGCGTCCGCGCAGAGCACCATCGGGAGCAGGTACGGGTCGAGGTCGTACCGCTGCCCGCCCACGTGGCTGATCTCGCCGACCGTGCTGTAGCCCTCGCCCGAGACGGTGTAGCGGTTGTGCCCGGGGATGACCATCTCTCGCGCGGTCATCTTGTTGAGCGTCAGCGTCCCGGTCTTGTCCGAGCAGATCGCCGACGTCGAGCCGAGCGTCTCGACCGCGGGCAGTCGTTTCACGATCGCGTTGCGCCGGGCGATCTCGCGGGTCCCCATCGACAGCAGCGCGGTCACGACCGCGGGCAGCCCGGTCGGGATCGCGGCGACGGCCAGGGCGACGCCGGTGATGAACAGGGTGTCGAAGCTCTCGCCGCGGGCCAGTCCCAGGAGGACAACGATGACCAGGGCGATAGCCGCGATCGCCGCGATGACCTTCGAGAGCGAGTCGAGCTGCTTCTGCAGCGGGGTCTTGCTGACCTCGGTGCTGGCGAGCAGCTCGGCGATGTGACCGATCTCGGTCTCCATCCCGGTGGCGGTCACGATCAGCTCGCCCCGGCCCCGGGTCACCGCGGTGTTCATGTAGGCCATGCAGACCCGGTCGCCGAGAGGTACGTCGTCGCCCGGCACCGGGTCGGTGGACTTGCCCACCGGCAGGCTCTCGCCGGTCAGCGCCGCCTCCTCGATCTCGAGGGTCGCGGCGACCATGACCCGCCCGTCCGCCGGAACCCGGTTCCCCGCCTCGACCAGGACGATGTCGCCGGGGACCAGGTCCGCCGCGTCGATCTCGACCGCCACGCCGTCGCGGCGTACCCGCGCGATCGTCTTCATCATCTGGGCCAGCGCCTTGACGCTCTCCTCGGCCTTGGTCTCCTGACGAAGTCCGATCACGGCGTTGAACACGGTGAGCCCGGCCAGCACGGCCGTCGTACCGGCCTCCCCGGTGACCAGCTGGTTGACCAGCGCGGCGGCGAGCAGGACGAGCTGCATGAAGTCCTCGTACTGCCGCAGGAAGGCGCGCCATCTCGGCTCGTGCTTGCCCTCGGCCAGCCGGTTCGGGCCGAACGCCGAGAGCCGTCGTACGACCTCCTCCGCCGAGAGCCCGGCAGCCGGGTCGACGCCGAGCTCGCGGGCGACGTCGGCCGCCTCCGTCGCGACCGGGTCGGCAGAGCGTCGGACGACAGGTGCTGGGGCGTCTTTGGTCGTCATCAGTGCCCTCCGGGTGGACGCAGTTGTCCCCTGATCGTCGTGAGGTCTCGGGTGGGCGTACCTCACCCCGGGAAGGGTGGGCTGGGCGACGCGGTGGTGGGGTGACCGGGCCGGTGCGGGGATTCAACCGACGGAGGCGGAGCACCGGTTCGTACCCCGTCCTGGGTATCCGCTGTGCCCGGTCAGTCGGAGCGGGTTCCGATATCGTCGCCAAGTTCGGGTGCCTCGGGCCGTTTCGGCCGGATGATGTCCGGTCCGAGACCGAGGTCGACGGTCGAAGACCTGCCCGCTGACCCCTGGACGGAGAGCGCCAGGAGGGAGGACTCGACTCCTGCTCGGCCGCAGGTCACTGTGCCTGGACCGCGGACAGGTCTAACGTGGAAGCGCTAGACGCAGCAGAGAGGCACTGCGATGGGTCGCACGCGCTCCACCAGCTCGGGGTCAGTGGTAGTCCAGCGCGGACGACACGACTCGCCGTTCTTCCGCTCGAAGTTCCGGGTGCCCACCACCCCCCAGCATTTCGTACGCCGGCGTCGCCTGCTGCGGCTGCTCGACGACCTGGCCGAGTATCCCGTGACCGCGCTCGTCGCGCCGGCCGGCGCGGGCAAGACCGCTCTGGCCGCCGACTGGGTCCGACACACCGAACGGCGGGTGGCCTGGCTGGCGATCGACGAGGGTGACCGCGACCCCCGGAAGCTGATCACCGCGCTCGCGGCCACGGTCGACCAGCTGGTCCCGGGGTGTGCCGAGACCACGATGTCGGTGCTTCGTCGCCCGCACGATCCTGTGGGCGCCGTGCACGCCCTGGTCGACGTACTGGAGCAGGCCGAGGGTGAGCCGGCGGTCCTGGTGATCGACGACGTCCACCTCGTCGACGAGGAACCCGACGCGTCGTCCAGCCTGGCGTCGTTCATCGAGCACAAGCCGGCGTGGCTGGACCTGCTGCTGGTGAGCCGGCGCCACCTGGCCCTCCCGGTCCACCGGCTGCGGGCCAGCGGCGCGCTGGCCGATCTGACCTTCGAGGCGTTGCGCTTCTCCGACGACGAAGCGCTGACGATGCTCACCGGCCTCTGCCCCGACGCGGCACCCGAGGCGCTGCCCGACGCCGCCCGGTGGGCCGGCGGCTGGGCGGCGGCGCTCCAGCTCGCCGCGCTCGCCGTCCGGTCGCAGCGGATCCACCGGCTGCCCCATCCGGACAGCGAGGAGAACCCTCGGACCGGGTCGGGGCGCCTGGTCGACGAGTACCTCTGGCACGAGGTGCTCCGCGCGGAACGGCCCGAGATGATCGACCTGCTCCTGGCCGTGTCGGTCGTGGGCTGGGTGAACTATCCGCTCGCGGAGGCGCTGAGCAGTCGCCCCGACGCCGGGGACATCCTCTCCGAGGCCGAGCGACGCGGCCTCTTCGTCACCGCCTTGGAGTCGGGGGGCTGGTTCGAGGTGCACGGACTGGTCCGCGACCTGCTGCTCGGTGAGCTCGAGCGTCGTTCGCCCGCTCGGCTGCGGGAGTACCACGCCCGGGCGGCGCTCTGGTTCGAGACGACCGACGACAGCACCAGCGCCCTCGAGCACTGGATCGCAGCCAACATGCCGCGCGAGGCACTGCGCCTGCTCGCCGATCTCGCAGTCGATCTCTTCGACGGAGGCCGGGAATCCGCCATCCGCAGCATGATCAGCAAGATCTCGGTGGACTTTCCGCACCCCAACCCGAGCGCCCTGATCGAGTTCGCGTGGTGTCAGCTGCTCGTCGACCGGATGTCGTTCGAGGTGGCCCTGGCCGCAGCCGAGTCCGCGAACGTCGAGGAAGGCGGTGGCGGGGACCTCGGCCGTCTGATGATCCTTCGGGCGGCCGCCGCGCTCGTCTCGGGGGACTGGAACGACTGCGAGGAACTCGCCCTCGGGGCCCTGGAGACGATGGGGGAGCGCGCCTGGCTCGACTGCCTGGGCCGGTTCGGCTGGACCCTGGTGGCGCACGGCGTCGCGCTCGACGAGCGCTGGCTGGACCGCAGTGCCGAGGTCGACCGCCTGTGCCTCGGGGTGAGCAAGGACGCCCACCGCACGACCGCACTCGAGGGCACGCGGGCCGTGGGGCTCGCGCTCGCCGGTCATCCCATCGACGCCCTGCGGACCGCGGCCGGGGTACGCCGGGTCGCGAATGCCGGGGACATGAGCTCGCTCCGGACCGAGTTGACCCTCGCCGAGGCCATCGCCGTTCGCGAGATCGGCGACCTCGACCAGGCACGACAACTCCTCGACACGCTGTCGACCGAGCCGTCGTACCCGAGCGTGTTCGTCCAGGTCCTGGCCCAGCTGGAGCTCGTCGAGCTGCATCTCGCGAGCGGCAACCTGGAGGAGGCCGCGACGGCGTTCGCTCTCGCGGCCCAGACCTGCGCGCGTGACCACACGGGGGCACGCGCGACCAGCTACCTCGCTCGCCGCGGCGTACTGCTCGAGCTGGCCCGCCGGGACCTGGACGCAGCTGCGCGCTGGGCGCAGCGGATCGACGACCCGTTCTGGCGGCCCCTGAGCGAGGCCCGCATCCAGTTGGCCGGGCATCGCAACGCCGATGCGGTCGAGTCACTGGCGCAGACGGTGCCTCGTTCGGTCAGGCACCAGGTGATCTGGCACCTGGTGTCCGCCCGAGCGCTGCGAGCCGACGAACGCGGTGCCGCGGAGAAGGAGGTCGCCACCGCCCTCGAGCTCGCCGCCGAGCAGGGCCTGCTGGAGACCGTCGGCACCGAGGCCCGGGACCTTCTCGACCTGCTCGAGTTGGGCGCGTGGCGAGTGCCGGAGGGGTGGATGCACCGGTTGCGGCACGTCGTCGTCGGCGGCGGCGACCCCACGGGACCGTCCGGGGCCCTGATCGACGACCTGACGTCTCGAGAACGCGACGTCCTTCGGCTGCTGCCGAGCCGGCTCACGGTGCGCGAGATCGCCGCCGAGCTGTTCGTGTCCCGCAACACCGTCAAGTTCCACCTGCGCGTCATCTACCAGAAGCTCGGGGTCACCTCGAGGGCGGAAGCGGTCGAGACAGCGCGTTCCCTGGGACTTCTGCGCAGTCTCTAGGCCCAGGATCGAGGGGTCAGAACGAGGTTCCGAAGACCTTCAGCACCTGGCGCTCGAACTCCTCGTCGGACAGCACTCCTCGGTCGACCAGCCGGAGCAGCTGGCGGACCTGATCGGTCCTGCGGACCGACGGCGGGCTCGACGCGGCGCCGCTGGCCTTCGCGTCGAGTGTCGGCGGACGGCGGAGGATCCCCACGTGCCCGCGCCGCGACGCCGCAGCCCGTCTCATGCCCGTCTCCTTCCGCCTGGGTCATTCCGTCTGGGTCGTTCCGCCTGGATCATGTCGCCTGGTCTACTCCGACCTGCGTGCGCGCTCCGCCTGCTCGATCCGGTGCCGCGGTATCCGCTCCCCGCCGACGATCCGTCCGCCGCCCGCCCGAGCGGCATCGGCCAACTCCTGGGCCCAGCGATCCTCGACCACGAGGATCAGCGCGGAGGTGCCGGGACGCAGGGCACGACACGCGAGCACGATGTCGTCCTCGCTGAGCATGCCCCCGACCTCGCCGGCCACGCCCTGCAGATCGGCCAGTGAGGCGACGAACTCGGGCTCGGTGACCGAGTACCGCCCGTGGGAGTCGGTGACCACCCCCACCAGGTCGAGGATCCGGACCCGGGAGGACTCGACGAGGCTGCGCAGCGCCCGGCCCACCCCCGGGCTCGACGACAGTTCGGGCAGGCTGATGACGACGTACTCGATCAGGTCGGGGTCGGGGCGCGGCACCGCCTCGGCATCGCCGTTTCCTCCGGAGCCGTTCGCCATGGTGGTACGCCTCCCGAAGGATCACGCCAGGAGCTTGGCCTTGGCCTGCTGGAACTCGGTCTCCGACAAGTCGCCCCGGCGCTGCAGCTCGGCCAGGCGCTCGAGCTCCTGCGCCGTGCTCGGCGCCGCCGCGGTCTGGTCGTACCGGTCGTACCGGTCGGCTCGGCTGACCGCGCGTTGGCCCATCGTCTTCCCGCGAGCGATCAGGTACACGAACACGCCCAGATAGGGCAGGACGATGACGAACAGCGTCCACAGGGCTTTGCTCCAGCCCGAGAGATCCTCGCTGCGAAAGATGTCGGCGAAGACCGAGATGAGGAGCGATATCCAGATGAAGAAGAGAAAGAACCAGACCATGGAGACGAACACGTCTCCGGGGCTGTACTCCCACACGGTGACCACGGCGAACCTCCCAGCTAGAGCGGAACATCGGTTTGGACGGTGACCGGACGAGCCGGCCCTATCGGTACGCCTTCAGCTGGACGCACAGCGCCCAGATCACGATCGTGTTGAAGGCGATGATGATGACGCCCCACACCGGGTAGAGCGGCAAGAAGGAGAAGTTCGTCAGGATCGACAGGCCCGCGACGATCAGGCCGGCGACCGGGCCCCAGCTCTTCCTCAGCATGACGCCGAGCGCGACGACGATGCCGATCACACCGATGGCGATGTGGATCCATCCCCAGACCGTCGTGTCGAAGCGGTACAGGAACTCGACGCCCTGCGCGTACATCTGATCGTGGTTGACCGCCGAGGCCCCCTGGACGAGGTCGAGGACCGAGGCGAGGATCAGCAGGACCCCACCCAGCGCGACCGAGAGGTCGGCTAAGAGGGCCCGAGCCACCCGGTCAGGGACATCGTCGTCAGGGCCAGGCATCGGTCGCCTCCCAACTGGTACTTGCGAACTGAGCACAGCGTGGGGGCAACGCGGGTGGCGGCACCCCACCCGCCGGAGGGTGGAGGCGACCGGATGGGGACGGCGGGCCGTCAACACAGACCGAGGTGGCGGCCACGGCGTACGGCGTCGGCCCGTCGATGGACCTCGAGCTTGGCGAAGATCCGCTTGACGTGGGACTTGACGGTGTTGACCGAGAGGTAGAGCCGCTCGGCGATCTCCTCGGTGGTGAGCATCTGAGCGAGCAGCTCGAGGACCTGCGCCTCACGCTCGGTGAGGTCGACGGTCGAGCTCTGGCCGGCGTACATCGCGGTCTGGCTCTTGACCTGGGCGAGGTGGAGCCGGCGTACCCCGACGAGGAACTCGTGGTGGGTGCGCAGGAGGGTCATGTCTCGCTCGACGAGGGTCCGCAGCCAGCCCCACTCCCGCAGGACCGGCAATCGGAGCTCGTCCGCTGCGGCGGTGCTGAGCGCCCGATTCGCCAGGGACGTACTGCGGTGCTGCGAGTCGTGCGTGTCCGCCAGGCGGGCTTCGAGCAACCAGGCGCGAACCTGGAGGTCGAGCGGAGCGCTCTCCAGGGTCTCGGTCACGCTCCGCAGCACCGCCACGGCACCGCGGACGTCACCGACCGCCTGTCGCGCCGCGGCACTCACCACCGAGGCCGCGGCGGCCACCTCCGGTGGGGCGGGCGTGACAGCCGCAAGCGCACGGTGCGGCTCACCGGCCGCCAGCAACGCGTCGGCTCGGGCCACCGCCATCATGCCGCAGGCCCAGGGCGTGCGAGCGAGCTCCGCGGTGGCTGCGGTGAGCAGCCGGATCGCGGAGTCGGGGCGCTGTACGGCGACGAGAGCCCTGGCCTCGATCAGGCACCCGACGGTGGCCAGCCACGGGTCGGGTCGGTCGTCGAGATCCGGCCGCATGAGGTCGAGCAGGCGCCAACACCTGTCGAGCTCGCCGCGCTCGAGATGGATCCACGCCAGCGCCAGGTGCGCGTGCAGTACGCCGGCGACCTCCCTGGCTCCTTCGGATCCGAGGGTGCGGGCGGCGTGCTCCCGCGCTCCTCGCAGCTCGCCCCGCATGGCCATCGTGAGCGCAAGCGACCCCTCACTGCGAGGTCCCTCGGCCGCGAGCAACAGGCCGAGCTGGGACGTCAGCACGGGATTGCCCGCGGTGCCTCGGCGACCGGGCGAGCTCGACACGCGGACCGCTTCGAGGGGCCCGGCAGCGGTGACCAGCTGCGGCCTGCCGAGCGTGCCGTCGCGACGAATCTCGACCACCGCGAAGTCGCGGTGCTCGTCATCGCGGGGGCCGTCAGTCGGCGCGGGTACTAAGGAGAGTGTCACGACCATTCCAAGGGTGGGGGTGCTGCCCCATTCACCGGGGAGGGTGGGTGGTTGCGCTCCACCCTCAGCCGGGTTAGATCCCGCCGGGTCCTGGCCGGAGCTCCGTCGCGCGGGCGCCCGGCTCGCCTCTCACCCATCCTGGACGATGCCGGGCGATGGCATCCGCGCCAGGGTGGGGGAGCAGCCGGCCGATCGTGAGGAGGCCTCCCATGGGCTCGTCCCGCAGGTACGGCGACCTGCCGTCCGAGGTGGAGTCGCCGGCGCTGGAGAGAGCCGAGGCGGCGGCCTACGCGGCGCTGGACCGACTGCCGCCGCGGTTGGGGCGTCCGATCATCCGGATGGGGGGGCCGCTGGCCGGGGCGTCTCGCGCTTCGGAGCATGGCCTCCTGCGTCCAGATCGAGATCTTCGATCGGTCCATGACGATCGCCGCCCAGTTCTTCACCTCCGTCTTCCCGATCCTGATCCTGTTCGCCACGTGGGCGAGCAGCGTCGACTCGACCAGGATCGCCGAGGCGGTGCGACTGCCCGAGGAGTCCCGCTCGGTGCTGGATCAGGCGCTCCAGACGTCCGGAGGAGCCACCTTCGGCGTCGTCGGCGCGGTCGTCGTACTGACCTCGGCGACGAGCCTGTCGCGGGCCCTGACCCGGGCGTTCGCGGCCGTCTGGAAGCTGCCGCGACCCAGGAGCAGCCTCCGCTCGGCGTGGCGCTGGCTGGCGGTCGTCGTGTCGTTCGCCCTGTCTCTCGTCCTGGTGCGAGCGGTGAGTGGGTCCGCGACGGCGCTCCCTCCGGGGAACGTCTGGCAACGGGTGGTGGGGTTCGCCAGCGACCTGACGCTGATGCTCTACGTCCCCTGGCTGCTGCTGACGGGAGCCGTTCGGATCCGGCGGCTGATGCCCGCCGCACTCGTGTTCGCGACGCTCATGCTGGCGGTGCGTCCGGCATCGGCCGCCTGGCTGCCGCGCGCCCTCGAAGGCAGCGCCGATCGATACGGGTCGATCGGGGTCGCCTTCACCTACCTGGCGTGGCTGTACGTCGTGGCCTTCTGCATTCTGCTGGCCGCCGTCGTCGGTCAGGTGATCGCGGCCGACCCGGGATGGGTCGGCCGGAGGATCCGCGGCGAGTCTGTCGCAGCCTCGCCGGCGGCGGTCGGCGACGTCTGACGGGGTGGGTCGGCTCGCCGGCCACGCTCATCTCCAGGTCGTCCAGTCGTAGCGGACGACCGTCGACAGCAGCAGGTCGTGGACTGCCGCGTGACGCCGGCTGACGACCACCCACAACAGGCCTATAGGGAAGTAGACGCAGAGCACGGCGCGCAGGAGTGCTCGGGGCAGCGAGAGCAGGTCTCCGTGCCGCGTCGTCACCCGCAGCCCCATGACGTGCTGACCGTACGAGCGCCCGTTGACCCGCCACGGGGCGGCCAGGAAGCACGTGGCGACGACGAAGTAGGCGCCGAAGAGGAGTGCCGCGGACGGTTGGGGAAATCTGAAGGTCCTCGTGTCGAGGAGAAAGAGCGTCGCGCTCCAGCTGAGGTACGCCGCCACCAGCCCGCAGATCACCGTGGCGAGGTCGAGCAGTGCCGCGATCAGGCGACTGATGATCCCGGCGTCCTGGCCCTGGTGCGTGCGCGCCTCGGCGGGGATCACCACGGCGTGCTCCTCGGAGCGTTCGCCGCTCACGTCGCCGCGCCTCCTGGCAGTCCGTCACCGGACTCCAGATGGCGATGGCGTCTGAGTCGGTCGATCACCCGTTGCACGGCTCGGTCGGCGTCGATGCTCTGCATCCGTACGCTCCGAACCGTCTCGGAGGCGAGGGATCCGCTGGACTCGCGGATGATCTCCGGGAGATCGATGGCGGCGATCACCTCGTTGGCCAGGGCAGCCAGGTCGACTCGCGCGATGACGGCGTCGAGGTCGATGGTGCGTGCGATGGCGTCGAGATCGGCCTGCTCGGTCACGACGTGGGTGAGGTCGATCCGCTGCAGGATCGCGTCGATGTCGATGCGTGCCGCGACGGCGTCGAGGTCGACCTTGGCCACCACGGCGTCGAGGTCGACCTTGGCCACCACGGCGTCGAGGTCGACCTTGGCCACCACGGTGTCGAGGTCGACGCCCGCCACCAGCGCGTCCAGGTCGAGCGCCCGCCGGACGAGATCGGTGAACGGCACGAGGTCCGCGAGGTACTCGACCAATCCCGGCAGCGCCGCAGCCAGCAGACGGTCTCGGCTCCGACGGGCGGCGGCCCGCTCGACCCGTCCCCGTCGGGCCAGCGCCTCGACCAACCGGACCGGCCGCCTGCTCGCCGGCAGGAAGGGTGGATCGAGGAGGAGCCGGGCACCGGGTCGGCCGACGCGGACTCCGAGGCGTCCCGCGTCCCTCAACCCGTCGGCGAGCGTCGAGACGGCACCGATGAGCGCGTCTGGAACGGAGCCTCCCGGTGCGCCACCCGTGACGGGTGACCGCGGCAGGTGCGTCATCGAGGTGCCGAGCGTCACGAGCCCAGCTCCTGGCACGACGCGGCGTCCGCGAAGGCATCTTGGAGCTCCTGGGCCCCGTCCAGCTCGCGGAGGTCGGCAACGGCCGACTTGGCCTCTGCGGCCATCGCGGCCGCGGCCCCGCTGACGCTGGACACCGAGGTGAGTCGCTCCTCTGCCGTCTCGGGCTCGTCGCTGGTCGCCTCCTGGACGGTCTCGCCCTGGCTCTCGAGCTCCTGCGCCAAGGACGTCAACCGCGCTGCAGCCTCATCGCCCGCCTCGGTGTCCGGCGCGTCGAGCTCGCGCAGGTCCGCGGCGAGCTCATCGGTCGCGCCCGCGACCTGATCGATCGTGCTCTCGAGGTCGTCGAGGCTGAGGTCGCTCGGGTTGGAGAGGACCGTACGAGCGTCGTCCATGGTGGTCGTCCACTCGCCCACGTTGGAGCACAACTCGGCCGCCCAGGACTCGGTGGCGGTTGCCTCGGCTGAGCTGTCGTCGGAGTCCTGGCAACCGGCCCCGGTGGCGACCAGTCCGGCAAGCAGGCCGAGGACGGCGAGCCTGCGTCCCGAATCGAGCACCCTCGCCCGCGACGTACGCCGATCCGTGGGCATGCGGACCGCCCGAGATGCGGTGGTCCTCCCGGTATCGCCTGAGCTGGGTGCCATGACGACTCCTTCCCGGCGTGCCGGACTACGAGGGGCGCGAGACCTCCATGGTGTGGTGAGGAACAGGGGGACACCCCACCCCGGGCCGGGTGGTCGGCGGGTCACCGGGTCCACGCGGCGTACCGACCCCTCGCCGCTGCGTCGGCTGGCCGTTCCCACCCGCACAGGGTGGTGCCGTGGTCCCGGCCGAGTGGCACGGTCGTGGGCACGGCAAGTTCGGCGCGGACGTGCGAGGTGCGTCGACGCGACGAGACCAGCGAGGAGACTGGCCATGGCACAGGCGACGCTCACGGTCTGGAAGTTCAAGACAGCGGATGGCGCGGCGCAGGCG
Source organism: Nocardioides sp. W7 (assembly GCF_022919075.1). Lineage (NCBI taxonomy): Bacteria > Bacillati > Actinomycetota > Actinomycetes > Propionibacteriales > Nocardioidaceae > Nocardioides > Nocardioides sp. W7. Next base: position 3,879,338 of record NZ_CP095078.1, on the reverse strand, counting down.
TCCCAGACCCTGCAGAGGCTCAGCGAGCAGAACCTCGTCACCCTGGTGGACGCGGCCACGGTCTCGTGGGAGGCGGGGAAGAAGAAGCCGAAGACCCAGCAGCTGGCCTCCACGACCGGCGCCGGCGCCCTGGGCGGATCGTTCTGGGGGCTGCTCTTCGGCCTGATCTTCTTCGTCCCGCTCCTCGGTGCCGCCCTCGGCGCCGCCACGGGTGCCCTGACGGGTTCCCTGGTCGACGTGGGCATCGACGACGGATTCATCAACAAGATCCGCGACCAGATCACCCCCGGCACCTCGGCACTGTTCGCGATGACCTCGGACGCGGTCCTCGACAAGGTGCGGGACGCGTTCGCCGGTCACGAGCCGGACGAGCTGGTCTTCACCAATCTCACCGACGAGCAGGAGACCGCGCTGCGCGCGACGTTCGGCGCGGAATGACCCGCGCCCCAGCTGCAGGGACGGCGCTGGCCGTACCCGGAGAGGTCGACCCTTGAGCACGACAGGTCCCAGTGGGGGAGACCCCATGTACGTCGGCGCGGAGGACACCGGGTTCGCCTGGGGGCTCAGCGCCTTTGCGGGCATCATGCTCGCCACACTCGCGAGCATGCAGGTGCTCCAAGGGATTGCCGCGCTTGCGAAGGACGACGTGTACTTCGAGCCGGCCGACTACATGTTCGCCGCAGACCTCACGACCTGGGGATGGATCCACCTCGTCCTCGGCGCTGTCGGGGTGGTCGTGGGGATGGGCATCCTCGCGCAGCAGGGCTGGGCGCAGCTCGGCGGGATCGTCATCGCCGTCCTCGCCGCCCTGGCCAACTTCCTGTTCGTGCCCTACTACCCGGGGTGGGCGCTGACCCTGCTCGCGTTCAACCTGCTGCTCATCTGGGCGCTCACGAGCCAGTTCCGCGGTCGGAGCCGCACTCCGACACATCGGTGACCGGGCGCGTCGCGCCGAGGGCCGATGAATCGACAAACCGTCCGAAGGACCACTCCAGAGCGGCAACCGCCATGAGAACCTCCACGCCCGAGCACCGCGCCGACCCCCGCCAGCGCGGAGTCTCGTGCGACTCCGACCTCTTCGCTGTGGTCCTCATCTGGTCCATCCCGGTGATCACCTTCCTCGGCGCGCTGCTCCGCCTCGACTGACGACCTCTTCCTCCGAAGGTTTGCGGTCCTCCTAAAGAGGTCACTTAGTGGTGCCGACGGCCCCCGACGAGCAAGGGCGCGACTCACGCAGCGCGTTCGAGACGAGGGGGTCGGTCGGCGATCAAACTGCGGCCGGGCCGCGGTCCCGGTTGGATCGTCGCATGACCTTCTCCTGGACCGGCCTGGCCCTCGCGGCGGCCATCCTGGTCCCGAACGCCCTCCTCGTGCTCTTCCCGCCCCGCGAAGGGCTGACGGCGCTGACCTCCGCGGGCCCGTCGGTCGTGCTCGAGAGGCTCGGTCAGGTCGGCTGCCTGGGGGCGTCGGTGCTGTGGGGCGAGGACCGGGGTGCCGCGGTCTGGGGTGGGGCGGCGTTGCTGCTGGTGGTGGCGTACGTCGCCCTGTGGCTGCGCTACCTGGTCACAGGTCGACACGTGCTGAGCCTCTTCGAGCCCGTCTGGGGCCTGCCCGTGCCGATGGCGGTGCTGCCGGTGGCTGCCTTCGCCTGCGGAGCGCTCTGGTCCGGCTCGCCCTGGCTGGCGGTCGCGACCGTGGTGCTGGCCGCCGGGCACCTTCCGAACAGCTGGCGCACGTACCGCTTCCTGGCGGGCCAGGTTCCTCCCAGCCAGGCCGTGTGATCTGAGTGGCGCGGAGTTAGTGTGTGCGGATACGGCCGGTCATGCCTAGACCCCGCACTGACGTTGGCCGTAGCGCCAGCGCCTGACGACGGCGAACGGATGAGCGTGCTCGGACCCTGGTCCCACGAGACTGAGCTCCCCGCTGAGGCGAGCAGTGCCGCTCGCGCCCGCGCGTTCGTCACGGACGTCCTGCGCAACCACGAGCTGGGCCACGTCGTCGACGACGTCGAGCTGGCGGTGAGCGAGCTCGCCACGAACGCCCTGGTGCACGCAGGGACGCGCTTCACGGTGATTGTGAGCGCCTTCGAGGACACGGTCTTCCTGGAGGTCCTGGACGGGTCACAACACGGCCCGAACCCGGGCGTCTCGCTCGCGTCGGACACGAGTGGGCGGGGGATCACGGTCGTCCAGGCCGTCAGCCGGGACTGGGGCGTCATCGAGCGCGGGTCGGACGGGAAGTCCGTGTGGGCCGCGTTCGACGCGGTGCCGGTCGTCCCGCCCGCCCTGCAGGTCTGAGGCCCGTGCGCACCCGCCGGCCGGTCAGGCAGGGCGGGGGGTGGTGAGGTCCGGCAGGCTGGTCGGGTCCTCGGTGATCGCCCGCGCGACCTTGCCCAACAGCTGCTGGTGAGTGCGGGCGTACCCGCGCAGCATGTCGAACGCATCGTCGACGCTGATGCCGTGGAGCTGTGCGAGCACCCCCTTCGCCTGCTCGACGACGATGCGGCTGTTCAGGGCGACCTGCAGCTGTTCGGTGAGCACCTCGCCGCGGTGGATGGCCCGTTCTTGGAGGATCCCGATGGTGGCGATGTCGGCGAGGGCCTGGACGACCCGCACGTCGGCCGGCGTCATGTGCCCGATCTCGGTCCCGAAGAGGTTCAGGGCGCCGATCACCGTCTGCCGCAGCCTCAGCGGAAAGGCATGGACCGAGCGGAACCCGGCGGCCACGGCGCGGGGGGCGAAGTGTGGCCACAGATGTCGAGCTGCGGCGAGGTCGGCGTCGATCACCGGCTTCCCCAGGCGGAAGCAATCCTGGCACGGGCCCTCGTCGGCCTGGAGCTGGAACAGCTCCAGGGTCCTGGCGCGCTCGTCGGAGGCGGCCATCAGCTGGAGCCGGCCGTGATGGTCGGCGAGCAGGATGCCGGCGCCCTGGGCCTGCGCGATCTCGGTCGTGTGCTCGGCGACCTTCTTGAGGAACTCGATCAGGTCGAACTCGTCGACGAGGGTGTCGGCGACCTCGACCAACACCTCGGCGAGCCTCTCGGCTGGAACCATCGTCATGGCGGGACTTCCTTCACGAACTCGGTCGGGCTCGGCTTCTCGTGCTCGCAACCTCATTCGTCTGGCTCGAAGACCAGCCTACCGGCCACGACGTCGTTCGCGAGGTCGCTCAGCCGTTGATTCTGGGCAAAAGCTCGGCCCCTCATCCGGGCCATCGCCTCGGCCAGGGGGATCCCGAGCTGGACCATCACCATGCCCTGCGCCTGGAACACCTCGTAGCGGTCGTCGAGGGCGTCGCGCACGACCACGCTCGGCTCCCGCGAACCTCGCTGGGAGTCGAGCAGGCTCATGGTCGCCACCTCGGCGAAGGTGAGGGCCTGGGCGAGCACCGGTCCCGACAGGTCACCCACCTCCTCCCGGTAGACGTCCATCGCACCGAGCCGGGCGGCGCCGACCTGCAGGGGGAAGGCGAACAGGGCCCGGATGCCGTACTCGTGGGCCGCAACCGCGTAGCCCGGCCACCGAGCACGACCCGAGGCCAGCAGGTCGGCCATGATGACCGGGCGCTGGGTCGCGTGCGCGTCGAGGCACGGCCCCTCGCCCAGGGCGAACTGCAGCGCCTCGATCCCCAGGGTCCTCGGACCGGACACGGCGACCGTCACCGGGGTCTCGGCATCCACGATCACGCTGATGCCGACGCCGGTTGCCGGCAGGGTACGAGCGGCCGCGCGACACAACCGCTGAAGCTGACCGACCGAGGCCGGACTGTCGTCGGCCAGTGGCGGCTCTTCCGCGACCAGTCCCTGCACGTGCGCGAACATGGATCTGCTCACCGGCGGCAGCAGCGGGTCATAGGCCCTGCTCGGGGTCCGCGCCGAGCGGCTGGGAGATCGCCAGGTCCACCGTGTCGGCAGTGAGGAACAGGTGGTGGGTGCGGGTGAGGTCCAGGATCCTGCGGACCGCGACCGACGGAGCGACCAGTCGCACGCGCCTGTCCGTCTCGCCCGCCCTGCGCTGCCGGTCGACCATGATGCCGAGCCCGTATGCATCCAGGAACGTCACCCCGTGCAGGTCGAACGCCACGCGGCCGGTCTCCCTGCCGAGCAGGTCACCGACGAGCGGACCCGCTTGGACGTCCATCTCGCCCTCGACCTGGACGATCGTCCACGCGCCGGACCGGTGTGCACGCACGGACACGGACGGCTCGCCGGCCAGGGGCGGCGCCGCGCTGAGCCTGCGTCGTCCGATGCGGTCGGGCACGGGCGGACCCCGGGGGGTGGTTCGCTGACTCGTCATGACGGACCCTCGCTGCTTTCGAACGCGCAAGATGGCGGGGACCCGGCCACTGATCCCCCATCGTCGCCCACCTCGGCCCCGGCGTACATGCCCCAAAGGGAGGAGGCCGGTGACGAGAGTGGGGGTCAGAGGTCGCCATAGCCGATGAACCGGGCCCGACAGCTGCGTTGACGCAATGCCCGCAACCCTCCGCAAGGGAACTGCGCGTCCGAGAGAGTCGTCACAGCCGCATTTCACCTCCCCGAAACATGTTGGATTCATTGAGTGCGTTTCCCTGGCTAGGTTGCGGCAGGTCTCGGCTCTACCAGCCGCGGAGAAAAAGTGGCTCGCGCAACGAGGGATGAGTGCCCATGAGTGGAAACGCCGTACGCCTGCAGGCCATCAAGGACGTCGAGGCCTACGTGCCTCCCGCGGTCAGCTTCGACCCCGGCGAGGAGCCGGGTCAGATCTTCGGAGAGAACGTCTTCAGCCTCAACGCGATGCAGAAGCGTCTGCCGAAGTCGGTCTACAAGTCGGTCGTCGCGACCATCGAGAAGTCCGCGCCGCTGGACCCGCTGGTCGCCGACGCCGTCGCCTCGGCGATGAAGGACTGGGCGATGGAGAAGGGTGCGACCCACTACGCGCACGTCTTCTACCCGCTGACCGGCCTGACCGCCGAGAAGCACGACAGCTTCCTCGACCCGGTCGGTGACGGCACCGCGCTGGCGTCGTTCTCCGGCAAGACCCTGACCCAGGGCGAGCCGGACGCGTCGTCGTTCCCGAACGGCGGCCTGCGCAACACCTTCGAGGCGCGCGGCTACACGGGCTGGGACGTCATGAGCCCGGCGTACGTGCTGGAGAACCCCAACGGCAACACCCTGTGCATCCCCACCATCTTCATCTCGATGACCGGTGAGGCGCTCGACCACAAGACGCCGGTGCTCCGCTCGCAGCAGGCGATGTCGGCACAGGCCAAGCGGGTGCTGGCCCTGTTCGGCCACGACGAGCCCGAGAACGTCGTGGCCTACTGCGGTCCCGAGCAGGAGTACTTCCTGGTCGACAGCCACTTCTTCCTGGCCCGTCCCGACCTGCTGAACGCCGGTCGCACCCTCTTCGGCGCGAAGCCGCCGAAGGGCCAGGAGTTCGACGACCACTACTTCGGCGCCATCCCCGAGCGCGTGCTCGGCTTCATGATGGACACCGAGCGGGAGCTCTTCAAGCTCGGCATCCCGGCCAAGACCCGGCACAACGAGGTGGCCCCCGGCCAGTTCGAGGTCGCCCCGATGTTCGAGCGCGCCAACGAGGCCTCCGACCACCAGCAGCTGCTGATGACGACCTTCAAGGCGATCGCCAAGAAGCACGGCATGGAGTGCCTCTTCCACGAGAAGCCCTTCGCCGGGGTCAACGGGTCCGGCAAGCACGTGAACTTCTCCATCGGCAACACCACCCAGGGCAACCTGCTGCTGCCCGGTGACACCCCGCACGACAACGCCCAGTTCCTCGTCTTCTGCGCCGCGGTCATCCGCGCGGTGCACAAGTACGGCGGCCTGCTGCGGGTCTCGGTCGCCTCGGCGTCCAACGACCACCGCCTCGGCGCCAACGAGGCCCCGCCGGCGATCATCTCGATCTTCCTCGGCGACCAGCTGGCCGACGTCTTCGAGCAGGTCGCGAAGGGTGGCGCCACCCGCTCGCGGGAGAAGGGCACGCTGACCATCGGCGTCGACACCCTGCCCGACCTGAGCAAGGACCCGGGCGACCGCAACCGCACCAGCCCGTTCGCCTTCACCGGCAACCGCTTCGAGTTCCGCGCGCCCGGCTCGCAGCAGACCGTCGCCGTACCGATGGTCATGCTCAACACGATCATGGCCGAGGCGCTCGACTACTGCGCGACCGAGCTCGAGACCGCGGTCGCCGCCGGCACCGACTTCGACGAGGCCGTGCAGACCCTGCTCGCCGAGATCGTCGCCAATCACGGCGCGGTCATCTTCAACGGCAACGGCTACGCCGACGAGTGGCAGGTCGAGGCCGAGCAGCGTGGCCTGAAGAACCTCCGCACCACGGTCGACGCGCTGCCCGAGCTGATCTCGCCCGAGGCGATCGAGCTGTTCTCCAAGTACGAGGTCTTCAGCGACCGGGAGATGCACAGCCGTTACGAGATCGGTCTCGAGCAGTACCTCCTCACGCTCAAGGTCGAGGCCAACCTGACCGCCGAGATCGGTACGACGACGATCCTGCCGGCCGCGGTGCGCTACCAGACCGAGCTGGCCAACAACGTCGCGGCGCTGAAGGCCGCCGGCGTCGAGGCCGACCTGTCCCTGCTGCAGACGGTCAGCGCCCCGATCGCCGAGCTCCGCGCCGGGCTCGCCCAGCTCGCCACCGCGCTGAGCGACCTGCACGACCACGAGGGCATCGCCGAGGCGACGTTCGCCCGCGACGCGGTGCTGCCGGCGATGGCGAAGGTCCGCGAGGCCGCCGACGCGCTGGAGGCTCTGGTCGCCGACGACCTGTGGCCGCTGCCGACGTACCAGGAGATGCTGTACATCCTCTGACCTGCCTGACGCTGGTTGAGGTGCGAAGGACGAAGTCCCGACCCGACGCTGGTTGAGGTGCGAAGGACGAAGTCCTGAGCCTCGACACCCCCTGATCCGAGAGGCCGGCCTGGGAACACCCGGGCCGGCCTCTCGGTTGAGCCGAGCATGACCACCATCGGACTGATCGGAAGCGGCAACATCGGCAGCGCCGTGGCCAGGCTGGCCGTAGCCGCCGGACACGACGTCGTACTGAGCAACAGTCGTGGCCCCGAGACCCTGCAGGACCTCGTCGACGAGCTCGGCCCGCGCGCCCGGGCGGCGACCACGGAGGAAGCCGCCGAGGCGGGGGAGATCGTCGTGGTGACGATCCCGCTGAAGGCCTACCTGACCGTCCCGGTCGAGCCGCTGCGCGGGAAGATCGTCATCGACACCGGCAACTACTACCCACAGCGCGACGGGCAGATCGCCGAGCTCGACGACGAGTCGACCACCACCGCCGAGCTCGTCCAGGCGTACCTGCCGGAGTCCTTCGTCGTCAAGGCGTTCAACAACATCAACTACGGCGCGCTCGCCGAGCTGGCCCGTCCCTCGGGCGACCCCGAGCGGAGTGTGCTCGCGATCGCCGGCGACGACGCCGGCGCCAAGGCCCGCGTGCGAGAGCTCCTCGACAGCCTCGGCTACGACACGTACGACGCCGGCCCGCTCAGCGAGGGCTGGCGCTTCCAGCGCGACCTGCCGGCGTACGCCCAGCTCTACAGCGCCGACCCGCCCGGCACCTGGCCGCCGCAGACGCACCGCCGCGTCGACGAGGCGTTCCTGGTCGAGCAGCTCGGGAAGGCCAAGCGCTACCGCGACATGTGATCAGCAGCGGAAACCCATGCGATCACGCGGCGGACCCACCGATACGATCGGCGGGTCCGTTTCGCCGCCTTACCCCAGGAGCTCCCGTGTCCGACATCAAGGTCGTCCTCGTCACCGCCGACGCGCGTGAGGACAAGGCGACCACGACGGGCACCAAGGCCTGGGAGCTGTTCGCCGACGAGCCGAACGTCATCGCCGCCCGCGTGAACGGGGAGCTCAAGGACCTGTCGTACGTCCTGGCCGACGGCGACGTGGTCGAGGGCGTGCTGATCGACTCCAAGGACGGCCACGACATCCTGCGGCACTCCACCGCGCACGTGATGGCGCAGGCGGTCCAGCAGCTGTTCCCGGAGGCCAAGCTCGGCATCGGTCCGCCGGTCCAGGACGGCTTCTACTACGACTTCGACGTCGAGACCCCGTTCGTGCCCGAGGACCTCGCGAAGATCGAGACCGCGATGCGCAAGATCGTCAAGGAGGGCCAGCGCTTCGAGCGCCGGGTCACCAGCGACGGTGACGCCCTCACCGAGCTGCAGGACGAGCCGTACAAGATCGAGCTGATCGGCCTCAAGGGGGGCGCGGGCGCCGACAGCACCGAGGGCGCGAGCGTCGAGGTCGGCGCCGGCGAGCTCACCATCTACGACAACGTCCGACGCAACGGCGACGTCGCGTGGAGCGACCTGTGCCGCGGCCCGCACCTGCCCACCACCAAGCGGATCCCGGCCTTCAAGCTGATGCGCAGCGCCGCGGCGTACTGGCGCGGCGACGAGAAGAACAAGATGCTGCAGCGCATCTACGGCACCGCGTGGGAGTCCAAGGAGGCGCTCGAGGAGCACCTGCACCGCATCGAGGAGGCCGAGCGCCGCGACCACCGCAAGCTCGGCCGCGAGCTGGACCTGTTCAGCTTCCCCGACGAGATCGGCTCCGGCCTGGTGGTCTTCCACCCCAAGGGCGGCGTGATCAAGCGGGTCATGGAGGACTACGTCCGCCAGCGCCACATCGAGGAGGGCTTCTCGTACGTCGGCACACCCCACATCACCAAGGACCAGCTCTTCTACACCTCGGGGCACCTGCCGTACTACGCGGACACCATGTTCCCGCCCATGGAGTTCGAGGGCTCGAACTACATGATCAAGCCGATGAACTGCCCGATGCACAACCTGATCTACCGCTCGCGCGGGCGCTCCTACCGTGAGCTGCCGCTGCGACTCTTCGAGTTCGGCTCGGTCTACCGCTACGAGAAGTCGGGCGTCATCCACGGCCTCACCCGGGTGCGCGGCCTGACCCAGGACGACTCGCACTCCTACGTCACCGCGGAGCAGGCACCCGGCGAGATCAAGCATCTACTCGAGTTCGTGCTCGGGCTGCTGCGCGACTTCGGCATCGACGACTTCTACCTGGAGCTGTCCACCCGCGACGACTCGAAGCCCGACAAGTTCGTCGGCTCCGAGGAGGAGTGGGCGGTCGCGACCAAGGTGCTCGAGGACGTCGCGGTCGCGTCCGGCCTGGAGCTGGTGGCCGACCCGGGTGGCGCGGCGTTCTACGGACCCAAGATCTCGGTCCAGGCCAAGGACGCGATCGGCCGCACCTGGCAGATGTCGACGATCCAGTACGACTTCAACCAGCCCAAGGGCTTCGAGCTCGAGTACAACGGCGCCGACGGCGCGAAGCACCAGCCGGTGATGATCCACTCGGCGAAGTTCGGCTCGCTGGAGCGGTTCTTCGGTGTCCTCGTCGAGCACTACGCCGGCGCGTTCCCTCCGTGGCTCGCCCCGGTCCAGGTGCAGGCGATCCCGGTCGCCGACACGTTCAGCGACTACCTGCACGACGTCGCGAAGCAGATGCGCGCGGCCGGGCTGCGGGTCGAGGTCGACGACTCCGACGACCGGATGCAGAAGAAGATCCGCAACGCGCAGCTGCAGAAGGTGCCGTTCATGATGATCGCCGGCGCGGACGACGTGGAGGCGGGCGCGGTGTCGTTCCGCTACCGCGACGGACGCCAGGACAACGGCGTACCCCTCGCCGAGGCGATCCAGCGGGTCGTCGACGCGGTGGCCTCGCGCGAGCAGGTCTAGTGTCGCGGGTCGGAGGTTGTTGACCGGTTGGCGTGCTCAGAGTGGGTGGCTCGCCAGGCGCCGGCGCGACGCCGTACCCGTTCGTCCCGCGAGCGTCGGCAACGCCGCGAGGTGCGTGCTCTGGGTGCGCGAAGCGCACAAGAACTTCTGACCCGCGGCACTAGGTACGCGCCTCGTACCTCGCGACGCTCAGGCCACCGAGGACCCGCTCCTCGGTGAGCCTGAGCCAGTCGTGCTGCTCGAAGGTCTCGCGCTGGACGTCGCTGAGGTTGACGAAGGCGCACCGGAACGGCGCGCCGGCCCGGTCTGCCTCGATCTTCGCCAGCACCCGGTCCAGCACGAAGTGCTCGAACGGGTTGAACAGGTAGGCGCACGTGACGTCCGAGTAGTCGTACGTCACGGCATCGGCGACGACGACGTCCACGGGGGAGCGGGCGCCCCGCAGCCGCAGTACGTTTTCGGCGGCGACGGCCACGATCTCGGGACTGAGGTCGATCCCGATCACCCGGGCCAGCCGCCGGCGAGCGGCGAGGCAGATCACGCGGCCTTTGCCGCACCCGATGTCGACCAGCACGTCGTCGGGCCGCAGGTCGAGGTCGTCGAGCACGGCACTGACGATCGCGTAGTCGGCGGACGCGGCATGGCAGCCGTCGGGGATGTTGGTCTGGACGATCCCCTTCGTCTCGACGCGTAGGAGCGTGTCGTAGCCGAGGTTGCGCAGGCGTTCCCTGATCTGCATGCGTCGGAGGCTAAGCACGCACGTCGCGCCTCGTGGAGCGGATAACGTCGGGTTCATGAGAATTGGGGAAGGCCGTGCCGCTCTCCCGGGACTGTTTCTAGCGGTCGCTGTGCTCGGGGGTTGCAGTTCCGACTCGTCATCGGGCCCCGAGGCGGCTCCGTCGCCGGCCCGACCCACGTCCGTCGTGACCTCGCGCCAGGACGAGGCGTCCTCACGCGTGCGGGCGCTCGCCGAGCTGGCCGAGCAGCGGGCCGCCGTGATGCCTCCGGCGAGCGCGGCCCCGCCCGTCCGCCCGGCGGGCGTGCCGGTCCTGGGCGCCGACGCCAGCTGGCCCCAGTGCCCGAAGGGCATGGGCATCCCGGAGCGACCTACCCAGGGCTCGCCGATGCCGGTGCCGGAGGCGGAGTACGTCGTCCTCGGCCTCACCAACGGTCCCGGCTTCACCGAGAATCCCTGCCTGGCCGACCAGGTCGACTGGGTCCGCGAGCGCGGCCTGATGGCGGCGGCGTACGCCGTGGCGAGCCTGCCGTCCGCGGCCCAGGTCGAGGAGCACGGCGCCGACGGGCCGTACGACGGCGCGACAGACCTCGGCGCGCTGGCCAACACCGGCTACCAGCAGGGGCTGGCCAACGTCGCGACGATGCGCCGTGCCGGCCTCGGTTCGCCGATCGTGTGGGTCGACGTCGAGCCGGTGCCCGACTTCGACTGGGGGAGCGACACCGCCGTCAACGGCGCCGTCGTCGAGGGGGCGGTCCGGGCGTACGCCGACGCCGACTACGAGGTCGGCGTCTACTCCACCCCGCACCTGTGGACCCGGGTCGTCGGCGACCTCGCCCTCGGCCTCCCCGAGTGGCGTGCGGCCGGCCAGACCTCACGCGCGGAGGCGCTCGATCGCTGCGGCCCCGACTGGTCGATCCAGGGCGGCGCCCCGGTGCTCGGGCAGTGGGTCGAGGCCGGCCGCGACCAGAACGTCACCTGCCCCGGCATCGAGACCGACCTGGGTCGCTGGTTCCACCAGTACTGATCGCCGGCTGACGCGCGTACGGTCCTGTCGTGACCGAGGTGCACCAGCTGTCCCGCCAGGACGCCCGGCGGATCGCCGTCCAGGCGCAGCTGCTGGACGTGCCCCGCCCCTCGTCCCTGGCCGACGTGGTGTGCCACCTGACGTTCCTGCAGCTGGACCCGGCGGCCCCGATCGTCCCGAGTGCCGACCTGGTGCTGTGGAGTCGACTCGGGTCGTCGTACCGCCCCGGCGAGCTGCAGGAGGCACTGGAGGACCTGACGCTCATCGACCACCACGGACTGGCGCGACCGGCCGCGGACCTCGCGCTGTTCCGGGCCGAGATGGCTGCCTGGCCGGGGACGGGCGAGCTGAAGGACTGGGAGGAGCGCAACCGCGACTGGGTCGCCGCCAACGACGGCTGCCGCCGCGACCTCCTGGAGCTGCTGCGCCAGGACGGCCCGCTGCGCCTGCGCGACCTGCCCGACACCTGCGAGGTCCCGTGGCGCTCCAGCGGCTGGAACGACCACAGGAGCGTCAAGATGCTCGTCGCCTTCATGGTCGAGCTCGGTGAGGTCGCCCGCGCGGGACGGGAGGGCAAGGAGCCGCGCTGGGACCTCGCCTCGCGGATCTACCCGGACGACCCGGTCCCCTCCGTGGCGGATGCGCTGGCCGAGCGCGACCGGCGCCGGCTCGCCGCACTCGGCATCGCCCGGGCGAAGGCGCCGGCCCACCCGGTCGAGCCGAACGGCGTCGGTCCCGCCGGCGAACCGGCGGTGGTGGCCGGGGTGAAGGGGGAGTGGCGGGTCGATCCGGCCTACCTGGGGCGTCCATTCACCGGGCGGTGCGCCCTGCTCTCGCCGCTGGACCGGCTGGTGATCGACCGCCGTCGTACGACCGAGCTCCTGGAGTTCGACTACCAGCTGGAGATGTTCAAGCCCGCTGCGAAGCGTCGGTGGGGCTACTGGGCGCTCCCGATCCTGTACGGCGACCGCCTCGTCGGGAAGCTCGACGCCACCGCCGAGCGAGAGGAGGGCGTGCTCCGCGTCGACGCCGTCCACGAGGACGAGCCGTTCCCCGTGGACGTGCGAGCTGCGGTCGACGCCGAGATCGAGTCCCTCGCGGCCTGGCTCGGACTGGAGGTCTTCCGCCCGTGACGCGGCTGCCGGTGGTTGAGCAGGTCGCGCTAGCGACCGTGTCGAAACCCGGTGAGTCGAAGTACGGCGGTGGGTTGCGGCGGTGGGTCGTGGTCTGCGTTCGGCGCCAGGCCGATTCAAAGACTCAGTGAGTTAAGTAGGTCGCCGTGGGCGGCACTCGTCGTACCTGGTCGCGGCTGCTGGTCGGATCCCGGTCACGTCGGGTCGACCGTCGTGGGCACCGCTGTAACCCTGGTCAGGGGCCGACCCCCGGTGGTTGAGCAGGTCGCGCTAGCGACCGTGTCGAAACCCGGTGAGTCGAAGTACGGCGGTGGGTTGCGGCGGTGGGTCGTGGTCTGCGTTCGGCGCCAGGCCGATTCAAAGACTCAGTGAGTTAAGTAGGTCGCCGTGGGCGGCACTCGTCGTACCTGGTCGCGGCTGCTGGTCGGATCCCGGTCACGTCGGGTCGACCGTCGTGGGCACCGCTGTAACCCTGGTCAGGGGCCGACCCCCGGTGGTTGAGCAGGTCGCGCTAGCGACCGTGTCGAAACCCGGTGAGTCGAAGTACGGCGGTGGGTTGCGGCGGTGGGTCGTGGTCTGCGTTCGGCGCCAGGCCGATTCAAAGACTCAGTGAGTTAAGTAGGTCGCCGTGGGCGGCACTCGTCGTACCTGGTCGCGGCTGCTGGTCGGCTCACTGTTGGCTCGGGTCGACCGTTGTGGTCACCGCTGTGAAGGAACAACCCGGACTGTCGGTGGCCTCGAATACATTACTGGTATGGCCAACGGTGAGGTTCACGACTGCGACGACGCATCCGCGTTGCTCGCGTTCGTGCGCTCCGAACGGCAGGCCGAGGCCCAGGCCTCGGCGAACCTGCTGGCGTCCGCAGTGGCCTGGGCGGCGATGCATTCGACCGAGTCTCTCGATGAGGCGGCGAGCCTGGTCCCGGGCAGTCAGGAGCGGGTCGCGATCGCCGGCGAGGGTGCTCCGTTGGTGGCGGAGTTCTCGGTGTTGGAGTTCGCTGCCGCGCTGGGCCTGTCGACCGATGCTGGGCGGATCTACCTCGGGGATGCGGTCGAGCTGGCGCACCGGTTGCCGAGGATCTACGGCCGGGTCCAGGCGTTGGATCTGCCGGTGTGGAAGGCGCGGCGGATCGCGAAGTCCACCGCCGACCTCCCCATGCAGGGTGCGGCCTATGTGGACGCTCATCTGGCCCCGGTGGCGCACAAGGTCTCGATCGCGCAGCTCGACCGGACGGTCGAGGAGGCGCGGGTGACGTACGACCCGGCTGAGGCGAAGGCTCGGTGGGAGGCGGCGTTCGAGAAGCGGCACTTCGACATCGAGTCCCAGCAGGTCTCCTTCGACGGCACCGTCGACGTCCACGGCACCCTGGATCTGGCCGACGCCCTCGACCTGGAGGACGCCGTCGCCCGCCGCGCCCGCGAGCTCGGCCAGCTCGGCCTGGACGTGCCGGTCGACATCCGCCGCTCGATCGCGGTCGGTGACCTGGCCCGTCGGCAGCTGTCGTTGGAGTTGAACGCCGGGGAGCCCGACGACCGGCAGCGGAAGCGGCCGCGGCAGGTGGTCCTGCACGTGCACCTCTCCGAAGCCGCGCTCGCCGGGGCCGGGAGCGACCTGCACCTGGCTCGGGTCGAGGAGACCCGGTCCTTCGTGTCGGCCGAGCAGGTCAAGACGTGGTGTGGGAACTCCGACACCCAGGTCGTGCTCAAGCCGGTCATCGACCTGGCCGGGCACGTCCACATCGATGCCTACGAGACCCCGGACCGGCTCCGCGAACGCCAGGTGCTGCTGCAGCACTCGTGTGTGTTCCCGTGGTGTCGCAAGCCGGCCCGGCGTTGCGACTGCGACCACATCGACCCCGCCGCCCGCGGCGGACCCACCTGCGACTGCAACATCGCCCCGCTCTGCCGCCGACATCACCGGGCCAAGACCCACACCAGGTGGCGCTACGACAAGCTCGACGACACCACCTTCGCGTGGCAATCGCCCAACGGTCTGGCCTTCAAACGCGACCACACCGGCACCACTGAGCTCACCTGACCGACCCGAAGCCTCAGCCCTGACGGCCACGCGCCCCAGGGCTGCGGGCGCGCCCCGAGGCTGGGCAATGTCCGGTTGGCCGAGCGCGCCCAGACTGCGATCGGGTCCGGGTCGCCGACTAGGGTGGGCCGCATGAGTCGGACCAGAAGCACGTCCAGCCTCGGGCTCCTGCTGATGTCGGGGGCGCTCTTCGCGGTGTGCTTCTACGTGCTCGTCAGCCTGCTGGACGTGGCCTTCGGGGACGACCTGACGACGGCGCTGAAGTCCAACGTCGACAACGCGATCGTGGTCGCGACCGTGTGGATGATCGCGATGTGGTTCCTGCGCCGCAGTCGCGCCGCCTGACACACGTCACCCGGCGCGAGCACCGACGGCCCGACCCCTAGGGTTGTCCCATGAGTCAGCCCGACGAGCCGCTGCACCAGGACGGCATCGGTGACCAAGACGAGCTCGACCGGCTGTGGACGCCGCATCGGATGGCCTACATCCGCGGCGAGAACAAGCCCACCGATGCGTCGTCGGGGGAGTGCCCGTTCTGCCGGGTCCCGAAGCTGAGCGACGAGGACGGTCTGGTCGTGCACCGCGGCGCGCTGGCGTTCGTGGTGCTGAACCTCTACCCCTACGCGCCCGGGCACCTGATGGTCTGCCCCTACCGCCACGTCGCCGACTACACGGAGACCACCGACGAGGAGGCCGGCGAGATCGCCGACCTCACCCGGACGGCGATGCGGGTGGTCCGTGCGGTGTCCGGGGCCGGCGGGTTCAACATCGGCATGAACCAGGGTCACATCGCCGGCGCGGGCATCGCCGCGCACCTGCACCAGCACGTCGTACCGCGCTGGCCCGGTGACCAGAACTTCATGCCGATCATCGGCCGCACCAAGACCCTCCCCGAGCTGCTCGGCGAGACCCGTCAGCTGTTCGCCGACGCCTGGCCCGGCTGATCCTCACACCAGCACGTGCGGGTGCTCCTCCGCCCGTCCCTGGAAGGCCAGGATCGCCGGGTTGGCCACATGTCCGTCGCGCACCTCGATGGCCCGGCGGATCGTCTCGTCCTCGTCCCACGCCGACGGACCGGACAGCACCGTGCGCAGGAACGGCAGCAGGGCATGGCTGTTGTCCCAGGTCGCGGAGCTCCACAGGTACGACGGGCTGTGGTCGACGGCGTAGTAGGTGACGTGGTCGCCCACCTCGAACGTCGGCGCGTCGAAGCTGGTCGGTCGGGCCCAGCTGAAGCCCATCGCCTCGTCGCACGACACGTCGACGATGACGCTGCCCCGTGCGAAGGCCGGCAGGTCGGCCTCGGTCAGGTAGGTCAGTGGCTGGAGCGGGTCCTGGAGGGTGCAGTTGACGACGATGTCGTTCTCGGCGAGGTACGCCGGGAGCGGCTCCCGGCCGCGCTCGGTGATCACGTCGATGGTGCCGTCCGGGGCGGGGTCCAGGTGCCGGATCCGGACCGAGTGGATCGGGGAGCCGACCGCGGCCACGCCGCGGGTCGTCAGCACGGCGACCTCGTGCACCCCGTGGGCGTTGAGCGCGGTGACCGCGCCCCGGGCGGTCGCACCGAACCCGATGACGACCGCGGTGAGCCTGCGGCCGTAGTCGCCGGTGATGCCCGCGAGCTCCATCGCCTGCAGGACCGAGCAGTAGCCCGCCAGCTCGTTGTTCTTGTGGAAGACGTGCAGGCCGACGCCGCCGTCTCGGGTCCAGTGGTTCATCGACTCGAAGGCGATCAGCGTCAGTCGACGGTCGATGGCGGCCTGGGTCAGGGCCGTGTCCTGGACGCAGTGCGGCCAGCCCCACAGGACCTGACCGGGGCTCAGCGCCTCGACGTCGGCGAGCTGGGGCTTGGGCAGCAGCACCACGTCGGCGGTGGCGAGCAGGTCCGCCCGCGGCACGACCCCGGCGACCAGGGTCGCGAGCTCGGCGTCGTCGTACCCGAAGCGGGTGCCGTAGCCCGACTCGATGGTGATCTGCGCCCGGAGCTCGGGGTCGAGTTGAGCAAGATGCGCGGGGTGCAGGGGGAGCCGGTGCTCGTTCTCCTTCGCGGAGGTGCCGACCACCCCCAAGGTGAGGAGCGGCACCGGGCTGCTCAGCGCTTCTTCCCGGTCAGCTTCTCCATCGAGCTGTCAGAGTCTCCAGCCGCCTTCGCGCGCTTCTCGCCGCGCTTCTCCTTGATGGACTTGGCGGTCTTCTTGGTCATTCCCTGGCGCGGCGACTTGTCGCTCATGGTGGGACTCTCTGAGAGGAAGCCTGAGTGGCTCCGTCCTGTGACACTACGGGGTCCGGACGCGTTCCCCGCACCGCTAGCCTGATCGGACCATGGACGACGCCGAGCTTGCCGCCCACCTGGTCCGCGACGCGGGCCGCCTCGCCCACCTGATGCGGCAGCAGGGCCTGGCCGCCGAGCAGAAGACGTCGGTCTCCGACGTCGTCACCGCCGCCGATCATGCGGCCGAGGAGCTGGTTGTCGCCCGGCTGCGCGCCGAGCGCCCTGACGACTCGATCCTCGGCGAGGAGGGTGCCAGCCACGCCGGCAGCAGCGGTCGCACCTGGGTGATCGACCCCGTCGACGGCACCTACAACTTCGTCGCCGGCCTCGACTGGTGGTGCTCGGCGCTGGCGCTCACCGACGGTGGGGACCTGGTCCTCGGCGCGGCGCACCACCCCGCGACCGGCACGACGTACGTCGGTGGCCCCGATCTCTGGCCCACAGCCGACGGCGTACCGCTGGAACCGCTCAGGGACCGCCCGCTGGCCGAGTCGTGCCTGACGACGTACCTCCACCCGCCGTTCTACGGCGACGAGGTGGGGCGGGCGTTCGGTCGGATGGCCAACGGGGCCGCTACCGTGCGGATGCTCGGCTCCGGGACCATGGACGCGATGGCGGTCGCCCAGGGTCGGCTGCACGTGCTCTGCCAGCACTCCGTCCCGCCGTGGGACGAGCTGCCGGGCGCCGCGATCATCCGCGGGGCGGGCGGCGGCACCCGCCGCGTGCGGGCCGCCGGCGTCGACTGGTACGTCGCCGGGGCGCCCACCGCCGTCGCCGAAGTCTGCGAAGCGCTCGCGGACCGATAGCCTGATCCAGTCATGATGGAACGTTTCCGCGCCTTCTGGACGAAGGTCATCTCGCCGATCGCCCACCTGCTCATCCGGCTGGGGGTCAGCGCCGACGTCGTCACCCTCGTCGGCACGGTCGGCCTCAGCGCCGGTGCCCTGATCTTCTTCCCCCAGGGGATGCTGCTGACCGGCGTGCTGGTCGCCACCGCCTTCGTCTTCAGCGACCTGATCGACGGCTACATGGCCCGGTCGCAGGGCAAGAGCAGCAAGTTCGGGGCGTTCCTCGACTCCACGCTCGACCGGATCGGCGACGGCGCGATCTTCATCGGCCTCTCGCTCTACTTCGCCGGTCCCGGCGACAGCACCCTCTATCTGGTCCTGTGCCTGGTCTGCCTGCTGATGGGCGCGGTCACCTCCTACGCCCGGGCCAAGGCCGAGGGTCTGGGCTACACCGCCAAGGTCGGGATCGCGGAGCGGGCCGACCGGCTGGTCGCGATCCTGGTGATGACCGGGCTCAGTGCGATCTTCGACCTGCCGATCCTGCTGCACGTCGTGCTGTGGGCGCTCGCCGTCGCCAGCACGATCACCGTCATCCAGCGGGTCTGGGTGGTTCGCCGTCAGGCCCTGGCCGAGGTCGCTGCCGGACCCGTCTCGTAAGCACCGCGCTCAGTCGTCGGTGTCCTCGATCCGCCGTACGATCCGGGTATGGCTGAACGCACCCCTGACGACTCGTTCGACACCTCCGAGACCACCGGCACCTCGCGCGTGAAGCGCGGCATGGCCGAGATGCTCAAGGGCGGGGTGATCATGGACGTGGTCACGGCCGAGCAGGCCAAGATCGCCGAGGACGCCGGCGCGGTCGCCGTGATGGCGCTGGAGCGGGTGCCGGCCGACATCCGGGCCCAGGGCGGGGTGTCGCGGATGAGTGACCCCGACATGATCGAGTCGATCATCGCCGCCGTCTCGATCCCGGTGATGGCCAAGGCCCGGATCGGTCACTTCGCCGAGGCGCAGGTGCTGCAGAGCCTCGGGGTCGACTACATCGACGAGTCCGAGGTGCTGACCCCGGCCGACTACGCCAACCACATCGACAAGTGGGCCTACACGGTGCCGTTCGTGTGCGGGGCGACCAACCTGGGCGAGGCGCTGCGCCGGCTCACCGAGGGCGCGGCGATGATCCGCTCCAAGGGCGAGGCCGGCACCGGCGACGTGTCCAACGCGGTGACCCACATGCGCACCATCCGCCGCGAGATCCGTCGGCTCGGCGCGCTGGAGGCCGACGAGCTGTACGTCGCGGCCAAGGAGCTGCAGGCGCCGTACGACCTGGTCAAGGAGGTCGCCGAGAAGGGCAAGCTCCCCGTGGTGCTGTTCACCGCCGGCGGGATCGCGACCCCGGCCGACGCCGCGATGATGATGCAGCTCGGTGCGGAGGGCGTCTTCGTCGGCTCCGGCATCTTCAAGTCCGGCAACCCGGCCCAGCGGGCCGAGGCGATCGTGAAGGCCACGACCTTCTTCGACGACCCCGACGTGGTCGCCAAGGTCTCCCGCGGCCTGGGCGAGGCGATGGTCGGGATCAACGTCGACGAGATCCCGCAGCCGCACCGGCTCTCCGAGCGCGGCTGGTAGTCCCCGTCGATGACCCCGACCGTCGGCGTGCTCGCCCTCCAGGGCGACGTCCGCGAGCACCTCGTGGCGTTGGCCTCGCTCGACGTGCAGGCCATCGCCGTACGACGCCCCGGGGAGCTCGACGCCTGCGACGGCCTGGTGATCCCCGGCGGGGAGTCGACGACGATGGCCAAGCTGGCGCGGATCTTCGACCTGCTCGACCCGCTGCGGAAGCGGGTCGCCGCGGGGCTGCCGGTCTTCGGCACCTGCGCGGGGATGATCATGCTCGCCGACCGGGTCCTCGACGGCGCCGCGGGACAGGAGACGGTCGGCGGGCTCGACATCACCGTCCGGCGCAACGCCTTCGGTCGTCAGGTCGACTCCTTCGAGGGGCCGCTCGACGTGGCCGGTCTCGACGGGCCGGTGCACGGGGTGTTCATCCGGGCGCCCTGGGTCGAGCAGGTCGGCCCCGAGGCGGAGGTGCTCGCGACCGTCGAGGGCCACCCGGTCGCGGTCCGACAGGGTCGGCTGCTGGCGACCTCCTTCCACCCCGAGGTGGGCTCCGACGTACGGCTGCACGGGATGTTCACCGAGCTGGTCCGAGGCTGACCGGTAGCATCGTCGGTCGAGCAGCGACACCGCAGAGACAAGAAGAGGGACGCATGTCCGGACACTCCAAATGGGCGACGACGAAGCACAAGAAGGCCGTCGTCGACGCCAAGCGCAGCAAGATGAACACCAAGCTGATCAAGAACATCGAGGTCGCGGCCCGGATGGGTGGCGGTGACCCCGCTGGCAACCCCACGCTCTTCGACGCCATCCAGAAGGCCAAGAAGTCCTCGGTCACCAAGGACAACATCGACCGCGCGGTGCAGCGCGGCTCCGGTGCGGAGACCGGCGGCGCGGACTACCAGACGATCATGTACGAGGGCTACGGCCCGGCGGGTGTGGCGATGCTCATCGAGTGCCTCACCGACAACAAGAACCGGGCCGCCATGGAGGTCCGCACCGCCATGAACCGCAACGGCGGCTCGCTCGCCGACCCCGGTTCGGTGTCGTTCCTGTTCAACCGCAAGGGTGTCGTGGTCGTGCCGGCCGAGCAGGACGGCAAGAGCGTCAGTGAGGACGACGTCCTGGAGGCCACGCTCGAGGCGGGTGCCGACGACGTCAACGACCTCGGCGAGGCGTTCGAGGTGGTCTCCGAGCCGACCGACCTGGTCTCGGTCCGCACCGCGCTGCAGGCAGCCGGCATCGACTACGACTCGGCCGAGGCGTCGTTCGTCCCGGACAACAAGATCGAGCTCGACGCCGAGGCCGCGCCCAAGGTGTTCCGGCTCATCGACGTGCTCGAGGACCTCGACGACGTGCAGAACGTCTACGCCAACCTCGACGTCTCCGACGAGGTCATGGAGCAGCTGCAGGAGGCCTGACCCCGGCGCAGGCGTGTCGCGCCGTCGTACGACGGGGTCCGCGGGCTAGCGTTGCCTCCGAACACCTGTTCGGACGGAAGGCGACGCGATGCGAGTGCTCGGGATCGACCCCGGCCTGACCCGCTGCGGCATGGGCGTGGTCGACGGCTCGGTCGGCCGGCCGCTCACCCTGGTCGACGTCAACGTGCTGCGGACCTCGGCCGACGTGGCGGTGGCGCACCGGCTGGTGACCATCGAGAAGGGCGTCGACGCCTGGCTCGACGAGTTCGAGCCGGACGCGGTCGCGGTCGAGCGGGTGTTCGCGCGCTCCGACGTCAGCACGGTGATGGGCACCGCCCAGGCCAGCGGCATCGCCATGGTCTGCGCGGCCCGCCGCGGCCTGCCGATCGCGCTGCACACCCCGAGTGAGGTCAAGGCCGCAGTCTCCGGCAACGGTCGGGCCACCAAGGCCCAGGTCGGCGCGATGGTGACCCGGATCCTGCGGCTCGACGCGCCGCCGAAGCCCGCCGACGCCGCCGACGCGCTGGCGCTGGCCATCACCCACATCTGGCGCGGAGGCGCCCAGGCCCGTATCGACGCGGCGGTCGCCGCAGCGAGGAGTCCAAGAAGGTGACCAGAGCGTGATCGCGTTCGTCCGCGGCGAGGTTGCCGCGCTGACCCTGTCCAGCGCCGTGCTCGAGGTCGGGGGGGTGGGTCTGGAGCTGATGTGCACTCCCGGCACGCTCGCCACGCTGCGCACCGGGTCGCGGGCGACCCTGGCCGCCTCGATGGTGGTCCGCGAGGACTCGCTGACCCTCTTCGGCTTCGTCGACGAGGACGAGAAGCTGACCTTCGAGCTCGTCCAGACCGCTTCGGGGGTCGGCCCCAAGGTCGCCCAGGCCATGGTCGCGGTGCTCAGCCCCGACGACCTGCGCCGGGCCATCGCAAGCGAGGACGTGAAGGCGCTGACCAAGGTGCCCGGCATCGGCCAGAAGGGTGCCCAGCGGATCATCCTCGAGCTCAAGGACCGCATCGGCCCGCCCGTCGGCGGTGCCGCAGGCGTCCGTCCCGCGGTCGGCGAGCCCTGGCGCGACCAGGTCCAGCAGGGTCTGGTGGGGCTCGGCTGGTCGACCAAGGACGCCGAGAAGGCCATCGACGCCGTGGCACCCGCGGCCGGCTCGACCACCGAGGTGGACGTGGCCGCGCTGCTTCGTGCTGCGCTGCGCTCGCTGAGCAGGGCGTAGTCCGTGCCCTTCCACGAGGACGAGCTGGAGGTCGCCGAGACCGGACACCTGCGTTCGCTGACCGCCGCCGAGGCCGAGGGCGACGAGCGGGCGGTCGAGGCCGCGCTCCGGCCCAAGACGCTCGACGAGGTCGTCGGTCAGGCGCGGGTCCGCGAGCAGCTCGGCCTGGTCCTGGAGGCCGCGCGCCGGCGGGGGCGGGCCCCCGACCACGTCCTGCTCTCGGGACCCCCCGGCCTCGGCAAGACCACCCTGGCGATGATCATCGCCGCCGAGATGGCGACGCCGCTGCGGCTGACCAGCGGGCCGGCGATCACCCACGCCGGTGACCTGGCGGCGATCCTGTCGGGCATGAATGAGGGCGACGTGCTCTTCGTCGACGAGATCCACCGGATGTCGCGGCCGGCCGAGGAGATGCTCTACATGGCGATGGAGGACTTCCGGGTCGACGTCATCATCGGCAAGGGCCCCGGCGCCACCGCGATCCCGCTGGAGATCCCGCCGTTCACCCTCGTCGGGGCGACCACCCGGGCCGGCCTGCTTCCCGGGCCGCTGCGGGACCGGTTCGGGTTCACCGGCCACCTGGAGTTCTACGAGCCGCACGAGCTCGACCTGATCGTGCACCGCTCGGCCGGTCTGCTCGGCGTCGAGCTGCGCGCCGACGGTGCCGCCGAGATCGCCAGCCGCTCCCGCGGCACGCCGCGGATCGCCAACCGCCTGCTGCGCCGGGTCCGCGACTATGCGCAGGTCCGCGCCGACGGCGTCGTCACGCTCGAGGTCTCCGAGGCCGCGCTCGACCTGTACGAGGTCGACCAGCTGGGTCTGGATCGTCTAGACCGGGCGGTCATCGACGTCTTGTGCCGCCGGTTCGGCGGCGGGCCGGTCGGGGTCTCGACCCTGGCGGTGGCCGTGGGGGAGGAGCGGGAGACCGTCGAGGAGGTCGCCGAGCCGTTCCTGGTGCGGCTCGGGTTCCTCGCCCGCACCCCGCGCGGCCGGATCGCGACGCCTGCGGCGTGGACCCACCTCGGCCTGACGCCGCCGACGGCGACGGCCGACAGCAGCCTGTTCGACGACTGACGCGCAGGCGCTCGCCGCTCCGTGGCGCCGCAATGCGCCCCTCGCGGGCGGCCCCCGTTATGCTTGCGCGTCGGTCAGCCCGCCCGTCGTGAGGCTGGGCGACCCCCATCATCGCTCGAGAGGTTCCGTCGTGGAGTTCGCCGGCTTGCTGCCGATCGTTGCCATCGCGCTGTTGTTCTGGCTGCTCATCATCCGGCCGGCCAGCAGGCGCCAGCGGGAACTTCGCACCATGCAGGGTTCGTTGTCAGTCGGGGACGAGGTCATGTTGACCTCGGGTGTCTTCGCGCACGTCGCGGAGATCGCTGACGACCACCTCCGGGTCGAGATCGCCGAAGGGGTGACCATCAAGGTCGCCCGCGGCGCGGTCGGCTCGATCATCCAGCAGCCGCTCGTCGACGACGAGCCCGAGGAGATCTGACATGGCACGCTCGTCCGCCGCCCGCGCGGGGCGCACCCTGGTGGTGTTCTTCCTGGGCATGGCGATCCTCTACGGCCTGGTTGCGATCGCCGGCAGCTGGAAGCCCGCCCTGGGTCTCGACCTCGAGGGCGGTGCCCGGATCACCCTGCAAGCCCAGGGGAGTCCCGACGAGGACAGCCTCGAAGAGGCGCGCAAGATCATCGACCAGCGCGTCAACGGCTCCGGTGTCGCCGAAGCGGACGTCACCGTCCAGGGCGGCCGGTTCGTCGTGGTCGAGGTCCCCGGCGACGTCGAGAACCGGCGCCAGCTGGAGGAGACGGTCAAGCGCCAGGCGCAGCTGCGGTTCCGCCTGGTGGCCTGCTCCGACAGCGACGGCCGCTGCGCCGCCGGTGCTGCCGGCGCCCCTGGTGACGGCTCGGTCCTCGAGCCCGGCGCCGTGGACCCGGGCGCGGTCGTCCCGCCCGCCGACGGCGGCGCCGAGCCGCCCGCGGGCAGCAACCGCCCGCCGGTCGGCTTCGCCCAGGCCGACGAGACCCCCGCCCCGTCCGACGAGCCCGCTCCTGCGGACCCCGCCGCGACGCCTGCCGAGGCTCCGGAGGGCTCCACGCCGGCCGACCCGTCGGCCTCCGCGCCGCCGACCCCCCAGGTCGTCGAGTACGACGGCCCGAAGGCCGGCGAGACCGAGGAGCTCCTGGCGTGGCAGAACAGCCCCGACCAGGCCTCCATCGACGCGTTCAACGCCTTCACCTGTCCCACCGACGGCACGCCGGCCACGCTGGTCGACGACCCCGAGCGGCCGATCGTCTCGTGTGAGTTCAACGAGGAGGCGGGCGCCTCGGAGAAGATGCTGCTCTCCGCCGCCGTCGTCGAGGGCACCGACCTGAAGGACGCCAGCTACGGCACCCCGCAGCAGGGCACCGGCTGGGTCGTGACCCTGTCGATCGGCGGCGCCGGCGAGAACGCCTTCGAGAAGGTCTCCCGGGCGCTGCTCCCGACGGAGCAGCGTTTCGCCATCGTGCTGGACGGCCAGGTGGTCACCGCCCTCGGCTTCGACGGTGTGATCCCCAACGGCGAGGCGCAGATCTCAGGTGACTTCACCGAGGCCGAGGCGGACAGCCTCGCCACCAGCCTCCGGTTCGGTGCGCTGCCGATCGCCTTCGACCGCGACGTGACGGTCGAGGACATCGGCCCGTCGCTCGCCGGCGACCAGCTCAGCGCTGGTATGTGGGCGGGCGCCATCGGACTCGGCCTGGTGATGATCTACTGCCTGCTCTACTACCGCGGCCTGGGTCTCGTGGTGTTCGGCTCGCTCGCCGTGGCCGCCGGGATCAGCTACGCGCTGGTCCTGCTGCTCAGCGAGACCGCCGGCTTCACCCTGACCCTGCCCGGCATCGCCGGGTTCATCATCGCGGTCGGTGTCACCGCCGACTCCTTCATCCTCTTCTTCGAACGCATCCGAGACGAGATGCGCGAGGGCAAGTCGATGCGGGTCGCGGTGGAGACCGGCTGGAAGCGGGCCAAGGTCACCCGGCTCGCGGCCAACGTGGTCTCGCTGCTCTCGGCAGCGGTGCTGTACATCTTCGCCACCGGCGTGGTGAAGGGCTTCGGCTTCGCGCTGGGCCTCTCCACGCTGATCGACCTCGCGGTGCTCTTCTGGTTCACCAAGCCGCTGGTCTCGTACCTCGCACGGTTCCGGTTCTTCAACGGTGGTGGGAAGTTGTCCGGTCTGAGCAAGGAAACGCTCGGCATGGACGCGGCCCCGGCAGGAGGCAAGGCCTGATGGGCAAGTTCTCGCGCTACGGAAATGATCTCTACGGCGGCACCCGGTCGTTCGACTTCGTCGGTCGACGAGGGCTGTGGTACTCCATCACGGCGGTCGTCGTGCTGGCTGCGCTCGCCGTCATCTTCGTCAAGGGGATGAACTTCGGAGTCGAGTTCACCGGCGGCACCCAGGTCCGCGCGTCGATGCCGGCCGCGGAGGTAACCCAGGACAACGCCGACGCGATCCGCGATGTGATCGCGGACGAGGGCCTCGAGGACGTCGACTCGCCGACGGTCACCACCGAGGGCACCTCGGCCATCGTGGTCGAGGTCGGCGAGGTCTCCGACGAGACCAGCGACCGGATCGGCGAGCTGATCCAGGAGACGGTCCCGGAGACCACGGACCTGTCCCAGACCGAGATCGGCGCGAGCTGGGGCCGCGAGGTCGCCCAGCAGGCGCTCACCGGTGTCGCCGTCTTCCTCGTCCTGGTCATGCTCTTCATCTGGGGCTACTTCCGTGAGTGGAAGATGTCCATCGCTGCGATGATCGCGCTCATCCACGACATCGTCATCACGATCGGCATCTACGCACTCTCCGGATTCCCGGTCACCCCGTCGGCCGTCACCGGCCTGCTCGCCATCCTGGGCTTCTCGCTCTACGACACCGTCGTGGTCTTCGACAAGATCCGGGAGAACACCCACGAGCTGCGCAAGTCCGGCCAGACGTACGGCGAGGCCGCCAACCTGGCCGTCAACCAGACCCTGGTCCGCTCGATCAACACCGGCATCGTGGCGCTGATCCCGATCGGCGCGATCCTCTACGTCAGCGCCGTACAGCTCGGTGCGAGCTCGCTGCAGGACCTCGCGCTGGCGCAGTTCGTCGGCATGGCCGTCGGCATCTACTCCTCGGTGCTGCTCGCCCCGCGCGTCCTGGTGCACCTCAAGGGCCGCGAGTCGGCGATCCAGCTCTCCGACAAGCGCGCCCGGTCGCGGGCCAAGGCCAACGCCGACCGCTACGCCTCGGTCCCGGCGTTCGTCGAGGACATGCCGGTGCAGGACGAGCCCGACCTGGAGCTCGAGGACGGCCTGGACGACGACGCTCCGGTGACCCGCCCGACCGCGCCCTCCCGCGTCGACGAGGCGAGCGGCCGCGGCCGCGTCGTACCTCCCGCCAAGGGTGAGGTGCGTGCCAGCGGGGCTTCGGGTCGGGTCCAGCCGACCCGGCAGACCAGGTCCAAGCGCGGCCTGAAGTGACGGCCGGCTCGGGGACCGCGGCCGACGTCGCGCGGGCGGCGCTCGAGCGCCTGGTGCTCGACGTCCCCGACTTCCCCGAGCCCGGTGTCGTCTTCAAGGACATCACCCCGGTCCTCGCCGACCACGACGCGCTGACGGCGGTCGTGGCGGCGCTCGCCGACGTCGGCCGGCGTGACGGCGAGACGGTGGTCGACAAGGTCGTGGGCATGGAGGCGCGCGGCTTCATCCTGGCCGCGCCGGTCGCGCTCGCGCTTGGCGCAGGCTTCGTCCCGGTGCGCAAGGCCGGGAAGCTGCCGCGCGAGACCCACGCCGTGTCGTACTCCCTGGAGTACGCCGACGCGACCCTCGAGCTGCACCGTGACGCGATCCTCCCGGGCGACCGGGTCCTGCTGATCGACGACGTGCTGGCGACCGGGGGCACCGCGCGGGCGACCCGTGAGCTGGTCGAGCGGTGCGGTGGCACCGTCACCGGCTTCGCCGTCCTGATGGAGCTCTCCTTCCTCCCAGGACGTGAGACGGTCGGCGACCTGCCGGTCACCAGCCTGATCACCGTCTGAAGCGCCGCGTAGGCTGTTCGTGTGACCGAGGAACGCACCGCCCCGCCCGGGCGGACCGGTCCGCCCCCTCGCCCGGCCGAGCGTTCCGACGCCACTCCGCCCGGCCGCAGCATGCGGGCCCGGCTCGCCCGGATGGGCACCCGCAGCCAGCCCGGGAACCCGGTCCTGGAGCCGCTCTTCCGCTCGGTGCGGGCCAACCACCCGAAGGCCGATCTGGCGCTGATCGAGCGCGCCTACCTGACGGCCGAGAAGATGCACGGCTCGCAGATGCGCAAGAGCGGTGACCCGTACATCACCCACCCGCTCGCGGTCACCACGATCCTCGCCGACATCGGGATGACGGAGCCGACGCTGGTCGCGTCGCTGCTGCACGACACGGTCGAGGACACGCCGTACACCCTCGAGCAGGTGCGCGCCGACTTCGGCGAGGAGGTCGCCCGCCTCGTCGACGGTGTGACCAAGCTCGACAAGGTCCGGTACGGCGAGACGGCCGAGGCCGAGACGATCCGCAAGATGATCGTCGCGATGTCGCGCGACATCCGGGTCCTGGTCATCAAGCTCGCCGATCGTCTCCACAACATGCGGACCCTGCGCTACGTGAAGCAGGAGACGCAGGAGCGCAAGGCCCGCGAGACCCTCGACATCTACGCTCCGCTGGCCCACCGGCTCGGCATGAACACCCTCAAGTGGGAGCTCGAGGACCTCGCGTTCGCGACCCTGCACCCCAAGATCTACGACGAGATCGTGCGGATGGTCGCCGAACGGGCCCCGTCGCGCGACCAGTTCCTCGCCGAGGTCATCGCCCAGGTCGACAACGACCTGCGCGAGGCCAAGATCAAGTGCAAGGTCACCGGCCGGCCGAAGCACTACTACTCCATCTACCAGAAGATGATCGTCGGCGGCCGCGAGTTCTCCGACATCTACGACCTGGTCGGCATCCGGATCCTCGTCGACGACGACCGCGACTGCTACAGCGTCCTCGGCGTGCTCCACTCGCGCTGGAACCCTGTCCTCGGGCGGTTCAAGGACTACGTCGCGATGCCGAAGTTCAACATGTACCAGTCGCTGCACACGACGGTGATCGGCCCGCAGGGCAAGCCCGTCGAGCTGCAGATCCGGACCTTCGCCATGCACCGCCGCGCCGAGTACGGCGTCGCCGCGCACTGGAAGTACAAGGAGGACGGCCGCACCGGGGTCGACACCGACCGCCAGGGCGACATGGACGACATGACCTGGGTCCGCCAGCTGCTCGACTGGCAGAGCGAGGTCGAGGATCCGGGCGAGTTCCTGGAGTCCCTGCGCTTCGAGATCAACCGCGCCGAGACTTACGTGTTCACCCCGCGCGGCGACGTGATCGCGCTGCCCGCGGGGGCCACGCCGGTCGACTTCGCCTACGCCGTGCACACCGAGGTCGGCCACCGCACGATCGGCGCCCGCGTCAACGGTCGCCTGGTCCCGCTGGAGTCGATGCTGGAGAACGGCGACGTCGTCGAGGTCTTCACCTCCAAGTCGCCGACGGCTGCGCCCTCGCGCGACTGGCTGACCTTCGTGAAGTCCCAGCGGGCCCGCTCCAAGATCCGCCAGTGGTTCACCAAGGAGCGCCGCGAGGAGGCCATCGAGCAGGGCAAGGAACAGATCGCCCGGCTGATGCGCAAGGAGGGGCTGCCCCTCAAGCGGCTGATGTCGCACGAGTCGCTGACCCTCGCGGCCCGCCACTTCCACCACGCGGACGTCTCGGCGATGTACGCCGCGGTCGGCGAGGGCAACCTGTCCGCGCAGGCCGTCGTACGTCGGGTGATCGACGAGCACGGCGGGAGCGACAGCGCCCAGGAGGACCTCTCCGAGGCCGTCACCATCACCGGTCGACGCGGCCGGGCGAAGACCGGCTCGGCCGGCGACGCCGGGGTGGTCGTCAAGGGCGCGCCGGACGTCTGGGTCAAGCTCGCCAAGTGCTGTACCCCGGTGCCTCCCGACCAGATTCTCGGCTTCGTCACCAAGGGCGGCGGGGTTTCGGTGCACCGCCTGGACTGCACCAACGCCGTCGACCTGAAGACCCAGCCCGAGAAGCTGCTCGAGGTCGAGTGGGCGCCCACCGGTCAGTCGACGTTCCTGGTCAACATCCAGGTCGAGGCGCTCGACCGGGCCCGGCTGCTCTCCGACATCACCATGGTGCTCTCGGACGCGCACGTGAACATCCTCAGCGCCAACCTCTCGACCACCCGCGACCGGGTCGCGAAGAGCCGGTTCACCTTCGAGATGGCCGAGGCCAAGCACCTCGACAACGTGCTACGCGCCGTACGCGGCGTGCCGGGCGTCTTCGACGCCTACCGCGTGACGCAGTAGCCGCTCGTTCGTTGGTCGAGTAGGCGGTCGCGACCGAGCCTGCGAGGGCGCGAACGACGTATCGAGACCCATCTGCCTTCGGAAGCAGCCAGGTCTCGATACGCCCGCTCGTTCCTCGCGGGCTACTCGACCGGCGACGGAAGCAGACGGGTCTCGATACGCTCGGCGCGACTTCGTTCCTCAGTCGCGGCGGGCTACTCGACCACCGACACTTCACGGGCTGCGCTCCGCTTGCCCGAGAAGTCAGCCGGAGAAGTCCTCGGACGCGCGCTTGGCCATCTCTAGGAAGGAACGACGGGACTCGAGGTTCTCCTCCAGCTCGCGCACCTTCTTCTCGTTGCCGGCGGTCCGGGCCTTCTCGAGGTCGGCCTCGACCTTGGCGATCGCCTGCTCGAGCTTGGTGACCATGTCGTCGGCGCGGGCGGACTTCTCGGGGTCGGACTTGCGCCAGGCGTCCTCCTCGACCTCGCGGATGGCCTGCTCGACCTTGCGGATCCGGCCCTCCAGCTCCTTCATCCGGTCGCGGGGGACCTTGCCCGCGGCGTCCCAGCGGTCGGCGAGGTCGCGGAAGGCGCGCTTGGCGGCCTCGACGTCCTCGATCGGCAGCAGCGCCTCGGCCTCGACGAGCAGGGCCTCCTTGACGTCGGCGTTCGCGGCGAACTCCTGGTCGAGGGCGGCGTTGGTGGCGTCGCGGGCGCCGAAGAACGCGTCCTGGGCGCCTCGGAACCGCTTCCACAGGGCGTCGTCGACGTCCTTGGGTGCGGGACCGGCGGCCTTCCACTGCTTCATCAGGTCGCGGTAGCGGCCGGCGGTCGGGCCCCACTCGGTGGACTCCGCCAGGGACTCGGCCTCCGCGGCGAGCCGCTCCTTGACCGCACGGGCGCCCTCACGCTGCTCGTTGAGCTCGGCGAAGTGCGTCTTGCGGTGTCGGGTGTACGCCGTACGCGCGGTCGAGAACCGCCGCCACAGGGCGTCGTCGGAGGATCGGTCGATGCGGGGGAGCGCCTTCCACTGCTCGAGCAGGTCGCGCAGCTTGTTGGCGCCGTGGCGCCAGTCGGTGCCCTCCGCGATCTTCTCGGCCTGGGCGACCAGGTCCTCCTTGGCCGCCTTGGCCTCGGCGGAGCGCTGGGCCCGCTCCTCGCGGCGCGCCTCGCGCTGCCGGGCGATGATCGGGCCGAGGGCGTCGAGTCGGCCGGCGAGCGAGATCAGGTCGCCGACGGCGTTCGCGTCGACCACCTGGGCCTTCACCGTCTTGACCGACTCGGTGGCCTCCTCGGGGGAGAGCACCCCGGAGTTGATCCGTTGCTCGAGCAGCTCGACCTCGAAGGCGAGGGCGGCGTAGCGCTCGGTGAAGAAGGCGAGCGCCTCGTCGGGAGTCCCCTCTGGGTACTGCCCGACCGAACGCTCCCCGTCGGCGGTACGGACGTAGACGGTGCCGTCGTCGTCGACGCGGCCCCACTCATGGCTCGTCACTTGCTGATCCCTCTTCGCATCTTCGGGTCGCTCGCGGGCGGTACGTGCAGGCGCCCACTCTAGCCACGGCCGGGCGCGGGCGAGTGCGGGAATCTCCGCCCGGAACCGGTGCGACACCGCGGCGACCCGCTCGGTAGTGTGGCCGGGTGTTGATCGCCGGCTTCCCCGCGGGTCCCTGGGGCACGAACTGCTACGTCGTCGCCACCGGCGCCGGGAGCGAGTGCGTGGTCATCGACCCCGGCAAGGACGCCGCCGAGGGCGTCGCGCAGGTCGTCGCCGAGCACCGCCTCAAGCCGGTCTCCGTGCTGGTCACCCACGGCCACGTCGACCACATGTGGTGCGTGGCCCCCGTCGCCGGCACGTACGACGCCACGGCGTGGATCCACCCCAGCGACCGGCACCTGCTCTCCGACCCGATGGCGGGCATGTCCCGCGAGACCACCCAGATGATGCTGGGCGGTGACTACCAGTGGGCCGAGCCCGACGACGTCCGCGAGCTGAGCGACGTCCAGGAGCTCGAGCTGGCCGGCCTGCGGTTCGTCGTCGACCACACCCCGGGCCATACCGAGGGGTCGGTCACCTTCCGCACGCCGTACGCCCAGCAGGAGGTCAGCGAGGTCATGTTCTCCGGCGACCTGCTCTTCGCGGGCTCGATCGGGCGCACGGACCTGCCGGGCGGTGACCACGCCACGATGCTGCGCAGTCTCACCAACAAGGTGCTGCCGCTCGCCGACGACATCGTGGTCCTCCCCGGTCACGGTGAGCAGACGTCCATCGGTCGCGAGCGAGCGACCAACCCCTACCTGCTCGACCTCCTCGACCGAGGCGATGCAGGTCGAGTCACTCGAGGTCTCTGAGTTGAGCAAGCCCACCCCGCTGAGCGGGTTCCCCGAGCTGCTGCCCGAACAGCGGTTCGTCGAGCAGCAGGTCATCGACACGCTGCGTCGTACCTTCGAGCTGCACGGGTTCGCGGGCATCGAGACCCGCGCCGTCGAGCCGCTCGACCAGCTGTTGCGCAAGGGCGACACCTCCAAGGAGGTCTACCTGCTGCGCCGGCTGCACGAGGAGTCGGCCGAGGGCCACGCCGGCCTCGGCCTGCACTTCGACCTGACGGTGCCCTTCGCCCGCTACGTGCTGGAGAACGCCGGCAAGCTGGAGTTCCCGTTCCGGCGCTACCAGATCCAGAAGGTCTGGCGCGGCGAACGGCCCCAGGAGGGCCGCTACCGCGAGTTCACCCAGGCCGACATCGACATCGTCGGTCGCGACGTGCTGCCGTTCCACCACGACGTCGAGGTCACCCGCGTGATGGTGGACGCGCTCAGTCGGCTCGCCTTCCTGCCGGGCTTCCGGCTCCAGGTCAACAACCGCAAGCTGATCCAGGGCTTCTACGCCGGCCTCGGCATCGCGAGCGGCGATGCGACCGACGAGGTCATGCGCGTGGTCGACAAGCTCGACAAGCTGCCGGTCGAGCGGGTCCGCTCGATGCTCGTCGACGAGGTCGGCCTCGACGGCGCCACCGCCGACCGGGTGCTCTCGCTGGCCACCATCCGGGCCGCCGACGACTCCTTCGTCGCGGCCGTGCGGGCGCTCGGGGTCGAGCACGAGCTGCTCGACGAGGGGCTCGCGGAGCTCGCCGAGCTCGTCACCGCCTGCGCCCCGCTGGTCACCGACCGGGTGCGCGTGGAGGCCGACCTGTCGATCGCCCGCGGCCTGGACTACTACACGGGCACGGTCTTCGAGACCCGGCTCGACGGCTACGAGTCCCTGGGCTCGATCTGCTCCGGGGGCCGGTACGACGCCCTCGCCTCGGACGGGCGTACGACGTACCCCGGCGTCGGTATCTCGCTCGGCCTCAGCCGGGTGCTGGTCACGCTGGCGACCCGCACCGGGCTCGCGGCCGACCGCAAGGTCCCCAGCGCCGTGCTCGTCGCGGTCACGGACGAGGAGTCGCGGTCCGTCAGCGACGGCGTGGCCACCGCGCTGCGTTCGCAGGGCGTGCCGTGCGAGGTCGCCGCCTCGGCGCAGAAGTTCGGCAAGCAGATCCGCTACGCGGAGCGTCGCGGCATCCCGTTCGTCTGGTTCGTGCAGGACGACGGGACCCATCAGGTCAAGGACATCCGATCGGGGGACCAGGTGGCCGCGGACCCGGCCTCCTGGACCCCACCCACCGCCGACCTGCGACCCCACGTCGCGGCGGCGAACCCAGAGGAGCAGCAGTGATCCGCACCCACGACGCAGGCACCCTTCGTGCCGAGCACGTCGGCCAGACCGTCACCCTCGCCGGCTGGGTGGCCAACCGGCGTGACCACGGCGGCGTGGCCTTCATCGACCTGCGCGAGGCCAGCGGCATCGTCCAGGTCGTCATCCGCGACGAGGCGGTGGCCCACCACCTGCGCGCGGAGTACTGCCTGAAGGTCACCGGCGAGGTGACCGCGCGCAAGGACGGCAACGAGAACCCCAACCTCGCGACCGGCGCGATCGAGGTCGTGGCCACCGACGTCGAGGTGCTCAGCGCCGCGGCACCGCTGCCGTTCCCGATCAGCGACCACGTGGACGTGGGGGAGGAGGCGCGGCTCCGGCACCGCTACCTCGACCTGCGCCGCTCGGGGCCCAACCAGGCGCTGCGGCTTCGCAGCAAGGTCAACAGGGCCGCACGCGACGTGCTCGACCGCCACGACTTCGTCGAGATCGAGACGCCCACCCTGACCCGCAGCACCCCCGAGGGCGCGCGGGACTTCCTGGTGCCCGCCCGCCTGCAGCCCGGCAGCTGGTACGCCCTCCCGCAGAGCCCGCAGCTGTTCAAGCAGCTGCTCATGGTCGCGGGCATGGAGCGTTACTTCCAGATCGCGCGCTGCTACCGCGACGAGGACTTCCGGGCCGACCGGCAGCCGGAGTTCACCCAGCTCGACATCGAGATGAGCTTCGTCGAGCAGGACGACGTGATCGCCGTCGCCGAGGAGATCCTCACGGCGCTGTGGAAGCTCGTCGGGTACGACGTACCCACCCCGCTGCCGCGGATGACCTACGCCGAGTCGATGGCCCGCTACGGCTCCGACAAGCCCGACCTGCGGATGGGCCAGGAGCTCGTCGACTGCACCGACTACTTCAAGGACACCCCGTTCCGGGTCTTCCAGGCGCCGTACGTCGGCGCCGTGGTGATGCCCGGGGGAGCGAGCCAGCCCCGCAAGCAGCTCGACGCCTGGCAGGAGTGGGCCAAGCAGCGCGGGGCGCGCGGCCTGGCGTACGTCCTGGTCCAGGAGGACGGCGAGCTCACCGGCCCGGTGGCCAAGAACATCACCGACGAGGAGAAGGCCGGACTGGCCGCCCACGTCGGCGCCGCGCCCGGTGACTGCGTCTTCTTCGGCGCCGGCCTGCCCAAGCCCAGCCGGGCGCTCCTGGGCGCCGCGCGCCTGGAGATCGGCCGCCGCTGCGGCCTGATCGACGAGTCCGCCTGGAGCTTCCTCTGGGTCGTCGACGCGCCGCTCTTCGAGCCCGCGGACGACGCGACCGCGGCCGGTGACGTCGCGGTCGGCAGTGGTGCGTGGACGGCCGTCCACCACGCCTTCACCAGCCCCCAGGAGCTGGAGGGCTTCGACAGCGACCCCGGCAACGCGATCGCCTGGGCCTACGACATCGTCTGCAACGGCAACGAGATCGGCGGCGGGTCGATCCGTATCCACCAGGAGGACGTGCAGAAGCGCGTCTTCGAGGTGATGGGCATCGCCGAGGACGAGGCTCAGGAGAAGTTCGGCTTCCTCCTCGACGCGTTCAAGTACGGCGCGCCGCCGCACGGCGGCATCGCCTTCGGCTGGGACCGGATCGTCGCTCTGCTGGCTGGAACGGACTCGATCCGCGACGTCATCGCGTTCCCGAAGTCCGGTGGCGGCTTCGACCCGCTGACGGCCGCCCCTGCGCCGATCACCCCCCAGCAGCGCAAGGAGGCCGGGGTCGACGCCGTCCCGGCGAAGGAAGTCCCGGCAGAGAACTGATCGACCGGACGGGTCAGGTCCACCTGTCGAGACCAGATCGTTACTCGCGGGTGATCGCTGAGTCCGGTCCTGGTCACATAGAGTCGCGGGCGGCGCGCTCCCGGGGTGCGCCGCCGAAGCGATTCGGCACCACGACCTGATGGGGAGAGCATGTCGCTGCCGCCGGTTTCCGCCGAGACGCTCGGACACCTGAGCGACGAGGCCCCCGAGGTGCAGAACGACGGGTCGGGTCGAGGTCCGGTCAAGAGCCAGTCCCCGCTGCGGATCGCGCTGAACCGGCTTCGTCACGACAAGCTGGCGATGATCTGCCTGGCGATCGTGCTGGTGTTCGTGTTCATCGCGATCTTCGCGGGCCAGATCGCGAAGGCCTTCGGGGTCGAGACCGGTCCCGGCAACCCCGCGAAGCAGCTGGACTACCTCAACGGCGGCATGCCGTTCAAGGGCCCGCCCAACGGCGCCTTCGACCCGAACCACCCGTTCGGCATTGCGCCGAAGACGGCCGAGGACAACCTCGCGGTCTGGCTCTACGGCTGCCGCACCTCGCTGATGGTCGCCACGATCTCCACGATCGTCGCCGGCCTGCTCGGCATCGTGCTGGGCTTGCTGGCGGGCTTCGTCGGCGGCCGGGTCGACAAGGTCATCTCGTTCTTCACCGACGCGTTCCTGACGCTGCCGTACGTCCTGATCGGCCTGATCATCGCCCCGATCCTCAACGAGCGCTTCGCGCTGAAGCCGGACGTCTACGCCCAGATGCAGGTCGTCTCGCTGGTGATCATCCTGGCCGGCTTCGGCTGGATGTCGATGGCGCGCCTGGTACGCGGCGAGGTGCTCTCGCTGCGCGAGCGCGAGTTCGTCCAGTCCGCCGAGGTGATCGGGATGCCCACGCACCGGATCATGTTCCGCGAGCTGCTGCCCAACCTGGTCGCCCCGATCGTGGTGGCGATCTCGCTGATGCTGCCGGCGTTCATCGCCGCCGAGGCCGCGCTGGCGTTCCTCGGGGTTGGCATCACCCAGGGTGAGTCCTGGGGCCAGACGATCGGGCAGGCCACCGCCTACTTCGAGCTGTACCCGCAGTTCCTGTGGCAGCCGCTGCTCGGCATCGTGGTGCTCGTGGTCACCCTCAACCTGCTCGGCGACGCGATCCGCGACGCGGTGGACCCCAAGACCCGACGCTGACGGGTCCAGGTCCCACTCCCTAGATGTGGTCGCGAGCTTCGGGTTCGTGGCACGGATGAAGAGGAAGGCAAGACACGATGAAGCGAAGCAAGTCGCTTGCAGCGGTCGCCTGCGTTGCCCTCGTCTCGACGCTCGCCGCCTGTGGCGGGGACGACGACGGCGGGAACAACGACACGAGCGACCGCGATTTCCAGGAGGCCGGCTCGGGCTTCGGCAAGGTGCCGGACGCCGCGGGCCCGGCCCCCGAGATCGAGGGGTCGGCGACCGGTGGGGACATCACCGTCCTCATCCCGAGTGACATCGGTCCCTCGGATCTCGATCCGGCCAACGGCTGGTCCGTGCTGGGCAACTCGATCCAGCAGGCCCTGACCCACCGCTCCCTGACCCAGTACCGCCGCAACGCGGACGGCGACATGGAGCTGGTCCCCGACCTCGCCACCGACCTCGGCCGGCCGAACGACGACTTCACCGAGTGGACCTTCACGCTGAAGGACGGCGTGAAGTGGGAGACCGGTGACCCGATCACCGCCGAGGAGGTCAAGTTCGGCATCGAGCGGACCTTCGACTCCGAGACCTTCACCGGTGGACCGGGTCAGGTCTACTCCGTCGAGAACATCGACTGCGGCGAGGGTTACGCGGGCCCGACGAAGTCCGGCGACTGCCCCGGCATCACCGTCGACGGCCAGGACCTCACCATCAAGATGACCCAGCCGTTCCCGGACATGGACTTCTGGGGCGCGTTCATGGCGATGGGGCCGATCCCGCTGGAGAACTCCGACTTCCCCGCCTACGGCCGCAAGCCGCTGTCGACCGGCCCCTACATGATCAAGGAGTTCCGCCCCAGCGAGTCGCTGACCCTGGTCAAGAACCCCAACTGGGACCCGGCCTCCGACCCGGCTCGCCACCAGTACGCCGACTCCTGGACCATCAAGTTCGACCAGGATCAGGAGAAGGTCGACCAGATCCTCATGAGTGAGAGCGCGGAGGGCCAGACGACCGTGAGCAACGGTCTCGGTGCCACGAACGTGCAGAAGCTCGAGCAGGCCCTGGGCGACAACTTCATCCAGCAGACCGGCCAGTGCGTCAGCTACAAGAACCCGGACTACACCAAGATCACCGACCCGAACATCCGCAAGGCGATCGCGTACTCCTACGACTTCGACAACATCACGCTGGCCGGCGGTCAGGTTCCGAACCTCACCCGGATCCCCGCGAGCACGATCATGCCTCCCGGCATGTCGGGCCGTAAGGAGTACTTCCCGGACGGTGAGCAGTTCACGTTCCAGCCCGAGAAGGCCAAGGAGCTGCTGGCCGAGGCCGGCGCCGAGGGCTACAAGCTGACGATGATCTACGACGACTCCGACGCCGAGCTCAAGGCCGCGGCCGAGCAGGAGAAGAAGGGGTACGAGCAGGGCGGCTTCACCGTCGAGATGATCCCGTTCCAGGAGGACTACTACGACCTCTACGACGACCCGGACAACCCGATCAACCAGAAGCTGAACCTGCGCAACTCCAACTGGTGCTCGGACTGGCCGTCGGCCTCGACGATGATCCCGCCGCTGGTCGTCACCGGTCAGCGCTACAACACGTCGTTCTTCTCCGAGCCGGAGATCGACGACCGGATCAAGGAGATCCCGACGCTGCCGATCGAGGAGCAGCCGGCCGCGTGGGGTGACCTCGACGAGCAGATCGGCACCGAGTTCTTCCCGTTGATCCCGGTCTCCTACCGCAACGACCTGTACGGCGCCGGCGCCAAGATCGGTGGCTTCACCGGTGACGCCGCGATGAGCGCGATCAACTACAAGGATCTCTTCATCATCCAGTGATGCAGCTGTTCCTGCTGTGAATCTGCAGCGGATGGGGGCCGGGTCCGCCTGGCCCCCATCCTCCTGCCCAATCCCGAATTCCTCGCCGTGAGAGGTGCTGGGCTCGATGCTCGCCTACATCATCAAGAGACTGCTCGCCGGAGTGGTCGTCATCATCCTCGTCTCGATGGCGATCTTCGCGCTGTTCTGGTACGGCCCGTCCAGCCCCGCGCGGCCGATCTGCCTCCAGGAGACCTCCAACCGCTGCACGCCCGAGCGGCTGGCGCAGTACGAGGAGCAGATGGGTTACAACAACAGCATCGTCACCGAGTACGGCAAGTACTTCACCGGCATCTTCACCGGGCGGGAGATCGAGGTCGGCAGCTCGACGATCGACTGCGACGCTCCGTGCCTGGGCTTCTCCTACCGCTCCCGGGGCCTGATCTGGGACGAGATGATCACCCGGCTGCCGGCCACCATCTCGCTGGCCCTCGGCAGCGCGGCGCTCTACCTGATCATCGGCATACCCGTCGGAGTGGCAGCCGCGCGAAGACGCGGCACGCTGGGCGACAAGACGCTGGTGACCACGTTCCTGTTCATCAGCTCGGTGCCGTACTACCTGCTGGCCCTACTCGCCTGGCTCTACTTCACGCTGATCTGGGACGTCCCGATCCTCGGATCGAGCGGCTACACGCCGCTGCGCGAAGACCCGGTGGCCTGGTTCACCGGCCTGTTGCTGCCCTGGCTGTGCCTGGGTCTGTGGGGCAGCACCCAGTACACCCGTTACACCCGCGGCGCGATGGTCGAGACCCTCGGTGAGGACTACATCCGTACCGCGAAGGCCAAGGGCCTGACGCCCAACAAGGTGGTCTACCGGCACGGCCTGCGCAGCGCGCTGGTGCCGGTCGTCACGATCTTCGGCATCGACCTCGGGGTGCTGTTGGCGGGCACGCTGTTCACCGAGCGGATCTTCGAGATCCAGGGCATCGGCCTGTGGGGTCTGCGCGGGGTCTACGCCCTCGATCTGCCGGTCGTCTCGGCCACCGCCTTGTTCACGGCGATCATCATGGTCAGCTGCAACCTCATCGTGGACATCGTCTACAGCGGCCTCGACCCCCGGGTGCGCCTGTCATGACCACACCCGTCTCCAGCCCCGTCGAAAGGTCAGGCACCACCGTGTCCGACAGCGACCCGTTCCTCGTCGTCGAGGACCTGTCCGTCGAGTTCCCCACCCCGGACGGCCCGCTCCGAGCGGTCAACGGGGTCAGCTACACCGTCGCGCTGGGCAAGACCCTCGGCATCGTCGGCGAGTCCGGCTCCGGCAAGTCGGTGTCCAGCATGGCCGTCCTCGGTCTGCACGACCCGCAGCGCTCGACGGTCTCCGGCTCGATCCGGGTCGGCGGCCAGGAGATCGTCGGCCTCGCCGAGCCCGCCATGCGCAAGCTGCGCGGCAACACCGTCTCGATGATCTTCCAGGACGCCCTGGCCGCGCTGCACCCGTTCTACCGGGTCGGCGCGCAGCTCACCGAGGCGTACGGCGTGCATCACCCGAGCGCCTCCAAGCGCGACGCCCGGCGCCGCGCGATCGAGATGCTCGACCGGGTGGGCATCCCGCAGCCCGACAGCCGCGTCGACGACTACCCGCACCAGTTCTCCGGCGGCATGCGGCAGCGCGCCATGATCGCGATGGGCCTGATCAACGACCCGTCGCTGCTGATCGCCGACGAGCCCACCACGGCGCTCGACGTGACGGTGCAGGCGCAGATCCTCGACCTGCTGCAGGATCTCCAGCGCGAGTTCAACTCCGCGATCGTCATCATCACCCACGACCTCGGGGTGATCGCCGAGATGGCCGACGACGTCCTGGTGATGTACGCCGGCCGCGCCGTCGAGTACGGCACGACCAAGCAGCTGCTGACCCGTCCTTCGATGCCCTACACCTGGGGTCTGCTCTCCAGCGTCCCCGACGTACAGGCCGACACCAATGCCCGGCTGATCCCGATCCCGGGCAACCCGCCCAGCCTGTTGGACCCGCCGCCGGGGTGCTCGTTCAACCCCCGGTGCGCGCACCGGGACAAGGTGCCGGGTGACCTGTGCCGCACGACGATGCCCGAGCTCGTGCCGGTCGTCCCCGGCAGCGCCCACCTCAAGCGGTGCCACCTGGCCGACCCCGAGTCGGTCTACATCGACGAGGTCCTGCCCGAGATCGCCCCCGACCTGGTCGAGGAGGCCTGATGAGTGACGAGACGACGACCCCTGGCGAGGACCTGTTCCACGAGATCGC
Organism: Nocardioides sp. W7; assembly: GCF_022919075.1. Taxonomy (NCBI): domain Bacteria; kingdom Bacillati; phylum Actinomycetota; class Actinomycetes; order Propionibacteriales; family Nocardioidaceae; genus Nocardioides; species Nocardioides sp. W7. Next base: position 3,839,214 of record NZ_CP095078.1, on the reverse strand, counting down.
CGGCCAGGGGCACACCGCCGCGAAGCTCGACCCGCGGGCCGAGCCGGTCCTCACCGTCGAGGACCTGCGGATGTACTTCCCGGTGAGGTCGGCCGGGCTGGTGCGCCGTACGGTCGGCCACGTCCAGGCCGTCGACGGCATCTCCTTCCAGGTGCCCGAGGGCGGCTCCCTCGGGCTGGTGGGGGAGTCCGGCTGCGGCAAGTCCACGACGGGCCGCCTGATCACCCGGCTCTACAAGCCCACGTCGGGCTCGATGCAGTTCGGCGGCCAGGACCTGGCCACGCTGAGCAAGCGCGAGCTCAAGCCGGTACGGCGCAACGTGCAGATGATCTTCCAGGACCCCTACACCTCGTTGAACCCGCGGCACACCGTCGGGTCGATCGTCGGTGCCCCGCTGTCGGTCCACAACGTGGTGCCGAAGAACCAGATCGTCGGTCGGGTCAAGGAGCTCCTCGAGGTCGTCGGACTCAACCCCGAGCACTACAACCGCTACCCCAACGAGTTCTCCGGCGGCCAGCGGCAGCGCATCGGGATCGCGCGCGCCCTGACCCTGAACCCGCGCCTGCTCGTGGCCGACGAGCCGGTCTCGGCGCTCGACGTGTCCATCCAGGCGCAGGTGATCAACCTGCTCCAGGACCTCCAGCGTGAGTTCAACATCGCCTTCCTGTTCATCGCCCACGACCTGGCGGTGGTCCGGCACTTCTGCCCGGAGGTCGCGGTGATGTACCTCGGCAAGATCGTCGAGATCGCCGACCGCGAGACGCTCTACAGCCGCCCGCACCACCCCTACACCCAGGCGCTGCTGTCGGCAGTGCCCGACGTCAAGCAGGCGGCGATCGGTGGCCGCCGGGAGCGGATCCGGCTGGAGGGCGACGTCCCGAGCCCGATCAACCCGCCGTCCGGCTGCCGGTTCCGCACCCGGTGCCACCTGGCGCAGGAGATCTGCGCCAAGGTCGAGCCGCCGCTGCTGCAGATCGGACCGCGCCACAAGGTCGCGTGCCACTTCGCCGGAGAGCTGGGCAAGGCTCCGCAGCGCCCCGTGACCACCGGCCTGCTCGGCGTCGACGACCGGGGCAACCCGGACGCGTCGTCGACGACCCAGCCGGTGGACGTCGAGCTGATGACCGGGTCGAGCTACGAGGACCGGTGGTTCGACGTGCAGAGCCGCACCGTGGTGAGCCCCTGACGCTGGGGCGGACTCGCACCTCGGGCCCCCGTAAGGTCTTCGACGTGGACGGACTCTTCGACGTGCCCCGCCCCGGCGGCGGGGGCGGTGGCTCGCTGGCGGCGAACACGCACGCCTCGGCGCCGCTCGCCGTGCGGATGCGGCCGCGCACGCTCGACGAGCTGGTCGGCCAGGAGCAGCTGCGCGCTCCCGGCGCGCCACTGCGCCAGCTGATCGAGAACGACCAGTCGATGTCCCTGCTGCTGTGGGGGCCGCCGGGCACCGGAAAGACGACGATCGCCTCGATCGTCAGCCAGCAGACCGACCGGCGCTTCGTCGAGGTCTCGGCGGTCTCGGCCGGCGTCAAGGAGGTGCGGGCGGCGATCGACTCCGCCCGGGCCCAGCTGGTGGCGACCGGCAACGAGACCGTGCTGTTCGTCGACGAGGTGCACCGGTTCAGCAAGGCGCAGCAGGACGCGCTGCTGCCAGGGGTGGAGAACCGCTGGGTGACCCTGGTGGCCGCGACCACCGAGAACCCCTTCTTCTCGGTCATCTCGCCGCTGCTCTCGCGGAGCCTGCTGCTGCGCCTGGAGTCGCTCACCGACGACGACGTGCGCGCCGTGGTCGCGCAGGCGCTGGTCGACGAGCGCGGGCTCGGCGGCCGGTTCACCATCGACAACGACGCCCTCGACCACCTGGTCCGGCTCGCCGGCGGCGACGCCCGACGCTCCCTGACCTACCTGGAGGCCGCGACGGGGGCCGCGGTCTCGACGAGACCGGGCACCGGTGAGGAGCCGATCGTCGTCGACCTGGCCACGGCCGAGCTGGCGGTCGACCAGGCGGCGGTCCGCTACGACCGCCAGGGCGACCAGCACTACGACGTCACCAGCGCCTTCATCAAGTCGGTGCGCGGCTCGGACGCCGACGCGGCCCTGCACTACCTGGCCCGGATGATGGAGGCGGGGGAGGACCCGCGGTTCATCGCGCGACGGCTGGTGATCCTGGCCAGCGAGGACATCGGGCTGGCCGACCCGACCGCGATCACCACGGCTGTGGCGGCCGCCCAGGTGGTCCAGCTGATCGGCATGCCGGAGGCCCAGCTGACCCTCGCGCACGCCACGATCGCGCTGGCCGTCGCACCGAAGTCGAACGCCGTCACCACTGCCATCGGCGCGGCGATCGCGGACGTGAAGGCCGGAAAGATCGGTCCGGTGCCCGGCCACCTGCGCGACGCCCACTACGGCGGGGCCAAGAAACTGGGGCACGGCAAGGGGTACCAGTACAGCCATGACGCGCCGTACGGCATCGCCGAGCAGCAGTACGCCCCCGACGTCGTCAACGACGCCACCTACTACCAGCCGACCGCCCTCGGTGCGGAGGCCGCGGTCAAGGAGCGCTGGGAGCGGGTCCGGCGGCTGATCCGGGGACGATAGGCTCGACTGTCATGACCGAATGGATCGCGCCCGCAGCCGCGGTGCTCGTGGCGCTGGTGGCGCTCGGGCTCGCCGTGGCGCTGCTGCGCGCCCGGTCCGCGCACGCGCAGGTGCTGGCCGCGGTCCGGGCCGAGTCCACCGAGCTGCGCGAGCGCCTCGACCGCCTGGAGCGGTCCGAGGAGCGCTCGCCGAGCCCGTCGCCTGAGCCCGCGCACGTGATCACCCGGCTCGGGGAGGAACCGTCCCCGGTGCCCGCCGCGGCGCCGACGGTCGACGGTCGGCTCTTCGCGGACCTGGTGCTGAGGGAGTCGGTCGTGCAGGCCGCCTCGCTCGCCCACGGCGTACGACGGGCGCTGGCGCCCGAGACCCGCAACCGGATCCGGTTCGAGATGCGGCGCGAGGTCAAGCGGGCCCGCAAGCAGCGCCGCGCCGACCTGCGTGAGGCCAAGCGCGACTGGGCCGCCCGTCAGCGAGCAGACCTGAACCAGGAGGGCAGCGCCGCATGAACCGCGGCCTCTGGTTCGTTGCCGGGGCCGGGGCCGGGGTCTACGCGATGATCCGCGGGCGCCGCGCGGCCGAGGCGCTCACCGCCGAGGGTCTCCGGGACCGGTGGAGTGCCGCCACCCTCGGCCTCCGGATGGTCCGCGACGAGGTCGCCCAGGGTAAGGCCGAGGCCGAGCTCGACCTCCGGGCCCGACTGGGGCTCGTCCCCGACACCACCCCGGAGCTTGAGGCTCCGACCCGCACCACCACCGAGATCAGCAGCACCGACGAGGAAGGCACCCACTGATGGACACCGCGGAGATCCGACGGAGGTTCGTCGCTCACTTCGAGCGCGCCGGCCACACCCCCGTACCGTCCGCGTCGCTGCTGCTCGACGACCCGAACCTGCTGTTCGTGAACGCCGGCATGGTGCCGTTCAAGCCGTACTTCCTCGGCCAGGAGACCCCGCCGTACACCCGCGCGACCAGCGTGCAGAAGTGCGTGCGGACCCCCGACATCGAGGACGTCGGCAAGACCACCCGGCACGGCACGTTCTTCGAGATGTGCGGCAACTTCTCCTTCGGCGACTACTTCAAGGAAGGCGCCATCGAGCTGGCCTGGGAGCTGGTCACCAAGTCCCAGGCCGACGGCGGCTTCGGGTTCGACGAGTCGGTCCTCTACCCGTCCGTGCTGGACGGCGACGAGGAGGCCGTCACGCTCTGGAAGCGGATCACCGGCCTGCCGGACGACCGGATCGTGCGCCTGCCTCCCAAGGAGAACTACTGGAGCATGGGCGTCCCCGGCCCGGGAGGTCCCTGCTCGGAGCTGTTGATCGACCGCGGCCCGGCGTACGGCGCCGACCGCGACTGGGACGCCGGCGACCGCTACCTGGAGTTCTGGAACCTCGTCTTCATGCAGGACGAGCTCTCGGCCGTGCGCAGCAAGTCGGACTTCGACATCGCCGGCGAGCTGCCGAAGAAGAACATCGACACCGGCATGGGCCTGGAGCGGGTCGCGTACCTGCTCCAGGGCAAGGACAACATGTACGAGACCGACGTGATGTTCCCGGTGATCGAGAAGGCGATGGCCCTCACCGGCAAGCGGTACGGCGCCGACCACGAGGACGACGTCCGCTTCCGCGTGGTCGCCGACCACGTGCGCAGCTCGATGATGCTGATCGGCGACGGCGTCACCCCCGGCAACGAGGCGCGCGGCTACGTGCTGCGCCGGCTGCTGCGTCGCGCGGTGCGCTCCATGCGCCTGCTCGGGTACGGCGACCCCGCGCTGCCCGAGCTGATGCCGGTCTCGCGCGACAGGATGGCCGAGACCTACACCGACCTGCGCACCGACTGGGACCGGATCGCCCGGGTCGCGTACGCCGAGGAGGAGACGTTCCGCAAGACGCTCCAGGCCGGCACCCAGATCTTCGACCTGGCCGCGACCGAGGTGAAGAAGTCGGGCTCGACCCGGCTCGCGGGCGACCAGGCGTTCGCCCTGCACGACACCTACGGCTTCCCGATCGACCTGACCCTGGAGATGGCGTCCGAGGCCGGCCTGAGCGTCGACGAGGAGGGCTTCCGCTCGCTGATGGCCGAGCAGCGCGAGCGGGCCAAGGCCGACGCGCGCTCCAAGAAGGGCCAGCACGCCGACACCGGCGTCTACCGCGGCATCCTCGACGCCAACGGGCCGACCGACTGGCTGGCCTACGAGACGCTGGAGACGGAGTCGCGCGCGCTCGCGGTGCTGCAGCAGGGTGCCCCGGTGAGCACCCTGCGCGCCGGCGAGGTCGGTGAGCTGGTCCTCGACCGCACGCCGTTCTACGCCGAGTCCGGCGGCCAGGCGGCCGACGCCGGCATCATCGAGTTCGACGGTGGCCGGCTCGAGGTGCTCGACGTACAGCGCCCGATCAAGGGTCTGGTCGTCCACCAGGTGCGCGTCGTCGACGGCGAGCTGGCCTCGGCCGAGGGAGCCACGCTGCACGCCCAGGTCGACCCGGAGTGGCGCACCGGCGCCCGCCAGGCACACTCCGGCACCCACGTCGTGCACGCCGCGCTCCGCGAGGTGCTCGGTCCCACGGCGCTGCAGTCCGGCTCCTACAACCGCCCCGGCTACCTGCGCCTCGACTTCGGCTGGACCACCGGGCTGCGCCCGGAGCAGGTCGCCGACATCGAGCTGGTGTCCAACAACGCCCTGCGCGCCGACCTGCCGGTCGGCTGGCAGTACATGACGCTGCCCGAGGCAAAGGACTGGGGCGCGGTCGCGCTCTTCGGAGAGACCTACGACGACTCGAAGGTGCGGGTCGTGGAGATCGGCGGGCCGTGGTCGCGCGAGCTGTGCGGCGGCACCCACGTCGACCACTCCTCGCAGATCGGCACCATCGTCGTGACGGGGGAGTCCTCGGTCGGCTCCGGCAACCGCCGCATCGAGGCGTTCACCGGCGTCGAGGGCTTCCGCTACCTGGCCCGCGAGCGCGACGTCGTCGGCCAGCTCACCGGCCTGCTGAAGACCCAGCCCGACGACCTGGTCGGACGGGTCTCCGACCTGGTCGAGCGCCTGCGTGCGGCCGAGAAGGAGATCGAGCGGGCGCGGCTGTCCCAGCTGCTCGCCGGGGGCGCGCAGCTCGCGGCCGGCGCGAGCGTCGTCGGCGGCGTGCACGTGGTGGCCCACCGCGTCGACGGCGCCGGGGGCGGCGACGTCCGCACCCTCGCGATGGACGTCCGCGGCCGGCTGCCCGACGGTGTCCCGGGGGTGGTCGTCGTGATCGGCGCCGCCGACGGGAAGGTCTCCGTGGTGGCCGCGACGACCGAGCGGGCCCGCGACCTCGGCCTGAGCGCCAACGACCTGGTCCGCGCCGTCGGTCCGTTCGTCGGCGGCAAGGGCGGCGGTAAGGCCGACGTCGCGCAGGGTGGCGGCACCGACGCCTCCCGCATCGACGAGGCGTTGGCCGCCGTACACGCCGAGGTCGCCCGCGCGACCGGCCAGTCCACCGGGCAGGCCTGAGCAGTTGCGTCCCGGCGTACGGATCGGCATCGACCCCGGCGACGCCCGGATCGGGGTGGCGCGCAGCGACCCGACGGGCTTCCTCGCGACGCCCGTCGAGACGGTACGCCGCGGCCGCGGCGACCTGGGCCGGATCGCGGCGATCGTGACCGAGCACGAGGCGGTCGAGGTCGTCCTCGGGCTGCCCCGGTCGCTGTCGGGACGCGAGGGCCCGGCGGCCGTGAAGACCCGCGAGTTCGCGGCCCGGCTCTCCCGATCGGTGGCGCCGGTTCCGGTGCGGCTGGTCGACGAGCGGCTGACCACGGTGTCGGCGGAGGCTATGCTGCGCGACCGAGGCCGCAAGGGGGCCGATCGACGTGCCGTGGTCGACCAGGCCGCGGCGGTGCTGATCCTTCAGCACGCACTGGACACCGAGCGCGCGACCGGGACCGCGCCGGGTGAGATCGTCGAGGAGACGAGATGAACGACGAGCACGAGCCCGGGACCTTCGACGACTCGAGCATCCTGCCCCGGGTGGCCGACGACCAGCCGGCGCGTCCGGCTTCCCCCGGCGGGTCCCGGCGCGCGAAGAAGAAGCGTGGCCGCGGCCTCTCCGGGTGCCTGGCCGTGCTGGTCGCGTTCGCCGTGATCGCCGGCCTGCTCTACGTCGGCGTCACCACCGGCCTCGACAAGCTCCAGGACCAGTTCGCCGACCCCGAGGACTACCCCGGGCCCGGCAGCGGCAGCCTGACCTTCGAGGTGGCCAAGGGCGAGAACGGCTCCGCGATCTGTCGCAACCTCGAGGCCGAGGGTGTCGTCGCCTCGGTCGACGCCTGCGTCGGCGCGGTCAACGGCAACCCGCAGGCCGGGGGGATCCAGGTCGGCTACTACGACCTGCAGAAGGAGATGGCCTCCGAGGACGCGATCGCCCTGCTCGTCGACCCGGCCAACCTGGTCACCAGCACGGTCACCATCCCGGAGGGCCTGCGCCTGACCGAGGTCGTGAAGGCCCTCGCGAAGGGCACCGGTTTCCCGGAGCGCGCCTTCAACAAGGCGCTGGAGAACCCCGCCGAGCTGGGCCTGCCCGAGTACGCCGGGGGCAACGCCGAGGGCTACCTGTTCCCGGCGACGTACGCCTTCGGTCCCAACGACAAGCCCGCCGACATGCTGAAGCAGATGGTCGCCCGGTGGTCCCAGGCGGCCGAGAGCGCCGACCTCGAGGGCGCGGCGGAGCGGCTGGGCTACACCCCGCACGAGCTGATGACCATCGCCAGCCTGATCGAGGCGGAGGGTCGCGGCGAGGACATGCCGAAGATCTCCCGGGTCATCTACAACCGGATCGAGAACCCCGGCACGGCCGGAACCATCGGCAGGCTCCAGATCGACGCGACGGTCAACTACGCCGCCGGCAACACGCTGGGTGCGGTGCCGACGTCCGACGACCTGAAGATCGACTCGCCGTACAACACCTACGAGGTCGACGGCCTGCCGCCGGGCCCGATCGAGGCCCCCGGCGACGCCGCGATCGCGGCGGCGGCGAAGCCAGCCGAGGGTGACTGGTACTACTACGTCACGGTCAACCTGGCGACGGGCGAGACGAAGTTCGCCGAGACGAACGAGGAGTTCCTGACCTACAAGAACGAGCTGCGCGACTACTGCGCGACCGAGTCCGAAGGCGCCTGCTGAGGTCGATGCGGTGCGCTGTCCTGGGTGACCCGATCACCCACTCGCTCTCGCCCGCCCTGCATCGGGCCGGGTACGCCGCCGCCGGCCTCACCGGCTGGTCGTACGACGCCGTGCGGGTGCCGGCGGGCGGCGTCCGGGGCTTCGTCGAGGCGCTCGACGCGACCTGGCGGGGTCTGTCGGTCACCGCGCCGCTGAAGCGCGAGGTGCTGGTGCTGGCCACCGAGGTCACCGAGCGGGCCCGCCTGGCCGGCGCGGCCAACACGCTGGTGATCGGCCCCGAGGGCCGGCTCGCCGACAACACCGACCTCCCGGGTGCGGTCGCCGCGGTCCGGGAGCGGTACGCCGGGCCGGTCACCTCCGCGACGGTGCTCGGTGCCGGCGCGACGGCCGCCTCGACTGGCCTGGCGCTGGTTGAGCTCGGCGCCCGCAGCGTGACGCTGCTGGCCCGCTCGCCCGAGCGTGCGGCCGAGACCGCCGCCGTGATCGCCGCCCACCCCAGCGCGCCCCGGGTCCGGGTCGGCTCGCTGGCGCTCGACCCGGTCGTCGGCGAGGTAGTCGTCTCGACCGTCCCGGCACAGGCCCAGACCGAGGACCTCGTGGCCCGCTGCGGCGCGGCCGCCGTGGTCTTCGAGGCGCTCTACGCGCCCTGGCCCACGCCGTTGTCCCGCTCGGCGGCCGACCGGGCGCTGGTGGGCGGGCTGGACCTCCTGGTCCACCAGGCAGCGCTCCAGTTCACGATGTTCACCGGCCTCCCGGCCCCGCTCGAGCAGATGCGCGCGGCCGGCGAGCAGGCGCTGGCGGAGCGGTCGGCGAGGTGAGCCCGGTGGCCGCGGCCGCCGTGGCGGCGCTGGTCGGCGCCGTGCTCGGCGCCCTCGTCCCGTCCCTGGTCGGGCGGATCCCCGAGCCCGCCGAGGACCCGCACCCCGAGGACGGCCCCAAGGTCCCGTACGCCGTGCTGGCCGCCCGGCCCGGTCTGGCCATGCGGACCGCCGTCGTCAGCGGCGTCGCCAGCGGCCTGCTCGGGTACGCCGTCGGCTGGGAGCGCGCCCTGGTCGGGCTGCTGCCGCTGGTGCCCGTGTGTGTCGCGCTGGGCCTGGTCGACCTGCGCACCCGTCTGCTCCCGCGGGTGGTGGTGCTGCCGGCGACCGCCGGGCTCGTCGTGCTCGCGGTCGTGGAGGCGCTCGCGACCGGTGACCGCGACGACCTGGTGCGAGCCGCGATCGGCCTGGTGGTGGCTCGGTCGTGCTACTGGCTGCTGTGGTTCGTGCACTCGGCCGGCATGGGGTTCGGCGACGTCCGGCTCGCGGCGCTGCTCGGCTTCGCGCTGGCCTACCTCGGCTGGGCGGAGTTCGCGCTCGGCGTGTACGCCGGCTTCCTCGTCTTCGCGCTGCCCGGTCTGCTGCTGGCGATCGTGCGTCGGGACCGGTCGCTGCTGCGGTCGCCGTACCCCTTCGGTCCGGCGATGATCGTGGGCGCCCTGCTGGGCGTCGTGCTCGGCCCCACACTGCTGTCCGGTCTCGCACTGGCATGACCGGCGACGACCGCCGTCGCGGTCGTGAAAGACTTGGCCCATGCTGCGTTGGCTCACCGCGGGCGAGTCCCACGGCCCGTCCCTGGTCGCGATCCTCGAAGGCCTCCCGGCCCATGTCCGGGTGACGAGCGAGGACGTCCAGGACTCCCTGTCCCGCCGGCGCCTCGGCTACGGCCGCGGCGCCCGGATGAAGTTCGAGCAGGACGAGGTCACCCTGGTGGGCGGCGTCCGGCACGGTGAGACCCAGGGCGGACCGGTCGCCGTCCAGGTCGGCAACACCGAGTGGCCCAAGTGGGAGAAGGTGATGGCCGCCGACCCGGTCGACCCGGTCGAGCTGGAGGGCATGGCGCGCAACGCGGCGCTGACCCGGCCCCGCCCCGGTCACGCCGACCTCGCCGGCATGCAGAAGTACGACTTCGCCGACGCCCGCCCGATCCTCGAGCGCGCCTCCGCCCGGGAGACCGCTGCCCGGGTCGCGCTCGGCCGGGTGGCCAGCAACTTCCTCGAGCAGGCCGTCGGCGCCCGCATCGTCTCCCACGTCATCGAGCTCGGCGGCGTCCGCGCCCCTGCGGGCCTGTGGCCCGAGGCGGACGACGTGCAGCGGCTCGACGACGACCCGGTGCGCTGTCTCGACGCCGACACCAGCAAGCTGATGGTGGAGCGGATCGACCAGGCCCACACCGACGGCGACACCCTCGGCGGCGTCGTCGAGGTCGTCGTCCACGGGCTCCCGCCGGGCCTCGGCTCGCACGTGCACTGGGACCGGCGCCTCGACTCGCGCCTGGCGGGCGCGCTGATGGGCATCCAGGCGATCAAGGGCGTCGAGGTCGGCGACGGCTTCGAGCTCGCGGCCACGCCGGGCTCGCTCGCCCACGACGAGATCGTCCCCACCGAGGACGGCATCCGCCGGGTCAGCGGGCGCTCCGGAGGTATCGAGGGCGGCATGACCACCGGCGAGGTGCTCCGGGTCCGGGCGGCGATGAAGCCGATCGCGACGGTCCCGCGGGCGCTGCGCACGGTCGACCTCGCCACCGGCGAGGCAGCGGTCGCCCACCACCAGCGCTCCGACGTCTGTGCCGTCCCGGCCGCCGGCATCGTCGCCGAGGCGATGGTGGCGCTGGTGCTGGCGGACGCCGTCACCGAGAAGTTCGGCGGTGACTCCGTGCGCGAGACCCGGCGCAACGCCGAGTCCTACCTCGACACGCTCCGTTTCAAGTGACACCCCGCGTCGTCCTGGTCGGCCCGATGGGGGCCGGCAAGACCACGGTCGCGGGGCTGCTCGCCGGGTCCTGGGGCGCGAGCGTGCGCGACACCGACCACGACGTCGAGGCGTTGGCCGGCAAGCCGATCAGCGAGATCTTCGTCGACGACGGCGAGGACGCCTTCCGCACGCTCGAGCGGACCGCGGTGGCGACCGCGCTGGCCGAGCACGACGGCGTGCTCGCGCTGGGCGGGGGAGCGGTGCTCGACCCGGCCACCCGCGAGCTGCTCGTCGGCCACCGGGTGGTGTTCCTGCGGGTCGGGCTCTCCGACGCCGTGAAGCGGGTCGGGCTCGGCGTCGGCCGGCCGCTGCTGCTCGGCAACGTCCGCTCGCGGATCAAGACGCTGCTCGACGAGCGCACCGCCATCTACGAAGAGGTCGCCACGCACGTGGTCGACACCGACGGGCGGGCCCCCGACGACGTCGCCCGCGAGATCGAGAAGGTGCTGGCATGAGCGACACGACCCTGCACGTCGGCGGCGCGTCGCCGTACGACGTCGTCATCGGCCACGACCTGGCCGGGCTGCTCCCGGGGATCCTGGGCGAGTCCGTCCAGCGCGTCGCCCTGCTTTACGCCGGCCCCCTCGGCGAGTTGGCCCAGCCGATCGCCGACCTGCTCGGGAAGCACTACGACGTGCTCGCCCTCGGCCTGCCCGACGGCGAAGCGGGCAAGACCTCGTCAGTGGTCAACGACTGCTGGGAGGCGCTCGGCGCGGCGGGCTTCACCCGCTCCGACGCGGTCGTCACCGTCGGCGGCGGCGCCACCACCGACCTCGGCGGCTTCGTGGCCGCGTCCTGGCTGCGGGGGGTCCGCGTCGTGCACGTGCCGACCACCCTGCTCGGCATGGTCGATGCCGCCGTGGGCGGCAAGACCGGCATCAACACGGCCGCCGGGAAGAACCTGGTCGGCGCCTTCCACGAGCCGGCCGGGGTGCTCTGCGACCTGTCCACCCTCCGCACGCTGCCGCGCGACGAGCTCGTCGCCGGCCTCGGCGAGGTCATCAAGTGCGGCTTCATCGCCGATCCGGTGATCCTCGACCTGGTCGAGGGCACCGACCCCGAGGCCATCACCGCCGACTCCCCGGTGCTCCGCGAGCTCGTCGAGCGGGCGATCCGGGTGAAGGTCGACGTCGTGGTCGAGGACCTCAAGGAGACCGGTGGTCGCGACGGCCATCCGGGCCGCGAGGCCCTCAACTACGGCCACACCCTGGCCCACGCCATCGAGCGGGCCGAGGACTACCGGATCCGGCACGGCGAGGCCGTCGCGATCGGGTGCGTCTTCGTGGCCGAGCTGGCCCGACGCGCGGGCCTGATCGACGAGGCGCTGGCTGAGCGGCACCGGTCCGCCTTCGGCCGGGTCGGCCTGCCGACGTCGTACGACGCCGCTTCCTTCGAGGACCTGCACGCCACGATGAAGGTGGACAAGAAGTCGCGTGGCTCGCAGCTGCGCTTCGTCGTGCTCGGCGCGCTGGCGACCCCCCAGGTCCTCGCCGGGCCGTCCGAGGACGAGCTGCGGGCGGCGTACGACGCACTGAGCGGAGCCGACGCATGAGGGTCCTGGTGCTCAACGGGCCCAACCTCGGACGGCTCGGCCGCCGGCAGCCGGAGATCTACGGCCACACCACCCACGCCGAGCTCGCCGAGCAGTGCGTCGCGTGGGGCCGCGAGCTCGGCCTGGACGTCGAGGTCCGCCAGACCAACCACGAGGGCCTGCTGCTCGACTGGCTCAACGCCGCGGCCGACGACGGCGACGCGGTCGTGCTGAACGCCGCCGCGTGGACGCACTACTCCTACGCGATCTTCGACGCGTGCGCCCAGCTGAGCGGCCCGCTGGTCGAGGTGCACATCTCCGACCCGCACCAGCGGCCCGAGGAGTTCCGGCACACCTCCGTGGTCACCCCGCACGCCGACGAGGTGATCGCGGGTCACGGGATCGAGGGCTACCGGATGGCGCTGGTGGCCATTTCGACCACCGAGCCGCCCCGACGCTAGAATCATCGGCTGTTGCCCGCGCACGGCGCCGGCGACGTCCCCGCCACCTGACCCGAAGGCTGACACGCGCGCATGGCATCGACGAACGACCTGAAGAACGGCATGGTTCTCAACATCGACGGCCAGCTCTGGGCCGTGGTGGAGTTCCAGCACGTCAAGCCCGGCAAGGGCCCGGCGTTCGTGCGCACCAAGCTCCGCAACGTCGAGTCCGGCAAGAACGTCGACCGGACCTTCAACGCCGGCACCAAGGTCGAGACCGCCACGGTCGACCGCCGCACGATGCAGTACCTCTACAACGACGGCACCAGCTTCGTCTTCATGGACACCGGCACCTACGACCAGCTCGAGGTCTCGCCCGAGGTCCTCGGCGACGGCGCCAACTTCCTCCTGGAGAACCAGGAGGCGATCGTGGCCACCAACGAGGGCCGCGTGCTGTTCGTCGAGCTCCCGGCCTCGGTCGAGCTGATCGTCACCTTCACCGAGCCCGGCCTCGCCGGTGACTCGGCCACCGGCCGCACCAAGCCCGCGACGCTCGAGACCGACCACGAGATCCAGGTCCCGCTCTTCGTCAACCAGGGCGACAAGATCAAGGTCGACACCCGCGACTCGTCCTACCTCGGTCGCGTGAAGTCCTAGTGTCCGCTCGTTCCAAGGCCCGCAAGCGGGCGCTGGACATCCTCTTCGCCTCCGACCTGCGGGGCGAGTCGGCGGTCGTCGCGCTCGACCGCGCGATCGCCGACGACGAGGGTCCGACCAACGACTACACCGCGGTCCTGGTCCGCGGCGTGGTCGAGCAGCAGGCGCGGCTCGACGAGCTGCTGGCGGCGTACTCCGAAGGGTGGACGCTCGCCCGGATGCCCGCGGTCGATCGCAACGTGCTGCGGCTGGGCCTGTGGGAGCTGCTGTACGCCGACGACGTGCCCGACGCGGTCGCCGTCAGCGAGGCGATGGCGCTGGTGCGCGACCTGTCGACCGACGAGTCGCCGCAGTTCGTCAACGGCGTCCTCGGCAACCTGCAGCGCAACAAGGCGTCCCTGTAGCCAGGTGAGCGGCCCACGGTCTGGGGGTACTCCCGGACCATGGACATCGCTCAGCGTGCTGATCAGGCCGGCCGACAGGCCAACTCCTCCGAGTGGATGGACCACGCCGTCCGCGCCGGGCTCATCGCCTACGGCGTGGTGCACCTGCTGATCGGCTGGCTGGCCCTCCAGCTCGCCCTCGGCGACCGCGAGGGGTCGCCGTCCAGCTCCGGTGCGCTGCAGCAGCTGGCCGAGCAGCCGTTCGGCCAGGTCCTCGTCTGGCTGGTGGCCGTCGGCATGTTCCTGCTGGTGGTGTGGCGCCTCCTCGAGGCGGCCCTCGGCCACCAGGACCAGGACGGCGCCGACAAGATCCGCAAGCGGGCCAGCTCGGCGGGCAAGGCCGTGCTGTACGGCGCGATCGGCGTCAGCGCGATCCGGGTCGCGACCGGGTCGGGGTCCTCGGGCGGCTCGGGGTCCTCGGGCGGGAAGTCGGGCACCGACTCGACCACGGCGAAGCTGATGGACCTGCCCGCCGGTCAGGCGATCGTGGTCGTCGTCGGCCTGGCGATCATCGGCTACGGGGTCTACCAGATCGCGAAGGCGTGGACCGACAAGTTCGCCAAGGAGCTCGACCCGGAGGGCAAGAGCGGCCAGAGCGGCTCGGCGTACCTGCTCTTCGGCAAGGTCGGGTACGTCGCCAAGGGCATCGCGGTCGGCATCGTCGGCGCGCTGTTCGTCTACGCCGGCTTCACCCACGAGGCCGACAAGTCCGGCGGCCTGGACCAGGCGCTCTACGAGGTGCTCGACCAGCCGTTCGGCCCGGTGCTGCTCGGCGCGATCGCGATCGGGATCGGCTGCTTCGGGCTGTTCTGCTTCGCCCGCGCCCGCCATCTCTCGCGCTGACCCTAGGGTGGTCGGCATGGTGGAGAAGCAGGTCGACGTGATCGTGATCGGACTCGGACCCGGCGGCGAGTACGCCGCCCAGAAGCTCGCCGAGGCCGGGCTCACCGTCGTCGGCGTCGAGCGCGCCCTGGTGGGCGGCGAGTGCCCGTTCTACGGCTGCATCCCCTCGAAGATGATCATCCGCGCGGCGGACGCGCTCGCCGAGGCGCACCGGGCGTCCGGGCTCGGCGGTCAGGTGAGCGTGACCCCGGACTGGGGCCTGGTCGCGGAGCGGATCGACAAGCAGGCCACCAACCACTGGAACGACGAGTCGCACACCGCCCGGCTGGAGGAGGCGGGCGTCGAGATCGTCCGCGGCCACGGCCGGCTCGACGGCACCGGACGGGTCACCGTCGACGGCACGACGTACGTCGCGGCCCGCGGCGTCGTCCTCAACGCGGGCACCGAGCCGGCGACGCCGCCGATCGAGGGGCTGGCGGGCACGCCGTACTGGACCAACCGCGAGGTGATGCGGCTGACCGAGCTGCCCGCGAGCCTGGTGGTCATCGGGGGCGGCCCGATCGGGGCCGAGCTCGCCCAGGCGTTCAGCCGGTTCGGCGTGCGGGTCACCGTCCTGGAGGCGGCCGATCGGATCCTCGGGCCGGCCGAGCCGGAGGCCGCCGCCGTGATCGCGGACGTCTTCGCCCGTGAGGGGATCGAGGTCGTCACCGGGGCCGACATCGCCCGGGTCAGCCACGACGGGTCCTTCCACGTGCAGGTCGGCGAGCGGACGATCGACGCCGAGCAGCTGCTGGTCGCGGCCGGGCGGCGTACCAACCTCGCGGACCTCGGGCTGGAGACGGTCGGCCTGGACCCCACGGCCCGGGTCGTCGACGTCGACGAGCGGCTGCGGGCCGGCGAGCGGCTCTGGGCGGTCGGCGACATCACCGGCAAGGGCCAGTTCACCCATGTGTCGATGTACCAGGCCGCCCGGGTGGTGGGCGACATCCTCGGTCGACCGGTCCCGGGCGCGGACTATCGCGCGCTCACCTGGGTCACCTTCACCGACCCGGAGGTCGCGGCCGTCGGGATGACCGAGCAGCAGGCCCGCGACGCGGGGCTGCGCGTCGTCACCGGGCACGCCGACATCTCGGAGTCGAACCGAGGCTGGATCCACCAGGCCGGGAACGACGGCATCGTGAAGGTCGTCGCCGACGCGGACCGGGGGATCCTGGTCGGGGCGAGTGTGGTCAGCCCCGCCGGCGGCGAGGTGATCGGGCTGCTCGCGACGGCGGTGCACGCCGAGGTCCCGGTGGCGACCCTGAAGGGCATGCACTTCGCCTACCCCACCTTCCACCGCACCATCGAGTCGGCCCTGGACGACCTCGGCGACGTGTGAGCGGCGCCCGTAGCGGGCATGGGTGGGCGCAGCACAAACACCTGGACGGAGCCCACGCCGATGACCCAGCAGCCGCACGACCCGGCCTTCCGCCACCCCATCGAGTCGGCCCCGGACCTCTCGGACACCAGCGATCGGCTCTACACCTCCGAGGATCTCGCCGCGTACGCCTCCGGCCAGGCTGCTCCGAGCCGTCCCGCCGCTGCGCCGGTCCCGCCGTCCTTCCCGCCGCCGGCGACCCCGCCGCCCGCCGCGGCCGTCCCTGACCGGCTCTGGCCGCCGGCCGAGCGGCTCGACCCCGATGCTCCGCTCGAGCCGTACACCCCGCCTGCGCGGTTCGTCCCGACGGCGTCCGAGCTCGTGCCGACGGCTCCCGATCCCGTCGCGTCGGAGCCTGTCGCGTCCGAACAGGTCCCGGACGGCGACGACCCCGGCGACCCGCGCCGATTCATGAGCGCGACCGACTTCCTGGACCGGCGCGCCGACGACGCCGACCACGGCCCCGCGACCTGGGGCTGGCGCGGCCGGGTGCGGCGCTGGTCGGGCGGCCTGATCAAGCCGCAGATGGGCGCCGAGGAGCTGGAGTACGCCCAGGACCGGCGCACCATCCAGCGCGACTTCGACGGACCGCGCACGATCGCGTTCATCAATCCCAAGGGCGGCGCGGCGAAGACGACGAGCGTGCTCGCGGCGGGCTTCACCTTCGGCACCGTCCGCGGGGGCGGGGTCGTCGCCTGGGACAACAACGAGACCCGCGGCACGCTCGGCATCCGGGGCACCCGCAGCACCCATCGCAACACGACCCGGGAGCTGTTGGAGGACCTCGGTCGGTTCAACGACGTCTACCAGTCCCGGATCGGCGACCTGGGGGCGTTCGTGCGCTCCCAGGTCGCCGCGCACTTCGACGTCCTGGCCTCCGACGAGCGGCCGGACGTGACCGGGATGATCCACGCCGACGACTTCAACGCCGTGCACCGGCTCCTGGAGCGGTTCTACCGGGTCGTCCTGGTCGACACGGGCAACAACATGCGCGCGGAGAACTGGCTGGCCGCCGCCGACGCCGCCGATCTGCTCGTGGTGACCAGCACGATCCGCGAGGACACCGGCTACAGCGGCCTGTGGATGCTGGACGCCCTGCAGGACGCCGGCTACCAGAACCTCAAGTACAAGACGGTGACCGTGCTCTCCGACCCGTCCGACCAGGTCGACGCCAAGCTCGCCCAGGACCTGGTCGACGTCTACGAGCAGCGCACCCGGGCGGTCTACCGGGTGCCGTACGACCCGGCTCTGGTCTCCGGCTCGGTGGTGCCCTACAGCCAGCTGTCGGCAAACACCCGGCGCCAGTGGCTGCGGGCCTGCGCGGGGATGGCCTCGGCGCTCTGAACCCGGCCGACCCGGGGCCCTGTCGCGCGTTCAGCGGAGCAGGGTGCGGGTCCAGACGTCGGCCGTCAGGGCGGCGTACTCCTCGGGCGTGCGTCCGCGCGAGGCCAGGAGCCCGAAGTACTCCGGGCCGTTCATCGACCAGACCAGGTCGGCCACGTCGTCGTCGGTGAGGTCGTCGCGGAGCTCGCCGGTGCTGCGCAGGTCGGCGGCGAGCAGGCGCATGTTCGCGGCGCGGCGCTCGGTCAGCTCCTGCCAGACCGTGCGGCAGCCGTCGTCGGTCGCGGCGGCGGCGCGGAGCGCGTCCAGGAGCGGAGTGGTGCGGGGCAGCAGCCGACCCATCGCCTCGGCGTAGGCGCCGAGCTTGGCGCGCGCGTCGGGCGCCGCACGCACCCGCTGCACGTAGGCACGCTGCTCCGCAGCGACCGCACCGGCGCCCTCGCCGAGGACGAGGTCGTGGACGGCGAGCAGCAGCCGGGGCTTGCGGCCGACGCTGGCGTAGACGGTGTCGACGGCGACCCCCGCGGCCTGCGCGACCTCGGCGACCGACGTGGCGTCGTACCCCTGGCGGACGAAGAGGTCGTGGGCGGCCTCGAGCACCGCGCGACGGGTGGCGTCGGCCGCCGCCCGCCGCCGGCTCGAGTCGTAGCGACGCGTGCTGCCGGGGCTGTTGACGGGCTCGGTCACGGGGCCTAGCGTAGCAATTCATCCGAAGCCCTTTCGGATCGAAACTCAGGAGTGCTGATGACCGAGCACGTCGTCGTCACCAGGCCGGGCGGTGGCCGCGGGACCTGGGCCATGGGGTCCCTCTTCGAGCACCTGCTGGAGGCGCCGCGCGACGCGGTGGGTCTCGGCGTCGCCCTGGTGACCCAGCCGCCGGGCATCGCGACGCCGCTGCACCGGCACACCCGGGAGGCCGAGGCCTTCTACCTGCTCGAGGGGCGAATGAGCTACCGGGCGGGAGAGGAGACGCACGACCTCGACGCCGGCTGCTTCATGTACCTGCCCGCCGGGATCCCGCACGCGTTCCGGATCCGGGGCGAGGCGCCGGCACGGTTCCTGGCGCTGACCGCGCCCGGCGGGTTGCTGAACCTGTACGACGAGGTGGGCATCCCGGCGACCGAGCTGCGCCTGCCGGGCGCCGACGGGCTGACGCCCGAGGTCGAGATCCCGCGCTGGGCCGAGGTCGGGCCGCGCTACGGTCTCGAGGTGCTGGGCCCGCCGATCCCGGAGTGACCTCGGCGCGGAGCGGCGGTGCGAGCATGGGACCTCCTGTCGTTGGTCACCCGGAGGAGGCCAGCTGCCCGACCCGAAAGAGGCGAACAAGAACATGCGAGCGGTGACGTACAGCGAGACCGGCCCCTCCAGGGTGCTGAGGCTGGTCGAGCGCGACCAGCCCGCGCCGGGTCCCGGGGAGGTGCGGGTGCGGATGGTCCGGGCCGGGGTGAACCCGACGGACTGGAAGTTCCGCGCGACCCAGATGAACGGCGAGTACGACGAGGTCGCGCCCGGTCAGGACGGCGCCGGTGTCATCGACGCGGTCGGACCCGGGGTCGCCGGCTTCGCCGAGGGCGACCGGGTCTGGCTGGTGCTCGCGCAGTACGGCCGCTGGCTCGGCACCGCCGCCGAGTACACCGTCCAGCCCGTCGAGCGCGTGGTGCACCTGCCCGTCGGTGCGTCGTACGACCTCGGTGCCTCCCTGGGCGTGCCCGCCGTCACCGCGCACCGCGCCCTGACGGCCGGCGAGGACGTCAGCCGCCTCTCGCCCGGTGCGATGTCGGGGATGACCGTCCTGGTCGCCGGGGGAGCGGGGGCGGTCGGCAACGCGGCGATCCAGCTCGCCCGGTGGGCCGGCGCGACCGTGCTGACGACGGTCAGCAGTGACGAGAAGGCGGCCCTGGCGATCGCCGCCGGGGCTCACCAGAGCGTGAACTACCGCGTCGCCGATGCCGCGAGCGAGCTTCGCGCCCTGTGCCCCGAGGGGGTCGACCTCGTCGTCGAGGTCGCGCTCGCCCAGAACGTCGGGCTCGACGTCGAGGTGCTGCGCAACCGCGGGACGATCGCCTACTACGCCGACAACGGGGGCGCCGAGGCGTCGGTGCCGGTGCGGGGCACGTTCGCGAAGAACCTGCGGCTGCAGGGGCTGTTGCTCTACACCCTCGGCGCCGACCTGCTCGAGGCGGCGACGATCGACGTCAATGCCGCTGCCGCCAACGGTGCGATCCGGGTCGGCGACGAGGTCGGGATGCCGCTGCACCACTACCCGCTGGAGGAGCTCGCCGCCGCGCACGACGCCGTCGAGGCGGGGGCTGTCGGCAAGGTGCTGGTCGACGTCGCCGAGGAGTGAGGCGCTAGCGTCCGGGGCATGGCGACCACAGTGACGCTCGAGGTGAACGACGGGGTCGCGGTGGTGACCCTCGACGGGCCGGACCGGCTCAACGTCTTCACCGCCGGGACCGGCCGGGAGCTGAGCGCGGCCTACCAGGCCTGCGAGTCCGACGACGACGTGCGCGTGATCGTGCTGACCGGCGCCGGTCGGGCCTTCTGCGCGGGCGCGGACCTCTCGCCCGAGGCGCGGTCGTTCGCCGCGCCGGGCTCGGAGTTCAGCGCGTCGCCGGTTCGGCCGCCGGCGTTCGAGCTATCGAAGCTGGTGGTCGCGGCGGTCAACGGGCACGCGATCGGCATCGGGCTGACCATCGCGCTGCAGGCCGACGTCCGGATCGTCGCGGAGGACGCGAAGCTGGCGGTGCCGCAGGTGCGCTTCGGCCTGGTCGGCGATGCCCAGAGCCACTGGACGCTCCGTCGCCTGGCGGGTACGGCGGTGGCCGCCGACCTGCTCCTGACCGGGCGCACGATCACCGGCCGCGAGGCGGCGGAGCGGGGGATCGCCTCGTTCGCGCGGCCCGCGGCGCAGGTGCTGCCGGCCGCCCTGGAGCTGGCGCGCGAGGTCGCCGCCGCGGCGGATCCGCTGGCGGTGGCGGCCAGCAAGCGGATCCTGTGGGGTGAGCTGTCGGCGAGCGAGACCGAGCGGGCGGAGACCGAGGCGCACCGGCGCCTCATGGGCAGATAGTGAAGAGCAGGGCTTCATTCAATCGAAATGAAGCTATGCTCTTCATATGGCTGAGATGAAGCCCCCGCCGATCGTCGTCATCGGCGACGTGGTGGGCTCGCGCACGGCGGCGCACCGGGGCCGGCTGCACGACCGGTTGAGCGCGGCGCTCGCGGAGACGAACCGCCGATGGGACGCCGACCTGCGGATCACGGTCGGTGACGAGTACCAGGGCACCTTGCCGAGCCTGGGCGCGGCGACGGCTGCGGTGCTCTGGTTGCGGGTCGCGCTGCTCCCCGAGCACGACCTCAGGCACGGGATCGCGCGCGGCGACGTGCGGATCCTCGACTCCCGGACCGGGGTCCAGGACGGGCCCGGATGGTGGGCCGCTCGAGCGGCGATCGACGAGGTCCACGACCTCGCCGGCCGGCCGGCCACCCGCGGCGCGCGGACGACGTACCGGGAGGCCGACGACGTGGGCGGCGGCCCGGCACCGGGGCTTCCGGGGGCCCTCCGGGCGGCGCTGCTCGCCCGCGACGAGCTGGTCGGACGCCTCGACGAGCGGTCCCTGTCGGTGCTGCGTGGTCTGCTGGCCGGACGGACGCAGCGGGAGATCGCCGCCGAGCTCGGCCTGTCGGGTTCGGCGGTCTCCCAGCGGGTCCGGCGCGACGGCATCGGGGTGGTGCTGCAGACGACGGCGTGGCTGGAGGACCTGGGGTGAGCTGGATCGGGCTGCTGCTGGTGGGAATCGGGACCACCGACCTGGTCTGCTCGCTGCTGCGCCGTCCCAGGCTCGCCGAGGTCGCGGGGGCGCTGACGGTGCTCGTCCTCGGTCCGGCTGCGGGCCTGACCTCCGCCCGCGAGCTGGCCTCGGTGGTCGTGGTGGCCGCCGTGACCGTGGCCTGGGGCAGGAGCGTGACCCGCGCCTTCGGCACCGGACCACCCGCACTCCCGCTGGCCCTCCTGGGGGTCGTGCTCGTCGTCGCGGTGGCGCTGTCCGGGGCCGCCCCGGCCACCGGCGGCCTGCTGCGCGACTGGCTCGCGGGCTCCGGACTCGAGGCCCTCGCCAGCTTCGACCCCGACCGCGCGCTCCTCCTCGCCGGGGCCGTCCTGGTGCAGCTGTCGACCGGCAACGTGGTGGTGCGGCTGGTGCTGGCGGCCAGCGGCACCGCCAATCCGATCCGGTCGGGACCGGGTGCGCCCGTGCCCACCCTGAAGGGGGGCCGGCTCCTGGGGCCGATGGAGCGGCTGGTCATCCTCGGGCTCGGGCTGGCGGGGGAGGTGACCGCGGCCGGCATCGTGATCGCCGCCAAGGGACTGCTCCGGTTCCCCGAGCTGCAGGCCACGCGGCGCGAGGGGCACCGCGGTCCCGGCATCCACGAGGTCACCGAGTACTTCCTGGTGGGCAGCTTCGTCAGCTGGCTGGTCTCGCTTGCGTCGCTCGCCCTCCTGGCCGCCTGAGCCTCCGGCACGCGGCACTAGGCTGGCCGGCGTGATCGACCTCCCCGTCCTGGATGCCGAGGAGCAGCGGGTGCTCGGCGCCCTGCTCGAGAAGCAGCGGACCGTCCCGGCGTCGTACCCCCTCTCGCTCACTGCGCTACGCACCGCCTGCAACCAGACCAGCAGCCGCGAGCCGGTCGTCGACTACGACGAGCACACCGTCGAGCAGGTCGGTCGCCGGCTCAAGGAGAAGGGCCTGCTGCGGATCGTCTGGTCCGACACCGGCCGCCGGACGCTGAAGTACCACCAGGTCCTCGACGAGGCGCTCGGCCTCGGCGACGACGAGCGCGCGTTGCTGACGGTGCTCCTGCTCCGCGGCCCGAACGCGCCGGGCGAGCTGCGCTCGCGCTCCGAGCGGCTGCACCCGTTCGCCGACCGCGGCGAGGTCGAGAGCTGCCTGACCGCGCTGGCCGAGCGCGGGCTGGTCCGCGAGCTGCCGCGGCAGCCCGGCCAGCACGACCCGCGCTGGACACACCTGCTGGGCGAGGTCGCCGCGCCGGTCACCGCCGTGACGAGGGCACCGGGGGTCGACCGCGAGACCCCGGTCGCGGACGGCGCGGAGGCCCGGGACGACCGGGTGCGGGCGACGTACGGCGCCGTCGCGGAGACCTACGCCGAGCGGCTGTCCGACGAGCTGGACGGACTGCCGTTCGAGAGGTGGCTGCTGGACCGGGTGGCCGCGCACGCCGACGGCGGGCCGGTCGTCGAGGTCGGCAGCGGGCCGGGCCACGTGACCGCCTACCTCGCCGCTGCCGGAGCCGACGCCCGTGGGCTCGACCTGACTCCCGAGATGGTCGAGCAGGCCCGGGCGCGTCATCCCGGGGTCCGCTACGACGTCGGCCACCTCCGGCGGCTGATGCGCCCCGAGACCGCTCCGGGCTGGCGGGCGGTGCTCGCGTGGTACTCCCTGATCCACCTGGCGGAGTCCGAGCTGCCCGCCTCGCTGATGGCGTTGCTGCGCCCGATCGACGCGGGCGGGTGGCTGGTGCTCGCGATGCACGCCGGTGACGAGGTGCGGCGGATCACGAGCTGGTTCGACCAGGAGGTGCCGGCGATCGACGTCGTGGGCCACGACCCGGCCACGATCGTCGCGCTCCTCGAGGCGGCCGGCCTGGTCGACGTCGAGTGGTACCTCCGCGGCCCCATGGCCGAGCGCGGCGAGTCCACCCAGCGCCTCTACGTCCTAGGCCGGGTCCCCACCTAGGTCGACTCGGGAATCCTGACGATTGAGTCCGGAACTCGCGTGCCGGGAATGCCGGACTCAACGGTCAGGGAGGCGGACTCGACCGGTCCGGGGGTCGCTCAGGCGGTCGTCAGTACGACGTCGCCGAGCACCGGCGCGCCGTCGCGCTCGCCGCCCGCGACCGTGGCCGAGCCGATGATCCGGCCGTCCTCGCGCCAGCCCCGCACCCGGATCGTCTCGCCCGGGAACAGCACGCCCGCGAACTTCACCCCGAAGCCGGCGACGGTGGACGCGTCACCGCCGAGCAGCTGCTCGGTCAGGGTCCGCAGCACGATGCCGTAGGTGCACAGGCCGTGCAGGATCGGCGCCGGGAAGCCGGCGGCCTTCGCGAAGTCCGGGTCGGCGTGCAGCGGGTTGCGGTCGCCGCACAGCCGGTAGAGCAGCGCCTGCTGCGGCAGCACGTCGTACGACGTGTCGGTGTCGGGCGCGCGCTCGGGCGGCACCACCGGCGTGGCCGTGCCGCGGTCGCCGCCCCAGCCGCCCTCGCCCTTGACGAACATCGACGAGCGGGTGGTCCACAGCTCCTGGCCGGACGGCGAGACGGCGACGCCCTCCTGCCAGATCACGGCGGCCTTGCCCTTGTCCCAGATGTCGCTGATCCGGGTCGAGACCGTGGCGGTGCCCGAGGTGGGCAGCGGGCCGGTCACGCTGATCGACTGCGAGCCGTGCACGATCTGGGCCAGGTTGATGTCGCAGCCGGGGAGGTCCAGCGGCGGCGGGTCGCTCATGTGGAATGTCGGGGCGACGACGCCGAAGGACGGCAGCACCTGCAGGGCCGGACCCTCGAGGGTGTAGGAGAGGTCGGTCGCGCCGATGACGAGGTGGTAGAGCAACACGTCGCTCTCGGACCAGGAGAACTCCTGGCTGCCGGTGTCGGCGCCGATGGCGACGGTCGGGTCGATGGGCATCAGGCGCTCTTCGGCGACGAGGACGTCCCGGCCGTCCGGGCGATGTCCTCCGCCGCGAGATAGCCGAAGGCCATCGCCGGCCCGATGGTGGCGCCGGGTCCTGCGTAGGTGTGCCCCATGACGGCGGAGGAGACGTTGCCGGCGGCGTACAGCCCGGGGATCACCGAGCCGTCGGGCCGCACCACGCGGGCGCGCTCGTCGGTGACCAGGCCGCCCTTGGTGCCGAGGTCGCCGGGCACGATCTTGACGGCGTAGAACGGGCCCTCGTCGATGGTGTGCAGGGACGGGTTCGGCTTGACCGTGGGGTCGGAGTAGTACTTGTCGTAGGCGCTCTCGCCGCGGTGGAAGTCCTGGTCGACACCGGTGCGCGCGAAGCCGTTGAAACGGTCGACGGTCGCGCCGAGCGACTCGGCGGGTACGCCGATCTCCGCGGCCAGGTCGGCCAGCGAGTCGGCCTTCACCACGGCGCCGCTCTTCAACCACCGGCCCGGGAAGGGCTGGCGCGGCATCAGGCCGGCGAAGACGTAGCGGTTGCGGTAGCGCTGGTCGATGATCATCCAGGCCGGCACGTGCCCGACGCCGGTCGCCTCGCCGTCGTAGATCGCGTGCACGGCCTCGACGTACGGCAGCGCCTCGTTCATGAACCGCTCGCCCGCCTGGTTGACGATGATCGAGCCGGGCAGGTTGCGCTCGGCGAGGCAGAACCACGGGCCGTTGGGGAGCGGGATGGTCGGGCCCCACCAGGCGTCGTCGAGCAGGTCGGTCTCGGCGCCCGCCGCGATGCCGGCCAGGATGCCGCCGCCGGTGTTGAACTCGGAGCCGGTCGTCCAGTCGACCGAGGTCGGCTGCGGCTGGTACTTCTCGCGCATCTCCAGGTTGCGCTCGAAGCCGCCGCTGCCCAGGATCACGCCGCGGCGGGCGCGGATGGTCTCGGTCTCGGCGCCGTCGGGGCCCCGTCGTACGACGACGCCGGTGACCCGGCCGTCCTCGATCAGCAGATCGGTCAGCTCGGTCTCGTAGTGGACCGGGACGCCCGCGTCGATCAGGCCCTTGCGCAGGCCGATCGCGATGGCGTTGCCCATCGCGAACATCTTGCGACCCAGCAGCCCGCTGATGATCCGCTTGATCGCCACCTTGACCATCGTGATCGGGCCGCGGATGGTGCGCATCCCGAGGCTGATCTTCCGGAAGTCGGCCTGCGTCACGATCATGTTGGCCGGTGCCTTGGTGTACTGCGGGTGCAGTCGCTCCAGCTCCTCGCCGAGGAAGCGCGCGTCCAGCGGGATCGGCTCGCAGCTGCGTCCCTCCGGGCGCCCGCCGGGCTGCTCGGGGTGGTAGTCGGCGTACTGCGGCACCCAGGTGAAGCGCAGCGGGGTGTGCTCCCGGACGAAGTCGAGGACCTCGGCGCCGCGCTCGACGTAGGTGTCACGGCGGACCTTCGGGACGACGTCGCCGACGATGGCGTCGAGGTACTGCTTGGAGCGGGCGAGGTCGTCGGTCTGGCCGGCGGCCTTCAACGCGTAGTTGCCCGGCAGCCAGACGCCGCCGCCGCTGCGCGCGGTCGAGCCGCCGAAGTAGGCGCTCTTCTCGACGAGGACGGTCTCCAGCCCCTGCTTGCGCGCGGCGAGCGCGGCGGTCATCCCGGCCCCGCCGGCCCCGACCACCACCACGTCCACCTCGGTGGGAAGGACCCCTGTCGAAGGCGCTGTCGTACTACCCGTCATGGCGCGGAACTGTAACAGGTTCTACTGTTGACCCGTGACCGATCAGGACGTCGTCGAGGCCGCCGTCGCGCGGATCGCCCAGGCCCAGGCGACCCGGGTGCCGTGCGCCCCCGTGCGCGACCTGATCGGCACCGACGACCTCCCGGCGGCGTACGCCGTGCAGCAGGGTCTGGTCCGGGCGCGGCTCGCGGGGGGAGTCTCGGTGGTGGGGCGCAAGATCGGCGCCACCTCCGAGGCCGTGCAGCGCCAGCTCGGGGTCGACCAGCCCGACTTCGGCTACCTGCTCAGCGACATGGATGTGAGCGACGGCGCCGCCGGTGGCGGCCCGATCTCGATGCGCACCCTGGTGCAGCCCCGGGTCGAGGCCGAGGTCGCCTTCGTCCTCGGCCGGGACATCGACCCACCCGACGGAGCCGAGATCACCCTCGAGGTCGTGCGGGACGCCGTCGAGGTGGCCCTGCCGGCGCTCGAGATCGTCGACTCGCGGATCGCCGACTGGGACATCGAGTTCACCGACACCGTCGCCGACAACGCCTCCAGCGGGCTGTTCGTCGTGGGCCGCGACGGCCGCGGCCTCGACGACCTGGTGCCGCGCGACGTCACGATGTCGCTGACCATCAACGGCGAGGAGCGCTCGTCGGGCACCGGCGCCGCCTGCCTCGGCGACCCGCTCGAGGCGCTGCGCTGGCTCGCCGTACAGGCCCAGCGCTTCGGTGACCCGCTGCGCGCCGGCCACCTGATCCTGTCCGGGGCCCTGGGCCCATTCGTGCCGTTCGCACCGGGAGACCGGGTGTCGGCGTCGATCAGCGGATTCGAGCCGCTGACTGTCGAGTTCGAGGAGTAGGCGTGAGCCAGAAGCTGACCGCTGCGATCGTGGGGCCCGGCAACATCGGCACCGACCTGATGTTCAAGCTGTTGCGCAGCGACGTGATCGAGCCACGCTGGATGATCGGCGTCGACCCGTCGAGCGAGGGGCTCAAGCTCGCCGCGGCCCAGGGGCTGGAGGCGACGCACGAGGGGGTCGACTGGCTGCTGAAGCAGGACCAGCTGCCCGACCTGATCTTCGAGGCGACCTCGGCGTACGTGCACCGGGAGTACGCCCCGCGCTACGAGGAGGCGGGCATCCGCGCGGTCGACCTGACCCCGGCCGCGGTCGGCCCGGCGGTGATCCCGCCGGTCAACGGCCAGGAGCACGTCGCCGCGATGAACGTCAACATGATCACCTGCGGCGGCCAGGCCACGATCCCGATGGTCGCGGCGGTCTCGCGCGCGGTCGCGTCGTACGGCGGGGTGTCGTACGCCGAGATCGTGGCGTCGGTCTCGAGCATGTCGGCCGGGCCCGGCACCCGCGCCAACATCGACGAGTTCACCCGCACCACCGCCGCCGGGGTGCAGAGCATCGGCGGAGCCGAGCGGGGCAAGGCGATCATCATCCTGAACCCGGCCGAGCCGCCGATGATCATGCGCGACACGATCTACTGCGCGGTGTCGCCCGACGCCGACCGCGACGCGATCGTGCAGTCGGTCTTCGCCATGGAGAAGGCGGTCCAGGAGTACGTCCCGGGCTACCGGCTGCTCCAGGAGCCGCAGCTCGACGAGCCCTCGCCCGCGACCCAGGGGCAGCTGAAGGTCTCCGTCTTCGTCGAGGTGGAGGGCGCCGGCGACTACCTGCCGCCGTACGCCGGCAACCTCGACATCATGACCGCCGCGGCCACGCAGGTCGGCCAGAACATCGCAAGGAGCCTGCTGTGAACGACCTCAACACGCTCAACCGGACCTGGACCGACACCGACCCGGGCAGTGGCCTGGACCTCCGCCTGACCGACACCTGCCTGCGCGACGGGTCGCACCACAAGCGGCACCAGTTCACCGCGCAGGAGGTGCACGACATCGTCGAGGCCCTGGACGACTCGGGCGTGCCGGTCATCGAGGTCACCCACGGCGACGGGCTCGGGGGCTCGTCGTTCAACTACGGCTTCTCGCGCACGCCCGAGCAGGAGCTGATCCGGATCGCGGCCGAGACCGCGAAGCGGGCCAAGATCGCGTTCCTGATGCTGCCCGGCGTCGGCACCAAGGACGACATCCGCGCCGCGCAGGACAACGGCGGGCAGATCTGCCGGATCGCCACGCACTGCACCGAGGCCGACACCTCGATCCAGCACTTCGGGCTGGCCCGCGAGCTCGGGCTGGAGACCGTCGGCTTCCTGATGATGAGCCACACCCAGCCCCCGGAGGTGCTGGCCAAGCAGGCGCGGATCATGGTCGAGGCCGGGAACCAGTGCGTCTACGTCGTCGACTCCGCCGGCGCGCTCGTCATGGAGCAGACCGCCGACCGGGTCGCCGCGGTGGTGGCCGAGATCGGCCACGAGGCGACCGTCGGCTTCCACGGCCACGAGAACCTCGGTCTCGGCGTCTCGAACACCGTCATCGCGGCCCGCGCGGGCGCCACTCAGATCGACGGGTCGGTGCGCCGGTTCGGTGCCGGCGCCGGCAACACGCCGCTCGAGGCGTTCGTCGGGGTGTGCGACAAGCTCGGCTGGAAGACCGGCATCGACTTCCTCACCATCGTCGACGCCTCCGAGGACGTCATCAAGCCGGCGATGCCCGAGGAGTGTCAGCTCGACCGGATGACGCTGATGATGGGCTACGCCGGCGTCTACTCCTCGTTCCTCAAGCACGCCGGCAACGCCGCCGAGCGGTACGGCGTCTCCGGCGCGAAGATCCTGCTGGAGGCCGGTCGCCGCAAGCTGATCGGCGGCCAGGAGGACCAGCTCGTCGACATCGCGCTGATGCTCAAGGCGGAGCAGGACAAGGTCGCGGCGAACCGCTGAGCAACGCTTCGGGCCCAGGTCGTGCGATTCCCTGGTTTCCCGGTCGCCGGGGCGCTACTGTGCCCAAAACTAGAATGCGTTCCAGTTTTGTGACTGGTGCTGAGGAGAGTCGTATGACCGCGGTACCCCACGAGATGTTGCCGACGATGCTGGGCCGCGCGACGCTCATCCTGGATGCGTTCGAGGAGCCCGAGCGGCGCCTCACCCTGGGTCAGGTCGCCCTGCAGACCGGGCTGCCGCGGTCGACCGCACACCGGATCCTCGACCAGCTGGTGGGCCTGGACTGGCTCTCCCACACCGACGGCGGCTACGTCCTCGGCCGTCGCGGCCGGACCTGGGGCCGGCCGGGCCAGGTCCGGGCCGACCTGCAGCAGGTCGCGGCGCCGGAGCTCGCCCGGCTGGCCAGCTGTGGGGGAGCCGTGCACCTCGGGCGGCTCGACGGCGCGGACGTGGTGCTCGTCGACGGCCGCGGCGACGGAGCCGGCCGGGTCGGCACCCGCCGGCGGGCCGAGCGCTCCGCTCTGGGCCGGGCCGCCCTCGCGACGCTGACCCCCGAGGAGGTCGACGGCCGGGTGAGCGGTGCCGACCTCGCCCAGCTGTACGCCGACCTGCACCGCGCCCGTCGTACCCAGCTGGTGTGCCGGGACATCGGTGGCGGCCTGGTCGCCATCGCTTCGCCCGTCGCCGCCGGCGCGGCGCTGGAGCTCGTGGTGCCCGCCGGCCGCGCCGACCGACTCGGTCCGCTGACCCGGGCCGCTGCGTGTCGGGTGCGCGAGGCGCTCGGCGCCTGAGTCGATCCCGGCTACGTCTCGGGGGACTGTCCCCGGACGGTGCCAGGGTGGGTCGCATGACTCCCGCACCCAAGGACACCCTGGTCCGCTACCTGCAGTCCGCCCGCGAGGCCGTGCTCTGGAAGCTCGACGGCCTCACGGAGTACGACGCCCGCCGCCCGCTCACCCCGACCGGCACCAGCGTGCTCGGCCTGGTCCAGCACCTGGCGAGCGTGGAGCTCGGCTACCTCGGCGACACCTTCGCCCGTCCGCACGGGGAGCGGCTGCCGTGGGACAGCGAGGACGCCGACCACAACGACGACCTCTGGGTCGCCCCGGAGGTCTCGCGCGAGGATGTGGTCGGGCTGTACCGCCGGGCCTGGGCGCACGGTGCGGAGACGATCGCCGCGCTCGACCTCGACGACACCGGCGAGGTCCCGTGGTGGCCGCCGGAGCGCCGGGTCGTCACGCTGCACCAGATCCTCGTGCACCTGATCGCCGAGACCGCTCGGCATGCGGGGCACGCCGACATCGTGCGTGAGCTGGTCGACGGGGCGGCCGGGCTGCGCGCGGATGCCACCAACCTGCCGGAGGGCGGCTACGACTGGTCCGCCCACCGCGATCGGGTGGACGCGGCGGCACGCGAAGGCGCCCGGCTTCACCAAAACGAGAACGTGTTCTAGTATTCCTCCTGTCCGACCACGACAGGAGAAGTCCATGCCCCAGGCTGTTCTCGACGGCGTCCGTGACCTGCTGCCCATCTTCCGGGAGCGCGCTGACGAGGCCGAGCGTCTCCGCGTGGTTCCGGAGGCGTCGATCAAGGAGCTCGAGGACACCGGCTTCTTCCGGCTGCTTCAGCCGAAGCGGTTCGACGGCTTCGAGGCCGACCCGGTCACCTTCTACTCCGCGGTGCGCGACATCGCCTCGGCGTGCGGCTCGACGGGCTGGGTCTCCAGCGTCGTCGGCGTGCACCCCTGGCAGGTGGCGCTGTTCGCGGACGAGGCGCAGCAGGCGGTGTGGGGCGAGGACACGTCGACCCGGCTGAGCTCGTCGTACGCCCCGACCGGCAAGGCGACGGTGGCCGACGGCGGCTACACCCTCTCGGGCAAGTGGAGCTTCTCCTCGGGCTGCGACCACTGCCAGTGGGTGCTGCTCGGCGGTCTGGTCTTCAACGCCGAGGGTCAGGTCGTCGACTTCAAGACCTTCATGGTGCCGCGTGAGAAGTACACGATCCTCGACGTGTGGCACACGGTCGGCCTCGCCGGCACCGGCTCCAACGACATCGTGGTCGACGAGGTGTTCATCCCCGAGGCGTTCACGTTGTCGATGAGCGAGACCGGCCAGTGCCGCGGCCCGGGCCAGGAGCAGAACACCTCCGACCTCTACAAGCTGCCGTTCCACTCGATCTTCACCGGCACCATCACCACCCCGATCATCGGCATGGCCCGGGGCGCGTACGCCGAGCACGTCGCCATGCAGCAGCAGCGCACCCGCGCGGCGTACCTGGGGGAGAAGGCCTCGCTCGACCCGTTCGCGGCCGTCCGGATCGCCCGTGCCTCCTCCGACATCGACGCGGCCTGGGCGCTGCTGATCAACAACATCCGCGAGGAGATGGACCACGTCGCCCGCGGCGAGAAGATCCCGCTCGGCGTGCGGCTGAAGGTCCGGCGCGACCAGGTCCTCGGCTCGCAGCGGGCGCTCGACGCGATCGACGTGCTGTTCGAGGCCTCGGGCGGTCGCGCGCTGGCCACCGGCACCTACCTCCAGCGGGCCTGGCGCGACGCCCACGCGGGCCGGGTGCACGCGGCCAACGACCCCGAGCGGGCCCTGCAGATGTACGGCGCGCACGAGTTCGGGCACAAGGTCGACCCGGGGATGTACTGACGTGGACCTGTCCCAGGAGTCCGTGCGCCGCTCGGCCAAGGCCCGCGACATCACGCTCAACTACTACGAGGCCGGGGAGCCCGGCGCCACCGGTGGCGGACTGCCGCTGGTGATGCTGCACGGCGGCGGTCCCGGCGCGTCGGCCTGGTCCAACTTCGGCCGGGCGCTGCCGCACTTCGCGGGTCACTTCCGCACCCTGCTGGTCGACCAGCCGGGCTTCGGTGGGTCCGAGAAGCCGCCGGTGGCCGGCAACTTCTACCGGCACGCCGCCGACCACGTCGTCGCGCTGCTCGACGAGCTCGGGATCGAGCGGGTGCACCTGCTCGGCAACAGCCTCGGCGGCGGCACGGCCATGCGGCTCGCGCTCACCTATCCCGACCGGGTCGGCCGGCTGGTCCTGATGGGGCCGGGCGGGCTCTCGCTCAACCTCTTCCACGCGGACCCGACCGAGGGTGTGCAGCGGTTGATGGACTTCGGCGCCAACCCGACCCGCGAGGCGCTGCGGGCGTTCATCTCCACGATGGTCGTCAACCAGGCGCTGGTGACCGACGAGCTGGTCGAGGAGCGGTTCGCCGACGCGACCGCGCCGGGCGCCCAGGAGGCGATGCGCTCGATGGGCATGTCGTTCTGGAACCCCGAGACCGCCGAGGACGGGATGCTCTGGCGTGAGGCGCACCGGCTGCGCAAGCACACCCTGCTCACCTGGGGCCGCGAGGACCGGGTCAATCCGCTCGACGGGGCGATGGTCGCGCTGAAGCTGATCCCCAAGGCGTCGCTGCACGTCTTCCCGAACTGCGGGCATTGGGCGCAGATCGAGGCCGCGGAGGAGTTCGCCGAGGTCGCCACCGCGTTCCTGTCCCGCCACACCGAGAGGTCCTCATGATCGACATCAAGTCCATGGGCTACGTCCGGGTAGCCAGCACCGACCTGGCGCAGTGGGAGACCTTCGCGGGCAAGGTGCTCGGGCTGGCCAAGGGCCGCGGCCCGAACCCCGCCCACCAGTACTGGCGCATCGACGAGGTGTCGGCGCGCCTGGTCGTCGTACCCTCCGACGTCGACCAGCTCGACTGCGTCGGCTGGGAGGTCGCCGACCACCGGGCGCTGCAGGAGGCCCGCGAGCACCTGCAGAAGGCGGGCGTCGCCTTCGAGGAGGGCACCCGCGAGGAGCTCGACGAGCGCCGCGTGCAGGAGCTGGTGCGCTTCCGCGACCCGTGGGACAACGTCTTCGAGCTCTTCCACGGCATCACCTACGAGTCCCGGCCGGTCGTCACGCCGTACGCCGCGACCTTCGTGACCGGCGACCAGGGGATGGGACACATCGTGCTGCCCGTGCTCGACGACGTGGAGGCGCTGCGCTTCTACACCGACGTCCTGGGCTTCCGGCTGCGCGACTCGATGAGCATGCCCGGCGAGTTCGTCGGCAAGGAGCCGGGCTCGAAGATCTGGCTGCGGTTCCTCGGCGTCAACCCGCGGCACCACTCGCTGGCGTTCCTCCCGATGCCGAACCCCGCCAAGTGCGTCCACATCATGCTGGAGGTCGACAAGCTCGACCACGTCGGCCGGGCGCTGGAGCGGGTCCGCAAGCACGGCGCACCGCTGTCGGCCACGCTCGGTCGGCACATGAACGACGAGATGGTGTCGTTCTACGTCCGCTCGCCCGGCGGCTTCGACATCGAGTTCGGCACCGAGGGGATGATGGTCGACGACGCCCGCTGGGTCGCTCGCGAGTCGACCGCGGTGTCGTACTGGGGCCACGACTTCGGCGGCGGCCAGTAGGAGCGGGAGCGAGTGGCGAGGGTCGAGACGGTGAGCTCGGGAGCCAGCGCAGAGACCCCGGACGTCCCCGACGTCCCGGACGTCCCGGACGGGATGAGCCCGGACGCGCGCGAGACCTGGCCCAGCCCGGAGCTGATCAGCTCCTGGCTCGGTGACGCCGGCTACGACTTCGAGCTGCGCCCCGGCGAGGACGTCGAGGTCCCCGAGGACCCGGCGGCGCTGGCCGCGGCGCGCCAGTTCCGCGACGTGCTCGGCCGCTTCGCCTCGGGCGTCACGGTCGTGACCTCGATCAGTGGCGGGGAGCCGGTCGGGATGACCTGTCAGTCGTTCTCCAGCGTCTCCCTCGACCCGCCGCTGGTGCTGTTCATCCCGGCCAAGACCTCCCGTGCCTGGCCGCTGATCCAGCGCTCCGGGCGGTTCTGCGTGAACTTCCTGGCCGCCGGCCAGGCCGAGCTGTCGAACACGATGGCCAGTCGCGGCATCGACAAGTTCGCCGACGTCGACTGGATCCCCGCCGAGGCCACCGGCTCCCCGGTGCTCCCCGGCACCCTCGGCCATGTCGACTGCACCATCCACGCGGTCCACGAGGCCGGCGACCACTTCGTCGTCATCGGTCGGGTCCTCGCCCTCGCCACCACCGAGACCCCCGACCCCCTCCTGTTCTTCCAGGGCAAGTACCGCACCACCGACTGAACCTGCTCCCTCGCCGACCCGTCACTTTCTCGGCAGTTTTGGCGGCGTGTTGCCGCACGATTGACGGGTCGATCTCCGGGGCTGTGGATGACGCGGGCGAGGGCCCGCGACTTTGCCGACGATGCTGGGCATGGAGCTGCCCGACCTGCATGTCCTTCATGACCTGCCGGATCGCCACCCGGCGCTGCCGATCGACGTACCTTTCACGACGGCGCAGGCCGCGGGCGTCGGCGTCGGACGTGACGTCCTTACGCGGTTGGTGCGCTCGGGCCTGCTGCGCCGCGTGGTCGACGGGGTGTACGTCGATGCCGCCGTCCCGGACTCCACCCTGACCCGCACTCGCGCCGTCTCGCTGGTGATCCCCGAGACGGCCGTCGTGTGCGACGAGTCGGCGGCCTGGGTGCACGGCGTCGACCTCGACCCGCCGCAGGCCCATGTGGTCGCGCCGCCCGTCTCGGTCTTCCAGCTGCCCGGCAACACCCGCGTGCGCAAAGACGGCTGCGCGGGCGGGGAGCGGACCCTGCTGCCGCGAGACGTGATCGTGGTCGACGGAGTCCGAGTGCTGTCCCCGCTGCGACTGGCCTGCGACCTGGGCCGCCTGCGCTCGCGCGACCAGGGGCTGGGCGCGATGGACGCGCTGGCTCGGAAGGCGGGCTTCGTCGCGGCAGACGTCGTACGCGAGACGGTGCGGTTCCGCGGCATGCGCGGCGTCGTACAGCTGCGAGACCTGGGTCCGCGCGTCGACGGCCGCGCGATGTCGCTCCTGGAGTCCTGGACGCGGTTGCGCTGCGATGACGGCGGGCTGCCGGCCCTGACCCCGCAGGTGGAGGTACGACGCGGAGGCCAGCCGTGGGGTGAGCTCGCGATGCTGGATCTGGCCAACGAGCAGCTCCGCTTCGCGGTCGAGTACGACGGCGAGGACTGGCACACCAGCGACGAACAGCGCGCGCAGGACCGACGCCGGCGAGGTTGGCTGACTCGCGAGGAGTCCTGGGGGATCGTCGTACTGACGCGCAGGCACGTGCCGACGCACGATCGGGCGGTGACCGTCGACGCCGTACGACGGGCGCTGGAGCGGCACCTCGCCGGCCAGCCGTGCGAACCGGACTGAGGGCCGGGACTGAGGGCCGAGCCGTCAATGCTGCGACGACACACCGCGAAAACTGCCGAGAAAGTGACGGGTCGCGCTCCAACTAGGCTCGAGGGCATGGACACCCACCCCCTCTGGCGCCCGTACGACGTCCCGAGCGAGGAGCAGGTCGCGGCGGCGCGGGTGCGCACACACGTGCCGGAACGGGTCGAGGTGGTGCCGCCCGATCCGGCGTGGCCGGCGGCGTACGACGAGGTCCGCCGCCTGGTCGGGAGGGCGCTGGGGGAGCGGGTGCTGGCGATCGAGCACGTCGGCTCGACGTCGGTGCCGGGACTGCACGCGAAGCCCTTCATCGACGTCGACCTCACCGTGGCCGACACCGAGCGCGAGGCGGACTACCTGCCGGCACTGGAGGCGGCCGGCTTCGTGCTGCGGGTGCGCGAGCCGGAGTGGCAGCACCGGGTGTTCCGGATGACCCGGCCGCTGACCACCCTGCACGTGTGGAGCCCCGGCGCCCAGGAGCCGCAGCGGCACGTGGCGTTCCGCGACTGGCTGGCGAGCCACGCCGACGACCGCGCGACGTACGCCGACCTGAAGTGCCGGCTGGGCGAGCGGGGTTTCACCGACTCGATGGTCTACAACAACGAGAAGGCCGGCCTGATCTACGACATCTACGAGCGGATCTTCGTGGC
The DNA here is from genome assembly GCF_022919075.1 of Nocardioides sp. W7. NCBI lineage: Bacteria > Bacillati > Actinomycetota > Actinomycetes > Propionibacteriales > Nocardioidaceae > Nocardioides > Nocardioides sp. W7. The sequence continues at coordinate 3,803,844 of NZ_CP095078.1, read as the reverse complement.
CGACCCGGAGCATCCCCACACGCCGCAGCCGAGGAGCTAGGCCGGGCGACCGTCACGAGGGTCGAGCCGTCAATGCTGCGGCGACACACCGCGAAAGACGCCGAGAAAGTGACGGGTCGCGCAGGCGGCGGCCTGAGGTTCCGCTACCCGTCCCAGCGTCCGGGTGGCGGGTCGACGTTGACCGTCGGGATCCCGCCGCCGGCGCGGGCGATCACCGCGAGGGACGGCTCGTCGGCGGGGTTGCTCTCGCGGTGCACCGTGTGAGCGGGGACGTGCACGAAGTCGCCGGGCCGGGCGTCCAGCCAGCCCTCGTGGCCCTCGAACTCCAGGCGCAGGATGCCGGAGACGACGTACAGGCTGGACTCGTTGACGTCGTGGTGGTGCCATCCGGACACGGCCCCGGGTGCGGTCGTCACCTGGCCGACCCACAGCCGCTCGAGCTCGAAGGCCCGGCGCCGGTGCATGCCCGGTGTCGGGTCCGCGTCGAGGAGGTCCTCGACGCGGAAGACCCGCACGGGCCCGGACAAGGTCAGATCCGCACGCGGGTCGGGTTGGCCAGCATGCCGTCGGGGACCGCGTCGGACGGCGTCTCGATCTGCGGGGTCTCGGTCACCTCGATGTCGGTCATGATCTGAACCTATCGATGGTGGTGACGACGGCTCCTCACGGGTCCGGATATGCGTCAGGGGCGCATCAGGACCTTCACGCAGTCGGCGGTCCGGGCGGCGACGGCGGCGTACGCCGAGGCCGCGTCGGCGAGCGCGAACTCGTGGGTGAAGAGCCCGGTCGTGTCGATCCGGCCGTTCCCGATGAGTGGGACGAGCGAGGACCAGGTGCCCTGGATCGGGGCGGTCGTCATCCGCAGCGTGATGCTGCGGAAGAGGGCGCCCAGGATCGGCAGCGGGTACGGCGTCAGGTCATGCACGCCGATCACCGACACGGTGCCGCCGGCGCGCACGGCACCGAACGCGTCGTCCAGCGTGGCGTCGAGCGCCACGGCGTCGATGACCGCGTCGGCGCCACGCCCGCCGGTCGCCTCGAGCACGGCCTCGACGGTCGGCCCCTCGATCGCGATGCCGCCCGCGGCGACGGCTCGATCGCGACGCCCGGCGACCGGGTCGGCCACCAGCACCCGCCCCGCGCCGAGGGCGTACGACGCGCGTACGGCGCACTGCCCGACCGCGCCCAGCCCGAGGACCACCACCGTGCCGCCCGGCGCGAAGTCGGCTCGCTGCGCGCCCGCCCAGCCGGTGGCCAGGTTGTCGGTGAGCAGCAGCGCGGCCTCGTCGCTCATCCCCTCCGGGACGGCGAGCAGCTGGAAGTCGGCGACCGGCACGGCGACCAGGTCGCTCTGCGCCCCGCCCAGCTCGCCCGCGCCGAACACCTTGCCGCCCTGCACGCAGGTCACCGAGTCGCCCAGCGCGCAGCGGTCGCAGGCGCCGCAGCCGGCCACCGACGCGATCAGCACCCGGTCGCCGACGGCGAAGCGTCGTACGTCGGGGCCGGCCTCGACGATCCGGCCGATGGCCTCGTGGCCCACCGCGACGGGGTACATCGGCAGGTCGCCGTCGTAGAAGTGCAGGTCGGACCCGCAGATGGAGGTGGCCTCGACCTGGACGATCGCGCCGTCCGGGCCGGGCAGGGTGGGGTCCGGACGGGTCTCGACGGTGACGGACCCCGGGGCTTCGATGACGACGGTGCGCATGGCCGGACGCTAGAGCGGTAGACAGATTCCCACAAGTGTGTACCAATGCCGCATGCGGAACCCCCACTCCGGCGTACCGTTCACGGCCGCCGAGACGAGCGACGAGGCGATCGCGGCGGCGCTCGAGAACCTCTCGGTGCCGACCCTGCTGCTCTCATGCGTCCATATGACCGACGACCCGGCGGTGGTCGAGGAGATCCTCACCGGTCCGCTGCGCCCGCAGGGGCTGTTCCTCAACGAGGTGCAGGGCTTCATGAGCCCGGAGGACCAGGCGGCCGCCCGAGCGCGAGCGGTCGAGATCGTCCGCGACTGGCGCGACCGCGGCTGCCCCGAGCCGGAGCCCGTCGGCGCGGACCTCCTCAAGCGGATGATGGACTGGATCACCTGCGAGGACGTCGGGTCGGAGTACGTCCCGATGCTGCTGGAGGAGATGGAGCTCGACGGCGCAGACGCCCGCGCCGCGGCCCGACCGCAGGACCCGGCCACGGCCACCGACCTGCCGGTCGTGATCATCGGCTGCGGCATGTCCGGTCTGCTGGCCGCGATCCGCCTGCAGGAGGCCGGCTTCCCGTACACCGTCGTCGAGAAGAACCCCGGTGTGGGCGGGACCTGGTGGGAGAACACCTACCCGGGCGCCCGGGTCGACGTCGGCAACCACTTCTACTGCTACTCCTTCGAGGGCTCCGAGCACTGGACCGAGTTCTTCGCCCGCCAGCCCGAGCTGCAGGCGTACTTCCAGCGAGTCCTCGAGAAGTACGACGTGGGCCGCCACGTCCGCTGGTCCACCGAGGTGACCGGCGCGACCTGGGACGAGCCGAGTGGCACCTGGGCGGTCGCGCTCGACACCGGCGAGACGCTCACCGCCCGCGCCGTCGTCTCCGCGGTCGGCATGCTCAACCGGCCCGCGCTGCCCGACGTACCGGGGCACTTCGACGGACCCTCCTTCCACACCGCGCGCTGGGACCACGACGTCGACCTCGCCGGCAAGGACGTCGTGATGATCGGCGCCGGTGCGACCGGCTTCCAGGTGGCTCCGGCGATCGCGGAGCAGGTCGGCAGCCTCACCGTCATCCAGCGCAGCGCGCAGTGGATGTTCCCGAACCCGAACTACCACGCCGAGGTCGGCCCCGGGGTGCGGTGGGCGTTGCGGCACCTGCCGTTCTACGCGCGCTGGTACCGCTTCCTGATCTTCTACCCCGGCTGCGACACCGGCCTGGTCGCGGCGCGGGTCGACCCGGAGTGGGAGCCGCAGGAGCGCTCGGTCAGCGAGGCCAACGACCTGGCCCGGATGATGTTCGCCGACTGGATCACCAGCCAGGTCCCGGACGACCCCGAGCTGCTCGCGATGGTGCTGCCCGACTACCCGCCCACCGGCAAGCGGACCCTGCAGGACAACGGCAGCTGGCTGCGCACCCTGCAGCGGGAGAACGTCGAACTGGTCCGCGCCGGCGTCGACCGGCTGGAGCCCGACGGGGTCGTCGACAGCGACGGCCGGTTCCACCGCGCCGACGTACTGGTCTGGGCGACCGGCTTCCGCGCCAACGACTTCCTGCTGCCGCTCCGGATCACCGGCCGCGACGGCGTCGACCTGCGCGAGCACTGGGGCACCCGCCCGCGCGCCTACCTGGGCATGACCGTGCCGAGCTTCCCGAACCTCTTCTGCCTCTACGGCCCCGGCACCAACCTGGCCAGCGGCGGCAGCCTGATCATCAACTCCGAGATGGAGGTCCGTTACGTCGTGCAGTGCCTGACCGCGCTGGCCGACGGTGGGCTGCGCTCGCTCGAGCCGCGTCAGGAGCGGTACGACGAGTGGTACGACCGCTGCCAGGCCGAGCTGCGCGCCACGGTCTGGGCCTCGCCGCACATCGAGCACAACTACTACACGAACGACGACGGCGAGGTGCACGTGCTGAGCCCCTGGCGGATCGTCGACTTCTGGGCCTGGACCCGCACCGTCGACCTCGACGACTTCGTGCTGGGGTGAGCCGGTGAGCACCCGGGACCGACTGCTCGACGCCGCCGAGCGCTGCCTGCGCCGCGACGGCATCCGTCGTACGACGGTCGGGCGGGTGGCCGAGGAGGCCGGCGTGTCGCGGTCCGGCCTGTACCTGCACTTCCCCGACAAGCCGACCCTGCTGTCCGCCGCCCTGATCCGCCGCGACGAGGCGTTCTGGGCCGAGGCCCACGAGCGGGTGGGCAGCGCCGAGGGGATGGCGGCCAAGGTGGCCGAGGCGGTCGTGATGTCGCGCAGCTCGCCGCTCGGTCCGCTGGCCCTGGAGCTGCGGGAGAGCGAGCCGCAGGCGTTCGCGGCGGTGATGGGCACCTTCGCCGACGACATCGTCCCGGGTCTCGCGGGTTTCTGGGAGCACCACCTGGAGCTGGCCCGGTCGGCCGGCGAGGTCCGCGCCGACCTCGACCTGGCCGGTGCCGCGGAGTGGATCCTGCGGGTCGTCATCTCGCTGGTCGCGGTGCCGGGCGTGGCCGTCGACGTCGGCGACCGCGCGTCGGTGCGCGCCTACCTGCAGACCTATCTCGTCCCCGCCCTGACCTGAGCCACCTGAGGAGACCCATGGATCCCGCCGACCTCCCGACCCTCGATCCCGCCCTGGCGGACATCGTCGCTCTGCTGCCGGACCTGACCGAGTCCCTGGCCGACGTCGCGGGTGCCCGCGCGATGCTCGCGAGCTTCGTGCCCGAGGGCCCGGTGCCGGGCGAGGAGCTCGTCGAGACCAGCGAGGTGCCGGTCGGCGAGGCGGCGCGGGTGCGCTTCTACCGCCCGCGCGGCGCGACCGGCCGGCTGCCCGGGCTGCTCTACCTGCACGGCGGCGGGTTCTGCCTCGGCGACCTCGACCTGGAGCACGGGCTGGCCGTCGAGCTGTGCCACACCCTCGGGGCGGTGGTGGCCAGCGTCGACTACCGACTGGCGCCCGAGCACCCGTACCCCGCCGGGCTCGACGACTGCTACGCCGCCCTGCAGCTGCTCGCGGCGCGCGACGACGTCGACGCCGCGCGGGTCGCCGTACACGGTCAGAGCGCCGGCGGGGGACTGGCCGCGGCGACCGCGCTGCTCGCCCGGGACCGGGGCGGTCCGGAGCTGTGCTTCCAGGCCCTCGGCATCCCGGAGCTCGACGACCGGCTCGACACCTGGTCGATGCGAGCCTTCACCGGCACCCCGATGTGGAGCCGCCCGCAGGCGGTGCTGTCCTGGCAGTACTACCTCGGCGGTCGGGAGGCCGACCAGTACGCCGCTCCTGCGCGCGCCGAGGACCTCAGCGGGCTGCCGCCGGCGTACGTCGTCACCTGCGAGCTGGACCCGTTGCGCGACGAGGGCATCGAGTACGCGATGCGGCTGTTGCAGGCCGGCGTCTCGGTCGAGCTGCACTCGTTCCCGGGAACGGTGCACGGGTCGGCGATCGTGCGGGACGCGGCCGTGGTGAAGCGGATGGACGCGGAGCTCGTGGACGCCCTGCGCCGGGCGCTGGCACCGGACGCGGCTCAGGCGTAGCAGATGGCCAGGCCGACGACCGTCGGCACCAGCCCGAGCAGCAGCCACGGCGTCGCGATCGGCTTGCGGTGGATCACCAGGGCGACGGCGACCGCGATCATGCCGAACGCGCCCGCGATCAGGTTGAGCCCGATCTTGGCCGGGTCGTTGCCGTCGTCGAGAAACACGGCCGACACCACCAGGCCCGCCGAGAGGTGGAGGATCGTGGTGGCGAGGAGGACCGACAGGACCCACTTCTGCACGCCCTCGATGGCCTTGCTGCCGGGCGGCGGCGGCGCGGGACGCGGGTTGTCGGGGTCCATCAGGTGCCGGCGACGTCGCGGCGCCTGCTGTTGGCTCATACGGCGACTTTACGCCGCCCCGCGGTGAGGCTGAGCAGCAGGACCGGCCGAAGCCCCGCACCGGATATCCAGGTGCGCCCGCTCGCCCGCCGGATGCATGCTCGACGGATGATCCTCGATCAGGTGGACCCCGGGGAGGCGGCCGCGGTCGGCGACTTCGTGACGGTCTCGAACCTCGTCCGCGCGGTCGATTCGCACTGGGGGCACCCGCTGACCGCGCACGAGGCCGTCGGCGAGCTCCGGCACGGCTGGGACGGCGAGCCGTCGATCGGGTTCGTCGCTCGAGTGGACGGCGTACCGGTGGCGACAGGCGAGTACTCCGTCAGCGAGTACGACAACCGGCACGTCGCCTGGGTGTTCGCGCAGGTCGACCCGACTCACCGTCGCCGGGGGATCGGGAGCGCCGTACTGGAGGCGCTTCGGGACCGGGCCCGCGCCGAGGGACGCACGTCGCTGGGCACCGCCGGGTGGGAGTCCCCGGCGACCGTCGGGTTCGCGACGCGGCACGGGCTGTCGCAGAAGTCGGTCGAGGTCAACCGGCGCCAGCACCTCGCCGAGCTGGACCGGGCCGCCGTCGACGCGGCGTACGACGACGCCCTCCCGCACGCCGCCGGCTACGAGCTGCTCAGGCTGGCCGGGGCCAGCCCGCCCGAGCTGCTCCCTGCGCTGGCGGTGCTGACGGCGGCGATCAACGACGCCCCGACCGACGACCTCGACATCGAGGACAGCGACTTCCCGCCCGAGCGGATCGGGGCGTACGCCGCCGCCCAGGCCGCGCGCGGCCACCGGCTGTACCGGGGTGGTGGCCCGGCACCGCGCCAGCGCCGAGCTCGCCGGTCAGTCCGTGGTCGCGGTCGACGGCGAGCGGCCGGCGCTGGCCGAACAGCACGACACCTCGGTGGTCGCCGCCCACCGAGGCCACCGGCTCGGGCTGCTGTTGAAGGCCGAGATGCTGCGCTGGCTGGCCGAGGCCGAGCCGCAGGTCGAGACCGTCGACACCTGGAACGCCGAGTCCAATGCCCGGATGATCGACGTCAACGAGCTGCTCGGCTACCGGGTGATGGGCCGGGAGCTCGTCTTCCAGGGCTCGATCTAGACCAGGTACGTCGCCCCGCGGCGCAGCTCCTCGACCGCCCGGGTGACGACCCTCTCGATGAGCTCCTCGCAGGACGGCAGGTCGTCGAGGACGCCGACGACCTGGCCGGAGGCGAGCACGCCCGCGTCGGTGTCGCCGTCGACCAGGCCCGACTTCAGCATCGTCGGGGTGTTGGCGGCCAGCGCCATCTGCGCCATCGAGCGGCCCTGGCTCTTCTTCATCTCCCGGCCGTCCTTGGCCAGCTCGAGCCAGGACAGACCGCTGCTCTGCTTGAACTCCAGGGTCCGGCGCAGGGTCGGGCCGAGCCGCTTGACCGCGCTGGTCTCCTCGATCTCCTCGACCAGCTTCGTGCGCAGCATCCGGTGCGGCATCCCGTCGACCTTGGCCGTGACCACGGTGCCGTCGAGGCCGTAGGAGAGGTAGAGCTCCTTGACGGCGTCGGGGACGGCGGAGTCGCGGGTCAGCAGGAAGCGGGTGCCCATGCCGATGCCGGCGGCGCCGTACGAGAGCGCGGCGGCGAGTCCACGGCCGTCGAAGAACCCGCCGGCCGCGATCACCGGGATGTCCACGGCATCGAGAACGGTCGGCAGCAGCAGGGTGGTCGGGACCGCGCCGGTGTGGCCGCCGCCCTCGCCGCCCTGGATCATCACCGCGTCCGCGCCCCAGGAGGCGACCTTGACCGCGTGCTTGGGCGCGCCGACCGACGGGATCACGACGATGTCGTGCTCCTTGAGCCGCGCGATGAGCTCGGGCTTCGGGGCCAGCGCGAACGACGCCACCTTCACGCCGTGCTCGATCAGGAGATCGCAGCGGGCGGGTGCGTCACCGGCGTCGGCACGCAGGTTGACCCCGAACGGCTGGTCGGTGCGGCCCTTGACCTCGACGATCGCCTTCTCGAGCTCGCCGATCGTCATCGTGGCGCTGGCCAGGATGCCGAGGCCGCCCGCGTTCGCCGTACCGCTCACTAGACGGGGGCCGGCGACCCAGCCCATGCCGGTCTGGACGACGGGGTGGCGGATCCCGACCAGCTCGGTCAGGGGGGTGCGGAGCAGCTGGTCGATCATGACGCGTTCTCTGGGGCCGGGACCTCCTTGAAGCGCAGACCCTTCGGGTCCAGCACCTCGCGGATGATGGTCAGCTCCTCGGTGGTCGGCTCACGCGTGATCGGCACGTCGGCCGGTACGTCGAACTCGAACCCGGTGGCCTCGCGGACCTCGTCGACCGTGACGCCGGGGTGCACGCTCAGCAGCCGCATCGTGTCGCCGGGACCGGTGACGTCGAAGACGGCGAGGTTGCTGACGATCCGGTGGATGTCGTTGAAGCGGGCCGCGCCGGGGCCGGCCTGCTTCGCCCGTGCGGGACCGACGCCGGAGACGATGTCGACCCGCTCGACGAAGACGCGCGGGGAGTGCTTCGGGACCCAGTACGACGTCCGGTTGTTCACCGTGTTGCCGGGGGCGCCGCGCGAGCCGAGCAGCTGCCGCTTGGGCCGGGCGAAGTCGCCGATGGCCGAGATGTTCTGGTTGCCGTGGCGGTCGACCTGGGTGGCGCCCATCATCACGTGCCGCTTGCCGTAGGCGACGACGTCGAAGACCTTGCGGAACGGGATCCAGCCCTCGACCACGTCGGACTTCGCGAACAGCGGCGGGACGCCGGCGAGGAACAGCGACTCGCCGTCGGAGATCACCAGGTCGGGGTTGCTGGTCAGCTTGGCCAGCCGCACCCCCAGCATCGGCAGCAGCCCCATCGGGCTGGCGAAGATCTCGCCGTCGTCGCGGAACGCGTCGGCGATGGCCGCCGCGCAGACGTCGGCCCGGGTCACGGCGGTCGAGGCACTCATGCCTGCTCCTTCTGGAAGTCGCGGACGGCGGCCTGGTAGGCCGCCTCGTCGCCGTCGAGGAAGCGGGCGCTGAACGCCGCCCAGTCCTCGTCGCTGCCGGACGCGGCCTTCGCGTAGGCCCGCTGGAACTTCTCGTCGCGCTCGTAGTCGGGCGTGCAGGTGGTGAAGTGCGCGCCGTTGGGGGTCTCGACGACCCCGTCGACCATCATCCGGCTCAGCAGCAGCCGCTGGACGGGGGTGTCGACGGTCAGCCCAGCGGTGTCGACGATCTGCTCGACACTGAGGTACGTCTTGTCGGCGGCCATCGCGAACAGGTCGTCGAAGTAGGGGTCGGGACCCAGGTACGTCGCGTTGCCGTGCCGGTCGGCCCGGTTCAGGTGCACCAGGGCGACGTCGAGCCGGAGCGCGGGGACCGCGACCAGCTCCTCGTGCCCGTGGCCCTCGTCGTACGGGCTGGTGACGGTCTTGATGTCGGGGTTGTTGACGAGTACGTCGGAGCCGAGACCGGCTCGCATCGGCAGGAACGGCAGCCGCTGGGCGGCCGCCTGGAGACCGGTCTGGAACATCCCCTCGTCGAGCTCGACGACCTCGGGGATGGTGCCCTCCTGGCGGGCCCTCTGGAAGTTCGGCTCCAGCGGCACCGTGTCGAGGGAGACGAAGGCGTAGACCAGCTTCTTCACCTTGCCCGCCCGGGTCAGCAGGCCGACGTCGGCGCCGCCCCAGCTCACCAGGGTCAGGTCGGTCAGGTCGCTGCGCAGGATGGCCCGGACCAGCGCCATCGGCTTGCGCCGCGGACCCCAGCCACCGATGCCGATGGTCATGCCGCTCTCGAGCGAGCCGACGATCTCGTCGATCGTCGTCTGCTTGTCGCGTGGTTCGGTCACTTCTTGCTCTTCTCCGTTCCTGCGAACTCGTCTCGCAGCTCGTCGCTCACGCCGGACAGGTTGAGCTCGAAGGTGAACCCCTGCTCGAAGCGGTAGCTCTTGTTCACGTCGATCGGGTCGATCCCGTTCAGCGCCTCCTTGGCGGCGCGGATCACCCGGGTGTCCTTGGCGGCGATCTCGCCGGCCACCTTCAGCGCGGCGTCGTCGAGCTCTCCGCGGGGGACGACCTCCAGGACGCTGCCGTGCTGCACCAGCTCGCTCGCCTTGATGGTGCGGGCGGTGAAGTAGAGGGTGCGCATCAGGTGCTGGGGGACCAGGCGGGCCATGTGGGTGGCCGCACCGAGCGCGCCCTGGTTGACCTCGGGTACGCCGAAGAATGCGTCGTCGCTGGCGATCACGCAGTCCGCGTTGCCGACCAGGCCGACCCCGCCGCCGAGGCAGAAGCCGTTGACGGCCGCGATCACGGGCACCGAGCACTCGTAGACCGCCTTGAAGGCCGCGAAGCAGCCCTTGTTGGCACCCATCAGGGCTTCGAAGCCGGTGGTCTGCTGCATCTCCTTGATGTCGACGCCGGCGTTGAAGCCGCGGCCCTCGGCCCGGAGCACGACCACCTTGGTGCTCATGTCCCGAGAGGCCTCGTCCATCGCCGCGGCGACGTCGAACCAGCCCTGGACGGTGAGTGCGTTGACCGGTGGGTGCTCCATGGTGACGACGCGGATGCCGTCGTCTCGCAGTTCGGAGGTGATCGCCATGAGCGCCAACCTAACATTTGCTTGGTACGATTGCAGCATGTCACGTGCCCCGAGTCCGACCGTTCGTGTCGCGCTCCTCACGCGGGCCGGCGGCCCTGCGTCGGGCGTGTCCGGCGCGGCCATCGCCTGTCCCGGCGGGCACGGACCCGTCATCCAGTTGGTTCAGAAGGGAATGTCATGAGCAAGCTTCTCGAGGGTCGCGTCGCGATCGTCACCGGCGCCGGTCGCGGGATCGGCCGGGCGCACGCGCTCGAGCTGGCCGCGCACGGGGCGGCCGTGGTCGTCAACGACTACGGCGTCTCGCTGGCCGGCGAGGACACGGGGGAGACCCCGGCCGAGTCCGTGGTCGGCGAGATCACCGCAGCGGGCGGCCGGGCCGTCGTGAACACCGCCGACGTCGCCGACTTCGAGCAGGCCGCCGCGATGGTGCAGCAGGCGATCGACACCTTCGGCGGGCTGGACATCCTGGTCAACAATGCCGGCTTCGTTCGCGACCGGATGCTCGTCAACACCTCCGAGGAGGAGTGGGACTCCGTCATCCGGGTGCACCTGAAGGGCCACTTCGCCCCGCTGCGGCACGCCGGCGCCTACTGGCGCTCCGAGTCGAAGGCCGGCCGCGAGCGCGCTGCGCGGGTCATCAACACCTCCTCCGGTGCGGGTCTGCAGGGCTCGGTCGGGCAGGCGACGTACTCCGCCGCCAAGGCCGGCATCGCCGGACTCACCCTGGTCGCCGCCCAGGAGCTGGGGCGGTACGGCGTCACCGTCAACGCGATCGCCCCCGTCGCCCGCACCCGGATGACCGAGGGCGCCTTCGACACCTCGGCCATGGCGCTCCCCGAGGACAACTCGCCCATCGTCGCCTGGCTCGCCTCCGTCGACGCCGGCGACGTCACTGGTCGGGTCATCGAGATCGAGGGCGGGAAGATCACCGTCGAGAACGGCTGGGCGCACGGCCCGGCCCGCGACCTCGGCTCCCGCTGGTCGGCCCCCGAGGTCGGGCCTGCGCTGCGTGAGCTGCTGGTGCAGGCGCCGGTGCCGGAGGCTGTTTACGGGGCGTGAGAGTTTCTCCGCCCAGGCGGAGAAACTCATGCTGATGTCACGAAGCTTCACGACATCAGCATGAGTTTCGTACCACCGTTGTTGCTCACGTGGCCGGAGTGATTCAGGCTGCACGGGCCAGGAGCCGGCGGATCCGAGCGGCTGTTCCGCGCGGATCCGCCAGGTCGGCCCAGGTCAGTCGGATGATTCGCCAGCCGGTGAGCTCGCAGATGAGCTCTTCGCGACGCTTCTCGCGAAGGATCGTTTCCTCGAGGGACTCGCCCTCGCGACGGTAGCGCGTGTACTTGATACGGCCGTCGAACTCCAGGAGAAGTCCGAACTCCGGCCAGGCGAAGTCGACGCGACCGGCGAGCTTCCCGTTCGGATGGAACACGTCGAACTGCGGTTCGGGTGCCGGAAGTCCCTGGCTCCAGAAGAGAAATCGGCATCGGCTCTCGCCGACCGACTCGAATCGCGCGTCGGCCAGGTGGTGTACGACGTTCATGCCGAGCGTGCGTGGCCACTTGTTCCGGGCCGGTTCGAGCGCGAGCAGCTCCTCGATGGTGGTGAGCCCACGGTGGAGGAAGTCGCTGGCGTTCACCAGAGTCGCCTCGGCGCCCGCCGTCATCGCGATGTCATGGACGGTGCGCGCTGGCGACGTGATCCAGTGGTCGTTCATGCGCGTGACGTCGCCAGCGCGGCACGACCCGTGGTGATGGATGACCCGTCCGCCGATGCGCCCGCCGCCTTCGAGATGGGTGACGTGGACGTTGCTGAGATCCAGCCCCCACCCGGGTGCGCCCTGCAGGAGGGCTGCCGAGGCGTGCGACAGGACGACGTGCGCGTCGTACTGCCGCATCACGGCGTCGACCACCATGAGGTGCTGGTCCTCGGGGCTTGCCTGCTTCCACACCGAAGCGATCGAGTACGCCCCTTGGCGGATCCGCACCAGCACCCCGGCGTGGACGTAGCGACTAAGAGCGTTGTCGTCGATCCCGGCGGCGACCGCGTCACGACGGAGCAGTACGGATGACTCGCTGGCGATGCTGAGGAGCAGGTCGATCATGTTCTGACCGTGCCCGAGAATCCTGGGGCGTGACACCGATCAGTTCGAGGCTGTGGAAAACGTCGCGATCGGGGAGGTGGTGGGCCGTCCCAGAAGTCACACCGACGGTGAGAAACTCGCTCTTTTGGCGTGAAGTTTCATGTCAGAGCGATGAGTTTCTCCGCCTGGGCGGAGAAACTCCCGCCACCCTCAGATCCGCTCGATGACCGTCCCGGTCGCCATCGCGCCACCGGCACACATGGAGATGAGGGCGGTGGAGGCGTCGCGGCGCTCGAGCTCGTGGAGGGCCGTGGTGATCAGCCGGGTGCCGGTGGAGCCGACGGGGTGGCCGAGGGCGATGGCGCCGCCGTTGACGTTGACGCGGTCCAGGTCGACGTGGTGCTGGCCGGCCCAGGAGAGGACGACGGAGGCGAAGGCCTCGTTGACCTCGAACAGGTCGAAGTCGGAGATGGCCATGCCGGTGCGCTCGAGCACGCGGGCGGTGGCGTCGATGGGGCCGTCGAGGTGGTAGTACGGGTCGGAGCCGACCAGGCAGTGGGTGACGATCCGGGCTCGCGGCTTGAGGCCGAGGGCGTCGGCCTTGTCGGAGTCCATGATGAGTACGGCGGAGGCGCCGTCGGAGATCTGGGACGACGTGCCGGCGGTGTGCAGGCCGTCGGGGAGCACCGTCCGGAGGCCGGCCAGGCCCTCGAGGGTCGTGTCGCGCAGGCCCTGGTCGCTGTCGACGATGCGGGTCGACCCGGTGGGCGCGCCCGACTCGTCGAGCACCGGCGCCTCGATCGGCGCGATCTCCCGCTTGAACCGGCCCTCGTCGACGGCGGTGCGCGCCTTCTGCTGCGAGGCGAGCCCGAAGGCCTCGAGGTCGGCGCGGGTCAGGCCGCGGTTCTTGGCGATCCGGTCGGCGGCCTCGAACTGGTTGGGCATGTCGATCGACCAGTCGTCGGGTCGCGGGTCGCCCATGCCGGCGGGCACGTTGGCGCCTAGGGGGATCCGCGACATCGACTCGACGCCGCACGCGATGCCGACGTCGATCGTCCCGGCCGCGACCATGTCGTGGATCAGGTGCGCCGAGACCTGTCCGGAGCCGCACTGGGCGTCGACGGCGGTCGCGCCGGTCCGCTGCGCCAGGCCGGCGTGCAGCCAGGCCCGGCGGACCATGTCGTTGGACTGCTCCCCGGCCTGGGTCACGCAGCCGCCGATCACCTGGTCGACCAGCTCGGAGTCCACCCCGGCCCGACGCAGCACCTCGGCCTGCGTGAACCCGAGGAGTACGGCGGGGTGTACGCCGGCGAGCCAGCCCTTGCGCTTGCCCAGGGGAGTGCGGACGGCGTCGACGATCACAGGAGTGCCCATGGTGAGAAAGTAGAACACGTTCTCGTTCGGCGACAAGGGTGCTTGGCATTACGTACCGAGAGTATGTAACCTGGGCCACTAGAACCTGTTCCAGAACAGAAGGGTTGTCCGGGTGTCCACGATTGCCTCCGCACCGAGCTCGGTGCCGATCGACTTCGATCCGACCGATCCCGACGTGATGCGCCAGCGCGTGCCCCACGAGGAGCTGCTCGCCCTGCGTCGTACCGCGCCGGTGTCCTGGATCGCCCAGGACGAGGTCGCGCGCGGGGGCTTCCCCGACCACGAGGGCTTCTGGGCGCTCAGCAAGCACAGCGAGGTCGCGGCGGTCTCCAAGGACCAGACGAACTTCTCCACCCAGGAGAACGGCGTCATCATCCGCTTCGCGCCGGAGATGACCAAGGAGGAGCGCGAGCAGACCGGCTTCCTGCTGATCAACCACGACGCTCCCGACCACACCAAGCTGCGCCAGATCGTCTCGCGCGCCTTCACGCCGCGGGCGATCAACGCCCTCCACGACGGTCTGGCGGAGCGGGCCCGGACGATCGTCGAGGAGGCGCTCGCCAAGGGCGAGGGCAACTTCGTCGAGGACGTCGCCGCCGAGCTGCCGCTGCAGGCGATCGCCGACCTGCTCGGGGTGCCGCAGGAGGACCGCGGGAAGCTCTTCGAGTGGTCGAACCAGATGATGTCGTACGACGACCCGGAGGTCGAGGGCGACCAGATGATCGCCTTCATGGAGATCCTGGCCTACTCCATGGCGCTCGCCGACGAGCGACGCAAGAACCCCGCTGACGACATCATCACCAAGCTGGTCACCGCCGACGTCGACGGTCGGGGGCTGACCGACGACGAGTTCGGGTTCTTCCTGATCCTGCTCGCGGTGGCCGGCAACGAGACCACCCGCAACGCGATCACCTGGGGGATGCACGCGTTCATGCACGACCCCGCGGCGTGGGACCTCTACTGCCGCGAGCGGCCCGACACGGCGGTCGACGAGATCATCCGCTGGGCCACGCCCGTGACGGTCTTCCAGCGCACCGCCCTCAACGACGTCGAGGTCGGCGGGGTCCAGGTGAAGAAGGGCGACCGGGTCGGGCTGCTCTACGCCAGCGCGAACTTCGACGAGGACGTCTTCGAGGACCCGCACACCTTCGACATCCTGCGCGACCCGAACCCCCACCAGGCCTTCGGCGGGCACGGCGCGCACTACTGCATCGGGGCGAACCTCGCGAAGCTCGAGGTCGACCTGATCTTCAAGGCGATCGCCGACCTTGCTCCCGACATCCGCCCGCTCGGCGACCCGGTGCGGCTGCGCAGCGGGTGGCTGAACGGCGTGAAGGAGCTCCGCGTCGCCTACCGGTGACGCGCGCACATCCGCTATCTCGGACAGGCAGCGAAAGGAAGCACACGTGACCACGACCGATGTCCTCCCCGAGGGGTTCGACTTCACCGACCCGGATGTGATCCAGAAGGCGATCCCGCACGAGGAGTTCCGGGCGGCGCGCCAGCAAGCGCCGATCATCTGGATCGAGCAGGACGAGATCTGGCGCAGCGGCTTCGCCAAGGAGTCCGGGACCGGCTACTACGCCGTGACCCGGCACGAGGACGTCGCCGCCATCTCCAAGGACAGCAAGAACTGGTCGACCGCCGAGAACGGCGCGATCATCCGCTTTCCCAATGAGATGTCCCGCGACCAGATCGAGCTCCAGCGCGTCATCCTGATCAACCAGGACCCGCCCGAGCACGCCACGACCCGGCAGATCGTCTCCCGCGGGTTCACCCCGCGCTCGATCAACGAGCTCGAGGAGACGATGGTGCAGCGGGCCAACTCCATCGTGAAGGAGGCCGTCGGGCGCGGTACCGGCAACTTCGTCGAGGAGATCGCGGCCGAGCTCCCGCTGCAGGCGATCGCCGACCTGATCGGCGTACCCCAGGAGGACCGGCACAAGCTCTTCGACTGGTCCAACCAGATGCTCGCCGGTGAGGACCCCGACTACGCCGGCAACCAGGACGTCGCCGCCGCCGAGATCCTCGGCTACGCGATGATGCTCGCCGCCGACCGGCAGGCCAACCCGCGCGACGACCTGATCACCAAGCTGATCAACGCGCACAAGGGCGAGCGCGGACTGACCGACGACGAGTTCGGCTACTTCGTGATCCTGCTGGCCGTCGCCGGCAACGAGACCACCCGCAACGCGATCACGCACGGGATGAACGCCTTCTTCGACAACCCCGACCAGTGGGAGCTCTGGAAGCGCGAGCGGCCCGCCACGATGATCGACGAGATCGTCCGATGGGCGACGCCCGTGACGGTCTTCCAGCGGACTGCGCTGAACGACGTCGAGCTCGGCGGCGTGCACTTCAAGAAGGGGCAGCGGGCCGCCCTGTTCTACGCCAGCGCCAACTTCGACGAGACGGTGTTCGAGGACCCGTTCAAGTTCGACATCCTGCGCGACCCCAACCCGCAGCTGGGCTTCGGCGGGAACGGCAACCACTACTGCCTGGGCGCGAACCTGGCCCGCCAGGAGATCCGGGTCCTCTTCGACGCCCTCGCCGACCACGCCCCGGACATCTCCCGGCTGGCGCCGGCCACGCGGCTGCGCCACTCCTGGGTCAACGGGATCAAGGAGCTGCAGGTCAAGTACGCGTGACCGGCGCGCCGGCGGACCGGGCGTAGTACCTCGCGCTCAACCCCGGGCGGTCAGCACCAGCGGGCCGTCCGGGGTGATCGCCACCGTGTGCTCCATGTGCGCGCCGCGCGAGCGGTCGGCGCTGCGCAGCGTCCAACCGTCGGCGTCGGTGTAGATCTCGTCGGTGGTGTGCAGGAACCACGGCTCGATCGCGATCACCAGGCCGGCCTTCAGCTTGTAGCCGCGGCCCGCGCGCCCGTCGTTCGGGATGTGCGGGTCGCCGTGCATGGTGCGGCCGACGCCGTGCCCGCCGAACTGGGTGTTGATCGCCAGGCCGGCTGCCCGGGCGACGCCCGCGATCGCGGCCGAGATGTCGCCGATCTTGTTGCCGACGGTCGAGGCGGCGATGCCGGCCTCGAGGGCGCGCCCGGTGGTCGCGATCAGGTCCAGGTCCTCCTGGCGGGGGGTGCCGACGACGACGCTGAGCGCGGAGTCGGCGACCCAGCCGTCGACGCTCGCCGCGAAGTCGACGCTGAGCAGGTCGCCGTCCTGCAGCACGTAGTCGTGCGGGAGGCCGTGCAGCACGGCGTCGTTGACCGACGTGCACAGCACCTTGCCGAAGGGGGACGCGCCGAAGGA
Organism: Nocardioides sp. W7; assembly: GCF_022919075.1. NCBI lineage: Bacteria > Bacillati > Actinomycetota > Actinomycetes > Propionibacteriales > Nocardioidaceae > Nocardioides > Nocardioides sp. W7. Next base: position 3,786,998 of record NZ_CP095078.1, on the reverse strand, counting down.
CGGGTGGTAGTCGATGTAGCAGGACTCCGCGCCGCGCTCGCGGATCATCTCGTGGGCGACGGCGTCCAGCTCGAGCAGGTTCATCCCGACGTCGGCCACCTCGGAGAGCCGGGTGATGACATCGGCCACGAAACGCCCGGCCGGACGCATCTGCTCGATCTGGGTGGGGGTGCGGAGCTCGATCACGGCCCGAGTTTAGGGGCCGGCTCCGCCCAGCGCAGAACTGCCGGGAGCAGAATCCCTGGGAACCCGTCGTACGCCGGACCAGGCTGGCCGGATGACCCAGACCAGCGCCGCCAGCACCCCCACCGCCGCCGACCGGCTGCTCGACCAGCGCATCATCGTGCTCGGCCAGGAGGTCGACGACCCGATCGCCAACCGACTCTGCGCCGAGCTGCTGCTCCTGTCCGCCGAGGACCCGCACCGCGACATCAGCCTCTACATCAACTCACCCGGCGGCTCGGTCTCGGCCGGGCTGGCCATCTACGACACGATGCGGCTGATCCCCAACGACGTCAGCACGCTGGCGATGGGCCTGGCGGCGAGCATGGGGCAGTTCCTGCTCTCGGCCGGTACGCCGGGCAAGCGCTACGCGCTCCCGCACAGCCGGGTGCTGCTGCACCAGGGCTCAGCCGGGATCGGGGGCAGCGCCGTCGACATCGAGATCCAGGCCCAGCATCTCGAGCACACCAAGAACGTGATGATGAGGCTGATCTCCGAGCACACCGGACAGCCGTTCGAGAAGGTCGAGCGCGACGCACTGCGCGACCGCTGGTTCACTGCGGAGCAGGCGCTCGAGTACGGCTTCGTCGACGCGATCCTCACCGATGTCTCCGACGTGACGCCCGCCCGGCCCGTCTCCCGGATGGGTCTGGCATGAGCTCCTACACGATCCCCAGCGTCATCGAGAAGACGGTCCGCGGCGAGCGCGCCGTCGATATCTACAGCCGACTGCTGAGCGACCGGATCGTCTACATCGGCACCGAGATCGACGACGGCGTCGCCAACGTGGTGATCGCCCAGCTGCTGCACCTGGAGTCCGAGAACCCCGATGCGCCGATCAACCTGTACCTCAACAGCCCGGGCGGCTCGGTGACCGCGATGCTCGCCGTCTACGACACGCTGCAGTTCGTCCGGCCGCCGATCGGCACCACCTGCATCGGCCAGGCGGGCTCGTCGGCCGCCGTACTGCTGGCGGCGGGGGAGGCGGGCCGGCGGCTGGTCCTCCCGCACTCCCGGGTGGTCCTGCACCAGCCGTCGGCGAGTGGCCAGGGCACGCTGCCGGATCTGGCGCTGCAGGCCAAGGAGATCGTCCGGCTGCGCGCGGAGCTGGAGCAGATCCTGGTCCGGCACACCGGGCAGGACCTGGACCGGCTCCGTGCGGACACCGATCGCGACCTGGTGCTGACCGCGCCGGAGGCCGTGGCGTACGGCGTCGCCGACGCTGTTCTGGACAGCCGCAAGCTGGCGGGAATCAATGGCGCCCGCGGTGTGCTGGGCAGCACATGACCCCTCCGCTGCTCGACCGCGCCATCACGTCGCTCCGTGCCCACCACGATGACCTGGCCACCCTGGTCCCGACGCTGACCGACGAGCAGCTCGTCGGCCCCAGCGGTGCGTCCGAGTGGACGCTCGCCCAGGTGCTGTCGCACCTCGGAAGCGGCGCGGAGATCAGCCGTAGGCCGATCGCCGTCGCCGCCGGGCTCGACGTGACGGCCGAGGACAACCAGGCGGTCTGGGCCCGCTGGGACGGCTCCACCCCGCAGGAGCAGGCGGCGGCGTACGTCGAGCACGACCGGGCGTACATCGAGACCGTCGAGTCCCTGACCGACGAGCAGAAGGCCGGCCTCAGCATCGACCTGGGCTTCCTGCCCGCCCCCGTCCCGCTCAGCGTCGCGATCGGTATGCGGCTCAACGAGGTCGCCAACCACGTCTGGGACGTGAAGGTCGCCGTCGACCCCGCCGCACGGATCGACGCCGAGGCGGCGGCGATCCTGGTGGAGCTGTTCGCGGGCGACCTCTCGTTCCTGCTCGGCTTCTCCGCCAAGGCCGACCAGCTCGACGGCTCGGTCACGGTCGCGTTCCCGGGCGGCGGCCTGGCGATCGCCGACTCGGTGACCGTCACGACCGGCCCGGTCGTTGCCGCAGCGACGTTCGACGGTCCGCAGGAGGCCGTGGTCCGGCTGCTCAGCGGCCGGCTGCGCCCGCCGTACGACGCCGGCGTCGGCGTGACCGGCGACGTGAGCCTGGACGACCTGCGGAAGGTCTTCCCGGGCTACTGAGTGATCGCCGAGTCAGCAGTAGTAGCGGTCAGCCCTGACCGCTACTACTGCTGACTCGGCGTGGGCGTCTCCGCTAGGCCGCGAGGCAGACGGGGCCGGACGGCCGGGCCAGGGTGCGGGTGACCCGGGCGGTCAGGTCGACCAGCCGCAGTCCGAGCGCGCCGGCGACCGCGCCGAGGATCTCCGAGCTGGGCTCCTTGCGGCCGCGCTCGACCTCGGAGAGGTACTGCATCGAGACGCCGGCCTGCTCGGCCACGTCGATGAGCGTGCGCCCCGTCCGGCGGCGCTCCTCGCGCAGCTCGTGGCCGACGGCCTCCCGCCACAGCGGCTCGGCGGTCGACGTTGTCGACCTGGCCCACGTTGTCGGGACGGACTCCTCGGGAGCCGGGAACGCGATCACCTCACCCATGGACCGACCTTAGGGGCGAACTCCGGGTGTGTCCCGTTAGTTCGCGCCGGGCGAACGCCCGCTGCGCAGCCACTGCCCCAGGTCGGCGTCGGTCAGCAGGTCGCGGGCCTCGGCCTCGCGCTCGTCGGGCACCAGGATGCGCATCTGGAGGAAGTTGAGCGTCCCCTCGAGGATGCTGGCGTGCCGGTCGGCGACGTGACAGGGGATCTCCGCCTCCTGCAGCAGCCCCTCGACCACCGAGATGAGGGCGACATCGTTGGTGCGCAGGAGCTCGCTCATGTCTCCTCCAACGTGCGATCCGGCTCGGTGGTGCCCCGACGGTGGACGATCCGCCCGGCGCGCCCTCCCAGTCGCGCCGGGCGGATCGTCCTGCCCTCGAAGTACCGAGGCTGTGCCTAGTTGGCCGGCTTGTCGGCGCCGACGACCCACATCGAGAAGAACTGGGAGCCGCCGCCGTAGGCGTGGCCCAGCGCCTTGCGGGCCCCGTCGACCTGGTGCTCCCCGGCTGCGCCCCGCACCTGCAGCGCCGCTTCGCCGAAGCGGAGCATCCCCGAGGCGCCGATCGGGTTGGAGGAGAGCACGCCGCCCGAGCAGTTGACCGGGATCCTGCCGTCCATGGCGGTCGCGCCCGACTCGGTGAGCCGCCAGCCGCCGCCGTTCGGGTCGGCGAAGCCGAGGCTCTCCAGCCACATCGGCTCGAACCACGAGAACGGCACGTAGATCTCGGCCGCGTCGATCTCGTCGATCGGGCTGGTGATGCCGGCCTGCTTCCACAGGGCCGCCGCAGCGTCGCGGGAGGCCTGCGGGTTGACCTGGTCGCGCTCGGCGGCCGAGGTGGCCTCCGAGCGCATCACCGTGCCGTGGATCCACGCCGGGTTGGGCGAGGCCTTCGCGGTGTCCTCGTCCACGATGACCAGCGCGCAGGCGCCGTCGGAGGACGGGCAGGTCTCGTCGTACCGGATCGGGTCCCAGAGCATCTGCGAGGCCAGCACCGACTCGACCGTGGTGCCCTCGTTGTGCAGGTGGGCGTAGGGGTTCTTCAGCGCGTTGGTGCGGTCCTTGGCGGCCACGATGGCGCCGATGTGGTTCGGCGCGCCCGAGCGGCGGATGTAGGAGCGCACGTGCGGGGCGAAGTAGCCGCCGGCGCCGGCGTGGACCGGCATGTTGAACGGGACGGGCACCGAGAGCGCCCACATGGCGTTGGACTCCGACTGCTTCTCGTACGACACGGTCAGCACCCGCCGGTGGACGCCCGCCTGGACCAACGACGCGGCGACGATCGCGGTCGAGCCGCCGACCGAGCCGGCGGTGTGCACACGGAGCAGCGGCTTGCCGGCCGCGCCCAGCGACTCGGCCAGGAACAGCTCGGGCATCATCACGCCCTCGAAGAGGTCGGGCGCCTTGCCGACGACGATCGCGTCGATGTCGTCCAGCGTCATCCCGGCATCGGTGAGAGCTCGGTCGATGGCCTCGCGGCACAGGCCCGCCATCGAGACGTCCTCGCGCTTCGCGCGGTGGTGGGTCTGGCCGATGCCGACGACGGCTGCGGGTTGCTTCGCCATGTCAGGCCCCCTTCTGGTCGGCGTCGAGGACGCACACGAGGTTCTGCTGCAACGCGGGGCCGCTGGTGGCGTGGCCGAGGGTTCTCGACGCCTCACCCGACCAGATCTTCTTCGCGGCCTCGCCGATCCGGATGCCGCCCGCGGAGAACATCGGGTTGCCGGCGAGGGCTCCGCCCGAGGGGTTGACCGCGACGTCGTCGCCGAGCCCCAGCTCGCGGCGCAGGATCAGCTCCTGGTGGCTGAACGGCGCGTGCAGCTCGGCCACCTCCACGCCGTCGGTGCCGGCGGCGGCCGCGGCGCGAGCGGCCGAGGGGGAGCGGGTCAGGTCACGGGTGCCCATGCTCATCGCGTCGATGTAGTGCGACAGGCCCGTGATCCAGGCCGGCTTGTCGCAGACGTCGCGAGCCCGGTCACCGGCGGCGAGCACGATCGCGGCCGCACCGTCGGTCACTGGTGCGCAGTCGTGCTTGCGCAGCGGGTCGGCGTACATCGGCCGGGCCAGCAGCTCCTCGACCGACGAGCCGCCCTTGCGGACGGCGTACTCGTTCTTCTCCGCGTCGGCCAGCGAGCGGTTGACCACCTCGGCCATCGCGCGCTCGTCCCACAGTCCGGCGTCCAGGCCGACCCGGGCCTGCAGGCCCGCGAGGCTGACGGTGTCGGGCCACAGCGGCGTCATCGTGTACGGCTCCAGCTGGAGCGCGAGGGTACGACGCAGCACGCCGGCCGAGCTCTTCCCGAACGCGTAGACCAGCGCGGTGTCGACCTCGCCGGTCTGGATCTTCAGCCAGCCCTCGTAGAGCGCCCAGGCCAGGTCCATCTCGACGTGGGACTCGTTCACGGGCGGGATGACGCCGATCGCGTCCACCGCCTGCACGAACGAGAACGACCGGCCAGCCAGGTAGTCCGAGGACCCCGAGCACCAGAACCCGACGTCCTTGCGGGTCCACCCGGTCTGCTCGTAGCACTCCTGGAAGAGCGGCACGAGCAGCTCCACGCAGGTCGGCGACCCGTCGAACTCCTCCATCTGTCGTTGGGCGAAGCCAACGACGGCAACGTCACGCATGTCTGTCTCGCCCCTTCAGAGGTGGTGCTTGTAGGTGTCGTAGTCCGCGTCCGGCTCACCGGTCGGACTGAAGTGACTGATGTTCTCGATCGTCGTGCCCCACTCCTCGCGCGGCTTCCAGACGGCCTTGACCCGCATCCCCATCCGGACCTCGTCGGCCGGGATGTCGAGGATCAGGTGCAGGAACGCGATGTCGGCGCCGTCGAGCAGGACGTACGCCGAGACGTACGGCGGCTTGATCTTCTGGCCCATGAACGGCACGTTCACGACGCAGAACGTCGTGACGGTGCCGACCTCGGACAGCTCGACCTCGTCCGTGGTGGCCACACCGTCGGCCGGGCAGGCGCTGCGCGGGGGCACGTAGACCTTGTGGCAGGCCGGGCAGCGCTGGCCGAGGATCCGGCCCTCGGCCAGTCCGCGGTAGAAGGCCGACTCCTCGGGCGAGGCGGCGTACTGGTAGTCGAGTGCGACCGGGGTGATCACGCGGGTGACGGGGTCGGGGTTTCGAGACGGTTGCTGCGCAACCTCCTCGACCACCGAAGCGGGCTCGAAACACTCGATGTCGGTGACCGCGCCGGTCCGCTCGCCGCGCCACCGCGCCTGCACCCGCATGCCGGTGCTGATCTCGGCGGGGGAGGCGACGTCCACCGCGTGCAGGAACGGCGTGTCCGCCCCGTCGAGGGTGACCAGCGCGAACGCGAACGGCCGGTCGAGCGGCTGCGCGGCGACCGGCTCGGGGACCCAGGTCCAGGAGGTGACGGTGCCGGTGGCACCGACCTCGACGAAGTCGGTGAGCGCCTCGTGGGTGACCGGGTCGAACTCCGGCGGCGGTACGACGACCCGCCCGTCCGACGTGCGTCCGGCGACGACCACCCCGTCCCGGAGGCCGGTGAGGAACCGGCCCACGACGGGGCCGGTCGAGCGTGTGTAATCGAAGGCGACCGTGACTGGTGCCGAGAGGGTGCGAACCATGATCGCAAACTAGAACACGTTCTACCAAACGCACAAGGTGTCTGACATGGTGTCGGCATGAAACTGGGACTGCAATTAGGCTACTGGGGCGCACAGCCGCCGACCGGGGTGGGCGAGCTCGTGGCCGCAGCAGAGGAAGCCGGGTTCGACGCGATCTTCACCGCTGAGGCGTGGGGGTCGGACGCGTTCACCCCGCTCGCGTGGTGGGGTCGAGAGACGTCGCGGCTGCGGCTCGGCACGTCGATCGTCCAGATGTCCGGACGGGCCCCGACCTCGATCGCGATGCACGCGCTCACCCTCGACCACCTCACCGGCGGCCGGGTCGTGCTCGGGATGGGCGTGAGTGGGCCGCAGGTCGTCGAGGGCTGGTACGGCCAGCCGTTCGCCAAGCCGCTGGCCCGCACCCGCGAGGTCGTCGACATCATTCGCCAGGTGCTGGCCCGGGAGGCGCCGGTCTCCAACGCCGGCCCGCACTACCCGCTGCCGTACGCCGGCGAGGGCGCGGTCGGGCTCGGCAAGCCGCTGAAGCCGATCGTGCACCCCCTGCGCTCCGACATCCCGATCTGGCTCGGGGCCGAGGGGCCGAAGAACGTCGCCCAGACCGCCGAGATCGCCGACGGCTGGATCCCGATCTTCTACACGCCGAGGTCGGCGGGCATGTACCAGCCGTGGCTCGACGAGGGCTTCGGGCGACCCGGCGCGCGTCGTACCCGTGCGGACTTCGAGATCGCCGCCACCTGTCACCTCCAGGTCGTCTCGGGACCCGAGGAGAAGCAGCTGGTCCTCGATGCGCTGAAGCCCACGGTCTCGCTCTACATGGGCGGGATGGGCGCGAAGGAGGCCAACTTCCACAAGCAGGTCTTCGAGCGGATGGGGTACGCCGACCTCGCCGACGAGGTGCAGCGGCTCTACCTCAGCGGCGAGAAGGACAGGGCCACCGCGCTGATCCCCGACGAGCTCGTCGACGACATGCACATCGTCGGCACCGAGGGTCAGGTGCGGGAGCGGGTCGCGCAGTGGGAGGAGACCGGCGTGACCACGCTGATGCTCAGCCTGCGCTCGCCCGCGGAGGTCCGCCAGATCGCGGCGCTGCTGCGCTGAGTGGGCCGACGGACTTCGCGGGCAATGCCTGACGTTCTGGGCCGGAACTTCGCCTGGGAACGTCCAGGTTCCCCGGTTAACTGGGCAATCTGCCGCCCGGCGAGGCTGCCGCTGGGATCGTCAGGTCGACCGTCCCGGCCCACGAGACGTCGGGCTCGCCGCCGGCGGCGTACGCCACGAACGCCGCGGCTGCGGAGGTGTTCCCGGCCGGGGTCGGGCCGGCTGAGTCCTGCGTCGACCGGACCGTCGGGCTGCCACACGCGGTCGCGAGCAGGGCGACGAGCGCGGTGGTGTGTCGGAGTCTGGTCATGACCGTGGGACGCGCCTGCGCCCGGTGTGGTTGTCGCCGGCCTGACTTCTGAGGCGCTGCCAGACCTTCTCTGCCGGAACTTTGCCTGGGAACGTCCAGCTTCCCCGATTCACCGGGGAAGTTCCCGCCCGGCTCGCTGCCCCCAGCACCAGGCTGACAGGCTGGACCCATGACCGCGGAGCACGACCCGGACGACGAGCAGACCCGCGAGCTCGGGGAGCGACTGGCGACCTGGCTGGAGGGGCTCGGCCTGGCGTCGTACCTGCCTGCGGCGGGGCTGCCGGTCCTGGACCGCGACCCGGACGGGCGGGCGGTGTGGACGGATCCCGGGACCCGGCGGCCGATGACCGGCGCGCAGCTCGCCGAGGTGGAGCGGCTGCTGCGCCAGGACGGCTCGGAGCCGGAGCACGCCGTACCCATCTCGCTCGTGCAGCTGGCCCGGCGGGCGAAGGTGCGCGAGCAGCTGCTGGCCAGTGCGTGGTTCGGCTACGAGACGCTGGCCGAGGTGCGCGGCGCGAGCGTCGAGGCGACCCGGTTCGCCGTCCACAAGGCGGCCTCGTCACACCGGCTGCTGGTCGTCGCCGCCAACGAGCGCACCCTGGTGCCGGGCTTCCAGCTCACGATGGCGGGGGAGGTGCGCCCGGAGCTGGTGCCGGTCCTCGAGCCGCTGCTCGCCTCCCGGATGGACCCCTGGCAGGTCTGGGGCTGGCTGACCCAGCCGGCCGCACTGCTGGGCGGGCTGGTGCCGGAGCGCGCGGTCCTCGACCCCGAGGAGGCAGCCGTCGTGCTGCACGCCGCCGTGAGACTGGCCGAGCGGAAGTAGCGTCGATTTGGAACGCGTTCTAGTCTCAGCGCCATGACGGACGCTGCGCTTGACCAGGACCTGCGGGTCGGGACCCACAACGGCCACCTGATGGTCGCCGCGCTGAAGCGGCACCACGACAAGCCGGTGATGTTCCTGGGCGACACGACGCTCACCGGTGGCGAGACGGCCGCCCGGATCAGCCAGTACATCCAGGCCTTCGAGGCGCTCGGCGCCGGACGGGGTACGGCGGGGGCACTGCTCGCCCTCAACCGCCCCGAGGTGCTGTTCATCATCGGCGCGGGCCAGACCCAGGGCTACCGGCGCACCTCGCTGCACCCGCTGGGTTCGCTGGACGACCACGCCTACGTCATCAACGACGCCGAGATCACCACCCTGACCATCGACCCGGTGCCGATGTTCGTGGAGCGCGCGCTCGGGCTGCTGGAGAAGTGCCCCAAGCTGGAGAAGGTGCTCACGATCGGCCCGGTGCCCGACGAGCTGAGCCACGTCGGGCACGACCTGAACGCCGCGGCCGCGTCGTACGACCCGGAGCCGCTGGCGGCCGTGACCCTCGAGCCCGATCACATCGTGTCGATCACCTACACCGGCGGCACCACCGGCAAGCCCAAGGGCGTGATCGGCACGTCGCGGCAGATGCACATGATGACCCAGATCCAGATGGCCGAGTGGGAGTGGCCCGAGTCGCCGCGCTTCTTGATGTGTACGCCGCTCTCGCACGCGGGCGCGGCGTTCTTCGTCCCGACCGTGCTCAAGGGCGGCTGCCTCTACGTGCTGGCGAAGTTCGACCCGGCGGAGGTGCTGCGCACCATCGAGGAGCAGAAGATCACCGCCACGATGCTGGTGCCCTCGATGCTCTACGCGCTGATGGACCACCCCGACTCGCACACCCGCGACCTGTCGTCGCTGGAGACCGTCTACTACGGCGCGTCGGCGATCAACCCGGTGCGGCTGAAGGAGGCGATCGAGCGGTTCGGGCCGATCTTCGCGCAGTACTACGGCCAGTCCGAGGCGCCGATGGCGATCAGCTACCTGGCCAAGGCCGACCACGTGTCCGGCGACGACGGGCGACTCGCCTCCTGCGGCCGGCCGTCGGCGTTCGTGCGGGCCGCGCTGCTCGGCGAGGACGGCACGCCCGTCCCCGTCGGCGAGCCCGGGGAGATCTGTGTCGCCGGGCCGCTGCTCGCCGGTGGCTACTGGAACCTGCCCGAGGCCACGGTCGAGACCTTCCGCGACGGCTGGATGCACACGGGTGACGTGGCGCGCGAGGACGAGGACGGCTTCTGGTACATCGTCGACCGCACCAAGGACATGATCGTCACCGGCGGCTTCAACGTGTTCCCGCGCGAGGTCGAGGACGTCGTCGCCGAGCACCCGGCCGTCGCCCAGGTGGGCGTGATCGGCACGCCGCACGAGAAGTTCGGCGAGGCGGTCACCGCCATCGTCGTACTCCGCGACGGGCACGAGCTCACCGACGACGTGATCGCGGAGATCCAGGAGCTGGTCAAGGAGCGCAAGGGCTCCGTGCAGGCGCCCAAGCAGGTCGTCGCGGTCGACGCGCTGCCGCTGACCGGACTGGGCAAGCCGGACAAGAAGGCGCTGCGGGCGCGGTACTGGACCGGGGATCGCGCGGTCGGCTGACCCGACGAGGCGGTCGAGCCGGTCGTCAGGACGCGTCGAGCCGCGCCAGCTCGTCGGGGGAGAGGTCCAGGTCGGCGGCGGCCGCTGAGTCACGGACCGACTGCGGCCTCTTGGCGCCCGGGATGGGGATCACCCGTGGTGACTGGGCGAGCTCCCAGGCCAGCGCCACCTGCTGCGGGCTGACGCCGCGGTCGGCGGCCAGGTCGGCGAACGCGGGGTGCTTGTCGGCGAGCGCCTTCGCGTCGCCGAGTCCGCCGAGCGGGCTCCACGGCAGGAACGCGAGGCCGAGCTCGTCGCAGACGTCGATCTCGGGGGCACTGGTGCGGAACGCGGGGGAGAACTGGTTCTGCACGCTGACCAGCGAGTCGCCGAGCACCGTGTGCGCGAGCCGGATCTGGGCGGCGTTGGCATTGGAGAGGCCGACCATCCGGACCTTGCCGGACTCGGCGACCTCCCGCAGGGACCCGACGACCTCCTCGTACGGCACCTCCGGGTCCGGCCGGTGGTGCTGCCACAGATCGATCCGCTCGACCCCGAGCCGCTCCAGGCTGGCGTCGACGGCCTGTCGGAGGTGGTCGGGCGAGGAGTCCAGCGCCCAGGCGCCACCGGCGGCACGCACGTGCCCGGCCTTGGTCGCCAGGAACACCTGGTCGCGCACCCCGAGCTCGTCGAGCAGCGACGCGATCAGCCGCTCGTTGGCGCCCTGCGCGCCGTCACCGAGCTCGTCGCCCGGACCGTAGGCGTCGGCGGTGTCGAAGAGGGTGACCCCGGCGTCGAGCGCGGCGCGGACCGTGTCGAGCAGCTGCTCGCGGGGCTGGGAGCCGGACTGGTCGAACGTCATCAGGCCGAGGCCGATCGCGCCCACCTCTACGGTGCCGACGGTGTCGTTGCCCAGGGTGCGTGTCCTCATGGGTGCATCGTTACCCATTCGTCGGCCAGCACCGCCCACGCCTCGGTGTCCCAGCGGCGACCGGCGTGCTCGAAGGCCTGGCGCCGGGTGCCCTCGTGCGTCATGCCCAAGCGTACGGCGACCGCGCGGCTGCGGGTGTTCTCGGGGACGCACTGCCACTCGATCCGGTGGATGCCGCGCTCGCGCACGGCCCAGTCGACCATGGCGGTCACGGCGCGGGTGACCAGGCCGCGCCCCTGGACCCCGGGGGCCAGCCACACCCCGACCTCGGCGAGCGAGGCGGCGCTGTCGAAGACCCGGAAGACGGTGCCGCCGACCAGGTCACCGTCGACCCGCAGCCCGTAGATCCGCCGGCCGTCTGCCGCCGTGTCGTCGGCGTACGGCTGCAGGAAGGTGCGGGCGCCGTCGGTGTCGGTGATCGACACGGCCCAGGGCAGCCAGGCGGCGAGATGGGCGCGATGGCGCTCGATGTACGCCGCGAACTCGGCCGCCTGCCAGGGCTCCAGGGGACGGAGCTCGGCGCCCTCGCCGAGGGAGTGGGACAGCACGGGACCTCCTGCGTAACGGTTGTTATGTACCTTAGGGGACATGCCTGCGCCGGTCGACCACGAAGCCCGCCGCGCGGACGTCGCCGAGGCGGTCTGGCGCGTGCTCGCCCGGACCGGCTTCGACGGGCTGAGCCTGCGGGCGGTGGCGACCGAGCTGGGGGCGACGACCGGGCTCGTCACGCACTACTTCCCGCACCGCGAGGTGCTGGTGCGACACGCGCTCGACCTGCTCCACGAGCGCAGCGACGCCCGGCTGGCACCGCTCGCGGCCGGACTGTCCGGGCTGGAGGCGCTTCGGGCCCGGCTGGTCGGACTGGTCTCGGACGACGACGAGACGATGGTGCTGAGTCGCATCTGGGTCAGCTTCTGGGGGCCGGCCCTGGCCGATCCCGACCTCCGGGACCGCGAGGCCGTGCGCTACGTCCGGTGGCGCTCGGTCCTGGGCCCCCTGGTCGTCGAGGCGCTCGACCGCGGCGAGCTCGCCCCGGCCGACCCGCAGGCGGTCGTCGACGTGCTCACCTCCTGCACCCACGGGCTGGTCGTCCAGGTGCTCGTCGATCCCGCGGCGTTCCCGCTCGCGCGCCGCGAGGCCGCACTGGACCTGGTCCTCGCTAGCCTCGCCCCGTGACCGAGCGGACGACGAAGGGCCTGATCGCGACGGAGGCGCGCCGGCAGTTCATGGCGGCCGGGTACGCCGCCACCTCCGTCCGCGGGGTGGCGGGCGCGGCCGGGATCGACCCCGCGCTGGTGATCCGGCACTTCGGGTCCAAGGAGCAGCTGTTCCTCGAGACCATCGACGTCGAGGGCCCGTTCGCGCCGGCGCTCGAGGGCCCGCTGAGCGGGATGGGCGAGCGACTGGTCGCGCTGGTCCTCGACGAGCGTCTCTCGAACGTCCTGCGCACGCCGTACCGCGCGATGATCCGGGCCACCGACAGCGCTGCAGTGCGCGAGCAGCTGGTCGCCGCGATGGAGGAGACTCTGGCGCGGCCGCTCGCGGCGCGCCTCGACGGCCCGGACGCCGCTCTGCGCGCGCACCTGGTCGCCGCCCAGGTCGGCGGCCTCCTCGAGGCGCTGGTGATCCTGGAGGACCCCGCCGTCGTCGGCGCCGACCCGGACGCCATCGCGCGCTACTACGGCGCCGCGGTGTCAACACTGTTGACACCGCCGTCCGACTGACCCACCATCGACCCATGCCGAGCCGCTACGCCGACCTGTCCCGCGAGGAGCTCGCCGTCCTCGTCCCCGAGCTGCTGCTGATCGGCCAGCTCATCGACCGCTCCGGGATGGCCTGGTGCATCTCGGCGTTCGGGCGCGAGGAGATGGCCCAGATCGCGATCGAGGAGTGGGCCGGGTCGAGCCCGATCTACACCCGACGGATGCAGCAGGCGCTGGGGTACGCCGGCCCTCCCGGCAACGGCGACATCATCACGATCTTCAAGGGCCTGCAGCTCGACATCGGCGCGCCCCCGCAGTTCATGGACTTCCGCTACGCCGTCCACGACCGCTGGCGCGGGGAGTTCCACCTCGACCACTGCGGCGCGCTGATGGACGTCGAGCCGATGGGGCCCGAGTACGTCCGCTCCATGTGCCACGACATCGAGGACCCGACCTTCGACGCGACCGCGGTCGCGACCAACCCCCGGGCCCAGGTGCGGCCGATCCACCGGCCGCCGCGGACGCCGGCAGGCCGGAACCCGCACTGCGCGTGGACGGTGATCATCGACGAGTCGTACCCGCCCGTCGAGCCACTGGCGCCGTACTACGTCATCGAGCGCACCCGCGCCGCCGCGGTCGAGCTGGACCCGATCGACCCCGCCGACGACGGTCAGGCGGACTACGCCGGGCCGCTGGTCGGTGACCTCGACTTCCACGCGTTCTCGAAGTCGGCGCTGGTCCGGATCGCTGACGAGGTGTGCCTGCAGATGCACCTGCTGAACCTCTCGTTCGTGGTCGCCGTCGAGCAGCGGGCCGTCGACCAGGAGCAGCTGCTGGAGATCTGCCGTAAGCAGCTGACCGGCATCGCCGGCATCGCGGCCGAGCGCATCCACCGAGCACTCGACCTGCCGGCCGGCGTCGCCGGCGCGCTGCGCGTGCTGGAGCTGCATCCCCTGCTGAACCCCGCGGCGTACGTCGACGCCTCGTCCATCGACGGCGTCCTGCGGGTCGCCGCATCCCCAGCCCACGAGGACGGTGCCTGGGTCGCGCTCTGCGGTCCCGACGCCACGGCCCCGCTGCAGGCGCTCGTCCGGGCGGTCGACCCGCGGCTCGACGTCGACGTCTCCGGGTCCCCCCGGGACTGGACGCTGCGGATCGTCGAGGGCGCCGAGCCCGCACCCGAGGCGGGCGAGGTCGCCGTGACCCGGTTCAGCACCGGAGCGTCGTTCGCGTTCGAGCCGCGGCTTTCGCTGCCGATCACCCCCGTCTGACGGGTACCGGCGGCTCGTGCCCCTGCGCAACGGACCGCACGGCTACGGCGCCGTCACCAAGACGCTGCACTGGCTGACCGTGCTCGCCCTGGTCGGCCAGGTCGTCGTCGGCTACACGATGGACGCGGACGACTCCGGGCGCGGCCGCGGACGGGGCCGGTCGGGGGAGAGCGGTCGTGGCCGCGGGCGCGGGGGTGACGACGACGGCCTGGGCGTCCTCGACGGCGGCTTCGACCTGGTCGACCTGCACGTGCTGCTCGGGATCGCCGTCATCGCGCTGGCCCTCGCCCGGATCCTCTGGCGGCGCTCGACCCCGCTGCCGCCGTGGGCCGAGCGCCTCAGTGGCGCTGAACGGCGACTGGTCACCGCCACCGAGCGCGTCCTGCTGGCCCTGCTCGTGGTGGTGCCCGCGACCGGCATCGCCCTGGTGCTCGGCGACGACGACCTGCTGCCTCTGCACATCGCCGGTCACGTCCTGCTCTACGCGGCCGTGGCGCTGCACCTCGCGGTCGTCGTACGCCGGCGACTGGTCGGGCGGATGCTGCCGAGCTAGACCGGACCCGTGTAGGTGCCCCGGCCGGTCGGCAGTGGCAGGTCGAGCGTCGTACGGATGCCGGGCGCGGCCGCGCGGACGTCCGGGATGGCGTTCACGATCCGCCCGCACGCGGCCACGATCGCGGCGTGGTTGTGGTCGCCGTGCTCGCTGCTCGGCACCACGTCGACGACGTAGCTCGGCTCGCCGACGATCTCCACCCGGTAGGAGCCGCCGCCCGCGGCCGGCCGGGCCCAGTCGGGGCGGAGGTCGTCGCGGGTGCGGGTGACGTGCTCGACGACGATCGCGGGGTGCCCGGCGACCAGGCCGCTGATCGAGAACTTCAGGGCGGCGATGGTGCCCTTCTCGATCCGGCCGGCCGCGATGTCGTACGACTCCGGCGCGGGCTCGGCCTCCCAGTGCTCGACGATCTCGTCCACCTCGATGCCGAGGCCGGTGGCCATCATCCGGATAGCGGTGCCCCAGGCCAGGGCCAGGACGCCGGGCAGGAAGAGCAGCGGGGTCTCGTCGACGGGCCGGCCGAAGCCCATCAGGTCGAACATCACCTCGGCGCCGTCGTACGTCGCGTAGTCGGCGAGCTCGTAGCACCGGATCTGCTCGATCCGCTGGCAGGTGCTGGCCAGCGCCAGCGGCAGCAGGTCGCTGGCGAAGCCGGGGTCCACGCCGGTGACGTAGATGCTCGAGCCGCCCGCCCGGGCCGACGCCTCGACCTTGTCGATCACCTTCTGCGGCATCGTGCCCCAGGGGAACTGCAGCGTGCCCGGTGCCGAGCCCACCACGTCGATGCCCGCCTCGAGGAGCTTGCGGACGTCGTTGGTGGCCTCGACCGGCCGGGTGTCGCCCATCGCGCAGTAGACGACGCACTCGGGACGGGTCGCGATCAGTGCGTCCAGGTCGCCGACCGCGGCGACCCCCGTGACGGTGTCCACGCCGGCGAGCTCGCCGGCGTCCCTGCCGACCTTGTCCGGGCTGGAGGTGGAGACCGCCACCAGCTCGAACCGGTCGTCGGCGATGAGCTGGCGCAGGGTGAGCCGGCCGGCGTTGCCGGTGCTGACCTGGGCGACGCGGAACGTCATGGAGCCTCCTGAACTGGAACCTGTTCTACCTGACGGAAAACGATGTTATCGTCCGAGCATGGGACGTGTGGAGGGAAAGGTCGCGCTGATCAGCGGGGGCGCTCGCAACATCGGCGGCGCCAGCGCGCGGATGCTGGTCGCCGAGGGTGCCCGGGTCGTCATCGGTGACCTGCTCGACGACGAGGGCGCGGCGCTGGCCGAGGAGCTGTGCCAGGAGTTCGGGCAGGGTGTGGCGCGCTACGTCCACCTCGACGTGACCCAGGACGAGGACTGGCGCCGGGCGGTCGAGCTCACGCTGGCCGAGTTCGGCCGGCTCGACGTGCTCTTCAACAACGCGGGCATCTTCAACGGCGGCAAGCTCCAGCGCTACCAGGCCGAGCAGTGGCAGCAGATGCTCGACGTCAACCTGACCGGGGCGTTCCTCGGCATCCGGGCCGCCGCCGACGCGATGATCGCCGCCGGGGGCGGCTCGATCATCAATACCTCCTCGATCGAGGGCCTGCGCGGCACTCCGTGGGCGCACGGGTACGTCGCCTCCAAGTGGGGCCTGCGCGGCCTGACCAAGTCCGTCGCCCTCGAGCTCGCGCCGCACGGCATCCGGGTCAACTCGCTGCACCCCGGGCGGATCAGCACCCCGGCCACCGACGCGATGCCCGTGGACCTGATCCCGATCCCGCTCGGCCGTCCGGGGCAGCCCGAGGAGGTCGCGTCGTTCGTGGTCTTCCTGGCCAGCGACGAGTCGTCGTTCGCGACCGGGTCGGAGTTCGTGATGGACGGCGGCACCGTCACCGCCATCCCGACCAAGGTCTGAGCCGGCCCGGACCGTCGATGTCCCGACCGTCCCTCACTGCCGAGCAGATCTACGACGAGGCCCTGGCCATCCTCGACGAGGAGGGCGTGCCGGGGCTCAACGCCCGCCGCCTCACCGCTCGGCTCTCCTGCTCGACCAAGACGCTCTACCAGCTCGTCGGCAACCGGGACGCGATGGTGCGCGGCATCGTCGCGCACGCGTTCGCCGGGATGGACCTGGAGTTCCGTCCCGCTCCGGACTGGCAGTCCAGCATCAAGAGCTGGTCGGGGACCCTGCACTCCGCGCTGCTGGCCCGGCCCTACCTCGGCACCCTGATGACCCTGGAGGACCGGGACGCCACCGTGGCCTACGTGATGCGGCTGGTGGCGGTCCTGGTCGGACACGGCTTCCGCACCCGGACCGCGATCGAGGTCGCGGGCAACGTCGGCCACTGGACGATCAGCTCCACCCTGCTCGACCTCCGCGCGCCGGGGGAGTGGGACCAACCGGAGCGCTTCGAGGAGACGCTGGACTGGCTGGTGCTCGGCATCGGGCAGAGCGTGGCGCCCGACTCCTAGACATCGCCGCGGACCTGGGCCCAGGCGGCGTCGGGGATAGCGAGGATCACCGCCTGGAGCGCCTGCAGGGTCGGCTCGATCTCCTCGGCGCCGTGATGGCCGGTGCGGATCGCGAGCAGGCTCTCGCCCTCGATCCGCCAGGTCAGGTCGGGGCGCCGGAGCAGCGCCGCCCGCACCTCCGGCGTCAGCACGGTCGCGGCGTACGACGGGTCGCCCGCGCCGACCCGGAACGCGTCGTCGAAGACGGGGTCGCCGGTCACCAGGTCGGCGCCGAAGAAGCCGCTGAAGATCCGACTGAGGAAACCCTCCGGGGCCACCGACAGCGAGGGGAAGGTCGCACCGAGCGGCACGGCCACCACGGAGTGCTCGTGGCGGCTGGTCGTGCGGTCGCTCCCGGACCCGGTCGAGGTCTCGTAGGTGTGGTCGAAGGCCAGCAGCTCGCGGCCGTCGTACCGGCCCCGGACGACGTTGGTCACCTCGGGGTCGTGCCCCTGGTCGAAGGGGGGACCCGGGTAGCGGTGGACCAGGGACGGGTCCTCGTCGAGGTAGGTCCACTCCCGGTCGGTCGCATGCGCGACGATCGCCGCTCGCCGCCGCTGCTCGGCGACGTAGCCCACGATGCCGACGGCGGCCACGACGAGGAAGAAGACAAGGGGCAGGGTCACGTCCGAACCCTAGGTGCTGCTGAGAGGGTGGGGCGCGTGACCGACGACTACCAGTGGGCGACGCACGCCGATCCCGACCTCCTCGTCGTGCAGCTGCCCGCGGTCTCGGTGGTGCGTGGACCAGGCGCCCACGACGCGATGAAGGCGCTCTTCGCCCGGCGCGGCTTCCGTCCGGTCGCGGAGACGGACCAGCTCGACCTCCGGGCGGCCAACGGGTGCTCGCTCACCCGCACCGGCCCCGGCAGTGCCGAGCTGCTGGTCGTGATCGGTGACCAGGTCGGCGCCAGCCTGATGCCGCTCGCGGGACTCGATCCGGCGTGGTTGGAGCGCGCGGTCGAGCTCGGCCACACCGCCGTCCTGGTCGCCGACGCCGCGATCGCCGACGACGGGACCACGTCGCGCGAGCTGCTGCGCCGCGATGCCGCCGCCGGCGGCGTCCTGGCCGCGCTCGTCCCGACCCGGGACGCCTGACGTCCCGGGCGCGCCCCCGGATGTCTCAGGTGCCGGTGAAGCTCGGCGCCCGCTTCTCGGAGAACGCCCGCGGGCCCTCCTTGGCGTCGTTCGACGCGAAGACCGCGGCGCCCACCTTGGCGTCGGCCTGCCAGGCCTCGTCCTCGTGGACGCCCTCGGAGTCGCGCATGGTCTTCAGGATGGCCTGGACGGCGAGCGGACCGTTCGCGGCGATGGCATCGGCGATCTCGTGTGCCTTCGCCAGGGCCTGACCGTCGGGTACGACGTGCCCGATCAGTCCGATCTCCTTGGCCTCCGGCGCCTTGATGTGGCGGCCGGTCAGCAGCAGCTCGGCGGCGATCGTGTACGGGATCTGGCGCACCAGCCGGACAGCCGAGCCGCCCATCGGGTAGAGCGACCACCGGGCCTCGGAGATGCCGAACTTCGCCGACTCGCCGGCGACCCGGATGTCGGTGCCCTGCAGGATCTCGGTGCCGCCGGCGATCGCGGGACCCTCGACCGCGGCGATCAGCGGCTTGGTCAGCCGGAAGCCCTTGAGCAGCGCCTTGATGATCGACGGGTCGTACTCGCCCGACTCGAAGCTCTCCGACGGAGGTCGCTTCGACATCGACTTCAGGTCGGCGCCGGCGCAGAAGTAGCCGCCCGCGCCGGTCAGGATGCAGACCCGGATCTCGTCGTCGGTGTTGACCCGGTCCCAGGCCTCCTCCATGATCGCGAGCATCTCCCCGGAGAGGGCGTTGCGGGACTCGGGACGGTTCATGGTGACGACGAGCTTGTGCCCGTCCTGCTCCACCAGGCAGTGCGCTTCGGTCATGTCGGAGGATGCTAGCCAAAAACAAGAACGTGTTCTAGTCTCGCGCCGTGGCTCTCAACATCGCTGACCTCTTCGAACACGCCGTCGATGCAGCCCCCGACAGGCCCGCTGTGCAGGTGGGAGAGCGGGTCGTCACGTTCGCCGACCTCGAGCGGGACTCGAACCGGCTGGCTCACTTCCTCCAGGGCCGGGGGGTGCAACCCGGGGACCACGTCGGCATCTACGCGAAGAACAGCGTCGAGCACGTCGTCGCCCTGCTCGCGGTGCTGAAGGTCCGCGCCGTCGGCATCAACGTCAACTACCGCTACGTCGAGGGCGAGCTCAACTACCTCTTCGACAATTCCGACATGGTCGCGCTGCTGCACGAGCGCCCGTACGCCTCGCTCGTCGCCTCCTGCTACCCCCAGCACGACAAGCTGCAGACGGTCGTCGTGATGCCCGACGCGATCGACACCGACGACGAATCCGACGTCTCGTCGTACGACGGCGTCCTGTGGGAGGACGCGCTGGCCGGCCAGAGCGAGGCCCGCGACTTCGGGGAGCGCAGTGCCGACGACGTGCACATCATCTACACCGGAGGCACGACCGGCTTCCCCAAGGGCGTGATGTGGCGCCACGAGGACTTCTGGCGCACCCTCGGCGGCGGCATCGACTTCTACACCGGCGACCTGCTCTCGGAGTACGACCAGTCCGAGCAGGCCAAGCTGGACGGCCGGATGGTCACCTTCCCGCTCAGCCCGCTCATGCACGGCGGCGCCCAGGCCGGGCTGCTGATGCACCTGTTCGCGGGCCACCTGACGATCATGGAGCCGAAGTTCGACGCCAAGCGGACCTGGGAGGTCATCGACCGGGAGAAGGTCCAGCTGATCTTCATGACCGGCGACGCGATGGCCCGACCGCTGATCGAGGAGTTCGAGCGTCAGGCCGCCACCGGCACGCCGTACGACGGCTCGAGCCTGTTCGCGATCTCCAGCAGTGCCGCGATCTTCAGTCCGCCGGTCAAGGAGCGCTGGATCAAGGCGTTCCCGAACGCCGTGTTCACCGACTCGGTCGGCGCCTCGGAGACCGGTTTCCAGGGCATGGGCATGCAGGACAAGGGGCAGATCAGCAGCGACGGACCCGTGGTCGGGCTCGGTCCCAGCAGCGTCGTCGTCGACGACGACAACCGGATCCTCGACCTGGCGACCAACGTCGGCAAGGTCGGCCGGCTGGGGCGTGGCGGCTCGGTGCCGGTCGGCTACTACAAGGACCCGGAGAAGTCCGCGAAGACCTTCCTGGTGATCGACGGGGAGCGCTACTCCGTGCCCGGCGACAACGCCCGGATCGAGGAGGGCAACCGGGTGACCCTGCTCGGCCGCGGCTCCAACTGCGTGAACACCGGCGGCGAGAAGGTCTACCCCGAAGAGGTGGAGATGGCGATCAAGCGCCACCCCGCCGTCTACGACGTGCTGGTGGTCGGCGTCCCCGACGCGACGTACGGCCAGGCCGTGGCCGCGGTCATCGAGCTGCGCGAGGGTGAGACGCTCGAGCTGGAGGACCTGCGCGACTTCCTGCGCGCCCACCTGTCCGGCTACAAGCTGCCCCGCGCGCTCACGCTCGTCGACGAGGTGCCGCGCAACGCGACCGGAAAGGCGCAGTATCCCCGCGCCAAGGAACTGGCCCTTGGGGCCCAGAACGCTGGAGTGACGTCCTGATGAGAACCCCTATCTGCGACGAGTTCGGGATCGAGTACCCGATCTTCGCCTTCACGCCGTCCGAGCACGTCGCCGCGGCGGTGTCGCGGGCCGGCGGGCTGGGCGTGCTCGGTTGCGTGCGGTTCAACGACACCGCCGAGCTCGAGAAGACGCTGAGCTGGCTCGACGAGAACACCGACGGCAAGCCGTACGGCGTCGACATCGTGATGCCGATGAAGGTCCCGACCGAGGGCACCTCGCTCGACCTGGGCGCGATGATCCCGGAGGAGCACAAGAGGTTCGTCGACCAGACGCTGCTCAAGCTCGGCGTACCGCCGCTGCCCGAGGGTGAGGGCCGCGAGGGCGTGCTCGGTTGGCTGCACTCGGTGGCCCGCAGCCACCTCGACGTGGCGCTCCAGCACCGGCCGGTGCTGATCGCCAACGCGCTCGGCTCGCCGCCGGTCGACGTCATCGAGAAGTGCCACGCGCACGGCGTCAAGGTCGCCGCTCTCGCGGGAGCCGCCAAGCACGCGCTCGCCCACGTCCGCAACGGCGTCGACATCATCGTCGCGCAGGGCTATGAGGCCGGCGGCCACACCGGCGAGGTCGCCTCGATGGTGCTGCAGCCCGACATCGTCGACGCGGTCGGCCCCGACGTACCCGTGCTCGGTGCCGGCGGCATCGGCTCCGGCCGCCAGGTCGCCGCGTCGCTGGCGCTCGGTGCACAGGGCGTGTGGACCGGCTCGATCTGGCTCGGCACCGAGGAGTACCGCAACCTCTCCGCCAACCACTCCGCCTGGGAGACCGCGTTCACGCGTGCCACCTCCTCCGACACCGTCCGCACCCGGATCTACACCGGCAAGCCGGCCCGGCTGCTGAAGACGAAGTGGGTCGAGGCCTGGGCCGAGGAGGGCGCACCCGAGCCCCTGCCGATGCCGCTGCAGAACCTGCTGGTCGCCGAGGCGCACAACCGGATCACCGCCGCCAACGACCCCGACGTCATCTCGATGCCGATCGGGCAGATCGTGGGCCGGATGAACGACGTCAAGCCGGTCGCCGAGGTGATGGCCGAGCTGGTCTCCGGGTTCGAGGACTCGGTCGCGCGTCTGAACAAGCTCTGAGGCTCGCGCGTCGGCACGTTTCGTCGGTTGGCCGATGAACCTCGCGTGGGGGAGTTTCATCGGTCAACCGATGAAGCCCATGCCTGGACGATGAAGCTTTGTCGTCCCAGCATGAGGTTCGTCGGCTAACCGATGAAACTCATCCCGGCCGAGCGCGCCCAGTTCGTACGACGCCCCGCCGGCCCCTGTCGTCCGCCGGCCCTCGTCGCGCCCGTCAGACGGTCGCCGGCTGCCCGCCGACCACGTACGACGTCCCGCGGGCCTCGCGGACCCAGAGGACGCCGTCGCCGGCGATCGGACCCTGGGCGGCCAGCTCCCGCTTGATCACCTTGTTGGTGGCGGTGCTGGGCAGGTCGTCGGCGATCCGGACGTAGCGCGGCCAGGCCTTGGGGGACAGGTCGGGCTGGGCGGCGAGGAACGCCTCGAGGTCGTCGGGCGAGAGGGTGACTCCGTCGCGGAGCACCAGCGCGGCCATCACCTGATCGCCGACGCGCTCGTCGGGGACGGCGTACACCGCGACCCGGCTGACCACGTCCAGGCGCATCAGGATCCGCTCGATCGGGGCGGCGGCGAGATTCTCGCCGTCGACCCGCATCCAGTCCGAGGTGCGGCCGGCGAGGTAGACCCAGCCGTCGGCGTCGCGGTAGGCGAGGTCGCCGGACCAGTACATGCCGTGCCGCATCCGCTCCGCGTTGGCGGATGCGTCGTTGTAGTAGCCCTGGAAGTAGCCGGCGCCCTGGGTGTTCACCAGCTCGCCGACGGCCTCGTCGGCGTTCAGCAGCGCCCCGTGCTCGTCGAAGACGGCCCGCGGGCACTCCTGCACCGTCTCGGAGTTGTAGACCGCGACCCCCTCGAACGGCTGGCCGATCGATCCGGGCGGCGTCCCCTCCTCGCGGGTGACGATGACGGCGCTCTCGGTCGAGCCGAAACCGTCCCAGACGGTGCAGCCGAAGCGCCGGCCGAACTCCTCGATGTCGCGGTCGCTCGCCTCGTTGCCGAACGCCACGCGCAACGGGTTGTCGGCGTCGTCGGGCTGCTCGGGCGTGGCGAGGACGTAGGCGAGCGGCTTGCCGACGTAGTTCATGTAGGTCGCGTCGTAGCGGCGGATGTCGTCGAGGAAGTGCGAGGCGGAGAACCTCGCCGGCGCCATCGCCGCGCCGCTGCACACCGACACGGTCCACCCCGCCAGCACGGCGTTGGAGTGGAACAGCGGCATCGACAGGTAGCACACGTCGTCGCGGGTGATGGAGTACTTGCCGACCAGGGTCAGCCCCGCGAACAGCACCATCAGGTGCGCCACCTGCACGGCCTTCGGCTCGCCGCTGGTGCCGGAGGTGAAGATCATCATGAAGGTGTCCATCGCCTCGACCTCGCGGTGCGGGACCAGGGGACCCGCGCCGGCCACGAGGGCGTCGTACGACGGCGTGTCGACCTCGACCACCTGCACGCCGGCCAGGTCGAGCCCGTCCAGCAGCGGCCGGTGCTCGGCGTCGACGAGCAGCACCTGGCACTCCGCCCGGTGGACGTCGGCCGCCAGTGCGGGTCCGCGGCGGGTGTCGTTGACGCCGACCAGGACGTAACCGCCCAGGGCGGCCGCAGCCATCGCGCGCAGCATCGCGGGGGTGTTACCGAGCAGCGCCCCGACGTGCACGGGTCGGTCCCGGTCCACGGTGGCGATCAGCGCGGAGGCCTCCGCGGAGGCCTCCGTCAGGTGCTCGCGCCACGACCAGGTCCGGTCGTCGTACCGCACCGCGGGGCCGTCGTCCTCGAGCCACTCCCGGAGCTGCTGCTGCACTGTCTCTGCCACGGTGTCCCTTTTCTCGCGCAAAACTTGACGCGCGTCAAAATATGACGGCGCTCACATCGGGTCAAGGGTGTCCCGGTGGGTGGCGTCGGCGCTCAGGCGGGCTCGGCCGCCAGGGTCCGACCGACCAGCAGCGCCTGCTCCGTGGCGCCGCCGTACAGGAACTCGAAGCGCTTGGCGCCGGTGAAGTAGCGGTGCACCGGACCGTCCAGGTCGATGCCGACGCCGCCATGGACGTGCACGGCGGTGTGCGCCAGCCGGTGGCCGGCGTCGGCGGCCCACAGCTTGGCCATCGCGACGTCGGTGTCGGCGGGGAGCTCCTGGTCCAGGCGCCAGGCCGCACGCCAGAGCATCAGCCGCTGGCCGAGGGTGTCGATGTAGCCGTCGGCCAGCCGCTGGCTGACCGCCTGGAAGGTCGCGATCGGCCGCCCGAACTGCTCGCGGGTCTTGGCGTACGCCGCCGTCAGCGACAGTGCGCCCTCGGTGAGCCCGAGCTGCTCGGCCGAGGCCGCCAGCACCAGCAGGTTGCGCAGTCGGTGGTCGACGCTGCCGTCGGCGGGCCCGAGCAGCCGCTCCGGTCCGAGCTCCGCGCCGTCGAGGTCGAGGCGGGCGACGGCCTCGCCGTCGGAGAACGTCTGCGGCACCACGGTGACGCCGGCGTCGCCGGGCGTGACCAGGAAGACCCCGACGCCGGTCGGGGTCTCGGCCGGGACCAGGAAGAGGTCGGCGTACCCCCCGGCGGGCACGATCGCCTTGCTCCCCGTCAGGCGGTACGACGCCCCGTCGGCCACCGCCGTCGTCGTCGGCCGGACCGGGGCGAAGGCCCGCTCCTCCGACACGGCCGCGGTCAGCACGACCGCCCCGGAGGCCGCGCCGGGCAGCCACCGGCCCCGCTGGGCGTCGCTGCCGTGCTCGGCGAGCACCCGGGCGGCCGGCCCGTGCGCCGCGAGCGGGACCGGAGCGACCGTGCGGCCGACCTCGACCAGCACCCGGCACAGCTCGATGATCCCGAGCCCGGCGCCGTCGTACTCCTCGGGGAGGGCGAGGCCCAGGAGGCCCGCGGAGCCCAGCTCGGCCCACAGGTCGCGGTCGAAGCGGCTGCCGGCCTGCTCGACCTCGCGCATCCGCACGTTGGTGGCCCGGTCGCCGAGGATCCGTGCCGCCAGCTCGGCGGCCTCGTCCTGCTCGGGGGTGAAGGAGAAGTCCATGTTCTGTCCTCGGGAGTCCGTAGGTCGATATCGGTGGTCGAGTGCCGCGACGAAGGAGCGGTGTATCGAGACCTACCTCTTCGCTGCCGGCAGGCCCAGGCCCACGTAGCCGATGATGTCGCGCTGGATCTCGTTGGTGCCGCCGCCGAACGTCATGACCAGCGAGGAGCGGTACATCCGCTCCAGACGCCCGTTCAGCAGCGCCCCCTCGGAGGCGCCGGTGAGGCCGGCGTTCGGGCCGACGACCTCCATCAGGGAGCGGTAGACCTCGGTGGCCAGCTCGGAGCCGTAGATCTTGGTGGCCGACGCCTCGGCGGGGGAGAGGTCGACGCCGTGGTCGGCGTCCGAGGCGAGCTTCCAGTTCAGCTGGGTCAGCATCTCGACCCGGGCGTGCGCGCGGCCGAGGGCGATCTGGACCCACTCGGAGTCGAACACCCGCTGGCCGTCGGGGTTCTTGGTCTCCTGGGCCCAGGCCCGGACCAGCTTCAGCGACTGGGTGAGCGGCGCCGACGAGGTCAGCGCGACCCGCTCGTGGTTGAGCTGGTTGGTCATCAGCGACCAGCCCCCGTTGAGGTCGCCGACCAGGTTGGTGACCGGCACCCGGACGTCCTCGTAGTACGTCGCACTGGTGCCGACCCCGGCCACCGTGTGGACCGGGGTGTAGGAGAAGCCGGGGGCGTCGGCCGGCACCAGGATCATCGACAGCCCCTTGTGGCGGGGCAGGTCCGGATCGGTGCGGCACGCCAGCCAGAGCCAGTCGGCGTACTGGATGAGCGAGGTCCACATCTTCTGCCCGTTGATGACGAACTCGTCGCCCTCGCGGACCGCCTTGGTCTTCAGCGAGGCCAGGTCGGTGCCCGAGCCGGGCTCGGAGTAGCCGATCGAGAAGTGTAGGTCGCCGGCGAGGATCTTCGGGAGGAAGTACTCCTTCTGCTCGTCCGTGCCGTAACGCATGATCGTCGGCCCGACCGTGTTGAGCGTCAGGTAGGGGATCGGCACGCCGTGGTCGGCGGCGACGTCGGTGAAGATCAGCTGCTCGACCATCGAGCGGTTCTGGCCGCCGTACTCCGTGGGCCAGCCGATGCCCAGCCAGCCGTCGGTGCCGAGCTGTCGAATCACCTGCTTGTAGACGCCCGCCTCGCCGAACTCGCCGGTCGCGGACGCCAGCCCGGCCCGGATCTCGGGGGTCACCAGGGCGGTGAAGTAGTCGTGGAGCTCCTCGCGCAGGGCGAGGTGCTCGGGGTCGAGAGCCAGATGCATGGGGTCTCCCTGTTAGGGGCGCCGCGAGAGGATGGCTGCGCGTGGATAGCGGGGTGCGCTGGCACCGCCGCCGCAAAAACTATAACCTGTTCTTGTTTTGGTCCACAGGCACCAGCGCCCGACCGGGCCGGCCACAGGAGGCACGCATGAGCGACACCAGGTTCCTCGACCGGGGCACCGCGCCCGCCCGCTTCGCGCGCGGCTGGCACTGCCTCGGTCTGGCCGAGACCTTCCGCGACGGCAAGCCGCACGGCATCGAGGCGTTCGGCGGCAAGCTGGTCGTCTGGGCCGACACCCAGGGGGAGATCCAGGTCCTCGACGGCTACTGCCGGCACATGGGCGGTGACCTGACCCAGGGCGAGGTCAAGGGCGACGAGGTCGCCTGCCCGTTCCACGACTGGCGCTGGGGCGGCGACGGCAAGTGCCAGCAGATCCCCTACGCCCGCCGTGTCCCGCTGCGCGCCCGCACCCAGAAGTACCCCGTGGCGATCCGCAACGACCAGGTGCTGATCTGGCACGACGTCGAGGGCTCGGCGGCCGACTTCGACCTGCTGCCGCCCGAGCTGCCGGGGCTCGCCGAGGGCGCGTACACCGACTGGGTCTGGGTCTCGGAGGAGATCGAGGGCTCGAACTGCCGCGAGCTGATCGACAACGTCGTGGACATGGCGCACTTCTACTACGTGCACTTCGCGTTCCCGACGAGCTTCCGCAACGTCTTCGAGGGCCACGTCGCGACCCAGTTCATGGAGTCCAAGGGCCGCCCAGACAAGCACGGCGGGTACGGCGACGCCGAGATGTTCCTGGAGTCCGAGGCGACCTACTACGGGCCGTCGTACATGATCAACTGGCTCGACACCGACTACAACGGCTTCTCGACCGAGGTCGTGCTGGTCAACTGCCACGTCCCCACCGGGCCGGACTCCTTCCGGCTGCAGTACGGCATCGTCGTCAAGAAGCCCGAGGGGCTCGACGAGAAGACCGTCGACTACATCGCCAAGAAATACGCCGACATGTTCGGCAGCGGCTTCCTCCAGGACGTGCACATCTGGAAGAACAAGGTGCCGGTCCAGAACCCCCTGCTGTGCGAGGAGGACGGGCCGGTCTACCAGCTGCGGCGCTGGTACGAGCAGTTCTACGTCGACGCCGCGGACATCGCCCCGGAGATGGTCGACCGCTTCGAGTTCGAGGTCGACACCACCAAGGCCAACGAGTTCTGGCAGGACGAGGTCGCCGAGAACCTCCGCAAGAAGGCCGAGTCGGACGCCGCGTCGAGCGAGAACGCCGAGAACCCGCAGATCATGACCGGGACGTGAGGTGGCCTCCTTCGTCCCCACCGACGCCGGCACCCTCGAGGACCAGCGGCTCTACACCCAGGCGCGGCTGACCGAGGTCGCCTGCCTGGACTGCCTGGCCCGGGTCCGGGTCAAGAAGAACAGCGAGCACCACACGTCGGTCCAGTGGAACGCCGAGGCGCGGGCGCACTGCCCCGACCTCACCCGGCGCGTCGGTGGCCGCGACGTACATCCCGCCTGCCCGCGGATGCTGGCCAGCATCGAGGCTGCCGCACGCGACGGGCAGATCCACATCGGAGCCGAGGACGGTTACTGACCCCCATGGACACCCAGTCCTTCGAGCTGAAGGTCATCGACGTCGTCGAGGAGACCCCCGACGCGCACTCGATCACCTTCGAGGTCCCGTCCGCCGACGCCGAGCACTTCGGCTACCGGCCCGGCCAGTTCCTGACCGTGGCGGTGCCGAGCGACCAGACCGGCGTGGCCGCGCGCTGCTACTCGCTGTCCAGCAGCCCGGTCGGCGGCGGCCCGCTCACGATCACGGTCAAGCGCACCGCCGAGGGCTACGCCTCGAACTGGATCTGCGACCACGTCCGCGAGGGCGACACGCTGCGGGTGCTGCCGCCCAGCGGCATCTTCAGCCCCGCCTCGCTCAGCGCCGACCTGCTGCTTTTCGCGGGCGGGTCCGGCATCACGCCGGTCATCTCGATCACCCGGACCGCCCTGCAGCAGGGCACCGGCCGGATCGTGTTGTTCTACGCCAACCGCGACGAGTCGTCGGTGATCTTCGCCGGTGAGCTGGCCCGGCTCGCGGCCGAGCACCCGGACCGGCTGCTGGTGGTGCACTGGCTGGAGTCGGTCCAGGGGCTGCCCAGCCAGGAGCAGGTCAAGGCGTTCGCGAGCGCCTACCCGTCGTACGACGCCTTCGTGTGCGGGCCGGCGCCGTTCATGAAGCTGACGGTCGCCGCGCTGAAGGAGCTGGAGTTCCCGCGCGAGCGACGGCACCAGGAGAAGTTCGTCTCCCTCGGCGGCAACCCCTTCGGCGACCTGCACGACCGGGAGGTCGCCGAGCACGAGATCGAGGACGCCGAGCGGGACGTCGAGGACACCTCCGGTGTCGACCAGCCTCAGGGGCCGGTGCGGCTCGAGGTCGAGCTCGACGGCCAGCAGTACGCCTACGACGACTGGGCGCCCGGCACCAAGCTGCTCGACCACCTGGAGTCCAAGGGGGTCAAGGCGCCGTACTCCTGTCGCGAGGGGGAGTGCTCGGCCTGCGCGATCCGGATCCTCGAGGGCGAGGTCAAGATGCTGCACAACGACGTCCTCGACGAGGACGACCTCGCCGACGGCATCCGGCTGGGATGCCAGGCCGTTGCCGTCACGGACGTCGTCAGGGTCACCTACAACTGACGCCGACGCCTACGATCTCGAAAATCCACAGGACGGTAACAACACGCCCACGGGACGTGGCGGTCTAGTCCACAAAAGAAAAACAGACCGTTTTACTGACTCCGGGGTTTCCCGTCCCGTTGAGTGGCGCATGAACCTGCCCATCGAGGCTCGGACGGCTCCCCCCACAGTGCGGCACCCGCCGACCTGGCCGCCGTGCTTTGGAAGGAGGGGTGATGTTCGTCCTGTGTCTGCTGGTCGCTGCTGCCGTCCTCGCAGTGCCGCTCCTGTCCGGTCTCGCCGGTGCGTCCGAGCCTCGCGGACGGGAGCGCGACCGTCGGCTGCGCTACGTCGCCCGACACCCCGAGCAGGTGAACGTCGGTGACATCAGCCGGCTGCTCTCCCGCGAGCTCGCCCGCCCCGACGTCGACCTGATCCTCGACCGGGCCGAGGCGCTCGGCGTCAAGCCGTGGACGATGCTCAGCTGGATCCAGCGCTACGACGTGGACACCCTGGCCCTGGTCATCGCCGCCGAGCTGAGCCACGAGGAGCTGCTGTTGCACCTCGGCAACGGCACCCTCCCCGACCTCGCCGAGCTCGAGGTGTTCGCCGCGATCAACGGGCTGCCCGCCGGTCGACCGACGAACCTCCGCGCCGCGAACGTCCGCGTCGCCGGGACGCCGGTGCGCACGTCCGAGCCCGCCGACACCGCCGAGGCCGGTCCGGGCACCTCGCGGATGCCCGAGATCTTCGAGCCCGGCTCCTGGCCGTACGACCAGTTCGGCACCGGCCTGACCGACCTGACCGACCTCTCCGGCTGGCCCGAGGACCCGCGGTCGGAGTCCGGCGGACCGCTCGCCGCCTGATCCCCCCACGACCTCCTCGGGCGACCACGGCCCCCGACAGCGCTGCTGTCGGGGGCCGTGATCGTTCGGGTCCGGTTGCGCGTCCCCGTCACCAGCCTCGGGTGCGCCACTCGCCGAGGGACGGCCGCTCGGTCCCGATCGTCGAGTCGTCGCCGTGGCCGGGGTAGAACCAGGTCTCGTCGGGCAGTCGCTGGAAGACCTTGGTCTCGACCTCGTCGATGAGCTGGACGAAGGCCGCCTCGTCGCCGAACGTGTTGCCGACGCCGCCGGGGAACAACGAGTCGCCGGTGAACAGGTGCGGGTGACCCTGCGGGTCGTCGTACAGCAGCGCGATCGAGCCGGGGGTGTGGCCGGCGATCGCGATCACCTCGAGGGTGGTGTCGCCGACGGCGACCGTGTCGCCCTGGTGGACGCGGCGGGTCACCGGCACGCCGGTCTGGGAGGTGATGGCGTCGGCATCGGGCTCGCCCGCGACCACCTCGGCGCCGGTGGCCTTCACCACGTCGGCCAGTGCCCGGTGGTGGTCCCAGTGCTGGTGGGTGGTCACGACTGTCGTCAGGACCCCCGCGCCGAGGAGGGGGAGCAGGATGTCCGGCTCCGCAGCGGCGTCGACCAGGAGCTGCTCGCCGGTGCTGCGGCAGCGCAGGAGGTAGCAGTTGTTCGACATCTGCTCGTCGACGGCCACCTTGGTGATCGTCAGGGCCGCCAGCTCGCGGGTGTCGGGTGCGCCGCCGGGCGTCACCTCTCCGGTGTAGGTCACCATGCTCCAATCCGGGGCAGACTGCCGCCCTCGCTCGTCAATCCTGCACCGTCGCCCCGGCCGGTGAGCCACCAGCCCAGGGCGGCGGCCGGGCCGGTCACCGCCGGCCCACCGTCCCCGATCGTCCAGGTCCGGTCAAGGTCGGAGGCGACCGCCACGAACCCGGTCGACAGGTCGCGGCCGGTCGCGAGGTAGTCGATCAGGAGGCTCGAGAAGTCGGGACCCCAGTCGGCCCAGGAGTACGACGCCGCGAGGTCGGCGTGGTGGATCTCGACCTCCCGCAAGCGCATCCCGGGCACGTCGGCGGCGAGGAAGGAGGGGCCGCCCGGCGTCCGCTCGACCCGGGTGTCCCACGCCTCGACCGGGACCGCACCGACCGTGTCGGCGAAGGCCGTCACCGCGCCGAGGAGTCGGTCGCGTCGTGCCTCGACGGGGGCGGCCGCGAGCTCGGCGATGTCGTCGTCCCGAGCGGCGGGTGAGCGGTACATCGGGACCTGCTCGCCCGCCGCGAGGCCGCGGAGGGCGCCCGCGAGTCCCTCGGCGTTCAGGGCGAGGTGGGCGACGACGTGGGCGCGGCTCCAGCCGGGGAGTTCGGTTGGCTCGGACCAGTCGTCGTCGGCGAGGGCGTCGACCGTACGGACCAGCCGATGTGAGGCCGGAGCCAGAAGCTGCAGGGCGCGAGGATTGGGTAGGGGTACCGGCACCCCGTCATCCTGACCCGTCCGGCCGCCGGTTGCCAGCACCCGGCCGGCTTGTCGGTGGCCCGTGAGATCGTGCACAGGTCGGTGTGGCGACTTGGCGCACCACGTAGGATGACGAACACCTGTTCGAACGAGTGAGGACCCGTTTCGTGGCCGACCAGCTGATCATCCGGGGCGCCCGGGAGCACAATCTCAAGGACGTCTCGCTCGACCTCCCGCGCGACTCGCTCATCGTGTTCACCGGTCTGTCCGGCTCGGGCAAGTCCTCGCTGGCCTTCGACACGATCTTCGCCGAGGGCCAGAGGCGCTACGTCGAGTCGCTGTCGGCGTACGCCCGGCAGTTCCTGGGCCAGATGGACAAGCCCGACGTCGACTTCATCGAGGGCCTCTCGCCCGCGGTCTCGATCGACCAGAAGTCGACCTCGAAGAACCCCCGATCGACGGTCGGCACCATCACCGAGGTCTACGACTACCTCCGGCTGCTCTACGCGCGGGCCGGCCGGCCGCACTGCCCGGTGTGCCACTCGCCGATCGAGCGGCAGACGCCTCAGCAGATCGTCGACCGGATCCTCGGACTCGAGGAGGGGCGCCGCTTCCAGGTGCTCGCTCCGGTCATCCGCGGCCGCAAGGGGGAGTACGTCGACCTGTTCCGCCAGCTCCAGACCCAGGGCTTCTCGCGCGCCCGGGTCAACGGCGAGACCCACGGGCTCGACGACCCACCCAAGCTCGACAAGCAGAAGAAGCACACGATCGAGGTCGTCGTCGACCGGCTGGCGGTCAAGGAGACCTCGAAGCGCCGGCTGACCGACTCGGTGGAGACCGCCCTCCGACTGGCCGGCGGACTGGTGCTCTTCGACTTCGTCGACCTGGACGAGTCCGACCCGGGCCGCGAGCTGAAGTTCAGCGAGAAGATGGCCTGTCCCAACGACCACCCGATCGACACCGACGACCTCGAGCCCCGCTCGTTCTCGTTCAACTCGCCGTTCGGGGCGTGCCCGGCCTGCCACGGTCTCGGCACCCGGATGGAGGTCGACCCCGAGCTGGTCGTCCCCGACACGGAGGCCACGCTGGGCGAGGGCGCGATCCAGCCGTGGAGCCACGCGACCGTCGCCGACTACTTCCTGCGGCTGATGGCCGCGCTGGGCGACGAGCTCGGCTTCGACCTCAACACCTCCTGGTCGGCGTTGTCGCCGAAGGCCCGCAAGGCGGTCATCGAGGGCCATCCGACGAAGGTGCACGTCGTCACTCGCAACCGCTACGGCCGCGAGCGGGCCTACTACGCCGAGTTCGAGGGCGTCCGGTCCTACATCGAGCGCCGGCACCGCGAGGCCGAGTCCGACACCAGCCGGGACCGCTTCGAGGGCTTCATGCGCGAGGTGCCGTGTCCCACCTGCGGCGGCAGCCGGCTCAAGCCGGTGTCGATGGCCGTCACCCTCGGCGGCAAGAGCATCGCCGAGGTGTGCGCGCTTTCCCTCGACCAGTCCTCGGCCTTCCTCGCCACCCTGGAGCTGTCACCCCGGGAGCGGCAGATCGCCGAGGTGGTGCTCCGCGAGATCCAGCAGCGCCTGCAGTTCCTGCTCGACGTCGGGCTCGACTACCTCTCGCTCGACCGGGCCTCCGGGTCGCTGTCCGGTGGTGAGGCGCAGCGGATCCGGCTCGCCACCCAGATCGGTGCCGGCCTGGTCGGTGTCCTCTACGTCCTCGACGAGCCGTCGATCGGCCTGCACCAGCGCGACAACCAGAAGCTCATCGAGACCCTCGTCCGGCTCAAGGAGCTCGGCAACACGCTGATCGTCGTCGAGCACGACGAGGAGACCATCAAGGTCGCCGACTGGGCCGTCGACGTCGGCCCGGGAGCGGGCGAGCACGGCGGCCAGATCGTGCACAGCGGCACGGTCGCCGAGCTGCTCGACCACCCCGACTCGATCACCGGCCAGTACCTCTCCGGACGCCGCGAGATCGCGGTCCCCGCCGTACGCCGCCCGCGCACGACGGGCCGGGAGCTGACGGTGGTCGGTGCCCGCGAGAACAACCTGCGCAACATCGACGTGACCTTCCCGCTCGGCCTGTTCGTCGCCGTCACCGGCGTCTCGGGCTCGGGAAAGTCGACGCTGGTCAACGACATCCTCTACACCTCCTTGGCCAAGCAGCTCTACAACGCGCGCACCATCCCGGGCCGGCACACCCGGATCACCGGGCTGGAGCACGTCGACAAGGTCATCCACGTCGACCAGTCCCCGATCGGGCGCACGCCGCGGTCCAACCCGGCCACCTACACCGGCGTCTTCGACCGGGTCCGCAAGCTGTTCGCGGACACCCCCGAGGCGAAGATGCGCGGCTACCTCCAGGGCCGGTTCTCCTTCAACGTGAAGGGTGGCCGCTGCGAGGCGTGCCAGGGCGACGGCACGATCAAGATCGAGATGAACTTCCTGCCCGACGTCTACGTGCCGTGCGAGGTCTGCCACGGGGCGCGCTACAACCGAGAGACGCTCGAGGTGCACTACAAGGGCAAGACCATCGCCGAGGTCCTCGACATGCCGATCGAGGAGGCGGTCGACTTCTTCGCCGCCGTCCCGGTCATCTCCCGCTACCTCACCACCCTGGTGGAGGTCGGCCTCGGCTACGTCCGGCTCGGCCAGCCGGCGACGACGCTCTCGGGCGGCGAGGCCCAGCGGGTCAAGCTCGCGACCGAGCTGCAGCGCCGCTCGACCGGACGCACGCTCTACGTCCTCGACGAGCCGACGACCGGGCTGCACTTCGAGGACATCCGCAAGCTGCTGGGCGTGCTCGGCCGGCTCGTCGACCAGGGCAACACGGTGCTGGTCATCGAGCACAACCTCGACGTCATCAAGACGGCCGACTGGCTGGTCGACATGGGCCCCGAGGGTGGCTCCGGCGGCGGCACCCTGGTCGCCCAGGGCACGCCCGAGGACGTCGCGGCCGTGCCGGAGAGCTACACCGGCCAGTTCCTCGGCCCGGTGCTCGCCGGCAAGGAGGCCAAGCAGCCGTCCCGCAAGCTGCCGGCGGCGTCCGCACCGGAGCCCCGAGGCAGGACGGCCGCCTCGGCCTCGAAGCGGGGCGAGCGGGTGGAGCGGTCGCGGGCCAAGAAGGGCGCGTGATCGCGGTGGGCCGGTGAGCAGATTCTCATCGAGTCCACAGGTTTCGCTCGTTCCACCTGCCGCCGCGCTCGGTAGTGTGAACTTCAACGACTTCCGCTGCCGAGAGGATCCCGATCGTGACCACGGAGAGCCGCACCACCAGTACGCCGGATGCCCCGAAGGCCGTCCGCGGCGGGCGCGCGTGCGCCTGCCTGAGCCGCCGGCACGCCCTGGCCGGTGCCGTCACCGTCGGGGTCGGGGTCCCGTTCCTGGCCGCCTGCGGCGGTGACGACGCAAGCAGCGGTGTCGACGCGCCGAGCAGCTCCTCCGGCGGGTCCTCGCCGGCCGCCCCGGCGACCTCCGAGGGTGCTGGCGCACCGGCCGAAGGGCTGACGACGACGGCCGACATCCCGGTCGGTGGCGGGAAGATCTTCGGCGACGAGGGCGTCGTGATCACCCAGCCGACCGAGGGCGAGTTCAAGGGGTTCACCAACATCTGCACCCACCAGGGGTGCCCGGTGACCGGTGTCGAGGACGGGACGATCAACTGCTCCTGCCACCACAGCTCGTTCTCGATCGAGGACGGCTCCGTCGAGGGTGGTCCGGCCTCCTCAGCGCTGAAGGAGATCGTCCTCACGGTCAACGGCGACGCGATCAGCATCGCGTAGCACCTGCGCGCGCCAGCGCTGGTCGCGGGCGGACGAGCGCCGGTCCAGTCGGGCGTCGAGCAGCAGGTGGGCCTCGTCGTACCGGTCGGCGCGCAGCAGCCCCGCGATCCGGGTCTCCTCGAGGATCTCGCGCTGCGCGTCCGAGCCTCCGAGGCGGCGACACGCGACAGTGAGCGCCGCGAGCCGGTCGGCCGCCTCGCCCGCCTGGCCGTCGGCGAGCCGGCGCAGCGCCCGGGCGAGCGGTGCGACGACCTCGCGCTGGGTCGGGTGGGCGTGTCCGTCGGCGTACGCCGCCAGCCGGTCCAGCCCGGCTCCGTCGCCGAGGGCGAGCAGCACCACCGCTGCGTGCATCGCCAGGAACGGCGTCGCGGGACGCTCCAGCACGCCTCGGCCGGTCAGCCGCGCCACCTCGTCGAGGCCCGGGACGTCCTCCGCGCCGGGGGTGAGAGCCCAGCGGAAGAGCAGCGAGCCGGTGTCGACCAGGGTGCGACAGCCCAGGCCCAGCTCCGGGCGCAGCTGCGTGTCGTGCCGACGTCGTACGGCGTCGAGGTCGCCCAGCGACAGCTCGTGCAGGGCGGCGTGCCAGGAGAAGTGGCTCAGGCTCTCGGTCCGCTGGCCCGAGCCGCTGACCCACGAGTCCATCCAGGCCAGGCCCGCGGCATGGTCGCCGGTCTCGTAGTGGGCGTGCGCGCGGGCGTGGGCGGAGTGCCCGGCGGCCGGCTCGACCGCCAGCGAGCGGCAGGAGAGCTCCATCGCCTCGTCGAAACGCCGCTGCTCCTGGCGGACGAACGCGAGCAGCCCGGTGAACCACCAGTCCTCGCCGTACGCCGGGATCGCCTGCTCGACCAGCTCCCAGGCGTCCTCGGGGACCTCGGTCGCCCCGGCGAAGGCGATCGTGGGCACGGCGGCGGAGAGCAGCAGCGCGTCGCGCGGGTGGGTGCGCAGGTGCTGGAGCAGCGGGCGGGAGTCGCCGCGGACGTGCGCCGCGACGGCGTGCACGTGGCTGCGCTCGCGCTCGGTGCCGCGGCCGGCGTGCAGCTCGGCGTCGCGGAGGCGGGCGTCGAGGTCGACGGCGAGGCACATCTCGTGGCCGAGCAGGGCCAGGGTCGCGTGGCCGATCGCGAACGTCGGGTCCAGCGCCACCGCCGTCGCGACTGCGGCCCCGCCGGACCGGAGCCGGAGCAGGTCGCCCAGGCCACGGTCGTACGCCGCAGCAGCCTCGGGGCTGGTGGTCAGGGCGTACCCGTAGGAGTCGCGACACGGCATGAAAGAAGAGTAAGCCAGTCGACAAGCAACGCGAAGTGGACGCGCCCGAGGATCCCTGACGACCCGCCCGGGCGGCACTGTCCCCGGTGGACCGTAGGGTTGTCCCGTGCCTCCCGCCCGTCCCCGTCGCACCTCCCGGGGGCCGTTGTCGTACCGCCCCGAGCCGGGCTCGATCCCGACCCAGCCGGGGGTCTACCGCTTCCGCGACCCGGGTGGCCGGGTCATCTACGTCGGCAAGGCGAAGAACCTCCGCGCCCGGCTGTCGTCGTACTTCCAGGACATCGGCAACCTCCACCAGCGCACCGCGACGATGGTCACGACGGCGGCGAGCGTGGAGTGGACGGTCGTCAACACCGAGGTCGAGGCCCTGCAGTTGGAGTACTCCTGGATCAAGGAGTTCGACCCGCGGTTCAACGTGAAGTACCGCGACGACAAGTCCTACCCGTGGCTGGCCGTGACGGTGGGCGAGGAGTTCCCGCGGGTGATGGTGGGGCGCGGCGCCAAGCGCAAGGGCACCCGCTACTTCGGCCCCTACAGCCACGCCTGGGCGATCCGCGAGACCGTCGACATCCTGCTGCGGGTCTTCCCGATGCGCTCGTGCAGCAACGGGGTGTTCAAGCGGTCGGCCCAGATCGGTCGGCCCTGCCTGCTGGGCTACATCGACAAGTGCTCCGCACCGTGTGTCGGCAACGTCAGCGCGGAGGAGCACCGCGAGATCGTCGACGACTTCTGCGAGTTCATGGCCGGCCGCACCCGGCCGTTCACCCGCCGCATCGAGCAGCAGATGTACGCCGCCTCGGACGCGCTCGACTTCGAGAAGGCGGCGCGGCTGCGCGACGACCTGGGTGCGATGGAGCGCGCGCTGGAGAAGCAGGCCGTGGTGCTCGGTGACGGCGCCGACGTCGACGTGATCGCGCTGGCCGAGGACCCGCTCGAGGTGGCGGTCCAGGTGTTCTACGTCCGGGGCGGGCGGATCCGCGGCCAGCGCGGCTGGGTCGCGGACCGGGTCGACGAGGGCGGGACGGACAAGCTGGTCGAGGACTTCCTCCTCCAGCTGTACGCCGGTGACCCCGAGTCGATCCCGCGCGAGATCCTGGTGCCCGCCATGCCGCCGGACCCCGAGACCTTCGAACAGCTCCTCGGCGACCTGCGCGGCGCCCGGGTCGAGATCCGGGTGCCGCAGCGCGGCGACAAGAAGACGCTGCAGGAGACCGTCGCCCGTAACGCCGGCCAGGCGCTGGTGCTGCACAAGACCAAGCGGGCCAGCGACCTGACCACCCGCAACCGGGCGCTGGAGGAGATCCAGGAGGCGCTGGAGCTCGACGAGGTCCCGCTGCGCATGGAGTGCTACGACATCTCCAACCTGCAGGGCACCGAGGTGGTCGCCTCGATGGTGGTCTTCGAGGACGGCCTGGCCCGCAAGAGCGAGTACCGCCGGTTCGTGATCAAGGGCGTCGACGGGCAGAACGACGTCGCCTCCATGCACGAGGTGATCACCCGGCGGTTCCGGCGGCTGCTCGACGAGCAGGCGCGCTCCGAGCTCAAGCCGGGCGACGACACCTCCGGGCCGATGCTGGTCGACCCCGAGACCGGCCGGCCGCGCAAGTTCGCCTACGCGCCGGGCCTGGTGGTGGTCGACGGCGGACCGCCGCAGGTCGCGGCGGCGCAGCGGGCCCTCGACGAGCTCGGCATCGACGACATCCCGGTCTGCGGACTGGCCAAGCGGCTCGAGGAGGTGTGGCTCCCGGGTCAGGAGGACCCGGTGATCCTGGCCCGCTCCTCCGAGGGTCTCTATTTGCTCCAGCGGCTGCGTGACGAGGCGCACCGGTTCGCGATCGGCCACCACCGCTCGCGCCGCTCCAAGACGATGGTCGAGAGCGTGCTCGACGACATCCCGGGGCTGGGGGAGGTGCGCCGCAAGACGCTGCTCAAGCACTTCGGCTCGCTGAAGAAGCTCCGCGCCGCGACGGTCGAGGAGATCGCGCAGGTCCCCGGCATCGGCACCCGCACCGCGACCGCCATCAAGGACTCCGTCACGGCTGCCGCCGAGACCCGCAAGACTGTCTCCGTGAACACCGCGACCGGCGAGATCGAAGAGGGCTGAGGCATGGAGCAAGTCGCCCCGACCGGCGAGCTGGTCGTCGTCACCGGCATGACCGGTGCCGGTCGCAGCACGGCGGCCAAGGAGCTGGAGGACCTCGGCTACTTCGTGGTCGACAACCTGCCGCCGAGCCTGCTCAGCGACGTGGTCCGCCTGGTCGACGGCAGCCGCGGTCCGGGTCAGCCGATCGCGGTGGTCGTCGACGTCCGGTCCGGCTCGTTCTTCGGCTCGCTGCAGGCCAACCTCGCCCACGGCGCCAGCGGCCGCAACGCCACCCTGGTCTTCCTCGACGCCACCGACGAGGTGCTCGTCCGGCGTCAGGAGGCCGCCCGGCGGCCGCACCCCCTGCAGGGCAGCGGTCGGCTGCTCGACGGCCTCGAGCGCGAGCGCCGGGTCCTGGCCGACCTGCGCAGCTCCGCCGACCTGGTCATCGACACCAGCGCGCTCAACGTCCACCAGCTCACCGACCGGATCTCCGAGGCGTTCGGCACCCCCGACACGACGCAGCTGCGGGTCACCGTTCTGAGCTTCGGCTTCAAGTACGGCATCCCCGTCGACGCCGACTTCATCGCCGACATGCGCTTCCTGCCCAACCCGCACTGGATCCCCGAGCTGCGACCGGGCACCGGGAAGGACCCCGAGGTCGCCGAGTACGTCCGCAGCCGGCCCGGGGCCGAGGAGTTCCTGGACGGCTACGTCCCGGTGCTCACCGGGGTCGCCGAGGGCTACCTCCGCGAGGGCAAGCGCTTCATGCGGGTGGCCATCGGCTGCACGGGCGGCAAGCACCGCAGCGTCGCGATGACCGAGGAGATCGCGCGCCGCCTCAGCGAGCAGGGGTACGTCGCCCGCGCCGTCCACCGCGACCTGGGGCGGGAATGACCGGGCCGCGTGCCCAGTCGGTCGTCGCCTTCGGAGGCGGGCACGGCCTGCACACCTCGCTGCGTGCCCTGCGCCGACTCGTCGACGACCTGACGGTCGACGAGCTCACCGCGATCGTGACGGTGGCCGACAACGGTGGCTCCTCCGGCCGGCTGCGGGGTCAGTTCAACGTGCTCCCGCCCGGCGACCTGCGGATGGCACTCGCCGCCCTGTGCGGCGACGACGAGTGGGGCACCACCTGGTCCAACGTCCTGCAGCACCGCTTCGCCGGCGCCGGCGACATGAAGGGCCATGTGGTCGGC
This sequence comes from Nocardioides sp. W7, assembly GCF_022919075.1. Taxonomy (NCBI): domain Bacteria; kingdom Bacillati; phylum Actinomycetota; class Actinomycetes; order Propionibacteriales; family Nocardioidaceae; genus Nocardioides; species Nocardioides sp. W7. The sequence goes on along the minus strand of NZ_CP095078.1, from coordinate 3,747,616 downwards.
AACCTGCTGATCGTCGGGCTCTGGGAGCTTCTCGGCGACCACGTCGACGCCCTCGACCGGGTGGGGCGGCTGCTCGGCGCCAAGGGCCGGGTGCTGCCGATGGCGCTGACCCCGATGGACATCACCGCGGACGTCCGCGGCCTGGTCGCCGACGACCCGGACGCGCTGACCCTGGTGCGGGGCCAGGTCGAGGTCGCCACCACCGACGGGGTGATCGTCGAGATCGCGCTCGACCCGCCCGACCCCGAGCCCTGCCCGGAGGCGGTGGCCGCGGTCGAGGAGGCCGACTGGGTCGTCATCGGCCCCGGCTCCTGGTTCACCTCGGTCATCCCGCACCTGATGGTGCCGGCCATGCGCGACGCGCTGGTGCGCACCGAGGCCCGGGTGATCGTCGTGCTCAACCTCGAGGAGCAGGCGGGGGAGACCCCGGGCTTCGGCCCGGCCGACCACCTCTCGGTGCTGGCCGAGCACGCCCCCGACCTGCAGGTGCACACGGTCCTCGCCGACCGCAGCAGCGTCGGCGAGGACCTCCACGAGCTCCAGCAGATGGTGGCCGCCACCGGTGCCGCGCTCGTGGTCGAGGAGGTCGCCGAGCACGTCGGCTCGGCGCGGCACGACCCGGCGCTGCTCGCCGCGGCGTACGCCCGGATCCTGGAGCAGGGCTGACCTGAGATTCCGCTCACGGAGCCGTCCCCCTGGACGCCGGGGGTGATTGACGCGCGTGGCAGGATCGGCCGTATGGCGATGACGGCACAGGTGAAGGCGGAACTCGCCAGCACCCAGACCACCAAGACGTGCTGCCGCAAGGCCGAGGTCGCCTCGCTGCTGCGGTTCGCAGGCGGGCTGCACATCGTGAGCGGCCGGATCGTGGTGGAGGCCGAGCTCGACACCGGCGCCGCCGCCCGCCGGCTGCGCACCGACGTCCTGGAGGTCTACGGCCACCAGGCCGACGTCGTGGTGGTGCAGGGCAACGGCATCCGCAGGGGCAGTCGCTACCTGGTCCGGATCGCGCGCGACGGCGAGGCGCTGGCCCGGCAGACCGGGCTGCTCGACCAGCGCGGTCGACCCGTCCGGGGGCTCCCGCCGGCCGTGGTGTCGGGCGGCGGCTGCGACGCCGTCGCCGCGTGGCGCGGCGCGTTCCTCGCCCACGGGTCCCTCACCGAGCCGGGACGCTCGTCGTCCCTCGAGGTCACCTGTCCGGGACCGGAGGCCGCGCTCGCGCTGGTCGGTGTCGCCCGGCGGCTCGGCATCCAGGCCAAGGCCCGCGAGGTCCGGGGCGTGGACCGGGTGGTGATCCGCGACGGCGACGCCATCGGGCAGCTGCTGACCCGGCTCGGCGCGCACGAGGCGCTGATGGCCTGGGAGGAGCGACGGATGCGCCGCGAGGTCCGGGCCACCGCCAACCGGCTCGCCAACTTCGACGACGCCAACCTGCGCCGCTCGGCCCGCGCCGCGGTCGCCGCCGGCGCCCGGGTCGAGCGGGCGATCGAGATCCTCGGCGAGGAGATGCCCGACCATCTCAAGATGGCCGGTGCGCTCCGCCTGGAGCACAAGCAGGCCTCGCTCGAGGAGCTCGGGCAGCTGCACGAGCCGGTGCTCACCAAGGACGCCATCGCCGGCCGCATCCGCCGGCTGCTGGCGATGGCCGACAAGCGCGCCGAGGAGCTGGGGATCCCCGACACCGAGGCCTCGCTGACCCCCGACATGCTCGCCGAGGATGCATGAGCGGGGACGCGCCAGCGGACCCGCTGATGGTGGTCGAGCGAGCCGTGCGGCTGAGGAACGAAGCCGCAACCGGCGTGTCGAGACCGAGTCGGTTTCGCCGATGATCCATCGGGTGCCCAGGACGAAGTCCCGCGCACCCCGGGACCAACGCCCGTTACCCGCACGTACCCCGGGATGCCACGCTGGACCGGTCGGCCCGGCGTATAGGGTCGATGCGTGGTGGGTGCCCGGCACCCGCCGCCACCAGACCTGAACCCCCAGCGTCCCGAGGAGCAAGCGCAGTGACCGTTCGTGTAGGTATCAACGGGTTCGGCCGGATCGGCCGCAACTTCTTCCGCGCCGTGCGTGCGTCCGGTCTCGACATCGAGATCGTCGGCGTGAACGACCTGACCGACAACAAGGTCCTGGCCCACCTGCTGAAGTACGACTCGATCCTGGGCCGCCTCGACGCGGACGTGTCCGCGACCGACGACGCGATCGTCGTCGGCGGCAAGGAGATCAAGGCGTTCGCCGAGCGCAACCCGGCCGACCTGCCCTGGGGAGCCCTCGGGGTCGACGTCGTGGTCGAGTCGACCGGCTTCTTCACCGACGCCACCAAGGCGAAGGCGCACATCGACGCCGGCGCCAAGAAGGTCATCATCTCGGCGCCCGCGAGCAACGAGGACATCACGATCGTGATGGGCGTCAACCACGAGCAGTACGACGCCGCCGCGCACCACGTGATCTCCAACGCGTCGTGCACCACCAACTGCCTCGGCCCGATGGCCAAGGCGCTCAACGACGACCTCGGCATCGTCAAGGGTCTGATGACCACGATCCACGCCTACACGGCCGATCAGAACCTCCAGGACAACATCCACAAGGACCTGCGTCGCGCCCGCGCCGCCGCGCTCAACATCATCCCGACCTCGACCGGTGCCGCCAAGGCGATCGGTCTGGTCCTGCCCGAGCTGAAGGGCAAGCTCGACGGCTTCGCGCTGCGCGTGCCGGTCCCGACCGGCTCGGCGACCGACCTGACCTTCGAGGCCGGCCGCGAGACCACGGTCGAGGAGGTCAACGCGATCATCGAGAAGGCCGCCGACGGCCGGTTCCTGCGGTACTCCACCGACCCGATCGTGTCCTCGGACATCGTCACCGACCCGGCGTCGTGCATCTTCGACGCGCCGCTGACCAAGGTCATCGGCAACCAGGTCAAGGTCGTCGGCTGGTACGACAACGAGTGGGGCTACTCCAACCGGCTCGCCGACCTGATCGACTACGTCGGCAAGTCCCTCTGAGGCATGACTGACAACGGCACGCTCGCCTCGTTGATCGAGCAGGGGGTCCGGGGCAAGCGCGTCCTGGTCCGCTCGGACCTCAACGTCCCGCTCGATGGCAGCACCATCACCGACGACGGCCGGATCCGCGCCAGCGTCCCGACCATCCGCACCCTGGCCGAGGCCGGTGCGCGGGTGGTCGTGACGGCGCACCTCGGTCGTCCGAAGGGCGCCCCCGAGGACCGCTACTCCCTGCGCCCGGTCGCTGCCCGCCTCGGCGAGCTGCTCGGGCAGGACGTCGCCTTCGCGACCGACACCGTCGGGGAGTCCGCGCAGTCCACGGTCGCCGGCCTGGCCGACGGCCAGGTCGCGGTGCTGGAGAACGTCCGGTTCAACGCCGGCGAGACCAGCAAGGACGAGGCCGAGCGTGCCGCGTTCGCCGACCAGCTCGCCGCGCTCGCCGACGCGTTCGTCTCCGACGGCTTCGGCGTGGTGCACCGCAAGCAGGCGTCCGTGTACGACGTCGCGCAGCGTCTCCCGCACGCGATGGGTGGCCTGGTCGCCACCGAGCTCGACGTGATGAAGCGGCTCACCGAGTCCCCGGAGCGGCCGTACGTCGTCGTCCTCGGCGGCTCGAAGGTCTCCGACAAGCTGGGTGTCATCGACAACCTGCTCGACAAGGCCGACAAGCTGCTGATCGGCGGCGGCATGGTCTTCACCTTCCTCAAGGCCCAGGGCCACGAGGTCGGCAAGAGCCTCCTCGAGGCCGACCAGCTCGACACGTGCCGGGCGTACCTGGCCCGCGCCGAGGAGTCCGGCGTCGAGATCGTGCTGCCGACCGACATCGTGGTCGACACCGCGTTCCCGGCCGGCGACCGCACCCCGGAACCGCAGGTCGTGCCCGCCACCGAGATCCCCGCCGACGCGCTCGGTCTCGACATCGGCCCGGAGTCCGGGGCCGCGTTCGCCGCGGCGCTGGCCGACGCGCGCACGGTGTTCTGGAACGGTCCGATGGGTGTCTTCGAGGTCGCCGCGTTCGCCGAGGGGACCCGCGCGGTCGCCGAGGCGCTCACCCGGGTCGACGGTCTCTCTGTCGTCGGCGGCGGAGACTCGGCGGCGGCGGTGCGCGCCCTCGGCTTCGACGAATCGGCGTTCGGACACATCTCCACCGGTGGTGGCGCCTCCCTCGAGTACCTCGAGGGCAAGGAGCTCCCCGGCATCAAGGTCCTGGAGCACTAACCGCACGGGGGCTCCGCCCCCGTGGACCCCCACTGGGGCTCCGCCCCAGACCCCGACCGCCCCGACCTCAGGAGCATCATGAGCAAGCGCATCCCGCTGATGGCGGGCAACTGGAAGATGAACCTCAACCACCAGGAAGCGGTGGTGCTGGTCCAGAAGCTCGCCTGGACGCTGTCCGACAAGCGGCACGACCACGGCAAGGTCGAGGTGGTCGTCGTACCGCCGTTCACCGACCTGCGCTCGGTGCAGACCCTCGTCGACGGCGACCGGCTGGCGGTCAAGTACGCCGCCCAGGACGTCTCCGTTCACGACTCGGGCGCCTACACCGGCGAGATCTCGGCCGGCATGCTGGCCAAGCTGGGCTGCTCCTACGTCGTGGTCGGCCACAGCGAGCGTCGGGAGTACCACGCCGAGAGCGACGAGATCGTCAACGCCAAGGCCACCAAGGCGCTCGCGGCCGGCATGACCCCGATCGTGTGCGTGGGCGAGGGCCTGGAGGTCCGTCAGGCGGGCGAGCAGGTCGCCTACTGCCTCGCCCAGGTCACCGGCTCGCTGGCGGGGTTCACCGCCGAGCAGGTCGGCGGCCTGGTCGTCGCCTACGAGCCCGTCTGGGCGATCGGCACCGGCGAGGTGGCGACCCCCGAGGACGCCCAGGAGGTCTGTGCGGCCATCCGGAGCAGCATCCGGGAGACGCACGGAGACGCCGCCGCCGACGCCGTACGGGTCCTGTACGGCGGTTCGGTCAAGGCCGCGAACGTCGCCGGCATCATGGCCAAGGAGGATGTCGACGGGTGTCTGGTCGGCGGAGCGAGCCTGCAGGTCGACGAGTTCAGCGGTATCTGCCGCTTCTACGACATGCCGGTCCTCTGATCCGCGCGCGTGTGACGTAGGATTTATTCTCGTGACTACCGTCTTCACTGTCGTGCTCATGATCACGAGCGCCCTGATGATCCTCATGGTGCTCCTGCACAAGGGACGCGGGGGTGGCCTCTCCGACATGTTCGGCGGCGGCGTCTCCAGCTCCCTGGGTGGCTCGTCGATCGCCGAGCGCAACCTCGACCGCCTGACCGTCGGGCTCGGCGTGATCTGGTTCGCCTGCGTCATCGCGCTCGGCCTCCTGCTCGCCTACCCCTAACCAGTTCCCTCTCGGGACCTTCGAAGAGACAGGACACCGTCACTGTGGCTGGTGGAGGAAACGCCATTCGTGGAAGTCGGGTCGGCGCAGGCCCGATGGGCGAGGCGGAGCGCGGTGATGCCGCCCCGCGGCAGGCTGTGTCGTACTTCTGCTCGCGCGGGCACAGCGCTGTGGTGACGTTCGCGATCGAGGCGGTAGCGCCGGAGTCGTGGGACTGCCCCAAGTGCGGGCTCCCGGCCGGGCGCGACTCGGACAACGCCCCGCCCGCGAACAAGGTCGAGCCGTACAAGACGCACCTGGCCTACGTGAAGGAGCGCCGCTCCGACAAGGAGGCCCAGGACATCCTGGACGAGGCGCTCCAGCTGCTCCGCTCGCGGCGCAAGTCCGGCGACCTGATCTTCTAGCGGAGACGCGTCAGCGGATCCGCTGACGGTGGTCGAGCGACCCGCGTGTCGAGACCTCGTCCAGCTCTCGCGAGACGCCCGGGAGCGGGTCTCGATACGCTCGCTGGCGCTCGCTACCCGACCACCGACCTGCTCGCTGGCGCTCGCTACTCGACCGACGACATGCTCAGATCGCAGAGGCCGACTCCCGGTCGAGGAACCAGATGGTCTCCTCCAGCCCGGACACGCCGGCGGCGGGCACCAGGTGCGGGTCGACGGGGGCGTCGGCGGTGCCGGAGTGGGCGCGCGCGACCGCCGCGGCCTTGCCCTCGCCGCTGACCAGGAACCAGACCGACGCCGACCGGTTGAGGGCCGCGAAGGTCAGGGTGACCCGCTCGGGCGGCGGCTTGGGCGAACCGGTGACCCCCACGGCCACCTGGTCGGCGATGTCGATCGCTGGGTGGCCGGGGAAGAGCGAGGCGACGTGCCCGTCGGGACCCATGCCGAGCATCAGCACCTCGAACTGGCCGGCCCCGTGCTCCCGCAGCTCCGCGGAGTACGCCGCCGCAGCGGCGTCGACGTCGGGCGCGTCCTGGGTCGAGGGCATCTCGTGGACGTGCTCGGCCGGAACGCCCAGGACGTCGAGGAACGCGGCGCGGGCGTCGACCGCGTTGCGGTCGGGCGAGTCCGGGGCGACGAACCGCTCGTCGCCCCACCAGACGACGACCCGGGACCAGTCGACCTCCGAGCCGGGGGAGAGTCGGGCGATCTCGCGGTGCACGGCCTCCGCGATCGAGCCGCCCGTGAGCCCGAGGTGCGGGACCCGACCGGCGTCCTGGGCGTCGGCGAGCCGGGAGAGCAGCTCGCCGGCGACCGCGGTCGCCAGGTCGGCGGCGTCCGGATGGACCTCGATGCGGGGGGAGCTGGTCACGGGGAGGCCTTCTTCCGCTTCGTCGAGGACTGGGGGTGCTGGCGGGCCAGGTAGCGGGTGGTCGCGGCGTACACGTCGTCCTCGTCGAGGCGACGCAGCTCCTCGGCCAGCAGCTCGGGCCGGTCCCGGCGCTTGAGCGCGATCGGCCGGTCCGGACGCTCGGGGCTGGAGAACGTCGCGAGCTTGCCGTCCGCGCGGGAGATCCGGATCGGGCCCTCGCCGGTCTCCAGGACGACCTCGGTGATGCCCGGTCCGTCGGTGGTCCGCCGGTCCACGGAGACCCGCAGCCGGTCCGCGAGCCACGCGACGAGCAGGTCGGCGGACGGGCTGATCCTCTCGGCGGAGACCGACGCCGAGGTGACCTTGAGCGGGTGCTGGTCGAGCGCGGCCGCGAGCAGCGCTCGCCACGGGGTGATCCGGGTCCAGGCCAGGTCCGTGTTGCCGCGGACGTACCGGGCGCACTGGGTGTGGATGGCCTTGGTCCGGGCGTGGGTCGCCGCGGCCGCGTCGGTGATCCGCCGCTGGGCGAGCCGGCCGAGCGGGTCGGCGGCCGGGTCCTCCGGCGGGTCGGAGGGCCACCAGGCGGCGACGGGGGAGTCGGGCAGCAGCAGCGGGAGCACCACCGACTCGGGGTGCTTGACGACCTCGCCCTGAAGCCGGATCAGTGCGGTCTCCCCGGTCCAGCCGGAGCCGGTTCCGACCTGGGCGTTGACGACGCCGGAGCCGCGTCCGTCGCCCAGGATCACGCCGAGCACCCGGGCGGGGTGCTCGTGGGCGGCCTCGCGCGCGACGCGCATGGCCTCCTCGGCCTCGTCCTCGTCCACGACGATGACCAGGGTCATCACCATGCCCATCGCCGGGCTGCCGGCGCGGGTGCGGGCCCGGAGGAACTCCGCGGCGATCCCGGCCGAGTTGGTGTCCAGGAGCTCGATCATGTCGGCGTCCTCACGGTCGTCGCCAGACCCGGCCGTCGCGGGCCAGCATCTTGTCGGCCGATTCTGGGCCCCAGCCGCCGGACGGGTAGGCGTCGGGAGCCCCCTTCTTCGCCCACGCCTCGAGGATCGGGTCGAGGATCTTCCAGGAGAGCTCGACCTCCTCGCTGCGCGGGAAGAGCGGCGGGTCGCCCAGGAGTACGTCGAGGATCAGCCGCTCGTAGGCCTCCGGCGACGACTCGGTGAACGAGCCGCCGTACACGAAGTCCATGTTGACGTCGCGGATCTCCATCTGGGTGCCGGGCACCTTGGAGCCGAACCGGACGGTCATCCCCTCGTCGGGCTGGACCCGGATCACCAGGGCGTTCTGGGTGAGCTCCTCGGTGGAGTGCTCGCTGAACGGCTGGTGCGGCGCCCGCTTGAAGACGACCGCGACCTCGGTGACCCGGCGGCCCAGCCGCTTCCCGGTGCGCAGGTAGAACGGCACGCCGGCCCAGCGCCGGGTGGCGACGTGCAGGGTGACGGCGGCGTACGTCTCGGTCGTCGAGTCCGCGGCCACGCCCTCCTCGTCGTGGAAGCCGGTGACCTTCTCGCCGCCCGCCCAGCCGGCGGCGTACTGCCCGCGGGCCGTCGTCAGGTCGAGGCGGCGGGGCAGGACGACGGAGGAGAGCACCTTCTGCTTCTCGATGCGTAGGCTCTCGGCGTCGAAGGACGTCGGCTCCTCCATCGCCACCAGGGCCATCAGCTGCAGCAGGTGGTTCTGGATGACGTCGCGGGCCGCGCCGATGCCGTCGTAGTAGCCGGCCCGGCCGCCGATGCCGACGTCCTCGGCCATGGTGATCTGCACGTGGTCGACGTAGTTGGCGTTCCAGAGCGGCTCGAACATCTCGTTGGCGAACCGGATCGCCAGGATGTTCTGCACCGTCTCCTTGCCCAGGTAGTGGTCGATGCGGAACACGGAGTCCTCGGAGAAGACGCCGGCGAGGACCCGGTCGAGCTCCTGGGCGGAGGCGAGGTCGTGACCGAACGGCTTCTCGACGACCACCCGTCGCCACGAGCCGTCGGGCGCCTGGGCCAGGCCGTGCTCGTCCAGCTGACCGACCACGTCGCCGAAGAAGCCCGGCGGGATGGCCAGGTAGAACGCGTGGTTGCCGTCGGTGCCGCGGACCTCGTCGAGCTCCTCGATGGTGCGACGCAGCTGGGCGAAGGCGTGGTCGTCGTCGAAGTTGCCCGGGACGAACCGGAACCCCTCGGCCAGCTGCCGCCAGACCTCCTCGCGGAACTCGGTGCGCGCGTGCGCCTTCACCGAGTCGTGGACGATCTGGGCGAAGTCCTGGTCGGCCCAGTCGCGGCGCGCGAACCCGACCAGGCTGAAGCCGGGCGGCAGCAGGCCCCGGTTCGCGAGGTCGTAGATGGCCGGCATGATCTTCTTGCGCGACAGGTCGCCGGTGACGCCGAACAGCACCAGGCCGCAGGGTCCGGCGATCCGCGGCAGCCGCCGGTCGGCCGGGTCGCGGAGCGGGTTGACGTACGGCCTCGTCATCGGCGCCGGTGCTGCTGGTAGTAGGCGATCAGGGCCCGGGTGGAGGCGTCCTGCTCGGCGAGTGCGTCGGCGTCGCCGGTGATCGCCGGGCCGATCTGTCGGGCCAGCTGTTTGCCGAGCTCCACGCCCCACTGGTCGAAGCTGTCGATGCCCCACACGACCCCCTGGACGAAGGTGAGGTGCTCGTAGAGGGCGATCAGCTGGCCGAGGACCGACGGCGTCAGCTCCGGCGCCATGATCGACGTGGTCGGCCGGTTGCCGGCGAAGACGCGCGCGGGGACGACCGCCTCGTCGGTGCCCTCGGCCCGGACCTCCTCCGCGGTCCTGCCGAAGGCCAGCGCCCGGGTCTGGGCGAGGAAGTTCGCGAGGAACAGCTCGTGCACGTCCACGCTGCGACCGTCGACCTCGTCGACCAGGGGGTACGACGGGTTCGCGAAGGCGATGAAGTCGGCCGGGACCAGCCGGGTGCCCTGGTGGATGAGCTGGTAGAAGGCGTGTTGGCCGTTGGTGCCGGGCTCGCCCCAGAACACCTCGCCGGTCTCGGTCGTGACCGGCGAGCCGTCCCAGCGCACCCCCTTGCCGTTGGACTCCATCGTCAGCTGCTGGAGGTACGCCGGGAACCGGTGCAGCAGCTGCGCGTAGGGGAGTACGGCGTGGGTCTGGGCGCCGAGGAAGTTGGTGTACCAGACGTTGAGCAGGCCCATCAGGACCGGCACGTTGCGGGCGGACTCGGCGGTCCGGAAGTGCTCGTCCATGGTGTGGAAGCCGGCCAGCAGCTCGGCGAACCGGTCCGGCCCGATCGCGACGACCAGCGAGGTGCCGATCGCGGAGTCGAGGGAGTACCGACCGCCGACCCAGTCCCAGAAGCCGAAGGCGTTGGCGGGGTCGATGCCGAAGTCGGCGACCTTGTCGAGCGCCGTCGAGACGGCGACGAAGTGCCTGCGCACCGCGTCCGCCGCGTCGTGCCCGGCGAGCCCCTGGAGCAGCCAGGCCTTGCACAGCCGGGCGTTGGTCAGGGTCTCCTGGGTGCCGAAGGTCTTGCTCGAGACGATGAACAGCGTGCTGGCCGGGTCGAGCCCGGCGAGCGTGAGCGCGGCATCGGTGGGGTCGATGTTGCTGATGAACCGGCACTCGATGCCGTCGTCGGGGCCGTCCTGGCGGTACGCCGCGAGCGCCTCGTAGGCCATCACCGGCCCGAGGTCGGAGCCCCCGATGCCGATGTTGACCACCGTGCGGATCCGCTCGCCACTCACTCCGGTCCAGGCACCGCTGCGCACCTGGTCGGCGAAGGCGTAGACCCGCTGCAGCATGTCGTGGACGTCGGCGACGACGTCCTGGCCGTCGACCACGAGCGGCGCGTCGGCGGGACGCCGCAGCGCGGTGTGCAGCACCGCTCGGTCCTCGGTGACGTTGATGTGCTCGCCGCGGAACATCGCGTCCCGGCGCTCGGTCAGCCCGACCTCGTCACCGAGGTCGAGCAGGGCCGCCAGCACCTCGTCGTCGAGCAGCGCCTTCGAGAGGTCGACGGCCAGGTCGCCGGCGGTGAAGCCGAGCCGGCCGACCCGGTCGGGCTGCTCGGCGAACCAGGCCCGCAGGTCGGGCGCGAAGTCGGCGGCCAGCGCGCTCAGGCGCGACCAGGCGGCCGTCGTCGTCGGGTCCACCGGCGCGTCGGTCACCGGCCGGCCTTCTCCATCTGCCCCTCGACGGTCTCGACGAGCTCGGTCCAGGACTTCTTGAACTTGTCGACACCCTCGGTCTCCAGGACCACCAGGGCGTCCTCGAAGTCGATGCCGACGGCGGCCAGCGCGTCGAAGACCGCCCGGGCCTCCTCGCCCTTGCCGGTCACCTGGTCGCCCTCGACCACGCCGTGGTCGGCGAAGGCCTCCAGGGTCTTCTCCGGCATCGTGTTGACCGTGCCGGCCACCACCAGGTCGGTGACGTAGAGGGTGTCGGAGTAGTCGGGGTTCTTGACCCCCGTCGACGCCCAGAGCGGTCGCTGCGCGTTGGCGCCGGCTGCGGCCAGGACCGACCAGCGGTCGCTGGCGAGCACCTCGGTGAAGGCGGCGTACGCAACCCGGGCGTTGGCGACGGCGGCCTTGCCCTTCAGCGCGGTCGCCTCGTCGGTGCCGATCGCGTCCAGGCGGGCGTCGATCTCGCTGTCGACGCGGGAGACGAAGAACGACGCGACCGACCGGATGGCGCCCAGGTCGAGACCGGAGTCGCGGGCCAGCTCGAGGCCGGTGAGGTAGGCGTCCATCACCTCGCGGTAGCGCTGCTCGCCGAAGATCAGCGTGACGTTGACGCTGATCCCCTGGGCGATCGCCGCCGTGATGGCGGGCAGCCCCTCCTTCGTGGCCGGGATCTTGATCAGCGCGTTGGGCCGGGCGACCGCCGCCCAGAGGGCCTGCGCGGACGCGATCGTCCCCTCGGTGTCGTTGGCGAGATCGGGCTCGACCTCGATCGAGACGCGACCGTCGTCGGCCGTGCGCTCGGCGACCGGGGCGAGTACGTCGCAGGCGTTGCGGACGTCCTCGGTCGTGAGGTCGAAGATCACCCGGTCGACCGGCTCCCCGGCGGCGACGAGCTTGCGGACCTGCTCGTCGTACCGCTCACCGTTGGCGATGGCGCTCGCGAAGATCGTCGGGTTGGTGGTCACCCCCACGACGGCCCGCTCCTTGACCAGGTCGGCCAGGTTGCCGGTCTCGATCCGCTCGCGGGACAGGTCGTCGAGCCAGATCGACACGCCCGCGTTCGCGAGCGCCTCCAAGCGTTCACTCATGGGTTCCTCCTGAGTTCGTTGCTGGTGGGGTACCCGCGCGGGATCGGGTCAGACCCGCGAGGGGAGCGCAGGGTCAGCGGGCGACCCGGATGCTGTCGCGGGCCGCGTCGGCCACGGACTGAGCGGTGATGCCGTACTCGGTGTAGATCCGCGCGTAGTCGGCCGACGCGCCGTACTGGTCGATCGAGACGATCCGGCCGTGGTCGCCGACGTACTCGCGCCAGCCCTGCTTGACGCCGGCCTCGACCGAGACCCGGGCCTTGACCGTGGGCGGGATCACCGTCTCGCGGTAGGCGATGGTCTGGGCCTCGAACCACTCCAGGCAGGGCAGCGAGACGACCCGGGCCGAGATGCCGTCGGCGGCGAGCAGCTCGCGCGCCTCGACGGCCAGCTGCACCTCCGAGCCGGTGCCCATCAGGATCACGTCGGGCGTGCCGCCCTCGGCGTCGATCAGGACGTAGCCGCCCTTGGCGACGTCGTCGGTGCCGGCGAACCCACCCTCCCCGCGCGGGAAGACCGGGACGTTCTGCCGGGTCAGCGCGAGCGCGGCCGGACGGTCGGTGTGGCCCAGGATCGTCAGCCAGGCGGCGGCGGTCTCGTTGGCGTCGGCCGGACGCACGACGTCGAGCCCGGGCATGGCGCGCAGGGACGCGAGGTGCTCGATCGGCTGGTGGGTCGGGCCGTCCTCGCCGAGGCCGATCGAGTCGTGGGTCCACACGTAGGTGACCGGCAGCTTGCTCAGCGCGGCGACCCGGACCGAGCCGCGCATGTAGTCGGAGAAGGTCAGGAAGGTGCCGCCGAAGACCCGGGTCAGGGTGTCGGCCGCGATGCCGTTCATGATCGCGCCCATGCCGTGCTCGCGGATGCCGAAGTGCAGCACCCGGCCCTGGTAGGGGTCAGCGGTCCAGTCCCGGGTGGTCCGGCTGGCCGGCGCGAAGGACGGGACGTCCTTGATGGTCGTGTTGTTGGAGCCCGCGAGGTCGGCCGAGCCGCCCCACAGCTCGGGCAGCAGCGGGGCCAGGGCGTTGATGACCTTGCCGGACGCCGAGCGGGTCGCGACGCCCTTGGGGTCGGCCTCGAAGGTCGGCAGCGCGGAGGCCAGGCCCTCGGGGAGGGTGCGGGCCTTGAGCCGGTGCAGCAGCTCGGCCTTCTCCGGGCTCGCCTCGGCCCAGGCGGCGTACTGCTTGTCCCACGCGTCGCCCCACTCGGCGCCGCGGTCGCGGAGCGCGCGGGTGTGGGCCAGCACGTCGGCGGGGACGTCGAAGTGCAGCTCGGGGTCCCAGCCGAGGACCTTCTTGGTGGCGGCGACCTCGTCGGCGCCGAGGGCGCTGCCGTGGGCCTGCTCGGTGCCCTGGGCGTTCGGGGCGGGCCAGGCGATGATCGTGTCGAGCACGATCAGCGAGGGCTGGTCGATGACCTCGCGGGCGGCGGTGATCGCGTCGTAGAGCGCCGGCACGTCCTCGCGGTAGTCGGTGCCGCCGTTGGTCCAGTCCACGGTCTGGACGTGCCAGCCGTAGGCCTCGTAGCGCTTGGCGACGTCCTCGGTGAAGGCGATGTCGGTGTCGCCCTCGATCGAGATCCGGTTGCGGTCGTAGACGACCGTCAGGTTGCCGAGCTCCTGGGTGCCGGCGATCGAGGAGGCCTCGCCGCTGACGCCCTCCTGCAGGTCCCCGTCGGAGCACAGGGCGTAGACGTGGTGGTCGAAGAGGCTCTCGCCCGGCGCCGCGTCGGCGTCGAGGATGCCGTGGATGCGGCGGCCCGACATCGCCATGCCGACCGCGTTGGCGACTCCCTGGCCCAGCGGGCCCGTCGTGACCTCGACCCCGGCGGTGTGGCCGAGCTCGGGGTGGCCCGGGGTCTTGGAGCCCCAGGTGCGCAGCGACTTGAGGTCCTCCAGCTCCAGCCCGAAGCCGCCGAGGAAGAGCTGCGTGTAGAGCGTGATGCTGGAGTGACCGCAGGACAGCACGAAGCGGTCGCGGGCGACCCAGCTCGGGTCGGACGGGTCGTGCCGCATCACCTTCTGGAACAGGAGGTAGGCAGCGGGAGCGAGGCTCATCGCCGTGCCGGGGTGGCCGTTCCCCACCTTCTGGACCGCGTCCATCGCCAGCACCCGGGCCGTGTCCACCGCCTTCTCATCGAGGTCGGTCCAGTCCAGTCCAGCAGCAGTGCTCACGGGGTTCCTCTCCGGGGGAATCAGGCACCGCCGAGACTACTCAAGGCCCGCGATAGACTCACACTCGCTCCACGCTCCCGAGATCTGCTGAGGACACCTGTGACGTACGTCGGCCAGCCGGCCCCTGCTGCCCTGCAGGATGACTCGGGAGACTCTCACCCCCGGGCCTCGTTCCGCGACGTCGTCGCGGCGTACGTCGGCCTCACCAAGCCGCGCGTCATCGAGCTGCTGCTCCTGACCACGGTCCCGGTCATGTTCTTCGCCGACCGGGGCATCCCCCCGCTCGGGCTGGTCGCGGCCACGGTCGTCGGCGGCACCTTCTCGGCGGGCTCGGCCTCGGTCTTCAACTGCGTCTACGACCGCGACATCGACGAGCAGATGCGGCGTACCCGCCGGCGGGCACTGCCGCGCCACATCGTCTCTCCGCGGGCGGCGCTGATCTTCGGCTTCCTGCTCGCGATCGCCTCCACCGCGGTGCTGCTGGCGTGGGTGAACCCGCTCTCGGCGGCGCTGTCCCTCGGCGCGAACGCCTTCTACGTCTTCGGCTACACGATGCTGCTGAAGCGGCGTACGACCCAGAACATTGTCTGGGGCGGGCTCGCCGGCTGCTTCCCCGCGCTGATCGGCTGGACGGCCGTCACCGGCGAGCTCTCCTGGGTGCCGGTCGTGCTGTTCGCGGTGGTGTTCTTCTGGACCCCGCCGCACACCTGGTCGCTGGCCCTGCGCTACCGCGAGGACTACGCCAACGTCGACGTCCCGATGCTGCCGGTCGTCGTGCCCGCCCAGGAGGTCGGTCGCCAGATCGTGCTCTACAGCTGGGTGATGGTCGCCACGTCCCTGCTGCTGTGGCCGGTGGCCGGCACGAGCCTGCTCTACCCCGCCATCGCCGTCGTGCTCGGCGCGATCTTCCTCGTCGAGGCGCACCGACTCTGGGGCCGCACCAAGGGCACCGAGGACCTCTCGACGATCCAGCCGATGCGGCTGTTCCACCACTCCAACCTGTATCTCTCGCTGCTCTTCGTCGCGGTCGCGCTCGACCCGCTGCTGACCCGCTGACGCTGCTTCCGCCGAGTCGGCAGTAGCCGCACGCAGTTGCGCGTCGAGTCGGCAGCAACCACTGCCGACTCGGCACTGAACGTACGGCGCTCAGCCGTGCTGGCGGCCGGTCGCCCAGGCGAGCAGCCGCCCGGTGTCGGGCTGCACCGGCTCGTGCGCACGCACCGCGAGCCAGACCCGGGAGAAGCCGGCGGCGAGCAGGCCGGCGCCGAGCATGTGGATCGCCACGAGCAGCTCGGGCAGGTCGAGGAGGTACTGGCTCCAGCCGACGAGGCCCTGCAGCAGCTCCAGGCCGAGGAGCGCGCCGACGACCACGGTGAGCCACCGGTCGCCGCGGCGTACCGCCACGACCAGCAGGGCCACGGTCAGGGCGAGCAGCAGGTAGACGGAGGCGGCGTGCACGTGCGAGATCACCCGCGGGGTGAGTCCGTTGCGGACCGCCTCGGCGTCGCCGGCGTGCGGCCCGGCGCCGGTCACCATGGTGCCCAGGTAGAGCACCACGCAGCCGACGACCAGCACCGCGGTGGCCAGGGCGCGCGGCAGCGGGGGTGCGGCGGCGCGGGCCGGGCTGCGCAGGTGGTCGAGGAGGGCCAGGCAGACCATCACCATCAGCAGCGAGGCCACCAGGTGCAGCGAGACCACCCACGGGTTGAGGTCGGTGAGCACGGTGACGCCGCCGATCACCGCCTGCAGCGGTACGCCGAGGGCGACGATCGCGCTGAGCCGGATCGCGACCCGGTCGCGCGAGCCCCAGGCCGCGAGGAAGCACAGCACCGCGATGGCCACCAGCACGAAGGTGAGCATCCGGTTGCCGAACTCGATCACGCCGTGGACGCCCATGCTCGGATGGGTGACGTAGGACTCCTCGGTGCACCGGGGCCAGGTCGGGCAGCCCAGGCCGGAGCCGGTGAGCCGGACCGCGGCGCCGGTGACGATGAGGCCGAGGTTGGCCAGCAGGTTGGCGACGGCGAGCGGCCACAGCCACGCCGCGAGCCGGCCGGTCACCGTGCGCACCGGCGTACTCAGAGACATCGTCACTCCCACTTGAAGGTTCGGGCCGTCAGCACGGCGCCGAGCACGGCCCAGCCGGCCAGCACGGCCAGCCCGACGGGGTCGACGGCACCATCGAGCAGGGCCGAGCGCATGCCGTCGCCGAGCGCACCGGAGGGCAGCCAGCGCACGACGTCGCCGAACGCGCCGTACGCCGTCGACGGGAGTACGACGGCCCCGCCGGCCATCAGCAACAGGTAGACGAGGTTGGCGGCCGCGAGGGTCGCCTCAGCACGCAGCGCGCCGGCCACCAGCAGCCCCAGCGAGGCGAACGCGGCGGTGCCGGCGACCACGGTGAGCAGCACACCCACGACCGACACCTCGGGCTCCCAGCCGAGAGCGAGTGCGACGGCGGTGATGACCAGGCCCTGGAGGACCTGGACGAGCAGCAGCGCCCCGACCTTGCCGGCCAGCAGGCCGATGCGGGGGAGCGGTGAGCTGCCGAGGCGCTTGATCACGCCGTACCGGCGCTCGAAGCCGGTCGCGATGGCCAGCGAGGTGAAGGAGGTCGACATCACGGCGAGCGCGAGGACGCCGGGGGTGAACTCGTCGATCGGCCGCCCGGAGAGCTCGAGGTCGATCCGGTCGGCGCCCTTGACCGCGGCGAGGAGCACGATCACGGGGATCACGACGGCGAGCAGCAGCTGCTCACCGTTGCGGAGCATCAGCCGCGCCTCCATGGACGCCTGCGCGAGCACCTGCCGGTGCAGCGGGGCCGCGCCGGGGCGCGGGGTGAAGGTGCCCTTGCCGGTGCTGTTGCCGATGCTGGGGGTGGTCACGTCGCCAGCTCTCGTCCGGTCAGCTGGAGGAACACGTCCTCCAGGTTGCGTACGCCGAGGGTCAGCGACTCGGGAAGCACGTCGTTCTCGTCGCACCAGCGCGACACCTTGGCCAGCGTCGAGGCGTCGGCGGGGCCGGTGACGAGCAGGCTGACGTCGTCGAGCTGGGTCACGACGATCGCCTCGCCGAGGGCGACGCGCAGTGACTCCGGCGCTCCCGGCGGGAACGGCCGGCTGACGACCAGCCGGATCGTCGCGGTGCTGCCGCCGCGGGTGAGCTCCAGCGGTGAGCCGGACGCGATCAGCTGGCCGTGGTCGATGATGTGGATGTGGTCGGCGAGCCGCTCCGCCTCGTCCATGTAGTGGGTGGTGAGCACCACGGTGACGCCGTCGCCGCGCAGCTCCTCCAGCAGCTCCCAGGTGGTGCGGCGAAGTTGCGGGTCCATCCCGGCGGTGGGCTCGTCGACGAAGACGACCTCGGGCCGACCGACCAGCGCCATCGCCAGCCCGACCCGCTGCTGCTGGCCCCCGGAGAGCCGGCGGTACGGCGTCCGTCCGCAGTCCGCCAGGCCGAGCCGCTCGGACAGCATCTCGACGTCGAGCGGGTGGGCGTGCAGCTTCGCGATGTGGCGCAGCATCTCCATGGCGCGCACGCCGCTCCAGGCGCCGCCGCCCTGCAGCATCACGCCGATCCGGGGGAGCAGGTCGCGGCGCTGCTTCACCGGGTCCAGCCCGAGCACCCGGACCGAGCCGCGCTGCGGCTTGCGGTAGCCCTCGCAGGTCTCGAGGGTGGTGGTCTTGCCGGCACCGTTGGGACCGAGGACGGCGGTGATGGAGCCGCGGCCGACGGTCAGGGAGAGGTCGTCGACGGCGACCTTGTCGCCGTACCGCATCACCAGGCCGTCGACGACGACTGCAGGGGCGGCGTCTGACACCGGGCCAGTGTAGGAAGTCGCTCCCGGCGCCTCGGCGCTCGGGGTCGGGAGCCGACCCCCTACCGTTCTCCACGTGAACGTCTGGGTCCTGGGACTGGTGCTGGTCCTCACCGGCGCGGCCGCCGTGTGGACGGTCGTGATGATCGTGCGCGACCAGAGCCCGCCGAGCGACCCGTACTTCGCCCTGCTCGGGGTGCTCGCGCTGGTCCTGCTCGGTCAGCTCGTCGGCGGTTGCATCGCCCTGGGCGCGACCGACCGGGACATCGAGGGCGTGACCTTCGTGTCGTACCTGTTCACGGCGCTGCTGATGCTCCCCGTCGGGGCCGCGCTGGCCCTGGTCGAGCGCACCCGCTGGGGGACCGGCGTACTGCTCGTCGCGCTGCTCGCCGTGGCTGCGTGCGAGGCGCGCCTGTGGACGATGTGGACCGCCGGTGCCTAGCGCGGGGGAACGTCAGAGGGATCGGAGCGCGGACCTGTCGTCGGGCCCCGGGCGGATCCTGGTCGCGGTGTACGGCGTGTTCGCGGTCGCGGCGACCGGCCGCTCGCTGGTCCAGCTCGGGGTCGACGCGGACCGGGCGCCGCTGGCGTACGGACTCTCCCTGCTGGCCGCGGTCGTCTACCTGGTCGCCACCACCTGCCTGCTGCTCGGTGGTCGGCGCGCCTGGCTGGCCGCCGTCGCGGCCTGCACGGTGGAGGCGGTCGGCGTCCTGGTCGTCGGCACGCTGAGCTACCTGGCCACCGACCTGTTCCCGGACAAGACGGTCTGGTCGCACTTCGGGCAGGGCTACGGCTATCTGCCGCTGCTGCTCCCGTTCGCCGGCCTGGCCTGGCTGAGACACTCGTCACCCTCCCGCGTGGGGTAAGGGTTGCCTTGCTTGAAGCGGGCAAAGCAATAACGGCACACTGGTGTTGTGGAATTCGACGGGACGCACGACGAGCCGACGCGTGAGCGCGTGGCCCGGTCGATCCTCGTCAACGGTCCCTCCACCGCCGCGGCGCTCGCCGAACGGCTCGACCTGACCCCCGCCGCCGTCCGTCGACACCTCGACCAGCTCGTCATCGACGGTGCCGTCGAGGCTCGCGACCCGCGCAGCGGGGTGGCGCGCGGCCGGGGCCGGCCGGCCAAGGTCTTCGCCCTCACCGAGGTCGGGCGCGACCGCTTCGACCAGCAGTACGACGACCTGGCCGCTCTGGCGCTGCGCTTCCTCGCCGAGACGGCGGGCGACGACGCGGTCCGGGAATTCTCCAAGCGCCGGGTGGCGTTCATCGAGGAGAGGTTCGCGGGGGTCCGGCAGGCCGACCCGTCGCTGTCCCCGGCCGAGGTGCTTGCTCGGATCTTCACCGAGCAGGGGTACGCCGCGTCGGTGAAGAACCTGCTCCCGATCAACGGGCACAGCGTGGGGGAGCAGCTGTGCCAGCAGCACTGCCCCGTCGCGCACGTCGCCCACGAGTTCCCCCAGCTGTGCGAGGCCGAGACCGAGGCGATCAGCCGCGTGCTCGGCCGCCACGTGCAGCGGCTGGCCACCATCGCGCACGGCGACGGGGTGTGCACCACGTGCATCCCGACCGTGCCCGCCGAGGCCGAATCCACGAACGAGACGCCCATGACCACCGAGAAGAAGGAGCAGGTCGCCACATGACCTCCATCGAGGAACTCAACCCGGAGCTCAAGGGCATCGGTCGCTACGAGTTCGGCTGGTCCGACACCGACACTGCCGGTGCGGGCGCCAAGCGTGGACTCAGCGAGGAGGTCGTCCGCAACATCTCCTCACTGAAGAGCGAGCCGCAGTGGATGCTCGACCAGCGCCTGAAGGGCCTCAAGCTCTTCCACCGCAAGCCCATGCCGACCTGGGGCTCCGACCTCGGTGGCATCGACTTCGACAACATCAAGTACTTCGTCCGGTCGAGCGAGAAGCAGGCCGCGACCTGGGACGACCTGCCCGAGGACATCAAGAACACCTACGACAAGCTCGGCATCCCGGAGGCGGAGAAGCAGCGCCTCGTCTCGGGCGTCGCCGCGCAGTACGAGTCCGAGGTCGTCTACCACTCGATCCGCGAGGACCTCGAGGAGCAGGGCGTCATCTTCGTCGACACCGACACCGCGCTCCGCGAGCACGAGGAGATCTTCAAGGAGTACTTCGGCACCGTCATCCCGGTCGGTGACAACAAGTTCTCCGCGTTGAACACCTCGGTGTGGTCGGGCGGCTCGTTCATCTACGTGCCGAAGGGCGTGCACGTCGACATCCCGCTGCAGGCCTACTTCCGGATCAACACCGAGAACATGGGTCAGTTCGAGCGGACCCTGATCATCGCCGACGAGGACTCGTACGTGCACTACGTCGAGGGCTGCACCGCGCCGATCTACTCGTCCGACTCGCTGCACTCCGCGGTCGTCGAGATCATCGTCAAGAAGGGCGCCCGGGTCCGCTACACGACGATCCAGAACTGGTCGAACAACGTCTACAACCTCGTCACCAAGCGCGCGACCTGCGAGGCCGGCGCCACCATGGAGTGGGTCGACGGCAACATCGGCTCCAAGGTGACGATGAAGTACCCCGCCATCTACCTGATGGGCGAGCACGCCAAGGGCGAGACGCTCTCCATCGCGTTCGCCGGCGAGGGCCAGCACCAGGACGCCGGCGCCAAGATGGTGCACGCGGCGCCGCACACCTCCAGCTCGATCCTGAGCAAGTCGGTCGCGCGCGGCGGCGGCCGGACGTCGTACCGCGGCCTGATCCAGGTCAACGAGGGCGCGTACGGCTCGAAGTCCAACGTGCTGTGCGACGCGCTGCTGGTCGACCAGATCAGCCGCAGCGACACCTACCCGTACGTCGACATCCGCGAGGACGACGTCTCCATGGGCCACGAGGCGAGCGTCTCGAAGGTCTCCGACGACCAGCTCTTCTACCTGATGTCGCGCGGCATGGAGCAGGACGAGGCGATGGCGATGATCGTGCGCGGCTTCGTCGAGCCGATCGCCAAGGAGCTGCCGATGGAGTACGCCCTCGAGCTCAACCGCCTCATCGAGCTGCAGATGGAAGGTGCGGTGGGCTGATCCAGCCCCCGCTCCGCCCGTTCACCCGATCAAGAAAGTACGCGTAGTGACTGTGACTGATGCTGCCCGCGAGAGCGTGGAGTCGGCCCTCGAGCAGGGCCCGGTGGGGAGCCACCTCAACCCGCCCCCGTCGTACCTGCTCGGGGACCACCCGCTGCCCACCGGCCGGGAGGAGATCTGGCGCTTCACGCCGCTGAAGCGGCTGCGCGGGATCCTCGACGGCGAGGCCTCGGCCGACCATCTGACCTGGGACACGTCCCTGCCCGCGGGGGTGACGCTGACCGAGATCACCGGCGAGCAGGCCCGCGAGCTCGGCGAGCTCGCTCCCAACGACCGGCCCTCGGCGCTGGCCGCGGCCAACGCCGGCGGTGCGCTGCTGCTGGACGTGCCGGCCGATCTGGAGCTGACCGAGCCGATCGTGCTGCGCCTGCACGGGAAGTCGGTCGAGGACCTGGTCTGGGGACAGCTGGTGGTGCGCGCCGGCCGGTTCTCGAAGGTCACCGTCGTGATCACCCACACCGGCTCGGCCCGCTACTCCGCGATCACCAGCGTGCTGGTGGGCGACGGCGCCGACGTCAACGTGCTGACCCTGCAGGACTGGGACGACGACGCGGTCCACCTCGGTCGCGACGCGATCCGGGTCGGCCGCGACGCCAAGGTGCGCCACACCTCGGTCTCCTTCGGCGGCGACCTCGTGCGGATGCACGCGAACGTCGAGTACGCCGCTCCCGGCGGCGAGGCCGAGCTGCTCGGCCTGTACTTCGCCGACGACGGTCAGCACCTGGAGCACCGGCTCTTCGCCGACCACACCGCGCCCAAGACCAAGAGCCACGTCCTCTACAAGGGCGCGCTGCAGGGTCAGGGCGCGCACACGGTGTGGATCGGCAACGTCTTGATCCGCAAGGTGGCCGAGGGCATCGAGACCTACGAGGAGAACCGCAACCTGGTCCTCTCCGACGGCTGTCACGCCGACTCGGTCCCGAACCTGGAGATCGAGACCGGCGAGATCGCCGGCGCCGGGCACGCGTCCGCGACCGCCCGCTTCGACGACGAGCAGCTGTTCTACCTGCGCTCGCGCGGGGTCTCGGAGAAGGAGGCGCGCCGCCTGGTCGTGCACGGCTTCTTCAACGACCTGATCCGCAAGATCGGCATCCCCGACATCGAGGAGAAGCTCCTCCAGACCGTCGAGGCCGAGCTGGCGAAGAACGTACTTCGAGACGCCTCGTCCGTCGGCTCCTCAGCACAAGTCGAAGCTGAGGTCTGATGCCGTTCGAGCGCGCCTGCGCCCTCGCCGACGTACCCCTCGACGAGGGGCTGGCCGTCGATATCGGTGCCTACACGCTCGTCATCGCCCGCAACGGTGACGAGGCGTTCGCGCTGCAGGACCTCTGCTCGCACGCCGCGGTCGCGCTCTCGGAGGGCGAGGTGTCCGACTGCCAGATCGAGTGTTGGCTGCACGGCTCCCGCTTCGACCTCCGCACCGGCAAGCCCACCGGCCTCCCGGCCACCGAACCCGTCGCCACCTTCGCCGTGGAGGTCCGCGACACAGACGTCTATGTCGACATCACCACCACCCTGAACGGAGTCACCCCCTCATGAGCACTCTTGAGATCAAGGACCTGCAGGTCTCGGTCAGCACCGACGACGGCCCGAAGGAGATCCTCAAGGGCGTCACGCTGACCATCAAGGACGGCGAGACGCACGCCATCATGGGCCCCAACGGGTCCGGGAAGTCGACGCTGGCCTACTCCATCGCCGGTCACCCCAAGTACGACATCACCGGCGGCACCGTGACCCTCGACGGTCAGGACGTCCTCGCGATGTCGGTCGACGAGCGCGCCCGCGCCGGCCTGTTCCTGGCGATGCAGTACCCCGTCGAGGTCCCCGGCGTCTCGGTGTCGAACTTCCTCCGGACGGCGAAGACCGCCATCGACGGCGAGGCCCCGAAGCTCCGCACCTGGGTCAAGGACGTCAACTCGGCCCTCGAGAAGCTCAACCTCGACCCGACCTTCGGCACCCGCTCGGTCAACGAGGGCTTCTCCGGTGGCGAGAAGAAGCGCCACGAGATCGCCCAGCTGGAGCTGCTGAACCCGAAGGTCGCGGTCCTCGACGAGACCGACTCCGGCCTCGACATCGACGCGCTGAAGATCGTCTCCGAGGGCGTCAACCGGTTCCGGGCCCAGGAGGGCAAGGGCGTCCTGCTGATCACGCACTACACGCGGATCCTGCGCTACATCGAGCCCGACTTCGTGCACGTCTTCGTCAACGGCAAGATCGCCGAGCAGGGCGGGCCCGAGCTCGCCGACCAGCTCGAGGCCGAGGGCTACGACAAGTACCTGAAGGCCGGCGTCTGAGATGACCACCACGCAGCTCTCCGGACTCCTCCCCGAGCTGGAGGTGATCCGCGCCGACTTCCCCATCCTGTCCCGGACCGTCGCGGGCGGGCTGCCGCTGGTCTACCTCGACAGCGCGAACACCTCGCAGAAGCCGCAGGTGGTCATCGACACGATGGTCGACCACCTCGAGCGGCACAACGCGAACGTCGCGCGGGCCATGCACACCCTGGGCGCCGAGGCGACCGAGGCGTTCGAGGGGGCGCGCGACGTGGTCGCGCGGTTCCTGAACGCGCCGAGCCGCGACGAGGTGATCTTCACCAAGAACGCCTCCGAGGCGCTCAACCTGGTCGCGAACACCCTCGCCTGGGCGGGTCCGCTCCAGCTCGGCGAGGGCGACGTCGTCGTCACCACCGAGATGGAGCACCACTCCAACATCGTGCCGTGGCAGCTGCTCACCGAGCGCACCGGCGCGACGCTGAAGTGGTTCGGGATCACCGACGACGGCCGGCTGGATCTGTCGAACATCGACGAGCTGATCACCGAGCGCACCAAGGTCGTCACCCTGACCTGGGTCTCCAACATGCTCGGCACCATCAACCCGGTCGCCGAGATCGCCCGCCGGGCGCACGAGGTCGGCGCCATCGTCGTCGTCGACGCCTCGCAGGCGGCCCCGCAGCTGCCGGTCGACGTGGTCGCCAGCGGCGCCGACGTACTCGTCTTCACCGGGCACAAGGTCGTCGGGCCGACCGGCATCGGCGTGCTCTGGGGTCGGCGCTCGGTGCTCGAGCAGCTGCCGCCGTTCCTGGGCGGCGGCGAGATGATCGAGACCGTGCGGATGGAGCGGTCGACGTACGCCCCGATCCCGCACAAGTTCGAGGCCGGCACCCCGCCGATCGTCGAGGCCGTCGGCCTCGGCGCCGCGCTGGAGTACCTCACGCACATCGGTCTCGACGCGATCCACGCCCACGAGCAGACGGTCACGGCGTACGCCCTCGAGGGGCTGGCGACGATCCCCGGCCTGAGCGTGCTCGGCCCGCTCGACGCCGCTGACCGCGGAGGTGCGATCTCCTTCGAGATCGCCGGCGTGCACCCGCACGACATCGCCCAGGTCCTCGACTCGCGCGGCATCGCAGTGCGGGCCGGTCACCACTGCGCGAAGCCGGCGCACGCCCGGTTCGGGGTGCAGAGCTCGACGCGGATGTCGTCGTACTTCTACACGTCGCTGGCGGAGATCGACGCGCTCGTCGCAGGCCTGGAATACACCCGCTCCTACTTCAAGTTGAGTTGAGAGATGAGCCAGGAACTCGATGCGCTGTACCAGGAGATCATCCTGGACCACTACAAGAACCCGCACCACAAGGGCCTGCGTGAGCCGTTCCAGGCCGAGGTGCACCACGTCAACCCGACCTGCGGCGATGAGGTCACGCTGCGCGTGCACGTCGCTGACGGCTTGGTCGCAGACGTGTCGTACGACTCCGTCGGCTGCTCGATCTCGCAGGCCTCGGCCTCGGTGCTGACCGATCTGGTGATCGGCAAGTCGGTCGAGCAGGCGATGTCGATCCACGAGGAGTTCCTGACCCTGATGCAGGGCAAGGGCACCGTCGAACCGGACGAGGACGTGCTGGAGGACGGCATCGCCTTCGCCGGCGTGGCCAAGTTCCCGGCGCGCGTGAAGTGCGCACTACTGTCGTGGATGGCCTGGAAAGACGCCACCGCCCGATCCCTGGAGGGCACAACAAATGGAGCATGGCATGGCTGAGCCCACCGCTGTCGACCACAGCGACCTTCCCGACGTCCCGGAGGCCACCGGCGGAGTCTCGACCGTGTCGGTCGACGACGTCACCGAGGCGATGAAGGACGTCGTCGACCCCGAACTCGGCATCAACGTCGTCGACCTCGGCCTGGTGTACGGCGTACACCTCGACGAGAGCAGCAACGTCGTCATCGACATGACGCTCACCTCGGCGGCCTGTCCGCTGACCGACGTCATCCAGGACCAGACCAACGGAGCCCTGGAGGGCCTGGTCAACGACGTCGCGATCAACTGGGTCTGGATGCCCCCGTGGGGCCCGGACAAGATCACCGACGACGGCCGCGAGCAGTTGCGAGCCCTCGGCTTCAACGTCTGAGGCGCGTCGGCCAGCCTGACGCGCTCTGCGCGTCAGGCGGACCGGCGCGACCCGAAGAGGTCGAGCGAGCCCCGCGTGAGCCTGCGAAGCCGCGACGGGCGTGCCGAGACCAGTTCCCGCTCTCGCACGTGGCCCCACCGGCAGCCCCCGCCGAGTAGGCAGTAGTTGCTGCCGACTCGGCGGGCAACTTCTGCCGACTCAGCGCTTCTTCCTGTCGTCGTTGCGGATCGTCCCGCGGGCGGGGGAGCCGAGCGTGACGTTCACCGGGGTGGAGGTGACCACCTTGAGGCTCTCGTTCCTCTCCTTCTTCCGGTCGCCCCGGACGCTGACGACGAAGGTGCGCACCGTCTGCCCCGGCGCGAAGGCGACGACCTGGGCCCGGGCGAGGTAGTCCGACCCGGCCTTCGCGGTGCCGTTGGCGGTCGCGACCCGCACCGACACCGGCTGGGCCGAGGCGGCCGAGAGGACGACCTGGAAGGTCAGCTTCCGGGTGCCCTTCCTGCCCTCGGCGACCGATGCGGAGCGGACCGTCACCCGCGGCGCGGGGTCGTCGTCGACGATCGTCAGCGCCGCGCTCGCGGTGCTTCCCGGCGCCGCCCCGACCGTGACGTGAGCCGTCTCGTCGGGTTCGTCGAGCGCGTCGCCCAGCACGGGTACGTCGAAGCTCGCGCTCGTCGCGCCCGCGGGGACCGTGACCGTGCCGCCGCCGGGTGCGAAGTCCGCGCCGGCCGTGGCCGTGACCCCGGCGACCGTCCACGGCACGGTCAGCGGCGTGGCGGGAGCCGCCGAGGTGGTGACCGTGAACCGGGCGAGCGGACGCGTGGATCCTGCTCCTTCGGTGACCCGGACCGGGGCGAGCGCCAGGGTGACCTCCACCTGCTCGGGGTCCGGCTCGCCGCTGCCGGGCGCCGACTCGACGTCCGCTTGCACGTTGTCCTGCTCGCCCGGGGCGCCGTCGTCGGCGACGCCGTCGAAGGTCACCCGGACCGAGCCGGCCGGCCGACTCCGGTAGTCGGCGACGTCGGCACCTCCGCGGCCGATCAGGACGTCGGCGCCGTCGGGTGCCGCGCCCTGGTCGAACACGTCCGCCGCCTCGTTGCCGGTCATGGTGTCCGCACCCGGCCCGCCCACGAAGGTGGCGCGGACCGCGATGTCGTTCACCGTCAGCACGTCGTCGCCGGGCCCGCCGGCCAGCACCACCGGGTCCAGTCGGTTGTGGTGCCGCAGCGTGATCCGGTCCGCGCCGGCACCACCGACGTAGCGCTCCACGTCGTGGGCGATCCGGTCGCGTTCGTCCGGACTGCCCGGGTCGACGCTGACATCCTCGATGCCGCCCTCCGTCCACATCCCGTCCTCGCGGATGGTGATCGGCGTCGTCCGGTCGGAGTAGCTGACCGTGTCGTCGCCCTCGTTGCCCTGGAGGTCGTCGGCGTTGTCCCCGCCGACGAGCACGTCGTTGCCGAGGTACCCCCAGACCGCGTCGTCGCCGGGCCCGCCGTCGAGACGGTCGTTGCCCTCGTCGCCGTACACCCCGTCGTCGGCGCCGGCGCCGGCGATCGTGTCGTCGCCCCCGTCGCCGTGGATGCTGTCCCGGCCGGCTCCACCGGTGACGGTGTCATTGCCCTCGCCGCCGGTGACGACGTTGCGGCCGTCGCCGGTCTCGACCACGTCGGCCCCGGGCCCGGCGGAGACGTTGTCGTCGCTGCCACCGAGGTGGAAGACGTCCGTGCCGAGCGCGCCGTTGTAGAAGCTGGTGCGGCCGGGCGTTCCGTCGTAGCCGAACACGACGTTCGTGCTGTTGTCGGTCTCGCCGCTGCTGCCGACGCCGGTGGTGACGTGGCCGCCATGGCCGTTGGTGGCGTTGTAGATCGTGTCGGCCCCGTTGCCGCCGTAGATCGTGGTGTTGCCGTCCGTCGACTCGTCGGCGTGCAGGACGTCGTCGCCGTCCTCGCCACGGAGCGTGTCGTCGCCGCCCTCGCCGTGGACCAGGTCGGGGCCGTCGCCGGCGTAGACCATGTCGTCGCCGTCGCCCATCCGGAACGTGTCGGCGTCCGGGCCGCCGCGGACCTCGTCCCTGCCCGCACCCATCTCGAAGACGTCGGTGCCTCCGTTGCCGTAGGCCCAGTCGTCACCGTCTCCGCCGACGAAGGTGTCCGCGTGCGTGTCGCCCGCGTCGAAGCGGTGGCCGTCGTCGCGGTCGTAGAGCTGATCGGCCCCGGGGCCGCCGTCGAAGCGGTCCGCACCGCCGATGCCGGAGAGGTAGTCGATGCCGTCGTTGCCCTCGAAGACCTCGTCGCCACTGAGCCCGGCCGCCTCGTCGCCCGCGAACCCGGTCACGTCGTCGGTGCCCGAGCCCCCGACGTACCGCTCGACGTTGCGGCGCAGGTTGTCCCGCTCGGAGGTCGCGCCGTCGTTGGGCTGGTTGTCCTTGCTGACCGTCAGCCGCTCGGTCCGGTCGGAGTAGTCGACCCAGTCGAAGTCGTCGCCGCCGCTCAGGTCGTCGGCGCCCCCGCCGCCGCGCACCCGGTCGTCGCCGAGCCCGCCGTCGATGGCGTCGTTGCCGTCCTCACCGTCGAGGTCGTCGTCGTCGGCCTCGCCGAGGAGTACGTCGTTGCCCGTGCCGCCGCGGAGCTGCTCGGTGCCCGGGCCACCCTCGAGGCGGTCGGTCCCGCCACCACCGACCAGCTCGTCGTCCCCGCCGGCGCCCAGCAGCAGGTCGTCGCCGCCGCCGCCCGAGAGGGCGTCGTCGCCGGCGCCGCCACGGAGCTCCTCGGCGGCACTGCTGCCGACCAGCTGGTCGGGGTGGACCGTGCCGAGCACGAGGTCGGCGTCCATGATGTTGTCGTTCCCGACGCCGATCGGGCCGTCACCGGGCGCGCCGTCGAGGTCGACCCGGACCGGCGCGTCGGTGGCCGAGTAGTCGACGGTGTCGCGGCCCTCCATGCCGAGGAAGGTCTGCGAACCGGGTCCGTCGACGAACACGTCGTCGCCGCCGCCGCCCATGAACTGGGCGCTGCCGGTGCCACCGACGAAGCGGTCCGCGCCGTCGCCGCCCATCACGACGGCCGTCCCGGTGGTGCCGGTGACCTGGTCGTCGCCGGACCCGCCGTCCACCTGGAGCGATTCGCCGGCCGGGATCGTGACGGTGTCGTCCCCGGCGCCGCCGACGACCTGCTCGATCGAGGTGGCCTTGTCCTGCTCACCAGCCTGGCCGCTGGTCTCGGCGAGGTCGACGGTCACGTCCTCGACGTGGTCGCTGTAGTCGGTGAGATCGTTGCCGTCCCCGCCGTTGATCTTGTCGTCGCCGAGGCCGCCGCGGAGCGCGTCGTCGCCCTCCCCGCCGGCGAGCTCGTCGTTCCCCGGCCCCGAGTCGATGGTGTCGGACTCGGCACCACCGTCGACCTGATCGTCGCCGGAGCCGGTCGTGATGTCGTCACTGCGCGGGTCCACGGCCGCGACGCAGGTGCCGCCGTCGTCGCCGTAGACGGTGGCCGTGCCGGCGGCGACGAGGATCCGGTCACTGCCGGAGCCGCCGCAGGCGGTCACCGGCAGCCCGGGCAGCGTGTCCGTGGCCTGGCGGACGTCGAGGACGTCGTCCCCGCCCTTGAGGTCGGCGACGATGCTCGTCACCCCGTCGTACGTCTCTACGAGGCCGCGTGCGGACAGCTCGAGCTTCTGGGCGGACAGTTGGGTGATGGTGAGGTCGTCCGGCGTGGACAGGGACTTGAACACCAGGACGCCGTTGCGGTCCACCGTGGCCAGCTGGTTCTCACCCTCCTGCTTGGTCTTGCAGAAGGTGAAGAGGTTGGCCTGGTGGTAGATGCGCTTGTTGACGATCGGGTAGGTCGCCTTCCCGAAGAAGGTGTCGACGTACGCCTTGACGTAGGCGTCGACCGTCGCGGTCGCGTCGAAGAAGCAGAGCGGGTTCTTGTTGATCTTCAGCTGCTCGGCGATCCCGGTGTAGCGCAGCTTGCCGGACGGGTCCGCCTTCAGGTTGAACTCGATGGCGCCCTCGACACCGCCCTCGGCGCCGGCCTCGATGCCGGGGATGCCGATCGCGGCGCCGGCGCTGAGGTAGGCGCTGAACCGGATCTCGGGCACGTCCTTGCCGCTCCGGTCGAAGTCGTCGAGGTAGAGACCCTGCAGCAGGCCCGCGGTCAGGTCCCAGGCGCCGTCGTTGGACTCGTCGTTGTCGGTGAGCAGCTCGAAGGCCTTGCGGAGACCGTAGGTGTCGAAGCCGGCGGCGAAGTGACCCTCCACGCCGGCGCCGCCGCCGATGTAGAGCCGGGCCGGGCCGAGCGGGTAGGAGAACTGGAAGCCGCGCTTGACCTCGAGCTTGCCGGCGTCGAAGTAGGCGAGGGTCACGTCCTTGCCCAGGAGCATCCCGAACAGGCTGGCGGGCTCGTCGAAGGCGGGGAAGCTGAAGCCGCCCTCGGACTGGGCCTTGGAGAGCTCGTCGGCGCCGGAGAACTGCAGGCTGCCGATGACGTCGGTGCTCGTCGCGGACGTGCTCCCGATCAGGCTGTCGGCCTCGGAGAGCGGGACGGGCGTCCGCGCCTTCTCGGGGATGACGTCGAAGGAGCCGAGCGAGATGACGCCGGCCGGGACGCTCGGGTCGTCGAAGGCGCGCACGAGGTCGATCAACGTGATCACCCGGTCGATGAGCTCCAGACCCTTGGACTGGCCGCCGTTCGCGGCGCGGTCCGCGGCCTTGAAGGCGTCGTACCAGGTCGGCGCCTCCTTGCCGGCCATCCGGGCCGCCTCGGCCACGGCCGGGATCGGCTTGCGGATCGCGTCGATCGGCTTCTCCAGCGGCGCGGTGTAGTCGTGCAGGGTGTCCGCGACGGGTTTGAGCACGTCGGTGAAGAGGCTGCCGGCGTCCAGGGTGACGTTCCGGAAGCGGAAGCGCTCGCCGCTGAACGACGGCGTCGGGCTGGTGCCGTTCCAGGTGAGCGTGGTGCCCAGGTCGAGGTCGGCGGTGAAGGTCGGCATGGCCGACAGCGCTCCGGACGCCTTCTGCGTCTCCAGGCCGAGGAGCAGGTTGGCCTCGGCCTTCAGACCGGGGGAGAGCTGCGCCCGGCCGAGGTCGGCCAGCGGCAGCCGGCCGTCGGGGCGACTGGTGCGCAGGTCGAGCCCGGCGGTCACGGACACGTCGTCGACGTCGTTCTGCTTGTCCGTGATCTTGACCGGGATGAAGGCGATGTCGCCGTTAACGGTCGCCGGCAGCTTCACCCCGGCTCGCAGCGCGACCTCGGGCTCGCTGCCTCCGGTCGGGACGTAGAAGCCCAGGTCGCGGTCGACGCCGAAGCCGAGCCGTACGTCGAGCCCCGCGGACGCCGTGAGCTTCTGCTTGCTGGCCAGCCGGAAGCCCGGGAAGCCGAGGTCGAAGGCAGTGCTGCCCTTCGTGGTGCTGGTGGTCACCAGGACGTCGACCTGGAGGCTCTGCAGCCGGCGGACCGGGTCGCCGTCGGCGCACTTCTTGACGGGTGAGCCGTCCTCCTGACGGCAGGTGAGGGTCACCTTCGGCGTCGCCCCACCGGGCAGCTGGGACAGGGCGGCGAGCGCCTTCTCCTCGACCTGTCCGGCCGTGGCGACCGTCGCGACCTGGTCCGCGAGTGTCTCGACCCGGGCCAGGACCTCGGTGTCGAAGGTCTTCAGTACGTCGGCCCCGGCGGTCACGTCGGTGCCGAGCAGCGGGATCCTGGTGCCGGTGGGGAGGCTGCGCAGGCCATCGCCGATCTGCTGGGTCAGGGTGCGGACGCCGTCCACGAGCAGTGAGAACTGGATGGCCTCGTTCTTCAGGTTCTCCTCGACCTCGGTCGAGTCGATGTCCCAACCGCTGGGGGTGAGCAGGTCCGGCGCCGTGAAGGTGACCGCGCCGAGCGAGGTGGAGTCGGCGTAGACCGGCAGCGTGGCGCACGCGTCGACGGCGGACGAGACCCCCGGGCAGGTGGCCTTCAGTGCGTCGTCGGTCTCGTGGACGCTCACCTCGCCGGCCTTCGGCAGCAGGGTGCCGAGCCAGGTCGTGAACTCGGGGGAGCCCACGACCAGGCGCTTCTTGGTCGGGGCGGGGGCGGCGATCTTGAAACGCGCGGCGACCGCGGCCCGGGCCTTGGGCTCGCCGTCACCGGTCCGGCCGAGGCTGACCTGGACCGGACCGAGGCCGGCGGCGAGGACTCCGTCGACCCGGGCGCCGAGGCCGAGGTCGAGGGCGGCGTCGTCCTGGACGAACAGCCGGGGGGCGCCGCTCGGGGTGGGCAGGCTGGTGGGGGTGGGGCCGGCGGCGACGTTCGGGAGCTGGACGCCGAAGGTGAGGTTGGCACGGGCGTCGTACCCGACCTTGACGGTGCCCTCGGTGCCCACGCCCGCGACGCCGCCGACCCGGGAGCCGCTTCCGAGGTCGAGGTTGAACGGGAC
The DNA here is from genome assembly GCF_022919075.1 of Nocardioides sp. W7. NCBI lineage: Bacteria > Bacillati > Actinomycetota > Actinomycetes > Propionibacteriales > Nocardioidaceae > Nocardioides > Nocardioides sp. W7. Next base: position 3,715,763 of record NZ_CP095078.1, on the reverse strand, counting down.
GTCGACCGGGGCGCCGGTCACGGTGCAACCCTCGCGCCCCTCGGCGCGGTCGGTGCTGCAGGCGCCGAGGTCGAGCTTCACCACGACCGTGGCGGGGGTGGTCGCCGTGCGGGGCTCGTAGGCGAGCGTCACGATCTCCGGCACCTCCTCGCCGAGGTGGCCGAGCTCCTTCGCGAGCACCTGGTCGAGCTCCGCCTGCAGGCCCGGCAGGGTGAGCAGCTCGTTGGCCTGGATCAGCCGGTCGACCGCGGTCTGGATCTTGACCAGGACGGGGTCGAGGTCGGCGACGCTCCTGCCGACGAGCGGGAGCGGCGTCGTGGTCGTGACGTCACCGTCGGCGACCGCCGCACGCATCCTGGTGATGGTCTCCCGGGTCACCGTCAGCACCTGGCTGATCAGGGCGCGCGGGTCCTCGGGGTCGAAGGCGAACGGGAGCGCGGTGTCGAGGAAGGCCTGGTCGGCGCTGACCTTGAGCGCTCCGGAGTCGGTGGTGTCGGGGACGCTGGGCCAGGCGATGGTGATGCTGCCGGAGCCGAGCGGGATCCCGACGGCGTTCGCCTCGGCCGTGAGCCTGGTGCTCGGGACGGTGGCGTTGACGGTCGCCCGGACGGGCAGGGCAGCTGCGGCCGACAGCTCGGCGAGGGTGGTGCGGCCGTTCTTGTCCGGGTCGGTCAGGGCGAGGCTGAACATCGGCTTCCCGGTGTCCTTGCGCTGCAGCAGGGGCACGGCACCCTCGGGGTCGGCATCGGTGAGGCGCAGGCCGAGCACGGCGGCGACGGCCTCGATGTCCAGGTCGGCGGTGACGTCGGCGTCGATGGTGGCCACCTGACCGCCGGCGCCGTTGGTCAGGTAGAACCGCTGGTCCAGCGTCTTGCCGGCCGCGAGGTCGAAGCCCACCCCGAGGTCGACGGTGTAGGCAGGGTCGATGCTCGCCGTGGCCTCTCCGGTGATCTCGGTGACACCCACGCTGGACAGGGTCTTGCTCAGGTTGACCGTCCCGGAGCTGGGCTCGGGATCGGCGGCGGTCTTGACCGACAGCAGCACGCGGCCCGCGTCGTACCGGACCGCCAGGGTCTCCGGCGAGATGCCCAGCGCGGCCGCGAGCCGGGGCACCAGGTCCTGGAGCGACTTCACGGCGGCGCTCTCCTTGGTGTCGACCGTGATCGTCGCCATCGGGTTGTCGGCGTCGGTGAAGCCGTTGTCGACGAAGAACTTCACGAGCCGCTCGTTGACCGAGACCAGGTCGCGCAGCGGCTCCTGGACGAAGGGGAGCGGGACGTCCCCAGCGGCCTGGGCCGACTTCAGCGCCTGGGTGACCTGGGCGAGGCCGTTGACCACGTCGGCGAGGGTGAGCGAGCGGAACTGGGCCAGGTCGCCGAGCTCGACGTCCGGTGCCCCGAGGCCGTTGCAGAGCGTGTTGTCGGCCAGGGTGATCCGGCCGGCCTTCCCGGTGATCCCGGCCAGCTCCGCGGTCACGGTGAGGTCGACCGTCGCGCCCGTCGACACGCAGGACGCGTCGAAGAGCGTCGCCGGTGCCGCGAGCTCCTGGAGGTCGATCACGCCGTCGCCGTTGGGGTCCTTCAGGGTGACCTGGACGCCGACGTCGGCCTTGACCTTGCCGGTGGCGCGCACGCCGAGGATGCCCACCTGGAAGGCGAGCGGGTTGGTCGTGCCGGCGTACGACCCGTCGACGCCGAGGCGGACGGTGCCGATCGCGGCCTGGTCGGCCACGATGACGATCTTCTTGGTGGCGCTCGGGTCCAGGCGCAGGGTGCTGGCCAGGTCGAGCTTGAGCGAGTCGGCGGCGTTCCGGCCGTTGATCTTCAGGCCGTCGAGGCTCATCGCGAGCGGGCTGTCCTGGGCCGCGCTGGCTTTCACGGTGATCTTGACGTCGAAGGCGCCGGCCGCGTCCTTCGGCGTGAGGTCGACGTCGAGGTCCACGGTGACGCCCTCGATCTCGTCGAAGTCGCTGGCCGGGTCCCCGTCGCCGTCGATGTCGTCGAGCTTGGTGTCGAGCTCGGACAGGTCGATCCCGCTGCCGACGGCGGCTTCGATCTTCTCGCGCAGGAACGGGACGAAGTCCATGCCGGTCTGCTGCTCGAAGAACTCCTTGGCGCCGAACGGCGCGTTCTCCGCGACCTGGTCGAGCCCCTCCAGAGCACTGATCGCGTCCAGCCAGGCGACCAGCCCCTCGCCGGTGAGCTTCACGTCCTGCGCCGGCTCGGCCGCCGCCGGGGCAGCCGTGCTCACCCGGGCGTCGTCGTCGGTCCCGAGGCCCGCCGCGGTGGCCGTCCAGGCGGCCCCGCCGACGAGCGCGACGGCACCGACCAGCAGGAGCACGATCCGCAGGATCGGCTGGCTCGGGACGGAGCGGGGCAGGAGTGACATCGTCGGGCCTTCGGTCGCGGGGCAGGGCAGGGTGCGGCCGGACGATCCTGGGCCGCCCGGAGTCCTGGGCACAGCGGCCTGTTGTCCCGACCTGCCGGGCGGTCGCGTCGGGCGCTCGTGGTGGACTGACGCCGTGACGACCGTGCTGGTGCCCGCCGCGCGCCTGGAGAAGTGGGTGCTGAACTTCCAGGGCCGACACGGCGCGACCGGGCTGAGCGTGGCGGGCGGCGCTCTCGGCGGGGCCGCCTCCGACGGCTCGACCTTCGTCGCCCGCCTCCCGTTCGCCCAGAGGTACGACGGCCTCCCGGACGCCGCAGCCTTCGCCTCGGCCGTGGCGGCGCCCGACGACTGGGGCGTGCTGCTGGTGCGCAAGGGCGGCTTCGCGGTGGCCCGGCTCTCCGGGAGCGCGATCGGCGAGTCGAAGGTCGGCCAGCGGCACGTCCAGGGGCGCACCAAGGCCGGCGGGCAGAGCCAGCAGCGGTTCGCCCGGCGTCGGGACAACCAGGCCCGTCAGGCCTACGAGGCGGCCGCCGAGCACGCCGCCCGGATCCTGGCCGGGCTGCGCGGACCGCTGGTCACCGGGGGAGACCGACCGGCGATCGAGGAGGTGCTGGCCGACCCGCGGCTGCGGTCGTTGCCGGTCGTCGAGCCGTGGCTCGCCGTACCCGATCCGCGGCGGGCGGTGCTGCAGCAGGCCGTGACGGATGCGTGCGCGGTGCAGGTCGAGGTGCTCAACGCGGACGCCGGAACAGGCTGATCTCCCCGGAACCAGGCTTCCCGTCTGTCACGATGGCGCCATGTGGCAGCCCGAGCCCGGCTGGCACCCGCTCCCGGGTGGCACCGGCACCTCCACGGTCGGTGTGTGGCGCACCGTCGTCGGCGACCGACCGGTGGTCGTCAAGCGCCTCGCCGCCCCCGGTGAGCACGACCCCGCCGAGCTGAGCGATCCCCACCACTTCGCCTACTGGCGGCGGGGCGCCGATGTCGTGACCGCCTGCCTCGTCGACCACACGCCCGGCCTGCGGGGTCCCGTCTCGGCGGTCGAGGAGGACTCCGAGGGGATCACGCTGACCCAGGAGTGGGTCGAGAATGCCGCCTGCTCCGGGCTGTTCATCGCTCACGGGCTCGGCCGGTTCGCCGGCGCCGATCTCGGTGGCATCCGGTGGCTGGCCCGCGACCAGCTGCGGGACCGGATGCGGCGCGTCGAGCGGCACGGCGGCTGGCGCACGCTGGCTCGGACCACCGTCGCCGACGTGGCCGAGCACCTGTGGAGCAGGCGCAACGCGCTCCTCGACGAGCTCGACGCGCTGCCCCAGGTCGCCCAGCACGGCGATCCGGTGCCCGCCAACCTGCCCGGCCGGCTCGGCGACGACGTGGTCGCCATCGACTGGTCGATGCTCGGCAGGGGACCGGTGGGTGCCGACCTCGGCTATCACCTGCTGATGGCCCGCGAGGAGTTCGAACCGTTGCTCGATGCCTACCTGATGGGGCTGCCCGGCGGGTTCGGGGGACGCGAGGAAGCGGCGCAGGGCGCCCGGGTCACCGCCGTACTGACCGTGCTCAACCGGGCGGAGTGGGCGCTAGCCCGGGTGGCGGGCGGCGAGGGCGCGCTGGCCGGCAAGTACCGCCACCCGGCCGTCGCTCCACACCTGCGAGCGCTGCAGCGGCAGTTCCCTCAGATCGAGGCGCTGCTCTGACGGAGGTGCGCTGCCCTGGTCGTGCGGACCGTGGACTCGGGTCGCAGTCACCCCGACGGCGCAGAACTGTCACCGATGTCTTGAGACGACACCGGCAGCTTGTGGAGAGAGTCCTGCATCGAACGGGTGTTCGAGTAGAATTGACGCATCATCCCGCACCGTTGTGGAGCTCTCGGAGGCTCGCATGGACCACCCGATCCGGGTCGCCACCCGTGAGCTGGACCATGTCCTGAAGTCGGTGGTCGACGTGAACCCGGCCTTCATGGCCACCTCCGACAAGGCGGCTGCGTTGAAGGAACTGGTGGCGGTCGAGGCTCGGGTGGCCGAGCTTCGGCTGCGAGTGACTGCGGATGCCGGTGATGTGGCCGAGGAGTCCGGCGCTCGAGACGTCGGCGCTTGGACGGCAGCTGCGACGCGTCTCCGGCGTAGTGACTGTGCGGCTGACCTCCGGCTGGCCCTAACGCTGGCCGACCGGCCGGTCTTAGCCGCCGCCGTGCGTGAGGGCGGGGTGAACCTGGACCAGGCCCGGGCCATCGCGGTCGCGCTCGCGGAACTGCCGGCCGACGTCGACGCCGCGGTCGTCGACCAGGCCGAGGCCGTCCTGGTGGGGTACGCCGCCCGCTTCGATCCCGTCGAGCTACGCCGCCTCGGTCGCCGGATCCTCGACGTCGTCGCCCCCGATATCGCCGAGGCCCGCCACCTGGCCGACCTCGAAGCCTCCGCCCACCAACGCATGCGCCTCGGACTGAAGTCGCTGGGTGACGGCACGACGCGGATCAGCGGCTTGATCCCGGACGCGTCCGCGGCCCGGCTCGCGACCTACCTGCATGCCTTCACCAACCCCCGCCGTGACGACTCCGCCCCGACGCTGGCTGAGGAGGGACGAAGTCGCGTCTCGAAGCCCGGTGAGCCGTCCGCCCGGCCCGTGCCGTACGGCCGCAAGGCCGCGGCCGCGTTCTGCCAGCTCCTGGAGACCCTCGACCCGGGTCGGCTCCCGATCCACGGCGGCGACGCGACCACGCTCGTGGTGACCATGTCGCTGGAGTCGCTGCGCTCCGACCTCGGTACCGCCACCCTCGGCAATCCGGCCCCGGGCGACTCGGTCGACCGGATCACCGCCGAGGAGGCCCGCCGCCTGGCCTGCACCGCCCTGATCGTCCCCGCCGTCCTCGACGGGAAGGGCGAGGTCCTCGACCTCGGCCGCGCCCAACGCCTCTTCTCCCGCGCCCAACGCCGCGCGCTGGCCCTGACCGATCGCGAGTGCCGCGCGGAGGGCTGCCACATGCCCGCTCCGTGGTGCGAGGCCCACCATCAACACCCGTGGTCGACCGGCGGACGCACCGACCTCGCCGACGGGTTGCTGCTCTGCTCGCACCACCATCATCGAGCTCACGACCCGACCTACACCTCAGAGCCGCTCCCCGACGGCGCCGTCCGATTCCACAGGCGGACGTAGGACGACGTGCGTCATTGGCGGGGGTAAGACGCACCTAGCTGGCGCGCGGATCGTGCCAGAAGAGTGCGTCGGGGCGGGACGCCGCACCTGACGCGGCGGGCGAGGAAGGGACACGCGCAGCTGGTGATTCGTGGGGGGTCAGGGGTCCTGCGCACGGAAGGCATCGACGGCGAGGGTGGCGAATCGCCGTGCTGCGTGATCGCGGGCGTTGGGGAGGGAAGTGGACAAGCCTCGCCCGGCGAGGAGGACTAGCACGAGGTCGTCGATGACGAAGTCCGAGCGCAGCCTGCCCTGGGCTTGCGCTCGATGCGCTAGTCGTTCGAGCATCCCGAGGAGCTTCTTCCGGTGCGCGGTGAACGGGGCTGCTGCTGGTGCGGCGGACATAAAGGCGTCGACGAATCCTCGGTTGTGAATGTTCAGGGCCGTGAGTCTCTGCAGCACCGAGGTGAAACCACGCCACGGGTCTGGGTCGGCGCATCCCTCTTCCACGATCTGCTCACACGAGCGTCGCTCGGCAGCGAACACTTCGTCGATGAGGGCCTGCTTCGTGGGGAAGCGGCGGTAGAGGGTCGCCGGCCCTACTTCTGCGCGGCGGGCGACCTCGCGCATGCCGACGTCGAGGCCGCGTTCTGAGAAGGCAGCCCGTGCCGCCGAGATCATGCGGTCGCGGTTGTCGCGCGCGTCAGCTCGGAGATGGTGAGGCAGGTCGGCGGCCATCACTCTCACTTCCCCAAATGGACGGGGGCGTCCATTAACGTCCCTGACGTTACCTGAGTCACGAGGGACGAGCAGGAGACAGCCGTGCGAGCAGTAGTGATCAAGCAGTTCGGAGACCCGAGGGGTATGGCCGTCGTCAACGTCCCTGCGCCCACCCCGTTGGCTCGGCAGGTGCTGATCCAGACCGAGGCGATCGGGGTCGGCGGAGTGGACGCCGCCATTCGCCGGGGGATGATGGGGGTGGGGTTCGGTGTTGGCATGATCCCGGGCAGCGAGGTGGTCGGGACCGTGACCGCAGTCGGCGCCGAGGTCGATCCCTCGTGGATCGGGCGTCGGGTATGGGCGTTCACCGGAACCACCGGTGGCTATGCCGAGCAGGCGGTGGCCCACGTCGGCGAGCTGATCGCCCTCCCGGAGGAACTGTCATCCATCCAGGCCGTGACGCTCGGGAGCGCGGCGACGGTTGCACACTTCGCCCTCGCTCACGCTCACCTCGTGAAGGGTGAATCGGTCCTGATACGTGGCGCCGCCGGCAGCATCGGCATCGCGACGGTGCAGCACGCCGCGCGCATGGGAGTGAGTGCCATCGCCGTGACGACCTCCTCCGTTGAGCGGGGGTCGCGGCTGAAGGGCTTCGGGGCCACCGATGTCCTGGACCGTGCCGGACACGGTGGCTCGGGTGCGCCATCGAACTTTGACGTGATCATCGACATCGTTGGTGGTGCAGCAGTGCCCTCCTTCATCGATCGACTCACGCCGAACGGCCGCATGGTCCTCGTCGGCGCGGTCGCCGGGTTCCCGCCGGCCGATTTCGGCCTGCGACTCATGGAGACGTTCCAGCAATCGCGATCGGTTGCCACTTTCAGCCTCGCCTCGATCCCCGTGGCAGAGAGAGATGCTGCTCGTGCCAGCCAGTTCGAGGCAGCTGTTCGCGGCGAGCTGCACCCCGTGGTCCATGCCGTCCTGCCCCTGGATCAGGCTGGTGAAGCTCACCGCCAGATGGACCTCAGCCAGGTCTTCGGTCGAATCGTCCTGACCCCGTGACGGGGAGGCGTGGCTTGGGTGAACTTTCACGGCATCCACGAGTCGGCGTGTCATGGGAGTCGAAGGGAGAGACCCCTCGGCCAGGCGCGCAACCGCTCGGCTGAAAGTGCGCTTCGAAGGCGCACCAACAGGCGGCGAAAAGACGCACTCGGCTTGCGAGCGGATCGCGGCAGAACCGGATGCTGATGTGAAGCGGACTCGTCCTGTCGCTCTCCGCGAGTAGTCTCGGCACTCGTGTCACCGATTCGTCTCCCACCGCCGACACCGGAACCGGGCAAAGCCAGTCATCTCCCGCCGGGGGCTTTCCAGCGTTGGTACGGCGGGTGGGACCCGCTTGATCCCTCGAACATCGGGGAGTTCATGGAGGGGTTCGACCGGCCGTGGTGGATCATCGGCGGATGGAGCATCGAGGTGTTCACGGGTGCCAGCAGGGCGCACGAGGACATGGACATCTCCATCCTGTCGAGCGACGCCGAGGCGTTCCGGCTATTCCTCGGCGACCACTGGACGCCGTGGAACGTCGACGACTCATGGTTTCGACCGTACGACGCTCGGTTCCGCCAGGTGCGACCGGATAGCCAGATCTGGATCCGACGGAACGCGCAGTCAACGTGGGTCCTGGACGTCCCGTTCACGCCCGAAACCCAGGGCCGCTGGACCAACAAGCGCAATCCTGCCCACACCGAAGACCTCGAAGCGGTCACGTGGGTCGCGTCCGATGGGCTGCGCTACGCCCGGCCCGAGGTCACGCTCATGTTCAAGGCCGCCCTGGCAAGGGAGAAGGACCGATAGGACGCGGAGGCAGCACTTCCGATGCTGAACGACACCTCCCGCAAGTGGCTCCGTGATGCCGTGGCCGCGATGAACCCCCACCACTCCTGACTCAACGTGCTGTAACAGGTCAGATGAGGCAACTGTCCATGGCTTGTAACCGCTCATCGCCATGAGAGCGCGCCTCGTGCGTACGCCTACTCGCGGGGGTGTGACGCACTCACGCGTCGGGTGGGCCACGGCCCAGATAGCTCCTTAACGGATCACGCAACAACCGCGTCCGGCGAGACCGCCAAACGACGTCCCCTTCCTCAGGAGCGACGGGCGTCGCACACTGTGACTGCGAGGACGGGGAAGAGCGTGGCGCTGCGGGTGCTGAGAGTCGGAGCGGGGCTGCTGATGGTTGCGTGCGGCGCGCTGATGTACGCCGCGTCGTGGCAGCGTTGGGCGGGCGCCTGCGCGTGGGGCGAGGCCGACAGCGCGCTCTGCACCGTCCGCCAGGACCATCGGTATGACTTCCTGCCACCCGCTGCCCCGTGGGAGCCCGTGGGAGATGCCGCAGAGTTGGCCGGATGGTCGCTGCTGGTCCTCGCGCTCGCCTTCGTATTGCTGCCGTGGGCTCTCACTGGCCGTAGGCCGGGTGTCTTCGCCGCGATGGCGCTGGTCGGCGCGGTGCTAGCCACGGCGGTGGTGGGCGCCGCCACCCTCCGGTCCGGACTCGCCGGCAGCGTCGTCGAGGCGACGGCTCACGACCTGGCCAGCTTCGTGTGGGCCTTCGTGCCCCCGGCCCTGCTGATTCGGTTCGCGATCGACTCCCGCGGATGGACGCTGGCCGCGGCGGCGTTGCTGGTCCTAGGCACGCCGCTCGTTGCCATGTTCAGTTATGCGGTGGGTCCCTACGATGCTCAGCCTTGGTACGAGGGGATCTCGGGTCTGCTCACCGCAACCGCTGGCCTATGCCTGCTGGGTGCCGCAGCCTTCGGCGGCCGACCCCAGAGGAGCGGGAGCATCGTGACCAGTTCCGTTCCGACTGCCGCGAGGTAGCTTGCAGCGCCCGGCCAGCGTTACGTATGAATGACTGTGGCCTGCCTTTCGCTCATCAGATCTGCGCGTCCGTTAGGCGGCGGAATGGCCTCGTCCCACACCTCCGGACGGTCCGTACTCGGACGTACATAAGTGCCGTCGGAACCGGGCCCTCGCGCTCAGCACGGTGCCGGGAAGGCGACATATGTAGGTCCGAGTACGACGACCAGCCGCTGCTTTCTGGGCGGGATGTCGTAAGTCGCAGCCAATCGGATCCCGACAGATTCGCACGCGTGCACTACGCAAGCGAGCAGGCAGGCAGGCAGTGATGACCGCATGTCGGAGTCGAACGTGACCGTCTCGCTGACCGGGGACGAAGCGCTGGTCTTGTTCGAGGTGCTCTCGTTGGCACGACGAGGATCGAGTGAGCGAGCCGTGGAACCAGGGTGAGCAGGTTGCGTTCTGGAACCTGTGTGCGGTGCTGGAGAACGAGTCGATCGCGCCTTTCGATCCTCGCTACGGCGATCGCGTGGCGGAGGCGGCGGCCCGGCTCGCCCCGGAGGACTGACCGTCCGTTCGGCGGCACGAGTTGGCGCACCGCTGGCACCCAGTGAGACCAGGACCAGGCGTCATACCGGCCGGTGTTCCGTCGAGGCCAGGTCGAGCCAGAAGACGGAGCCGGCGCCCTCGGCCGACTCGACGCCCATCAGGCCGCCGTCCCGCTCGGCGAGCGAGCGAGACAGCGAGAGTCCGAGTCCGGTGCCGCGGACCTCGGGGCCGGCGAACCGCACGAACGGCTCGAAGACCCGGCGCTGCTGCGCGGGGCTGAGCCCGGGGCCGGTGTCGCGGACGCCGATGCGGGCCCGGGGGCGACCGAACTCGTCGGTCGCTCTGGTGGCGGTCACCCGCACGCTGCCGCCGGCGACGTTGTAGGTGATCGCGTTGCCGACCAGGTTGGTCAGGATCTGGCGCAACGCCGAGGGCGTGGTCCGGACCAGGATCCCGGTGGGCACGTCGGAGCCGACGGTGACGTTGCTCGTGCGAGCGGGAGCTCCCAGCCAGTGCACCACGTCGGCGAGCGCCTCGGCGACGTCGACCCACTGCGTCTCAGCTCGACCTCCGAGCTCGTCGCCGGTGCCGAGCAACTCCTCGACGACCGCGTGCAGCTGCTCCGCGGCGCGGAGCACCACGTCCGCGTCCCGGGCGACGGAGGTCGCGAAGCCGGACGGGTCCGAGTCGATGTGCTCCCCGGCCTCCTGGCTCTGCAGCTCCGCGGTGCCCATGATCGCCGTGATCGGCGTCCGCAGCTCGTGCCCGAGGGCGGCGAAGAAGTGCTCCTTGCTCTGGTGGGCAGTCTCGGCGCGCTCGATCGCCTCGGCGAGCGAACGTCTCGAGACCTCCTCGGCCAGTCGTGAGGCGATCGCCGCGCTCAGCAGTCGGACGTCGGAGACGTATGACTCCGGCCAGGGGCCGGGGGTCTCACGTGCCAGGCCCAGGCTGCCGAAGAGGACGTGATCGCGGACGATCGAACGTGAGACGAGGGCCCGCACGTTGCAGCCCTCGAGCTCTCGGCGGTCCTGGGCGGCGTCCGGCGGAAGAAGCTCGGTGTCGAGGACTGCGACGACGTCGGTGCGTGCGTGTTGTGACAACCAGGTGAGGGAGAAGGCCTGCTCGGGCCCGGCACCCTCCGGCGGGGCCACCGAGCAGGTGGCACCCGGCGCGGTCCATTCCCGGAGCCACGCCCGGCTCCCGAGGGGCACCCAGCCTTCGGTGCGCTCCGGCGTCATGCCGATGATGGCGACGGTCACCCCGTCGATCTCGGGGTACGACGACAGCAGTCCGACGACGGCCTCGACCGCGGCGGCGATGTCGGTCCTGCTGGTCAGCAGTTCCACGGCGACGGTGACAGCGGCCGGGCTTGCACTGGCGAGGCCGCGCACGGGCTGGAGGCCGTTGGGAAACGATGGGCTCGACATCATCGCCGGCGACTCTACGCGCGCCCGGACAGGCGCCGGACGCGAACGATCGGGGGGCGCGGAGACAGCCCGCGGTCGGTGTCGATGGAGGGTGGGGCGTCCGCCGTGAGCTCGACCTCGGTGGACCACGTCACGAGGTGGACGAGCTGGGCCAGCCCCAGATTGCGGCCCGGGCACGCGTGGGGTCCTGCGCCGAAGGGGAGCCACGCGCCGGGGCGTTGCTCCGAGTCCTGCCACCGCACCGGGTCGAGCTCGTCGAGGGGAGAGCAGCCCTCTCGGGGTCCGGGAACCAGACGAGGGAGCAGCCCGAGCGCCAACGGGCTCACAAGGACGGGACAGTACGCCGGGATCGCCGTGCCGTCGATGGTGACGGCCCGGGTGCTGATTCGGGGAAGGACCCAGGTCGGGGGATAGAGCCGCAGCACCTCCCACACCATCGGAAGCACCAGGCTCCCGCGCTGGCGGATCGTGTCGTGGAGACCATCTCGGGACGCCAGTTGCGTCAGGCACCAGGCGCCGGCGGCGATCGGCACCTGCACCCCCGCGGCAAGGGCGGTCACGACAGCGGGCGGGTCTGGGACGGCGGCCGATGCGAGCGCCCGTTCGAGCAGCTCGCGGGCCCTTCCCTCGGCCCGGCGGACCTTCGACCACCGACGAGGCGGGCGAATCGCGGAGATGATCGGACCCAGCGAGTCGACCCAGGCCAAGGCGAGGGTGGCGATGTGACGTCGGGCATCCGGCTCCGCGCCCGGGACCATGGCGGCCGTGGTCGAGAGAGCGACCGGCATCCGCAGCAGAGCCAGGGTGTCGACCTCGATCGTGGGGCTCGGAGCGGTGGGGAGTGGGATCCGGGAGAGCTCGGTCGCGAACACCGCGGCACCGGCAGCGACTGCATCCGGGGCGAGAGGTGGGGTGTCCTTGACGGCACGGCTGTGCCGACGAATCGCCTGACGGGTGACGTCGAAGGGCAGCGCGTAGTCGTCCGGGCTGGTCAGGACCGCCCGGGCTCCCTCTGGAGTCGTGACGAGGACAGGACCGTCGGGGGAGAGGCGTACCGGTGTAGGTGAACCGGCTGCACGTAAGACGGCGCCGAGAACACCGTTGGAGTCCTCGGCGCCGTCAGAAGGCGTGGTGGCGATCAGGCCCCCGGCCGCCGCCACGTGTAGTACGCGCGAAGGCTGCGACCCGCCTGGGCGATCGCACGGCGCTGCCGGAAATTGCTCAGCATGTTTGGTGTCCTCTCGTTCGGTCGATGTCCCCCACTACGGGAGGAATCTAGCGGGTCGGAGAACGCGCCGGGGGGAATTGGGCAGGTGTCTTAGACCGTGCCGTAGATGGCGTCGATCACGTCCGCGATCTCCTGGCTCCGGAAGGGTTTGGGGAGCACGTGGGTGACGCCCAGCTCGTTGAGCACCGGGCGCTCGGCGTGCGCGGAAGCACTGATCACGACGATCGTGAGTCCCTCGGCCCGGTCGGGGTGGGCCCTCAGCCAGCGGACGACATCCTGACCGGACAGCCGCGGCATCGAGAGGTCGAGGAACAGCAGGTCGAAATGGCGTGCCGCGAGCGCGTCCACCGCCTCCTGGCCGTCCTCGGCCTCCTCGACGTCGTCGTGCCCGAGCTTCTGCAGCATTCGTACGGCGAGCATGCGTACGGGTTCGAAGTCGTCGGCGACCAGCACCCGGAGCGGTCCCGGCGTGCCTTCACCCCCAGCCCCGGCAGGGCGGGGTGAGGCGGGTACCTGGCCGGCGGTCATGGGCTGACGCTATCGCTCCCAGAGATCCGTCTTAGCCCAGGTCTCACACGCGTGGGGCGGAGAAGGTGTCGCACGCCACCAGGGTGCCCTCTTCCAGGCCGGTGCGGAACCACTTCGCCCGGGACTTGGCGGAGCCGTGCGTCCACGTCTCCTCGGTGACCTGACCCTGGGTCCGCTCCTGGATCCGGTCGTCCCCGATGGCCGTCGCCGCCGCGAGCGCGAGGTCGATGTCCTCCTGGGTGAGGTCGCTGATCAGGGTCAGTCCGTCGGCGTCCTGCGTCGTGGTCGCCGCGCGCGTCCACATCCCGGCGTAGCAGTCCGCCTGCAGCTCCAGTCGTACGGCATCGCTCTGGGCACCCTGCTGGGTCCGCACCCGACCCATGGTGCCGAGCACGTTCTGGAGGTGGTGGCCGTACTCGTGGGCGAGGACGTAGGCCTCGACGAAGCCGCCGTCCGGTCCGCCGAGCTGGCGCTCGAGCACCTCGTCGAAGAACGACGTGTCCAGGTAGATCCGCTCGTCGCCGGGGCAGTAGAAGGGGCCCACCGACGAGGTGGCCGCACCGCAGCCGGTCTCCACGCTGCCGGAGAAGGTCACCAGTCGGTCGATCGGCCGGTAGTCGGACCCGAGCTCGTCGGACCAGAAGTCGTGCAGGGAGTTCTCGACCCCGACCCGCACGCAGTCGGCGCTCTCGTTGGCGTCCGAGCCGAACTCGCAGCCGGCGTACCGCTCACTGCCCTCGAGGGTGCTGTCGTCGACCGCACCGTCGGAGCCGCCGAAGACCTGGATGGCGACGAACACGATGACGAGTACGACGACTCCGCCGATGCCGCCCCCGACCGGCAGACCGGCGGGCATCCGGGAGCCACCTCCACCGCCCCCTCGACCACGCCCGGCGTCACCCACCCGACCCCGGTCGAGACGTGCCTTGGGGTTGAACCTCATCCGTCCGCCTCCCGCATCGATTCGCTGGGTGACCCGTACCCACGCCTAGACTGGCCCCCTCATGATCACCGCCTCCCAGCTGGAAGTCCGAGCAGGCGCGCGCCTCCTCATGGAGAACGTCAGCTTCCGGGTGGCCGCCGGCGACAAGGTCGGCCTCGTCGGCCGCAACGGCGCCGGCAAGACCACCCTCACCAAGATCCTCGCCGGCGAGGCGCTGCCCGCCAGCGGCAAGGTGACCAACGCCGGCGACGTCGGTTACCTGCCGCAGGACCCGCGGATCGGCGACCCCGAGGTGTTGGCCCGCGACCGGATCCTGTCGGCGCGCGGTCTCGACGACGTCGTACGACGGCTGCGGCAGGCCGAGGTCGACATGGGCAGCGACGACGCCGCGAAGCGCGACAAGGCGATGCGGCGCTACGGGCGCGCCGACGACGAGATGCACGCCGGGGGCGGGTACGCCGCGGAGTCGGAGGCCGCGACGATCGCCGCCAGCCTCGGCATCGAGGAGCGGATCCTCGCCCAGCAGCTCAAGACGCTCTCCGGCGGCCAGCGGCGCCGGGTCGAGCTCGCCCGGATCCTCTTCTCCGGCGCCGAGATCCTGATCCTCGACGAGCCGACCAACCACCTCGACGCCGACTCGATCGTCTGGCTGCGTGACTTCCTGAAGGCCCACAAGGGCGGCTTCATCGTGATCAGCCACGACAACGCGCTGCTCGAGGAGACCGTCAACAAGGTCATGCACCTCGACGCCAACCGGTGCGAGATGGACATCTACAACATGGGCTGGAAGCACTACCTCACCCAGCGCGAGACCGACGAGAAGCGACGCAAGCGCGAGCGCGCGAACACCGAGAGCAAGGCCAAGACGCTCACCGACCAGGCCAACAGGATGCGGGCGAAGGCGTCCAAGGCCGTGGCGGCCCAGTCGATGCTCAAGCGGGCCGAGAAGATGATGGCCGGGCTCGAGGGGGAGCGGGCGGCCGACAAGGTGGCCAAGATCAAGTTCCCGGCCCCCGCGCCGTGCGGCAAGACGCCGCTCACGGGCGAGGAGCTGTCGAAGTCGTACGGCTCGCTCGAGGTGTTCACCGACGTCGACCTGGCGATCGACAAGGGCTCGCGCGTGGTCATCCTCGGGCTCAACGGCGCCGGCAAGACGACGATGCTCCGGATCCTGGCCGGTGTCGACAAGTCCGACACGGGTCGCGTGGTCCCCGGGCACGGGCTCAAGCTCGGCTACTACGCCCAGGAGCACGAGACCCTCGACACCAGCCGCACCGTGCTGGAGAACATGCAGAGCGCCGCCCCGCAGCTCACCGACACCGAGGCGCGCAGCGTGCTGGGCTCGTTCCTGTTCTCCGGCGACGACGCCAACAAGCCAGCGGCGGTGCTCTCGGGCGGCGAGAAGACCCGGCTCGCCCTGGCCAGCCTGGTGGTCTCCAGCGCCAACGTGCTGCTCCTCGACGAGCCGACGAACAACCTCGATCCGGCCTCCCGCGAGGAGGTGCTCGCCGCGATCCGCACCTACGAGGGCGCGATCATCCTGGTCACCCACGACGAGGGCGCCGTGCGCGCCCTCGAGCCCGACCGGGTGCTGCTGCTCCCCGACGGCGACGAGGACCTCTGGAACGAGGACTACGCCGACCTGGTCTCCTTGGCCTAGCCGGCGTCCGGCATGCGGGAGTTTCATCGGTTAGCCGACAGAACTCCCGCTTGGACGATGAACCTTTGTCGTCCCGGAGTGGGTTTCATCGGCTAACCGATGAAACTCCCGGGCGCCGTCACGGCAGCAGCAGCGCCGCGTCCCCGAACTCGTGCCACAGGTAGCCGTCGGCCACCGCGGCGTCGTACGCCGTCTGCGTGAGCCGTACGCCGGCGACCGCCTCGACCAGCAGCAGGTGCGAGGCGGCCGGGTCGTGCCAGCCGGTGATCAGGCCGGTGACGATCCGGGGCGGGTCGGCGGGGGTGACGACGCGCTCGGTCCAGCCGTGGGCGGCGACGAGGTGCCCGGAGGCGTCGACGGCCGACTCGAGGGCCCGCGTGACGGTGGTGCCCACCGCGACGACCCGACCGCCGGCGGCGCGGGCCGACTCGACGAGCCGGGCGGTGCTCGCGCCGACCGCGAAGCGCTCGGGCTGGGGCGCCTCGCCGACCTCCTGCGACGACACGCCGGTGTGCAGCGTGACGGGTGCGACCGCCACTCCGCCGGAGACCAGCTCGGTGACCAGCCGCGCGGTGAAGGGACGCGCCGCGGACGGCATCTCGGCGCTGCCGGGCTCGGTGGCGAAGACCGTCTGGTACGCCGCGAGCGGGTAGCGCCGGTCCAGGTAGCCGTACGAGATGGGGCGACCGTGCCGGGCCGCGTGGCAGGCCAGGTCGCCCTCGACCGACGCCCGCCAGAGCCGGTTGCCATCGCCGGTCGGGGACGAGCCGTCGCGGGGGTAGGGCTCGACCAGCCGGAGCCGCACCGGGCCGGCGCGCACCTCCTCACCGGCGCGCGCGTCGAGGACTGCGCGGGCCGCGTCGGGGGCGGTCCGCAGCTCGACGACCCACTCGCCGTCGTGGGCGGGGTCGCCCAGCGGGGCGGCGAGGTGGAGGACGACCGGACCGACCCGGGCAGAGACGGCGTCCAGCTGAGCGGCGACGGTGGCGGAGTTGTTCACGACGACCACGTCGCCGGGGGAGAGGAAGCGGGCGAGGTCGCGGAACCGGGCGTGCTCGACGCCGTCCGGGCGGGCGACGAGCAGTCGGGTCGTGTCGCGGCTGAGCCCGCGCTCCTCCGCGGGTCCGGGCGCGAACGCCGCCGCCGCGAAGGAGGTGGCGGGCTGCTCGTCCAACAGCCGCATCACACCACCGCCAGCAGGTCGGCCAGCCGGTAGCGGCCCGACGCGGGCCGGTTCCAGACGAGCTTCAGGAGGGCCGGTACGACGGTCTCGGGCAACGGCCGGTCGGAGATGTCCTCGCCCGGGAACGCCGCCTGGTGCAGCTCGGTGCGCAGGTCGCCGGGATCGACGGCGTACGCGGTGAGCTGTTCCTCGACGCCGACGGTGAGGGTCAGCTGGTCGAGCGCGGCCTTGCTGGCGGCGTACGGACCCCAGGTCTCGTAGTGCTCCACCGCAGCGTCGGAGGACATCGAGACCAGGACGCCGTCGGCGTCGACGAGGTGGGGGAGCAGCAGCCGGGTGAGTGCGTGCGGGGCCGCCGTGTTGACCTCCCAGACGGTTCGCAGGTGGGCGTCGTCGACGTCGCGGAGCCGCCGGAGCGGCAGCGGGCCGAGCGTGCTGGCGTTGTGCACCAGCAGGTCGAGCCGGCCGAGCCGGTCCACCTCCCGGGCCAGGGTGTGGCGGTGGTCCTCGTCGGCGACGTCGCCGACGATCGACTGGACACCGGGACGTGCCGTGGCGCGGAGCCGATCGGCGCGCCGGCCGTCGGTGAGGACCGTCCAGCCGGCGTCGGCCAGGGCATGGGTGAGAGCACGGCCGAGTCCGGCCGAGCCTCCGGTGACGAGGGCGACGGGCATTCCGTCCTCCTTCTCAGAGCGGGTCCCGCCGACTCTCGGCGGGCTCGCAGACAGTCTTGAACTTCAAGTGAAGTTGAGGTCAAGGAGCGAGGTGGGGAACTGTCGGAGCGCCGGTCTAGGCTCGGCACATGGATTCCGAAGCCCTCGCCTCCGCCGGCCTGCTCGTCGACCGGACGGGGCCGGTGCTGACCGTCACGCTCGACCGGCCCGCAGTCCGCAACGCGCAGACGCCGGCCATGTGGCGGGCCCTGGCGGCAGTGGGTGAGTCGGTCGACGAAGAGGTCCGGGTCGTCGTCGTGCGCGGCAGCGGGCACAGCTTCTCGGCGGGCCTGGACCGGGCGATGCTCGACCCGTCCACGATCGGTGGTGACGTGGAGACCGTCGCGGGTCTGCTGGCCGGGTCCGACGAGGAGATGTCGGCCACCATCGACGCCTTCCAGCGCGGCTTCACCTGGCTGCGCGACCCCCGGTTCGTCTCGGTGGCCGCAGTCCAGGGGCACGCCATCGGCGCGGGCTTCCAGCTCGCGCTCAGCTGCGACCTGCGGGTCGCGGCCGACGACGCCCGGTTCTGCATGAAGGAGTCGGCGCTCGGCCTGGTGCCCGACCTGACGGGAACAAAGCCGCTGGTCGAGTGCGTTGGCTACGCCAGGGCCCTGGAGATCTGTGCGACCGCCCGGACCGTCGAGGCCGACGAGGCCGAGCGGATCGGCCTGGTCGCGGCGGTGGTGCCGGCCGACCAGCTGGACGCGACGGTCGCCAACCTTGTCGGGGCCCTGACGGCACCGATGGCCGGTGCCGTGCGTGAGACCAAAGCCCTGCTGCAGGGCGCGGCCGACCGCTCGCTGGACGACCAGCGGCGGCTCGAGCGCGAGGCGCAGGTGCGACGGTTCCGCGACGTGGCCCGCGTGCTCGTGGGCGGCTAGGAGGCCTGATGTCAGGGATGTACGGCGGCGGGATGGCCTGGCGACACCTGCGCTCGGACCGCAGCGTGATCGACAACCGGATCGAGGGCAAGACCGTGCGTCGGGTCCTCGGATTCGCGCGCCCGCACCGGTCGCTGATCGCGGTGTTCCTGCTCCTGACGGTGATCGACGCCTCGACCGTCGTGGTCACCCCGCTGCTGGTGCAGCGGGTCGTCGACGACGGCATCGTCGCCGGCGACGCCGGCCTGGTGACGATGCTGGCCCTGGCGATGGCCGGGTTCGCGATCTTCAGCGCCGTGCTGGGCGTGTTCAGCGGCTGGTTCTCCTCCCGGATCGGCGAGGGCCTGATCTTCGACCTCCGCACCCGGGTCTTCGCCCACGTCCAGCGCCAGTCGTTGGCCTTCTTCACCCGGACCCAGACCGGCGCGCTCGTCTCGCGGCTCAACAACGACGTGATCGGTGCCCAGCGGGCCTTCACCAGCACGCTGTCGAGCACCGTGTCCAACTCCATCGCCGTGGTGGTCGTCGGCATCACGATGCTGGCCCTGAGCTGGCAGGTCACCCTGCTGTGCCTGGCGATGTTCCCGCCGCTGTTCCTGGTCTCGCGCCTCGTCAGCGGCCAGCTGGCCGGTCTGACCCGCCAGCAGATGGACGGCAACGCCGATCTCGGCAACGTGATGACCGAGCGTTTCAACGTCGGCGGGGCGATGCTGCTGAAGCTCTTCGGCCGCCGTCAGGACGAGGACGAGCTCTTCGCCACCAAGGCGGCACGGGTCCGCGACCTCGGCATCCGGATCTCCCTGATCACCCGGATCTTCGGTGCCGCGATGATGGCCGTTCCGGCCCTGGCTGCTGCGCTCGTCTACGGCGTCGGCGGGCACCTGGTGATCGACGGCACCCTCACCGTCGGCACCCTGCTCGCGCTGGCGACCCTGCTGCTGCGGCTGCTCGGCCCGCTCCAGGGGCTCTCCAACGTCCGCATCGACGTGATGACCGCGCTGGTCAGCTTCGAGCGGGTCTTCGAGGTGCTCGACCTGCCCTCCCTGATCCGCGAGAAGCACGGAGCGACCCCGCTGCCCGCCAGTGCCTCCCGGCTGGAGTTCGACCACGTCCACTTCACCTACCCGCGGGCCGACGACGTGTCGCTGGCCTCCCTGGAGGCGATCGCCCGGGTCGAGTCGCGCGATCACACCGAGGTGCTCCACGACGTCACCTTCGTCGCCGACTCCGGCCAGATGGTGGCCCTGGTGGGTCCCTCGGGCGCCGGCAAGACGACGGTCACGCACCTGGTTGCCCGGCTCTACGACGCCGACGCAGGCGTCGTACGCGTCGGTGGCCACGACGTGCGCGACGTGACCCTGCAGTCCCTCGAGGACGCGGTCGGCTACGTCACCCAGGACGCCCACATGTTCCACGACACGGTGCGCGGCAACCTGCTCTACGCGCGACCCGGCGCGAGCGACGCGGAGATCTGGGCGGCCCTGGAGGCGGCCCAGATCGCCGGGTTGGTGCGGTCGCTGCCCGACGGGCTCGACACGGTCGTCGGCGACCGCGGCTACCGACTCTCCGGCGGAGAGCGGCAACGGCTCGCG
Organism: Nocardioides sp. W7; assembly: GCF_022919075.1. NCBI lineage: Bacteria > Bacillati > Actinomycetota > Actinomycetes > Propionibacteriales > Nocardioidaceae > Nocardioides > Nocardioides sp. W7. Next base: position 3,695,960 of record NZ_CP095078.1, on the reverse strand, counting down.
ATCGGACGGCTGCTGCTGAAGTCGCCCTCGATCGTGATCCTGGACGAGGCGACGGCCCACCTCGACAGCGAGTCCGAGGCCGCCGTCCAGCGTGCGCTGGACGCGGCGCTGGCCGACCGGACCTCCCTGGTGATCGCCCACCGGCTCTCGACGGTCCGCAACGCCGACCTGATCCTGGTCCTGGACGGTGGCCGGATCGTGCAGTCCGGCACCCACCTGGAGCTGCTGGCACAGGGCGGGCTGTACGCCGACCTCTACCGCACCCAGTTCGTGGAGGACGACGGGACCAAGCCGGGCCCGGTCGAGGCGATCTGGGAGAGCAGCTGATGGACCTCGGGCTCGCCGATCGCGTCTACCTCGTCACCGGTGGCGCTCGGGGTCTCGGTCGGGCGACCGCCGACGTGCTGGTCGCCGAGGGGGCGCGCGTGGTCGTCTCCGGCCGATCGGCGGGCTCGCTCGACCGCGCCGTCGCCGAGCTCGGGCCGGCCGCGGTCGGGGTGGTCGCCGACCACGCCGACCCGCAGACCCCGGGCCGCCTGATCGCGACCGCGCGCGAGGCCTGGGGACGCCTCGACGGTGCACTGGTGAGCGTCGGCGGCCCGCCGCGAGGCACGGTCAGCGAGATCACCGACGAGCAGTGGACCGCGGCGTTCGGCTCGGTCTTCCTCGGGGCGGTCCGGCTGGGTCGTGAGATCGCTGCCGAGCTCGGTGCGGGCGGGGCGCTGGCGTTCGTGCTGTCCACCAGCGTGCGGGCTCCGCTGGCGGAGATGGCCCTCTCGAACGGCCTGCGGCCGGGGCTGGCGATGGTCGCCAAGACCCTGGCCGACGAGGTCGGGCCCCGCGGTGTGCGGGTCAACGGCCTGCTGCCGTCACGGGTGGTCACCGAGCGGCTGGCGGAGCTGGACTCCGGCAGCGCCGATCCGGCGGCGAGCCTGGCCGAGGCCGTCGCCTCGATCCCGCTGCGGCGTCAGGCCGAGCCGGAGGAGTTCGGCCGGGTGGCGGCCTTCCTGCTCTCGCCGGCCGCGTCGTTCGTCTCCGGAGCGATGCTGCCCGTCGACGGTGGAGCACTCCGGGCGCTCTGAGCCCGGCGCCGGGCCTCCTCGGCGGCGACGGCCTGCTTGTACCGCTCGCGCCGGGCCCGGCGGGCGTCCCGGTCGGGCGCTCCGGGGCGGCGATCCTTGCGAGTGGCCGGGCCGCCGCGCCACTCGTCGTACGCGAACCAGCCGAAGCCGACGAGGGCCAGCACCCCGAAGAACCACCACTGCAGGCCGTAGAAGAAGTGCGGCCCGTTGTCCAGCTCGGGCAGCTCCACCGCCACCAGCGGTTCGGCCGCGGGCGGGTCCTCCGAGCGCAGCTCCACCCAGCCGCCGTAGACGGGGAGGTCGAGCGCGGCACCGATGGCGTCGCTGTCGACGGCCCGCGTGGAGCCGTCGGTGACCCGGGTGCTGTCCCCGGAGCCGTCGGCCCGGACGTAGCCGCTGACCGTGACCTCGCCGGCCGGCGGCTCGGGCACCTCGCCGATGTCGCCGCCCTGGTTGATCTTGGGCATCCAGCCGCGGTTCACCAACAGTGCCGTGCCGTCGGCCGTCACCAGCGGGACGACCACGTCGACCCCGCTGTCGTCGGTGCGCGGGTTCGCGCTGTAGCGGACGATGACCGTCCGGGCGGGGTCGTAGGTGCCGGTGGCCGTCACGATCCGCCACTTGTCCTCGTCGCGGACCTCGCGACCCACGGCCAGGACCTCATCGACCGCGGCCGGCCCGCGGGTCTCGTTGGTGCGGACCACGGCGTTGTCGGCCTTGCGGTCCTCGAGTCGGTGGAACTGCCACTCGCCCAGCCACCAGGTGCCGTACGCCACGACCAGGATCGCGGCTGCGAACAGCAGCCAGCGACGGCTCAGCAGGAACCCGAACGAGCGCACCTGATGAGGCTAGCCGCGACCGCCAGGCGCCTAGACTGCAGGGGTGCCGTCAACGACTACCCGAGAGCTCTCCGACCGCTACGGCCGGGTCGCGCGCGACCTCCGGGTCTCGCTGACCGACAAGTGCAACCTGCGTTGCTCCTACTGCATGCCCGAGGAGGGCCTCGACTGGCTCGAGAACGAGCGGCTGCTCACCGACGACGAGGTCGTCCGCCTGGTGCGGATCGGCGTCGAGCGGCTCGGTATCGAGGAGGTCCGGTTCACCGGCGGTGAGCCGCTGGTCCGGCGCGGGCTGGTCGACATCGTCCGCCGTACCCGCGAGATCTCGGCCGACGTGGAGCTGTCCCTGACCACGAACGCCCTCGGCCTGGCCCGCACGGCCCCGGCGCTGCGGGCGGCGGGCCTGAACCGGGTCAACGTCAGCCTCGACACCGTCCGGCGCGAGACGTTCCACGAGATCACCCGGCGCGACCGGCTGCACGACGTGGTCGCCGGCCTCGAGGCGGCGTACGACGCCGGCCTGGGCCCGGTGAAGCTCAACGCCGTGCTGCTGCGGGGGGTCAACGACGACCAGGCGGCCGAGCTGCTGGGCTGGGCGGTGGAGCGGGGCTACTCGCTCCGGTTCATCGAGCAGATGCCCCTGGACGCGCAGCACGGCTGGACCCGCGAGGGCATGGTCACGGCCGACGAGATTCTCGCCTCGCTGCAGGCGGTCTACGACCTGACTCCGGCGGCGGAGCCGCGGGGGAGCGCGCCGGCCGAGCTGTTCCTCGTCGACGGCGGACCGGCGACCGTCGGCGTGATCGCCTCGGTGACCCGCCCCTTCTGCGGTGACTGCGACCGGGTCCGGCTCACGGCCGACGGTCAGGTGCGCAACTGCCTGTTCGCGCGCGAGGAGTCCGACCTGCGCGCCGCGCTGCGGGCCGGAGCCACTGACGAGGAGCTCGCGGACCGGTGGGTGGTCGCGATGCGGGGCAAGCGCGCCGGGCACGGCATCGACGACCCGACCTTCCTGCAGCCCGACCGGCCGATGTCGGCTATCGGGGGATAGGACGCGTCAGCGGACCACCGTGGGTGGCGCGGGTCGAGACCCGATCAGAGTCGCAAGCTCACTAACCCCGGCCCGGGTCGTCCCGGTCCGGGTCATGCGCCTCGACGTCCTTCAGGAACGCACGCGAGCCGAGGAAGTCGGTCAGGCTCGGTCGGTGCTCGTCGCAGGCGAGCCAGATCTTGCGCCGCTCCGGGGTGTGCAGGCGGGGGTTGTTCCAGAGCAGGTCCCATGCTGCGGGTGACTGACAGCCCTTCGCGGAGCAGGTGGCGTGCTCGGGACCGATCACCGTCATGCCGCGCTCCGGGGAGCTGTGGACGTGGTGCCGGAAAGCCACGGGGGGAGCTCTCCGGCACCACGCACGCAAGAGCCTGCCACGCCTCGGGAGGTATTCACAGCCTCGTGCCGCCCTCGTCGAGGGGCTTCGTCGACGTGCTGCCGAGCTCGGGTCGATAGGCGGTGTCGGCCAGGTCGAAGGCGTCCGAGCGGGTGGTGACGGCGTTGGCCATCACGACCGCGACGTACGGCAGCACCAGGGCGCCCGCGATCAGGATCGGCCACAGCCAGTCGACACCGGCCAGTGCGGCGACGATCGCGCCGACGAAGCACAGCGAACGCAGGCTCATGGAGAGCAGGTAACGACGTTGCCGAGCCGCGATGTCGGCGTTGCGGTCACTCGGAGCGGTGGTGATCCGGACCGCGTCGGGAGAGCGGTGGCGATCCCTGGGCATTGGTCCAGCCTACGTCGGCCAACCTGGGTTCCGGAGCCCCGTCCCGGGTGGCCTACGATCGGCCTCCCACGACTCACCGGAGGACCCCATGTCGAACCGCACCTACCGCGTCTCGGAGATCGTCGGCACCTCGCCCGACGGCATCGACGAGGCGATCCGCAACGGCGTCCTGCGGGCCGGCCAGACCCTGCGCCACCTGGACTGGTTCGAGGTGCTCCAGGTCCGCGGCCAGATCAAGGACGGCGCCGTCGAGCACTTCCAGGTGAGCATGAAGGTCGGCTTCCGCCTCGAGGACGACTGATCTGCGGCCTTAGCCTGAGCCTGCGAAGGCTGAGAGCCTGCCGCGAGGTCGAGTAGCCGCGCGAGCGACGAAGGAGGTCGCGACCGGCGTACCGAGACCGGACCCGTTTTCGCGTACTGCGCGGTAGTCACTAGCGTCCCAGAGGTGAGCGAGACAGTGGAGTCCACGGCCCGGTCCGTCCTGGTCACCGGCGGCAACCGCGGCATCGGCCGCGCGATCGCGGAGGCGTTCGTCGCCAACGGCGACAAGGTCGCCGTGACCACGCGCAGCGGCGGCGCACCCGAGGGCACGCTCGACGTGCGGTGCGACATCACCGACCCCGATGCGGTCGAGGCGGCGTTCGCGACCGTCGAGGCCGCCCACGGCCCGGTCGAGGTGCTCGTCGCCAACGCCGGGGTCACCCACGACACGCTGCTGCTGCGGATGTCGGAGGAGGACTGGTCCTCGGTCATCGACACCAACCTCACGGGTTCCTTCCGCCTCGCGAAGCGCGCCTCCAAGGGCATGCTCCGGATGCGGCGGGGCCGGATCGTCTTCATCTCCTCGGTGGTCGGGCTGCTCGGCTCGGCGGGCCAGGTCAACTACGCAGCGTCCAAGGCCGGCCTCGTCGGCATGGCGCGCTCGATCGCCCGGGAGCTCGGCTCCCGGTCGATCACGGCCAACGTCGTGGCACCCGGCTTCGTCGAGACCGACATGACCGGCGTACTCACCGACGAGCAGAAGACCGCGATCAAGACGCAGGTCCCGCTGGGGCGGTACGCCGCGCCCGAGGAGATCGCGTCGACCGTGCTGTGGCTGACCGGCGACGGCGCGAGCTACGTCACCGGGGCCGTCATCCCGGTCGACGGTGGACTAGGGATGGGGCACTGACATGAGCGGAATCCTCGAAGGCAAGCGGATCCTCGTCGCCGGCGTGACGATGGACAGCTCGATCGGCTTCGCCACCGCCAAGGTGGCCCAGGAGCAGGGTGCCACGGTGCTCATCTCCAACTTCGGCCGCGCGCTCGGCATCACCCGGCGGATCGCCAAGCGGCTGCCGGTGGAGCCGCCGGTGCTCGAGCTCGACGTGACCGACCCCGACCACCTCGCCGGCCTCGCCGACCAGGTCCGCGAGCACCTGGGCCCGGACGCCGGCCTCGACGGGGTCGTGCACTCGATCGCCTACGGCAACCCCGCGACGGTGCTGGGGGGCCAGTTCCTCAACGGCCCCTGGGACGACGTCGCGCAGGCCGTGCAGGTCTCGGCGTACTCCCTGAAGTCGCTGGCCATGGCCTGCAAGCCGCTGATGGGTCCGGGCGGCTCGGTCGTCGGCCTGACGTTCGACGCGACGGTGGCCTGGCCGGCGTACGACTGGATGGGCGTGGCCAAGGCCGCCCTGGAGTCCACCTCCCGCTACCTGGCCCGCGACCTGGGCGCCGACGGCATCCGCTGCAACCTGGTGGCCGCCGGCCCGCTCAAGACGCTCGCCGCCAAGGCGATCCCGGGCTTCGAGGACCTCGAGGCGATGTGGTCGACGCGCGCGCCGCTCGGTTGGGACAACACCGACCACAGCCCGACCGCGAAGGCCGTCTGCGCGCTGCTGTCGGACTTCTTCCCGGCGACCTCCGGTGAGATCGTCCACGTCGACGGTGGCTTCCACGCGATGGGCGCGTAGCGCCCGCGTCTGGGTAACGTCCCGGGCGTGACGTCACTCGTCGAGCTCCGGGTCCTCGAAGGGCCCAACCTCTACTTCCCCCGTGCCGCGGTCAAGCTGACCGTCGACATCAGCGGCCTGGCCGCGGCCTCGGAGGAGACCGCCACGCGCTTCGCGCGCCGCATCGGCCTGGCCAACGCTCGGCCCGGGGCGCCCGACACCGGGTTCCGGCAGCTCTTCGCCCTGCGCGCCGTCGGCCACCTGGTGCGCGCGGTCGCCGTGGAGTCGGGTACGACGAGGCTCGGCGTCCGGGTCCGGCCGACCGGCGACCCGCACCGGATCGTCGTGGCCTACCCGTGGCGGCACCGCACCCGCGCCGAGGCGATGGGCCGGGCGGTCGCCGACGTACTGGACGCCGTACCGTCCGCGGACGTGGAGGCCGCCGTGGGCGAGGCGGCGGCGCGGGTCGCGGCCTCCGAGCCCGGACCCGGACCGGACACCATCCGGCCCGCCGTCCCGGTCGTCGCCGTCACCGGCACCAACGGCAAGACCACGACCTCGCGGATGGTCGCCCACATCGGACGGGTCGACGGTCGGGTCGTCGGCTGGTCGAACACCGACGGCGTCTACATCGACGGCGAGCTGGTCGAGGCGGGCGACTACTCGGGACCGAGCGGGGCGGGCCGCGTGCTCGCCCACGAGCACGTCGAGCTGGCGGTCACGGAGACCGCCCGGGGCGGGATCCTGCTCCGGGGCATCGGGCTGACCCGCAACGACGTCTCGGTGGTCACCAACGTCACCGCCGACCACCTCGGCCTCCAGGGCATCGACACCGTCGACCAGCTCGCCGAGGTGAAGGCGGTGGTCCCGCGGATCACGCGGCGCAGCGGCTGGTCGGTGCTGAACGGCGACGACCCGCGGGTCTTCGCGATGCGACACGTCACCAAGGCCAAGCCCTGGGTGTTCACCCGCGACGTCGAGTCGCCCGCGATCCGGGAGGTGCTCGCCGACGGTGGGCGGGCCACGACTGTCATCGACGGCTGGGTGAGCGTGCTGTGTCCCGACTCCGACCCCGACCCGTTGGTCGAGCTGGTCGACGTGCCGATGACCCTCGCCGGGCTCTCGCGCTTCAACGTCGAGAACACCCTCGCCGCCACCTCCGCCGCCCTCGCGGTCGGGATCTCCCGGGAGGCCGTGATCGAGGGGCTCCGCTCGTTCCTGCCCGACGCCGAGCACAACCCCGGCCGGATGAACTTCTTCACCGTCGGCGAGGTCTCGGTCGTCGTCGACCTCGCCCACAACGAGGCCGGGCTGGAAGCACTGTTGGAGGTCATGAACGGCGTACGACGCCCCGAGTCGCGGCTGCTGCTCGGACTGGGGGTCGTCGGCGACCGCACCGACGAGCTGATCGAGAAGCTCGGCGAGATCGCGGCGCGCGACAGCGACGTGGTGGCGATCGGGCACAAGGAGAAGTACCTCCGCGGCCGGACCACCGAGGAGCTCGAGACCCTGATGCGGGCCGGCGCGGAGCGGGTCGGCGTCACCGGAGTGCCGGCGTACCCCACCGAGGTCTCGGTGCTCTCCGCGTTGGTCGGCCAGGCGCTCCCCGGCGACGTCGTGGGGCTGATGTGCCACGCGGAGCGCGAGGAGGTCTACGACTGGCTGGCCGAGCACTGCGGGACGGCCGACTCCTCCGCCGATCTCGCGGCGAAGGTCCGAGCCGGCTCGGACTGAGCCTGCGAAGGACGAGCGTCGGCGAGCGGGCTACGGGTACTCGACCTCGCGCTCGGTGCGCGCGAGGTCGACGTCGCCCTCGACCACCAGGGCGACCAGCCCGGACTCGGAGCGGGTCTCGTGGAGCTCGTTCGGCTCCCACACGGCCGCCTGCCCGGCCTGGAGTACGACGGGGTCGCCGCTCGAACCGGAGACGATCGCGTCGCCGGACAGCACCACCATCAGCTGACGACCCGCGGCCGGGTGCCGGCCGATCACGCCGCCCGCCTTCAGCCGCACGGTGACCAGGTGCGCCTCCGCGGTGATGCCGAACGCGCTGACGTCGAAACCGCGGCTGCCGTGGGCGTCGACCGGCCGGCCGGGCTGCGCCCCGAGGGAGAGGACCCTCATCCGTCGTCGCCCGAGCCGTCGACCGTGCCCGAGACCAGGTCCGGATCGGCGGCGGGGGCGTCGGCGGAGACGCCGGCGCCGGCCTGGGCCTGGGAGGACCAGGTCTCCAGCTCGCTCATCACGGCGGCGTGCTTGTCGACGCAGAGGACGACGAGGTCGCCGCGGTTGGCGCGCGACATCACGTGGCGGACCGCCTCGATCTCGTCCAGCACCTCCTCGACCTGCTTGCACCGGGCGCCGTCGGCCATCGCCGTACGCACGCCCTCGAGGACGAGCCCGGCGACCTCACCGCGCTCGCGCCCCCGCAGGGCGACGTCCTCGCGGACGACGACCACGTCGAAGTGCTGGGCCGCGATGTGGCCGAGCTCGCGCATGTCCTCGTCGCGCCGGTCGCCCGCCGTCGAGATGATGCCGAGGCGGGAGGGCCGGGCCAGGTCGTGGGCGGACGCCATCGAGTCGCCGACCCGGTCGACGAAGTCGCCGAGCATCCGCATGCCGGGGGCGTTGTGGCAGTAGTCGACGATGACGTTGACGCCGTTGACCTCGACCTCGTTGAGGCGGCCGGGGGAGAGGTAGTAGTTGGTCGAGAACGACCGCAGGCCCTGCCGGATGTCGTGCAGCGGCGCACCGGCGGCGAAGGCCGCGGCGGCCGCGCCGAGGGCGTTCTGGACGTTCATCCGGGCCCGACCGCCGAAGGTCGCGGGCAGCAGGTGGGTCCAGGCCAGCTGCATCTCCCTCGGGCCGTGCTTGACCACGATCATCTCGCCGCGCTCGGACGGGTTGAGGACCAGCGCCTTGCCGCCCCGGCGGCAGTGGGCGTCGATCATCTCGCGGACCTCGGTGCCGGGCTCCTCCATCGAGAACCACACGACCTGGCCCGAGCACCGGCGCCGCATCTCGCGCACCAGCGGGTCGTCGGCGTTGAGCACCGCGTGCCCGTCGCGCGGGACGGCCTCGACCAGGACGGCCTTGACGTCGGCGAGCTGCTCGACGGTGTCGATGCCGCGCAACCCGAGGTGGTCGGGCTGCACGTTGAGGACGACGGCGACGTCGTTGCGCTCGTAGCCGAGCCCCTCGCGCAGGATCCCGCCGCGGGCCACCTCGAAGACGGCGAAGTCGACGCGCGGGTTCTGCAGCACCATCCGGGCCGACCGGGGCCCGGAGGCGTCGGCGCGGATGACCAGCCGCTCGTCGATGACGACGCCGTCGGTCGAGGTCATGCCGACCTTGCGGCCCATGCCCTTGAAGATGTGGCTGATCATCCGCGAGGTGGTGGTCTTGCCGTTGGTGCCGGTCACGGCGACGATCGGGATCCGCGACGTCGCACCCGGCGGGAAGAGCATGTCGACGACGGGCTTGGCGATGAACTGCGGCTCGCCGATGGTCGGATGGGTGTGCATCCGGAACCCCGGGGCGGCGTTCACCTCGCAGATCGCGCCGCCGGTCTCGCGGACCGGCTCGGTGATGTCGGGGCAGATGAAGTCGATGCCCGCGATGTCGAGGCCGACCATCCGGGCCGCCTCCTCGGCGATCTCGACGTTCTCGGGGTGCGCCTCGAAGGTGCGGTCGATGGAGATGCCGCCGGTCGACATATTGCCGGTGAGGGCGAGCTTCACCGTCGTCCCCTCGGGGGGTACGTCGGACATCGCGAAGCCCTGCTCGCCCACCAGCTCGACGGCGGCCTCGTCGATCTTGATCCGGGTCAGCACCTTCTCGTGACCCACTCCGCGGCGCGGGTCGGCGTTGGCGAGGTCGACGAGCTGCTCGACGGTGGACGTGCCGTCACCGGTCACCGAGGCCGGCACCCGCTCGGCGATCGCGGCGACCTTGCCGTCGATGATCAGGCACCGGTAGTCCTTGCCGGTGACGAACGACTCGACGATGACCCAGCCGCGCCGGGACTGCTCCAGGGCGATCGCATACGCCGCCCGCACCTCGTCCGCGTCCTGCAGGTCCAGGCACACGCCCCGGCCGTGGTTGCCGTCGAGGGGCTTGACGACGACCGGGAAGCCGATCCGCTCGGCGGCCCGGACGCACGCGTCCTCCGAGCGCACCGACTCCTGCTTGGGGACCGGGAGACCGGCCGCGCCGAGGAGGGTGGTCGTGAGGTCCTTGTCGGAGGCGATGTCGACGGCGATCGCGCTCGTGGCCGAGGTCATCGTGGCGCGGATCCGCTTGGCGTGGACGCCCTGGCCGAGCTGGACCAGGGAGTGCTGGTTGAGCCGCAGCCAGGGGATGTCGCGCGAGACCGCCTCGTCGAGGATCGCCTGCGTGGACGGGCCGAAGGCGGTCCGCTGGGCGCGGGTGATGAACGACTCCAGCTCGGTGTCCCAGTCGAACCCCGGGTCGGCCTCGACGAGGTGGTTGACCAGGCGGACGGCGAGCCGCGCCGCGGCCAGGCCGACCTGCTCGTCGAGGTACCCGAAGACCACGTTGTAGTGGCCCGGCCGGTCCTTGACCTGCCGCGTCTTGCCGCGGCGTACGTCGTGGCCGACGACCTGCTGGAGCGCCAGCGCGGCGTGCTCGGCCACGTGCCCGAGCCAGGTGCCCTCGTTCAGCCGCTCCGCGAAGCCGCCGCGCTTGCCGCGGGAGCAGGCGTGCTCGCGCAGGCCGGGCAGCAGCTCGAGCAGGTTGTCGGTGAAGCCCGGGAGGGTGTTGGTGGGGTAGCGCTCGAGCACGCCGAGGTCGACCACGAGGTGGATGGCCTTGTCGTAGGACCAGATGTTGGCTCCGCGGTAGACCCGCGTCTCCTCGATGGTGAGGTCGGGGGTGGGTCGCTCGGTCACGAGGAGGGTCCGTCCGTCGGGGGTGCGGGGTCGTCCTTCTTGCGTTTCTGCAGGCGCGCCATCCGGCGCTTGAGGGTGGTGGGGGAGGCATCGGCCGCCGCGATGTCGCGGGCCAGCTGGCGTAGGTCGTGCCCGGCCTCGGCGAGCCCGGGCTCGGCCTCCGCCGCCAGCGGGAGCAGCTCACGGGCGGTCAGGTCGAAGGCGCTGCCCTCGGGCAGCACGTGGAGTACGACGCCGCTCGCGAGCAGCGGGTCGGAGCGCCTGGCGTCGTAGGCGTTCGTCGTGATCCGGGCCGGGTCGAAGATCGTCACCGCGCCGCGGCCGCGCACGCGCAGCACCTCGCGCTCGACCCCGTCGGCGCCGACCTCGTGCGCGACGATCGCGGCGGTGTCCTCGTCGACGCCGATCCCGAGCAGCTGCGGGGACTGGGCGACGATCATCAGCAGCCGGCCGTAGCGGTTGCGCTGGTCGAAGTGCTGGTCGATGACCGACGAGCGGAGCAGTCCCAGCCCGGCCGCGACCTGGGTCATCCGCTGCTTGGGGGTCGAGCCGCCGACGCCGAAGGCGACCATGTGGCTGGACTGGATGCTGGCGCCGGCCGAGGTGCCGGCGACGACCACTCCGCGCTCGTGGGCCTCGACGATCGCGTCGCCCAGCGGGGTGCCGCACACGATGGCGGAGAGCTTCAGCTGGTTGCCGCCGGTCATGAAGATCCCGGTCGCGTCGGCGAGGGTCTTCACCAGCACCGGGTCATGGGCGTCCTCGCGCGACTCGGGCCGGATCGCGACGACCTCGGCGGCTCCCTCGCGCCGGAAGAGTGCGTCGTACACCTCGACCACCTCGGCGCCCAGCGACGACGCAGTGGGGATGACGGCGATCCGGGCGTCCGCGCCACCGCTGGCCGCGACGAAGTCGCGGAGGATCACCCGCTTGCGCAGCTTGTCCTCGGCACCGCCGATGATCATGAGAGGTCCCCGAGCCATGGCGTCACCCTAGGGGGTTGGCCCAGCGGTCCTCACCGGTGCCAGAGTGTGTCCGTGAGCGAGCAGAAGCGGACCCTCGTGGTGATGCGTCACGCGAAGGCCGAGCAGAACGGCAGCACCGATTTCGAGAGGCGGCTCGCCGAGCGCGGCGAGCGCGATGGCCGCGCGGTCGGGGCCTGGCTCGCCGGGCAGGGCGTGCAGCCCGACCTGGCCCTGGTCTCCGCGGCCGTGCGCACCCAGCAGACCTGGGAGGCCGTCGCGGAGGGCGCGGGCTGGGACGCCGAGCTCGCGACGTACGACGAGTCGCTCTACGCCGCCGGACCCGAGAGCGCGCTCGACGTCGTCCGCGAGGTCGAGGACGCGGTCCGCACCCTCGTGGTCGTCGGCCACAACCCGACCATGGCCTACCTGGCCCAGCTGCTCGACGACGGCGACGGCGATGAGGACGCGAGTGCGGAGATGGTGGCGGGCTACCCCACGAGCGCGACGACGGTCTTCACGGTCGAGGGGGACTGGGCGGATCTCGACGAGGCCGGCGCCCGGGTGGTCGCCTTCCACGTCGGCCGTGGCTGACCTCAGCTATCCCGAGACGGGCGGCACGCTGGCGGGCGCGCTGCCCGTCGGCTACCACCACCTCGCCGTCGAGCGCCGCCTCGGCGGTCCGGAGCGGTACGACGCCGCCGTCACGTTCGTGCTCGGCTGGGGTCTCCACCGGGGAGCCGGCCTCCGGGTGCCGGCCGACCTGCCGCGGGCGACCGAGGGCGACCGGGTGGTGCTGCGGCTCGGCGTCGGGCGGCTGGCCCTGTCCATTCCGGTGCAGGTCGTCGGCGTCCTCGACGAGCCGGATCGGGGCGGCTTCGCCTACGGCACCCTGCGGGGGCACCCGGAGTGCGGCGAGGAGCTGGTCGCGGTCGAGCGGCGCCCGGACGGCACCTGGCTGGTGATCCGGGCCTTCTCGCGACCGGGCCGGTGGTTCACACGGGTCGTCGGACCGGTCGGGCGGGCGATCCAGCGGCTGATGACGCGGCGCTATCTGGACGCCGCGAGCCGGGCCGTCGCTCAGACCGGCGTGAGGTAGCCGGCGTCCGCGCCGGCGAGCTGCTTGCGGGAGATACCGAGGCGGCGGGGGTCGTTGCCGTTTGGTCACCAACCGCAGTCGAGAGGCTGTCCAGCTGTCGTTGGTGACCAAACGGCAACGGCAGCGGCCGGGCCGTCGCTCAGACCGGGGGAGCCGGGGTGACGTAGCCGGCCTCGGCGTCGGCGGCCTCGATCTCCTCACGCGAGATGCCGAGCAGGTACAGGATCGCGTCGAGGTACGGCACGTTCACCGAGGTGTCGGCGGCGTCGCGGACCAGCGGCTTGGCGTTGTAGGCGATCCCGAGACCGGCCGCGTTGAGCATGTCGAGGTCGTTGGCACCGTCGCCGATGGCGATCGTGGCGGCCTCGCTGACCCCCACCTCGGCCGCGAACTCCCTCAATGCGCGGGCCTTGCCGGACCGGTCCACGACGTCGCCGACGATGCCGCCGGTGAGTACCCCGTCGACGATCTCCAGCTCGTTGGCGCGGGAGAAGTGGATGCCGAGTTCGGCGGCGAGCCGGTCGGTGATCTGGGTGAAGCCGCCCGAGACGATCGCGAACCGGTAGCCGAGCCGCCGCAGGGTGCGGACCATCGTGCGGGCGCCGGGCGCGAGCAGGATGGCGTCGTACACCTCGTCGAGGGCGGTGGCGGGTACGCCGGCCAGCAGCCTCACCCGTTCGCGCAGCGACTGCTCGAAGTCGAGCTCGCCGCGCATCGCCGCCTCGGTGATCGCGGCGACCTCGGCCTCGCAGCCGGCGTGGGCGGCGATCATCTCGATCACCTCGCCCTGGATCAGCGTCGAGTCGACGTCCATGACGATCAGCCGCATCCCGCGCCGCAGCAGGTTGGCCGGCTGGACCGCCACGTCGATGCCCTGCCGGGCCGCCTCGCCCGCGAGCACGGCCCGCAGCGCCTCGGGATCGGCTCCGGAGACGTGCAGGTCGATGGCGGTGACGGGGTAGCGGGCCATCCGCTCGATCCGGTCGATGTTGGCGCCCGAGTCCGCGATCCGTCCGGCGATGGCGGACATCGCGGAGGCCTTCAGCGGGGTGCCGATCACCGTCACGTGGGAGCGACCGTGGGGTCGGGGCCGGTTGTCGCCGGTGCCGCGGTCGACGTCGACGGTCATGCCGAGCTCCTCGGCCACCCGCTCGATGTCGGTCCGCAGCCGCTTCCAGTCGCGCGGGGCGGTGACCAGTACGCCGAGGACCAGCCGGCGGCGGAGCACGATCTGCTCGACGTCGACCACCTCGACGCCGGCTCGCGCGAGCGTGGCGAAGATCGCGGAGGTGACGCCCGGTCGGTCCTTCCCGGTGAGCGTGATCAGGAGGGTCTCGGGCTTCGCGTCGGTGGCCATCGTGGCCCGAGGCTATCGCTGTCCGGCGGACTGTCGGTGCCGTGGTCCATGGTGGTGGACATGCCCGATGACCTGCCCGGCGACCTGGACGCCACCGAGACCCTGACCCGATTCGCCGACGCGATCGCCACTCGAGACTGGGACGCCCTGAGCGCGCTGCTCGCCCCCGGCTTCTCCGCCCGCCTGGTGCACACGGGGGAGACCTTCGACCGCGACGGCTTCGTCGCGTTCAACCGCGACTACCCCGGCCCGTGGACCTACGTCGGCGAGGACGTGATCACCTCCGGCTCGACCGGGGTGGTCCGGGCCCGGGTGTCCGACGACCGGGCGACCTACTACGTCGCGTCGTTCGCGACCCTCGACGAGGACGGAGCGCTCGCCGAGCTGGTCGAGGTGTGGACCGACGCGGTCGCGACCGACGGCGGGCAGCGGCACCCGCACCACGGGATCGACTACGTCGAGATCGGGGTGACCGACCTAGCCGCGGCGAAGCAGTTCTACGCGGCCGCCTTCGGCTGGGAGTTCAACGACTACGGCCCCGACTATGCCGGCATCCGGGCGCCGTCGGGGCGTGGCGAGGTCGGCGGCCTCAATCCCCACCGCCCGGCGGCGTCCGGCGGGCCGCTCGTGCTGCTCTTCTCCGACGACCTCGACGCCACCGCCGAGGCGATCCGGGCAGCCGGCGGCACGGTCACCGAGGGGCCCTACGACTTCCCGGGCGGTCGCCGTCTGCACTTCACCGATCCCGGCGGCGCCGAGCTCGGCGTGTGGGCGAGCAGCTGAGTCAGTGCGGTGGCCAGCCCTCGGGGGAGCAGGCGGCGACGAGCGCCCGGCGTCCGGCGCGGGCCAGCGGGCTGAGGGCCGCCCGTCGCTGCTCGGCCTCGGACGCCGACAACGCGCCGCCGTCGTCCTCGAGCGCGAGCTCGACGATCTCGATGGCCTGCAGGCCTCGGGCGGCGAGCCCGACGCAGGGCGCCGGCACTCCCTCGGGAGCGGTCACCGGCTCGCGGTGCCGCAGGTTCATCAGCCGGTCCGCCACCTCGGGCCGCCAGCGGGCGACGTCGAGGTCGGCGAGGGTGTCGGCGGTCGCGAGCAGTGCCGCGCGCAGTCCGCGGTCGGCCTCGCCGACGTCCGGGAGCTGACGACGCTCGGCCCGGTGGGCGACCCAGGTGATCGCCGCGCCGACGCGCACCGGCACCAGCCCGATGCGGGTGCCCACGGCCACCACCGCCTCGCCCGCCTCCAGTGCGGCGTCGTTGAAGGCCCGCGGGCCGCCGAGGCCGACCGGGTCGCCCTCGACCGGGAAGGCGGCACCGAGGCCGGTGGCCCCCTCGGCCCGCAGCCGGGCGAGCCCGGTGACGAGCGACTCTGCGGCCTCGTCTCCGCCGAGCCCGAGCGTCTCCAGGGCGGCCACGACGTGGGTCGCGTCGTCGGCCACGACCGCGTCGATGACCAGGTCGGGCACCACGTGGCCACGCAGCCACGCCGTACCCCACCAGGCCAGGCGGGCGGCAGCCGGGAGGGAGGCGGTCACGACCGGAGACGCTACGCCGGGCCGCCCGATGCTCGTGACCGGGCCTGGATAGGGTTGCGGCCATGAGTGCCGTGCTGGACTTCGCCGACGTCACCATCCGGCGCGGCCAGGCGACCCTCCTCGACCGGGTCAGCTGGACCGTCGAGGAGGACGAGCGGTGGGTGATCCTCGGCCCCAACGGCGCGGGGAAGACCACCCTGCTCCAGGTCGCCTCCGCTCAGATGCACCCCACTGAGGGGGTCGCCGCGATCCTCGAGGAGGTCCTCGGGCTGGTCGACGTTTTCGAGCTGAAGCCGCGGATCGGGCTCACCAGCGCCGCCCTCGCCGAGCGGATCCCGCGCTCCGAGCGGGTGCAGGACGTCGTCCTCTCGGCGTCGTACGGCGTGGTCGGCCGCTGGCGTGAGGAGTACGACGACCTCGACCACGGCCGCGCGACCGGGCTGCTGCGCGAGCTGGGCGTGACCCACCTGGCCGACCGCACCTTCGGCACCCTGAGCGAGGGCGAGCGCAAGCGCGTCCAGATCGCCCGGGCGCTGATGACCGACCCCGAGCTGCTGCTGCTCGACGAGCCCGCCGCCGGCCTCGACCTGGGCGGTCGCGAGGACCTCGTCGCGACCCTGTCCGTGCTCGCCCACGACCCGGACTCCCCGGCGACCGTGCTGGTCTCCCACCACGTGGAGGAGATCCCTCCCGGGTTCACCCACGCGCTGCTGCTGCGCCAGGGCCGGGTGACGGCCGCCGGGCTGCTGGAGGACGTGCTGACCGAGGCGAACCTCTCGGCCACCTTCGGCATGCCGCTCATGGTCAGCCACGAGGACGGGCGCTGGGCGGCCCGTCGGCGCACCCGGCGCCGGTAGGGTCCGGTCATGGACGACCTGTGGCAGTGGCTGGGTGACCACCAGTGGGCGGGCTGGCTGGGTGCCGCGATCGCGCTCGGCGTGGTGGAGCTGGTCAGCCTCGACCTGGTCTTCGCCATGCTCGCCGTCGGCGCGCTGGTCGGCATGGTCTCCTCGGCCCTGGGCGCGGCCTTCGTCGTGTCCTTCCTGCTGGCGGTCGGCGCGTCCGCCGCCACCCTGCTGCTGCTGCGTCCGCCGCTGATCAAGCGCCTGCACGGCGGTCCGGAGCTCACCATGAGCCACGCGAAGCTGGTCGGCAGCCAGGGCGTCGCGACGATGCGCATCTCCGGTCTCGAGGTCGGTCAGGTCCGGCTCGCCGGCGAGCTGTGGTCGGCGTCGCCCTACGACGACACGCTGTCGATCGAGCCCGGCGAGACCGTGGAGGTGCTGGAGATCCGCGGCGCCACGGCGTACGTCCACCCGATTCCCCGACTCGACCCCTAGCCCGACCACCAGCGTGACCCCTGCTTGACCTCTAGCCCCCGGAAAGGAGCGGCCTCGTGATCTATCTGATCCTGTTGGGCCTGCTGTTCCTGTTTCTCGTCACGGTGATGGCCAAGACGGTGCGGATCGTGCCGCAGGCGCGCGCCGGCATCGTGGAGCGGTTCGGCAAGTACAAGCAGACCCTGCCGGCCGGTCTGAACATCGTGATGCCGTTCATCGACAAGGTCCGCTACCTCATCGACATGCGCGAGCAGGTCGTCAGCTTCCCGCCGAGCTCGGTGATCACCGAGGACAACCTGACGGTCGACATCGACACCGTCATCTACTTCCAGGTGATCGACCCGGTGGCGGCGACGTACGAGATCGCCAACTACATCCAGGCCGTCGAGCAGATCACCCAGACCACGCTGCGCAACATCGTCGGCGGCATGGACCTCGAGCAGACCCTGACCAGCCGTGACTCGATCAACTCCGGGCTGCGCGGGGTGCTCGACGAGGCGACCGGCAAGTGGGGCATCCGAGTCGGTCGCGTCGAGATCAAGAGCATCGACCCGCCGGCCTCCATCAAGGACACGATGGAGAAGCAGATGCGCGCCGACCGCGACAAGCGGGCGGCGATACTCACGGCCGAGGGCCAGCGGCAGGCCTCCATCCTGACCGCGGAGGGCCAGAAGCAGTCCGCGATCCTCTCCGCCGAGGGCGACCGCGAGTCGCAGATCCTGCGCGCCCAGGCCGACCGCGAGGCCGCGATCCTGCGTGCCCAGGGTGAGGGCCAGGCCATCCAGACCGTCTTCCAGGCGATCCACGACGGCCGCCCCGACCAGTCGCTGCTGGCCTACCAGTACCTCCAGATGATGCCGAAGATCGCCGAGGGCAGCGCCAACAAGGTGTGGATCGTGCCCAGTGAGATCGGGCGCGCGCTCGAGGGTCTCGGGTCGACGATGAACAGCCTGCAGGGCATCCCCGACACCGTCGAGGGTCCGGTGAAGCGGGTCGACATGGGCCCGACGGAGCCCGCGCAGCGCGGAGGCCTGGGCGACGACAGCGAGGTCGCGAAGGCCAACGAGGCCGTCGAGGCCGCGATCGCGGCGGCGGCATCGGCTGCGAACCCGACCCGGCCCACGGCGGCGGACCCCGACGTCGATCCTGGCGGGGCGCCGCCGGCCGCACCGGCCCAGTAAGGCGTGCCACCCTTCTTCGAGGCGGTCACGATCCTGCTCGCCGGCGTCGCCGCCGGCGGGATCAACGCCGTGGTGGGGTCGGGGACGCTGATCACGTTCCCGATCCTGCTCGCCTTCGGCGTACCGCCGGTGACCGCCAACGTCTCCAACAACATTGGCCTCGCGCCCGGCTCGGTCTCCGGCGCGATTGGCTACCGGCGCGAGCTGGTCGGCCAGCGGGCCCGGGTGCTGCGCCTGGTTAGCGGCTCCTTCATCGGTGGTCTGACCGGTGCGGTGCTGCTGATCGTGCTGCCCGCGGACGCGTTCGAGACGATCGTGCCGGTGCTCATCGGTCTCGGCATCGTGCTGGTCGTCGTCCAGCCGCGGCTCTCGCGGCGGGTGGCGGCTCGGCGCGAGGCGGCGGGTGAGCTCGCCGGGGGCCGGCCCGACCCGTGGTGGATCTGGCCGACCACCGCACTCGCCGGGGTGTACGGCGGCTACTTCGGCGCCGCCCAGGGCGTGATCCTGATGGGCATCCTCGGGATCGGGATCGACGAGTCCCTCCAGCGGCTCAACGCGGTCAAGAACGTCCTCGCCGCCGTCGTGAACGGTGTCGCGGGCGTGCTGTTCATCTTCGTCGCCGACGTCGACTGGTGGCTCGTGCTGCTGATCGCGGTCGGGGCCGTGATCGGCGGCCAGCTCGGCGCCACCGTCGGGCGCCGGTTGCACCCGACCGTGCTCCGCACGGTCATCGTCCTCGTCGGCCTCGCCGCCCTGGCGTCGTTCCTGCTCTGACGGCGGCGCCTCAGGCCTGCTTCGGCCGCTTGGGCTTGGCGCGCAGGCCGAGCAGGCCGGCGGCGACGGCGCCGACGGCGGGGCCGATGAGCGCACCGCCGGTCTGCTTGGAGACCGAGCCCTCCTGGATGCCGAGGTAGCCCGTGCCGGCGTCGGCGAGGTCGACCAGCACGCCGAGCAGCACCAGGTTGCGCCGAGCCTTCCCGCGCGCGAGCAGGGTCGCGGTGCCGAGGGCGATCTCGCGCGAGCCGAAGAGCCGCGTGACGTACGACAGCTGGAGGTTGTTCGCCGGGTCGAGCTGGAAGAGCCGCCCCGCGCGCTGGGGGTCGGCGAGCGCGACGGCGCCGACGGCGATGCGGCCAAGTGAAAGTCCGGTCACAGGATTCATGGCCGCGACCCTAGCGGTCACCACCGGCCTGACAGCCTCGGTGTCATGGACCTGTACGACGTGATGCGGACGACCCACGCCGCCCGGAAGCTCACCGGCGACCCGCTCCCCGACGAGGTGCTGCACCGGATCCTCGACCACGCCCGGTTCGCGCCCAGTGGCGGCAACCGCCAGGGCGCCCGGGTGGTCGTGGTGCGCGAGCCCGCCACCCGGGAGCGCCTCGCGGAGCTGAGCGAGCCCGCGGTGCGTCGCTACGTCGCGCAGACCAAGGCCGGACAGAGTCCGTGGAACCCCCTGGAGCCGCCGGCGCCGAGCCCGGAGGAGATCGCCGCGACGAAGGTCCCCGCTGCGTTCACCGAGCCGCTGCGCACCGCCGGCGCGGTGCTCGTCTTCTTCGTCGATCTCGGCGTGGTCGCCGCGATGGACCAGGACCTGGACCGGATCGGCCTGATCGCCGGAGCCTCGGTGTACCCGATGGTCTGGAACGTGCTCCTCGCGGCCCGCAACGAGGGGTACGGCGGCACGATCACCACCATGGCCGTCGCCGAGGAGCCGGCGGTGCGCGAGCTGCTCGACGTGCCGGAGCGGTTCGCGCTCGCGGCCGTCGTACCTCTCGGGAGGCCGGTGACGCAGCCGACCCGGCTCAAGCGGCAGGAGGTCGCCGAGTTCGTCACCCGGGAGACCTTCACCGGCGACCCGCTCTGACCCGTTCGGCGGGTACCTCGCCGAGTCGGCGCAAGTTTGCGCCGACTCGGCCAGCTCGACGACAGGCGGAGGGGCAAGCGGGATCAGAGGCGGTCGACGTACGCCGCGTGCCAGCGCTCGATCTCGGCGTACACCTTGCCTCGGGGCTCGGGCAGCGAGAGTACGACGTCGTGGCGGGCGCCCGCGACCGCCACGTAGGTGACGTGCGGCCCGACGGCCGTCGACCAGCGCCGGATCTGCGCGACGTCGAGCACGATGTCGAAGCCGTGCACCTCGGGCCCCATCTCGACGGGGCGGGCGGAGGCGCCGGAGGAGAGCACCAGAACCGGGCACGGGACCGCCAGGCCGCGCTGCAGCCGGGCGTGCCCGATCCGGATCGCCCGCAGCCAGCCGGTGCGGACGGCGAAGGACTCGAGCGGCTTCCAGGTCAGGTCGAAGTCCCACTCGCCGTGGTGGTCGCGGTGCAGGCTGCGGCCGTAGAGACCGTTCACCTTGCGCGGGATCTCCCGCAGCGGCTGGCGCGCGCCGAGCTGCTTGACGACCGCGGTGCCCACGGTGCGCATCAGGAGCCCGGCCTGGAAGTCGAGCCAGGGGGAGTTGAGCACCATGCCGGCGAGGGCCGCGGGTTGCCGCGCGTCGGCCCACAGCGACGTGGTCAGCCCGCCGGTGGAGTGCGCGGAGATCACGACGTGGTCGTGCCCGTCGCGCTCGGTGATGATCTGCCAGGCCTCGTCGAGCTCCTCGAAGTACTCCTCCACGTCGGTGACGTACGTCGGGGTCTGGTGATCGCGCAGTGAGCGGCCGTACTTGCGCAGGTCGACGGCGTAGAAGTCGTAGCCCCGTGCGGTCCACCACTCGGCGTACGCGGTGTGGAAGAAGTAGTCGGCGAAGCCGTGGACGTGCAGGACGGCCCGGTTCGTGGGACGCGCCGCCCGGAGGTGCACCAGGGTGGCGACCACCTCGCCCTCGTCGTCGGGGGCGAGGGTGAGGGTCTCGGCGAGGTAGGGCTCCCCGAGCACGTCGGTGACGGCCTCGGTGCGGGATCCGGCGCTCATGACCGCAGTCTGGCAGTCCGTCGGTCGCGGACCTCGAGCGCCAGGTCGGGATGGTTGGTGGTGACGAGCCAGGCGCGACCGGGCTTGAGCCAGTAGTGCAGGGACTTCTCGGTGTCGATGGTCCACACCAGCAGCGGCAGCCCGCGCCGTCGGGCGAAGCGCGCGACGCCGTAGCGGGCCAGGGTGT